>NZ_JAAUWV010000035.1 GCF_014694405.1 Pseudoalteromonas sp. S16_S37
CAAGGGCTAAACGAACTAACACCTGATGAAGTTTACTTCGGTAAGCAAAGATACGCGGCATGACTGGATCAACCACTTAAAAAGTTAGCTTATGTGTCCAACCAATGGGGTCCAGCTCTATCGACAATTTGCACTGCCACCTGAAATGTCAAACATGGCTAAATTATATCAACAAGGCAGGCTCTCGGTCGTCGGCAACGTGGGTCCTTTGATTGAACCAACCAATGCGACTACCTTCAAACAGGAGAGTGCCAAACTACCTTTAAGATTGTTCTCTCATAACGACCAGCAATCTATTTGGCTGGCAGGTCAAACTGAAGGGGCCCAATTTGGTTGGGCGGGCAAGCTTAACGATGCATTAATTGCGCAAGGTACGCACATGCCAAACACCTTTAGCGCAATTACTACCGCAGGATCGGGCTTGTTAATTGCTGGCGATAAAACAACGCCTTATCATGTCAGTAATGGTCGCGCAGCTAACATTGAGATTTTTGAAGAGTTTGATGAGTCAAACCTGTTAAAACAACATTTTAGTGCCATTACTAATCAAGGCACTCATTTCATTGAACAAGATGTCGCCAGTCAGATGAATAGCGCTTTTGACGCTAATCAAAAGTTCAATGCTGCGATGGAAAACACGCAAATTACCCTACCGTCTTTTGGCAATTCTGATTTAGGAAAGCAGCTTGAAACGGTCAGTAAAGCAATTGCCATTAGAGAGCAGTTGAACGAAAAAAGACAAGTGTTTTTTGTTGCGATGGGCGGCTTTGATACGCACTCAGATCAAGCCAATTCTTTACCTCAGCTTCAACAAACGATGGATGAGTCTATAAGTGTATTTGACCAAGCAATGCAAAAACTGGGGCTATCGGATAGCGTAACTTTATTTACCGCGTCAGACTTTGGAAGAACACTGGTTGTTAATGGTGATGGTACTGATCATGGTTGGGGGGGCCACCACTTCATTATGGGTGGCGCGATAAATGGTGGCACTATT
This sequence comes from Pseudoalteromonas sp. S16_S37, assembly GCF_014694405.1. Lineage (GTDB taxonomy): Bacteria > Pseudomonadota > Gammaproteobacteria > Enterobacterales > Alteromonadaceae > Pseudoalteromonas. The sequence goes on from NZ_JAAUWV010000035.1 coordinate 998, forward strand.
TTTGGAGATATTCCCGAACCTGTTTTAGATCATACCTTAGATGCTGGCCATGGCCGATTGATCCCAACCATGTCGGTAGAGCAATATGCCGCCAGTTTAGGCGCTTGGCTTGGCGTTGAACAGCAAACTTTACGGCAAATTTTCCGTACTCTTGCAAATTTTGGTGACTTGCCAAATATGTTCAAAAAGTAACGGGCTTATTAACCTAGGACAAATCGCCATTATAATTCATTCATAGTGGCGATTTTTTCTATTTGATCTTGCTAGATGTTTGTCACATCAATAAACAATGACTCATCAATATTCGTTGAAGACACCACAGCTTCGCTAAATTCGTACTCTTGACGATCTTCACTTCTATCTAACGGTAGATTTTCAAAATCAAACAGCGCTTTATCCGCCAATTGACTTGGGCTAACATTTTGCATTGCTTTGAATATATTCTCAACGCGACCAGGCGTCTTCATATCCCACTCCACCAACATTGCTTTAATGTTTTGACGTTGTAGGTTTTCTTGCGAACCACACAAGTTACATGGAATAATTGGAAATTCCTTATGTTCTGCATAACGAATTAAGTCGTTTTCTCGACAATATGTTAAAGGGCGTATAACCACATTGCGGCCATCGTCAGAGCGCAATTTTGGTGGCATACCTTTCAATCTCGCGCCATGGAACATATTCAAAAATAATGTTTCAACCATGTCGTCCATATGATGCCCCAGAGCAATCTTCGTCGCGCCGATTTTTTCAGCAAATGAGTACAACGTACCACGGCGAAGTCGCGAACATAGGCCACACGTTGTTTTCCCTTCAGGTATCTTTTGTTTTACAACGGAGTACGTATCTTTATCAACAATGTAATAAGGGATCTCTAACGACTCGAAGTACTCAGGCAAAATATGCTCTGGAAAACCCGGTTGCTTCTGATCTAAGTTAACCGCGACTACTTCAAATGAAATAGGTGCCACCTTTTGCAATTGTAATAGAATATCTAGCATTGCGAATGAGTCTTTACCGCCACTGATACAAGCCATGACCACATCGCCTTGCTCAACCATTCCATAATCGGTAATGGCGTTACCCACTTGCCTTCTCAGTCGTTTTTGTAATTTATTTAATTCAAAAACTTCTTTTCGTGTATCTGTTTGACTCATTTTGCTACTCATATCGTCAATCGCAATGACTACTTTTCAATGGAAATTAGAGGGCGGCAATTATACGGATTTTTTTCGTGCTGAACTAGCTCAATCTACTATTTAGTCGCATTGATACCATGCGAATAAGCAAAAAGCTCAACGGTAAAACAAAGTTATTGGGTTTTGGCAAGATACTTTGTTATTTGGTCAACCAGATGCTGGTACACGCACGCTGTACCAATACAAGGTCTCATTATAAACAGTAGCTATTAGTTGTTATGCAACCCCTTGTTTTCAGTTTGTAGACAAATTCTCATGAAAAGCCAGTAGCCAGAAATGGCTATAATTTTGAATCTAAAATGAAAAATATAGGTTAAATCATCAAGAGTTGATAAGTAGTGGCAAAAAACCACTACTTTAAAAAGCAATATCTGTTATTTACTGATCCAAGGAACTACTTGTTCAATTGCAATGTGAGCATGTGAACTAACAAATCGGTCCTTGCTGTTTTCCCAATCATCAGTGACTAGGAAGTTACAGTAATTATTATCACACTTGATTTGCGTATCAGCAAAATTGACGTCACTAGAAAACTCGACTTTGACCCCCCTTTGCTCAGGCAACAAAAACCCCATCAATTTACTGACAAAAAAACCTGATAAATCCTCTAACAGCTCTTCGAACTCAGTATGCAGTTGATATATATCTGCTTTATTTAGATTTTCTACACTAAAATGCTCGGCTTCAATTTGAAATTTAAGCTGGCAATCATGTTTAGGATTCTGTGGCTCAATAATCACAACCGCTTTATCTTGGTCCAACTGCTTGTCAAATGGTAACAATAGCTGAGCATCTTGGGTATAGGTCAACGGCGCACTGTTTTTTTCGGTGACAATTTCACCTTTGGCGATTTTACATGGCTCAAGCGTCGCGATATCGACCACATAAAAGTTAACTCGAGCAAACTCAAAGTTGCCTTTTTCAAGTACTTTTAACCTATCGTAAAAGCCGTCATATGAAACCACAAATTCCTTTGCGCTTACATTGTGTATACAGCCAAGCAATGCCAAGGCAATAACTACACACTTTTTATTCATCAAAGTAATCCTTGTTATGGCGGATCATATCGTTTAACTCTTCAACATAAGCGTCACCGCGCTCAGAATATGCTACAAGGCCTTCTGTTAAAGTAGTGGCTTCAATCGGCAGCTTTTGCGCTCTCAGCTGAGCGCGCATTGCTCTGAGCTCGCTGTAAGCATCATGGGTGTTGATATTTCTAAAATACGATTTAACGGCGTCACGTACAGATTGAAAAGCAGCAACTTCGTGTGCAGCCTCATCATCTCTTTGTTTTGGAACCATCCCACAACCTTTCTTGTAGCACCACTGCCCGAAAAAATTCAGTCCGATACGCGCAAAACGAGATGTGCCCCATGCGGATTCATTTGCAGCTTGCATAAGCGCAAGTTCTTTTGGAATGATGTCAACGTGTTGTAAGGCATTTTGTAAAGATACTACTGATATTTCCGAACTATCTAAACGATAATAATCAAATATGGTGCGTAGCTTTTTGAGCTGAGCTTTCGTTAAAGGCTCATCAGCTTGGAGCATCATAAGGGCAATCTCTACGGTTGCCCTTTGTTGTTTAATCAGCTTATTTTCTGCGATAACATGAGGTTTTATAAAATCAAAAAAACGTTTTTTCTTCTCTTTTACATCCCTAATCGCCGCAAAGTTAGGAAGATTCACATTGTGTAACGGCTTCTCAACTACCTTTGGTTTGGCAGGTTGCTTTGTCGGCGACTTTTCGTTTGCCGTTTGCAATGAACTTGTTGGATAAATAAAAGGATAACTCAGCGCCCAAATAGACACTAAAGCTATCAATAATTTAATAATTCTGACTTGCATGTCTGTCCTCTTTGCTAATGTGCCAGCCAATTCCATTATTTAGACTGTAAGTTACCTAACCAGCTTGCTAGTATCGGTATACAAGCACATAGCTATTTTTAAAACGTATAAATCAACGCCGAATTATACTTAAACTAATAATTAAACGCGAATTTCTGTTCACTTATCATGTAAAAGTATAGCCTATTGAGTATTGTAATACGGAGCATCTATGCAAACAGTTTGGCAACAACGATTATCTCAGCAACATAAACATCGTCCAAATGACAACCGCTCTCCTTGGCAAGTTGACCGCTCGCGAATTATTCACGCCGCAGCATTTAGACGTTTGCAGGCAAAAACGCAGATCATGGCTATCGGAGTGAACGATTTTTATCGTACGCGCCTGACTCATTCTTTAGAAGTGTCGCAGATCGGAAGTGGTTTGCTACTGCATTTGAAAATTGAAAATCCTGAATTTGAACATTTTCCTTCTACAAGCTTAATTGAAACCTTATGTTTGGCCCACGACATTGGCCATCCGCCATTCGGCCATGGCGGCGAAACTGCGTTAAATTACTTGATGAGAGATCACGGAGGCTTTGAAGGTAACGCGCAAACACTAAGAATCGTATCTAAGCTAGAGCCTTACAGTAAAGGGTTTGGCATGAATCTAACTCGTAGAACGTTACTTGGGTTTGTGAAATACCCTGCGATCATTGACACATTATGGTTCAACAAGCCTACGCACGATAGTAAGCAACGCTTTATTAAAGCAAATGACTGGTTACCAGCAAAAGGGGTGTATCACTGTGATAAAGACGTATTTGATTGGATAATCTCGCCATTTTCAGAGCAAGATCAAAAGTTGCTGCAACAACATCAAGTCATCGATCAGTACCGCTGTAAAACGCAATTTAAGTCTCTTGATTGCGCCATCATGGAGCTTGCTGACGATATCGCCTATGCCGTTCACGATTTGGAAGATGCCATCGCAACAGACACATTGACCTATTCCGACTGGACGCTCTATGCTCAGCCCAAATTGGCTGCTTTGAACTCGCCCTGGCTAGATGCAAATCTAGATAAGATAAGTGAGAGACTATTTTCACGAGATGAAGCTTTAAGAAAAGATGCTATTGGTGAATTAGTTAATTTATTTATAGTTAACAGTGCTCTATCAGTCCAAAATCCAGATTTTGAATCTCCTTTGTTGAAATACAGTGTCACCTTAGACGAAGAGTTTTCAGACATATTGGACATCTTGAAAATATTTGTGTTTGAGCGTTTGATCAGAGAACCTAAAATGCAGCAAATTGAGTTTAGCGGGCAAAATTTACTTATTGACTTGTTTCGTGCATTGGCGAGTGATCCTATGAGGTTATTGCCCTACACAACCCAAGAGCAATATCAACTTGCACAATCAGAACAAATGCAGATGCGCGTTTTAGCCGATTATCTTAGTGGTATGACCGATGAACATGCCCGTAGAACACATAAACGGTTATTTGCCAGTGAATGAAACAAAAAGCCGAGTCATAAAACATGACTCGGCTTTTTTCCAAGCGGCTACAGGTGCTTTTATAGAGCCATAACCGCAGATTAGATACATACTGTTGTCAACAGAATTAAATAGCTGTCTTGCCGTACTGCTTAACAAACTCTTTAACTGGCATGTCATTACAACGCAGGCTACGTGCTTTATGGCCGTGTAACGCAATGCTTGCAACACCATCTTTTGCTGCTTTGATGCATAATTCAGTTTCTGCAGACAATGTTTTAGCAATAAGTGCAACTTTATTTTCCACTAATGTGTTGATGCTCTGATCTGCTTGCTTAGCAATCTCACGAACGTCTTTACCGTTACAAACTAAAGTCTGTGAAAAACGAGAGATAAAAATACCGTGTTTCTGTGCTTCCGTACGAGCAGCGCTAAGTCCTTGTTGGGCTGCAATTACACAAACTTTTGACTCAGCAGATGCATTTACAGGCGTGTATTCTACCTGAGCTGATACTGAAGTAACCGTAGAAAGTGCAACAATTAGTGATAGTGACTTAAACATAATATACCCAATTTGAACGAATTTGCGCGCATTATATAATCAACTTTTCCTTTGTAAATGATAAACGCTTTCTTTTTTGTTCATTTAATAGACTATTTACATCTAGGTAAAATGTTCAGCTAGCGCCGCTAACAACTATCCATATTTTTACAATGGAAGGCTAGTTATTAACCTCTCTTATGGCGTAATTTCACTTAAGCCCTTCAACGATCCAATACTATGAAAAATTGGCGTACGCGAGCAAAAATCCCCGTTTTAGGTAATGGTTTGGTGAATTTATAGCAATTCAAACTCAACTCGCTTTCATGTGAAACTTACTGACACATCAAAAACTCAATTTACATTTTCACTACAAATACTTGCATTAACTTACGCAAGGGCTATTTTTAATTTTGTTATCCAACATAATTTTTAAACTCTTTGTAACTCACATAAGGAACTCGCTATGTTATGGCCTGTAAAAAAAGTAACGTGGAAAGTTGTTCTGGCAGTTTCCGCTTTTAGTTTACTTAATGTTTCAAGTGCATTTGCTGAAGTAGCAATCGTTGTTCACCCAAGCAATACCTCCACCTTCGACCAAGAAACAATTAAGAAAATCTTCTTGGGTAAAGCTAAGTCATTCTCAAATGGCAGAGCGGCAATTCTGATCAGCTCGAGTTCTGGGGACCCAGTAACTGATGAGTTCAATACCAAAGTCATAGGTAAGTCGAGCAGCCAAGTGAAAGCTTACTGGTCAAAAATCCTGTTTACGGGTAAAGGCACCCCTCCTCAAGAGATGGACTCAGCAAGTGATATTATTTCGGCTGTATCTTCCAATCCAGATGCCATTGGTTACGTCGACGCCGGTGCTGCCACCGATGCAGTTAAAGTCGTAGCAACATTTTAAGTAGGGGTATAAATATGAAAAGCTTATTAACTGTTACTTCCTCCATTGCGATGCTGATGTCAACATGTGCGCTCGCAGATGTTCAGATCAGTGGCTACGGTTCAATCATTGCTGGTAAAACACTAGGCACTGTTGACGACCCATTAAAGCCTGGGCAAACGCGCGATGAGGTCTTCACTGCTGACTTTTATGATGTTGGACAATATAAGAACGACTTAACCTTTAAAGCTGAATCAATGTTTGCTGTGCAAGCGGTTATCGACTTAGCTGACAACTTTTCAGCTACTGCCCAGCTTGTAGCAAAAGGCGTTGATGACTTTGAACCTGAATTTGATTGGTATTATGTAACCTATCAAGCGACAGAGCATCTCAGAATCATGGCTGGCCGTCGTAATATACCTATGTACTATTTTTCAGAGTTTTCTGAAGTCGGTTACGCTTATCCTTGGATGCGTCCACCATCAAATTTATACTGGTGGCAAGTTACCCAGTTCAATGGCATAAGTGCAATGTATGACTTTGAAATGGGCGGATTTTCAAACACATTAACCTTCTTTTATGGTAATGAATACTCAGATGATAACGTTGAGATGATCTACTATAACAAGCTATATGGCGGTAATGCCCGTACAGTTAATGAGTTTTGGACCGATATCACTGGTATGAACTGGAATATCTCGGGCGACAATTTTGACTTGCGTTTCGTGTATTTTACAAACGACCGTGATAGAGAAACCATTCAACAAGACGGTAGCATTGACCCTTATTCGCCTTTCTCGCAAACATTTATGGGGTTAGGCGGTAACATTTCTCTTGATAAGTTCACCTTACTCTTTGATATCAATATGGTAGATTATGATGATAATGTTGGGACTGAGTTTCCGACCTATCTGCTTTCATTGGTATACAACTGGGGTGACTACCAGCCTTATATATCGTATTCAAAAGCTGACCATGAACGAACCAAAGGTGCAACACCTACTGAGGATTTAGAAGAGCACTATGTACTTGGCTATGGCTTGCGCTATAACTTTTTACCAAATGCAGCGTTTAAAATTCAGTATGACAAATTTGTTGACCAAGGCCATAAACCTACAGGTTGGGCTTACCATGGTGATTCTAGAGTCATCACATTCGGCGTAGACTTTGTGTTCTAAATAAATTGCCGTCATAATTGAAGCGCCCTTTAAAAGTTTAAAGTGGCGCTTTTTTATTGCAAATATTTTCTACAACCTCTTTGTCATTGTACTTCCCCACCATCACAAAATTTGCACTCAGGTTTAGATAGAAACTTTGCAATTGCACGTGCTATGAAATTGGCATTAATTACAACCCAACTAAGATATTCAACATCAAAGCGCTCTTATTGTGCAGATAACTGGCGATTACAGTTCAATACAACACCCGGTGTGTAAAATCGTGTTATCGGTCAAATTTGCCAATCGAAAGCTTAGGTTATTTAGCTGTGAGTCAATGAATGATATTATTCAAAAGCTTAGTTTTAGTCAGCCAAACATTGACTGTAAGGCTGAGCAAAATCTTCTAAATGTAATCAATGCGCCAATGACAGCAATATCACTAGTATAATAAGGTAGTTAAAAATGAAAATTATCTCTTTTAATATCAATGGACTAAGAGCTAGACTCCATCAACTTCAAGCTGTGATTGACAAGCATCAACCCGATGTTATTGGTTTACAAGAGATCAAAGTACATGATGAAGCCTTTCCTGTTGAAGATGTAGAGGCTATGGGATATCACGTTTATTTTCATGGTCAAAAAGCACATTACGGCGTTGCTTTACTATCAAAAATGCCTGCTAAGCAAATCCAAAAAGGCTTTTTAAGCGACACCGAAGAGTCTCAAAAACGCATGATTATTGGTACTTTTGATAGCCTATCGGGCAAAGAAGTCACCATTATGAATGGCTACTTTCCTCAGGGTGATAATATTAATCATGAAACTAAATTCCCGTATAAGCGCCAATTTTACGCTGACCTCATGAGCCATTTAGATACCCACTGTGACAAAGAACAAGCGCTAGTAGTCATGGGCGATATTAATATTTCTCCGACAGATTTAGACATAGGTATTGGTGAAGCTAATCGTAAGCGCTGGCTAAAAACAGGTAAATGTTCATTCCAACCTGAAGAACGCCAATGGTTAGATACGCTTTTAACTTGGGGATTTAAAGATACCTTTAGAGAACTCAAGCCTTATAATACCGAGCAATACTCGTGGTTTGACTATCGTTCACGCGGCTTTGACGACAATAGAGGACTTCGTATTGACGTGATCCTAGCCACTGATACATTAATGCAGCATTGTGTAGAAAGCGACATAGATTATGAGCTGCGTGGCATTGATAAGCCATCCGATCACGCACCTATTTGGGCTACCTTTAACATTTAATTATGTGGCTCTTGATAGTGATGGCTGCCCTTTTTGCAGCCACAATCAACAAACAAACTTACGCTACTTTAATTGTTCGCCCTGCTAGGCAAACTGGCGTGTTTGCTTGTGCGCTCTGCTTGGCGCTGATGTGGCAAATAAAAGCGGGTATTTTGGAACACCTTGATATTCATATTTTAGGCCTCACCGCGGTCACTTTAATCATGGGCTGGCGACTGGCTTGTTTGAGCGGACTGCTTGCTGGTTTGTTACTTGTCTCTTTCACTGAGATGCCTTTCTCCCAGCTGCCTGAGTTGTTAGTTTTCAGTGTTTTTGTTCCGATTTACTTAAGCTATGGTCTATTTTTATTGTGCTATAAGTTTCTGCCGAGGCACTTTTTTGTCTATATATTTGTGTGCGCATTTTTATGTGCAGGTGCAGTAGGCGCGGCAAAAATACTCATCAGTGGAGGTTATTATTACTTACTTGGCCTGTATGACCTGATAACACTGAAAGAGAATTACATATTCTATGCAGTTATTATGTGGTTCCCTGAGGCTATGTTAAATGGCATGACCATTACATTACTTATTACCTATCGCCCTCATTGGGTAAAAACTTTTTATGATCAGGAATACCTTAACAAATGACTTTATTGTATCAGTGCCCTTTGTGCTCAAAGGCACTTTCACAGCAAAAACAAAGCTTGTGTTGTGAAAATCGTCACCAATTCGATTTTGCCAAAGAAGGTTACGTTAACCTCTTACCTGTACAGAATAAAAAATCTAAGCAACCAGGTGATAATTTGCAGATGGTGCAAGCTCGCCGAGCATTTTTTGCCACTGATCACTATGTTTTCTTGCGCCAAGCCATCGTAAACCTGATATGTAGTTATCAGCCGAACACGGTAATAGATTTGGGATGTGGAGAGGGATTTTATACACACGCAGTTGCAAACGCACTCGCCGAGCAAACCAATCACCAAATATATGGGGTTGATATATCTAAATCTGCGATTAAATATGCCGCTAAGCGCTACAAAAATGTGAACTTTAGTGTTGCCTCAATCAAACAAGCTCCCTTTGCAGATGGTACTGGCGACTTACTTTTAAGTGTTTTTGCTCCAATTTTTGAAAATGAATTGCATCGGCTATGTGCGGATAATGGTACAGTGCTAATCGTCAGCCCAGGACCAAAACATTTATTTGAGCTAAAGAAGTTTATCTATGATGATGTGCAACTGCATGAGCCAATGGCAACACCTAACGGCTTCAGTTTAACCAATCACACTTTAATTGAAGAAAAGCAAACAATCGACTCTCAAGTGATCGAACATTTGATCCAAATGACCCCTTTTGCATGGAAATTTAAAGATACTCATTACCAAGCGCTAAAGGTGCATGCCAGCCACGATGTCACGCTATCGTTTTATCTTAATGAGTTCAAACGAGCCTGAGCGTTACCAGCAGCTCTTACACATTAGAGCTGCTCTTTTGTGAATGCTTTGTCCATTTTATCGAACATATCTGCGAGCAATTTCGCAAGATCTCTGTAACGAGGTTTTCTCGACGCTATAGGCCTGTCGTAACCATTAGCAACCATTTTGTGATAAAGCTCATTGTACCAAGAGCACAACGAAGGATTGAGCGGCGTTTCACAACGTTTGCCTAGCCACAGCAAGCATTGTACTGGTAAAGATAAGAAAAACAAAGCGATAGCAATTGCTTGTGGAAGATATTGCATGCCTAACTGGCTGGTTTGAAAAAACACCGTAAATATTGCCAACACGGGCATCACAGACAGCGACATTTCGGTCGCTTTGACCACTCTAAATTCCGCAAACATAGGCGCAAGCTCTTTGCGCATTGGCCACTCCTTTGCGTATTGGCGTCCAAGCTGCACTTGTGAAATAAGACTTTTTTGCATCATCACTCCTAGGTGCTAACTTTTAAGTAAAAATTCGGGTAAAATTACTAATCATTAAGTCAATTATACCTTTGTCTAGCGTGTAGCTTATTCGCCACCATGCCTTAAGCTTAATATGCGTTTACTGTTATTGTCAAAACGGAAAGTCATTATGTCATCTTCCCATGTTCTGGTTTTAAACTGTGGTAGTTCCAGTCTTAAATTTGCCATCATCGATATTGAGTCTGGTGCTGAAGTGCTTTCAGGCTTGGCTGAATGCCTTGCCGAGCAACAACCGCTTATAAAATACAAGTACGATGGAGCCAAACAAACGATCACTCTAAATGAAGGTGATGCGCATCAAGTGGCGATCGCGCGATTAGTTGAACTCGTTAAACATCTTGGCTTAGATATGCAACTCATTGCCGTGGGGCATCGCGTTGTTCATGGTGGAGAACATTTTACTCATTCTGTGTTGATCACTGACAAAGTGCTGCAAGCGATTAAACAAACCAGTACACTGGCACCACTACATAACCCAGCTAACCTGTTGGGTATCGAAGCAGCACAAGCTGCATTCTCAACTTTGCCACAAATCGCTGTTTTCGACACTGCATTTCATCAAACAATGCAACCACAAGCGTTTTTGTATGCCTTACCTTACTCGCTATACAAAAATCACGGTATTCGCCGCTATGGGTTTCATGGAACTAGCCACTATTATGTATCGGCCCAAGCACATCAAATTTTAGGGTTAGATAAAAATAACTCACGTATCGTCAGTGCCCACCTAGGAAACGGCTGCTCAGTTACAGCCATTAAAAATGGTCAATCGGTAGATACAAGCATGGGTTTAACACCGTTAGAAGGTCTAATGATGGGCACTCGAAGTGGCGATATTGACCCGGGGATCTTCGCATTTTTGGTAAACCAATTGAAATACTCTCCAACGCAAGTAGACCTTTTATTGAATAAACAAAGTGGACTACTTGGGATAAGCGAGCTGTCTAACGACTGTCGAACCATTGAAGAAGCTGCAGCAAACGGCCACGAGCAGGCCAAACTGGCGCTGGATATATTTTGTTATCGCTTAGCCAAACAGATAGCCGCTTTTGCCGTGCCGCTTGGTGGCCTTGATGCGCTCATTTTCACGGGCGGGATCGGTGAAAACTCAGATGCCATCCGTAGCAAAGTTGTATCTCAATTGGCATTTTTAGGATTGCAGTTAGACAAAGATAAAAATTTAGCCGCGCGATTTGGCCACCAAGGTGTCATAACTTCTGGCGAACTGCCTTGTGCCATTGTCATCCCCACCAACGAAGAGTGGGTCATTGCAACGGATGCAGCAGCCATAGCACAGGAGCAATAATATGGGACGTCGTATTATGCTCATCCCAGTATCGACTGGGGTCGGCCTGACATCTGTGTCGGTTGGCTTAGTGCGTGCGCTTGAGCAAAAAGCAGTTAAAGTTAATTTTTTCAAACCTATTGCTCAACCTCGTAAAGACGAACAAGGGCCTGAAAAATCAACTCTGATTGTTAAACAGGGTTCAGCCATTAATCCTCCACAGCCGTTTGAGTTAAGCTATGCAGAACAAATGATCGGCGATGGCAAAGGCGATGATTTGCTTGAAGAAATCGTAGAGCGCTTTGAAAGTGCCATTGCTGATGATGAAGTTGCCATCATTGAGGGCATGGTCCCTACTCGATTACAACCCTATGCAGGGCGAGTAAACCGGGAAATAGCACAAACACTTGGTGCTGATATTGTATTTGTTCTCACGCCGGGTAACGACAGCAATGAGCAACTCGAAGATCGTTTGGAAATTGCCGCAGGTAATTACGGTACGGTTAATCACTCACGCGTGCTGGGCTGTATTTTTAACAAAGTAAACGCACCATTAGACGAACAAGGTAGAGCTCGCGCCGATTTAGTGGATCAGCATGAGCCTGAAGAGCTTGAAAACGAAATGAATCGCCTTGCGTCGTTACCAATTTTCCGTAAACATCCATTTATGCTGCTTGGCTGCATACCATGGGACTTTGACCTAGTTGCACCTCGTGTAATTGACTTAAGCAATTATCTCAAGGCTGAGATAATTAATGCAGGCGATATGGAGCATAGACGTTTACGCAGAGTTACATTTTGTGCCAGAACGGTATCGAATATTCTTAATCACTTTACTCCCGGTGCTTTGCTTGTCACGCCAGGAGATCGCTCAGATGTACTGGTCGCCGCATGCCTTTCTGCGATGAACGGCACCAAGATAGGCGCGATATTGCTGACCGGTGGGTTTAAACCTGAGCCTCGCATCATGACTTTGTGTGAGCAAGCAATGGAAACCGGTTTACCTATCCTTGCAACAACCGCAGATACTTGGCGAACGTCATTGCTATTACACAATTTTAATATGGAAGTACCCAGTGATGACGAGCAACGCATCGATAAAGTAAAACAACACAATGCAAGCCATATAGACTCGGATTGGTTAGATCAGTTAGCTGTAGGCGTGGCCAAAACACGTAAATTATCGCCACCAGCGTTTCGTTATTTGCTGACTGATTTGGCACGTAAAGCCAACAAAACCATCGTGTTACCTGAGGGCAATGAACCACGCACGATTAAAGCAGCTGCGATATGCGGTGAGCGAGGTATTGCAAAAACAGTGCTACTTGGCGAGCGTGAAGAAATCGAACGAATTGCAGCTCAACAAGGTGTTGAATTAAATGAAAATGTAATTATTTTGGAGCCTCAGCAGCATATTGATAAATACATCGCACCTATGGTTGAACTACGTAAAGGCAAAGGCCTGACCGAAGTCGTTGCACAAGAGCAATTACAAGATAACGTGGTTTTGGGCACCATGATGCTCGCATTGGATGAAGTGGATGGCCTAGTTTCAGGCGCTGTGCATACCACCGCGAATACCATTCGACCACCTCTGCAACTGATAAAAACAGCACCGGGTTCTTCTTTAGTCAGTTCAGTATTTTTTATGCTACTTCCTGATCAGGTATTGGTATACGGCGACTGTGCGATTAACCCAGATCCAACCGCCGAACAGTTGGCTGATATCGCCATCCAATCTGCCGATTCAGCAGCTGCATTTGGGATTGAGCCTCGTGTTGCCATGATAAGCTACAGCACAGGGACATCAGGACAGGGCGCTGACGTTGATAAGGTTCGTGAAGCGACGAAACTAGCACAGCAAAAAAGGCCAGATCTCGATATTGATGGACCTTTGCAATATGACGCCGCAATCATGGAGAATGTTGCAAAGAAAAAAGCACCTGATAGCAAAGTAGCAGGTAAGGCTACCGTTTTTGTATTTCCAGATCTGAATACCGGTAATACAACATACAAAGCGGTACAGCGTAGTGCTGAACTGATCAGTATAGGTCCAATGCTGCAAGGTATGCGCAAACCTGTAAACGATTTGAGCCGAGGCGCACTGGTAGAAGACATTATCTACACCATTGCACTTACAGCAATACAAGCACAACAAATCTCTGATCAGCAAAGATAATTACCTGCAAGCCAAGGTTTTTTAAGGTTAACTTATTAAACTCTTGGCTATACTATGTAGATTAAACTTATTGGAAAGAGGTAGAGCATGTCAAAACAAACGCTGCAACTGCTCAGCCAAACATTTACCATTCATAGCCTTGATTGCGATGCCGATATTCCTAGAGAGGTGGTAAATGCCAATATTTTTTTCATTGCAAAAACTGAAGACGAACTCTCTATTGTATGCCCCAGCAACATTAAGCTAGACAGCTTTGCCGCTGAGAGTGATTGGCGAGTGCTTGAAGTGATAGGCCCGCTGGGGTTTTCATTAACAGGTATCATGGCAAATATTTCTGGTGTGCTTGCAAAGGCGCAGGTTTCAATCTTTTCAGTGTCAACTTACGATACAGACTATATACTCGTAAAACAGCAGCAAATTGACACAGCAATAAAAGCCCTCAAAAAAGACGGATATCTGGTTCTATAAATGCAATTTTCTAAAGCAGTTACCTACGCCCCTATCACATCGCTTAGCAATCTTTTTATGCACCTTGCAAGCCCTTTTACCGGCAAGGTTCATCCTCTGAACGTACATCCTGAACCGCTATTTTCAACAGGGATACTAGGAAGAGGTGTATGTGTTGAAATGACGAGTAACAAAGTGACATCACCGGTTAGCGGAACGATAGAGCAAATAAAACGAAAAGGGTGTGAGTTTATTATCGTTGCAAATAACGGTCTAAAATTATTGGTTCACGTACAACTACCTACTGAATATGCATCACTAGACAGGCAACCCATTAATGCTTTTGGTAAAGAGCAAATCGAGCAAGGCGAAGTTCTAGCCTATTTTGACTTACCAACATCACAACTAAAAATATTGGGGACACTTATTGTGCTCAATGCAGATAAGCTGGGACCATGTTATTATCCTTTAAAACAAGTGACTGCTGGGCAAGATCCCCTGCTCACTCTAACCAGAAAGTAACCAACATAAGGCCATAAACAATGACCATCATGTACGGTATCCCAAACTGCGATACAATAAAAAAAGCAAAAAAACTTCTTAGCGACAACAACATTGCATTTAGCTTTCATGATTATAGAAAAGAAGGTTTGGATGAAACCTTGCTCGATACGTTTTTTGCACAGTTAGGATGGGAAAATGTTCTCAACAAACGCGGTACAACTTATCGCGCTTTAACTGAAGAACAAAAACAAACTCTTAATGAGCAAACGGCAAAGGCTCTTTTACTAGACGCCCCAGCGATGATTAAACGCCCTATTCTCGTGCACAATGACAAATATTACCTAGGCTTTAAAAAAGAGCAGTACCAAGAGATTTTTGCTCTATGAGTGAACATATTACCAGTGACGTTGTACAACTCGCGCAATCCTTGATCCAACTGCCTTCCGTAACACCTGAAGACGCGGGATGCCAAAAACTGATGAATCGACGTTTGAGTGCGCTTGGCTTTGCTGTTGAAGAACATTTTTTTGTGGATACGCTGAATACTTGGGCAAGAAAAGGCAACTCAGGCCTGCACTTTTGCTTTGCGGGCCACACTGATGTTGTGCCAACGGGCGATGAGTCTACTTGGCAATATCCTCCGTTTGATGGTCAAATTCATGATGGCATGCTGCACGGTCGTGGCGCTGCGGATATGAAAGGCGCTTTGGCAGCAATGATTGTTGCTACCGAGCGCTTTGTTAAGAAGCATCCAGATCATAAAGGGTCTATCTCTTTTTTAATTACGTCAGATGAAGAAGGACCTTTTGTAAATGGCACAACACGTGTTGTGGATATGCTTCAAACACGTGGCGAAAAAATTGATATGTGCTTAGTGGGCGAACCCTCGTCACGTTCATCTCTTGGCGATGTGGTTAAAAATGGCCGCAGAGGCTCTCTAACTGGGCACTTAAAGGTAAAAGGTAAACAAGGCCATGTCGCATATCCTCACTTAGCCTCTAACCCAATCCACAGAGCAGCTCCGGCGTTAGCTCAGCTAAGTGAAACAATCTGGGACAACGGGAATGAATACTTCCCAGCCACCAGCTTTCAAATTTCTAATATTCAAGGTGGAACTGGCGCAGGTAACGTCATTCCGGGCGTTTTATACGTACAGTTCAATTTTCGCTTTAGTACAGAAGTCACTGAGCAGCAATTAAAAGACAAAGTGCATGATATTTTGCATGCCCACCAACTTGAATATGAAATAGAGTGGAAGTTAAATGGCCTGCCGTTTTTAACTGAGCCGGGTCCATTACTAGACGTCACATTGGCAGCAATTAAAGAAGTGACGGGAACGATTGCAATCCCAGAAACATCTGGTGGCACCTCTGATGGGCGCTTCATTGCGCAAACTGGCTGTAAAGTCATTGAGTTGGGGCCTCTCAATGCGACCATTCACCAAGTAAATGAAAGTGTTAGCGTTGAAGATCTGGATAAACTGGCGCTTATCTATGAACTCATACTTGAAAAATTGCTCACGTGAGGAGAAGTATGGACTATTCCCAAATTGCATGTGGGCTCGCTCAAAACCATCTAACAGATTGGCATGGTAAATTCGTTCATCTGGATATAGTCCACGATTTAACCAGACTTACAGATGCCGCAAAGCTGGCAGGATTTGATTTAAGTGTCGCTTCTGGTCATAGAAGCTTTGAGCGCCAAGCGGCTATTTGGAATGGTAAGTTTGCAGGACAACGACCCGTATACGATTTACAAGGCAATGAAATCGAGCTTGCTAAACTAAATGAGCTAGAAAAATGCGAAGCGATTATGCTGTTCTCTGCTTTACCTGGAGCCAGTCGACATCATTTTGGCAGCGACTTAGACATATATGCACACAACTGCTTAGAACCGCAGCAATCTTTGCAACTTGAGCCTTGGGAGTATGACGCTGGGGGCCCTTTTGCCGAATTTAATCTCTGGCTTGATGAGCATATTCAAGAGTATGGTTTTTTTAGGCCTTATGAGCGCTTTCAAGGAGGCGTTGCGAGAGAGCCGTGGCACATCAGCCACCTAAGCGTTGCCACACAGCTAGAACAACATCAGCATGTGGACAATATTGCCGCTGCGCTTAAGGCGCATGAGGTCTTAGGTAAGCAATGTATTTTGAACCACTTACCTGAACTTTATCGTCGGTTTATTCGTAATATAACGTTACCTGCTTAGTACATAACCTCAACAAAACGGGTAGCAGCGCAAATATGGCTGCCCCCGTCGTTTTTTATGACTGACGGTAACTTGCGAAAAATCGCTGCATCCGTGCCATCGCTGGCTCAAGTTCATCTTTATGAGGTAGAAATACCAACCTGAAATGATCCGGCTCAGGCCAGTTAAACGCTCGACCATGCACGAGCAATATTTTCTCTTCTCGCAGCAAGTCTAACATCATTTTTTCATCGTTTTTAACATTGAACTTAGCCGTATCCACTTTGGCGAAGGCGTATAACGCCCCTTTTGGCTTAACACATGACAAACCATCAATGTTATTTAGGCCTTCATAGGCAATGTTACGTTGTTCAAAAAGGCGGCCACCAGGTTCTATCAAAGCATCTATTGACTGAACCCCACCAAGTGCCTGTTGAATTGCAAATTGGGCGGGTACATTGGCGCACAAACGCATAGACGCGAGCATATCTAATCCTGTAGCTAAATCACTCATTGCACTTACTTTGCCACTTAAAATCATCCAGCCCATACGCAAACCTGCTGCTCGGTATGTTTTTGCCAAACCGTTAAAAGTGATAACCGGTAAGTCGTCACATAAAGCCGCAATCGATGTATGCTCAGCACCATCGTATAAAATCTTTTCGTAGATCTCGTCAGACAAAAGTAACAACTGATGCTCACGAGCGATATCAATTAACCCTTGCAGTAATGTTTTATCGTACACTGCACCTGTGGGATTATTTGGATTGATTAGTACTAATGCTTTGGTTTTATTGGTTACCTTTTTCTTGATATCTTCTAAATCAGGAAACCAATCTTGTTGTTCATCGCAGCGGTAATGGACCGGTGTGCCACCTGCAAGTTTTACCGAGGCAGTCCAAAGTGGATAATCTGGCGCCGGAATAAGCACTTCATCGCCATTATTGAGCAATGCTTGCGTGGTCATTTGAATTAGCTCACTCACACCATTGCCAATATAAACATTGTCTACACTAATATGCGGCAACGATTTTTGTTGGTAATGTTGATAGACCGCGACTCTGGCAGAATACAAACCTTTTGAGTCACAATAACCCTGAGCTGAATATAAATTACGTATGATGTCGCGGTGCATATCCTCTGGCATATCAAAGCCAAAGGCCGCTGGATTACCGATGTTAAGCTTTAATACCTTAAGCCCATCTTCTTCCATTTTTTTTGCTTGAGTTAACACCGGACCACGAATGTCATAGCAAACACCGTGAAGTTTGTTACTTTTTGTGATTTTTGTCATTAATCCCCCCATTTCCGCCGCTTAGCATAGCTCAATTAGGCTTATGAAAACTAGAGGGATAAAACAAGATATTGCGGATATTTATAAAAGTTATGAGTTCTTTGAAAGCCATTGTAATAATTGCGACTTTGAGCCAACAACTTGCTCCGTAATGATATCCATATTTTCACTTACGGTAGCATCATCCCCTTTAATTAAGCCCTGCTCTATTGCTCTTGCTGTACTACTCAAACTTATAGCACCAAACTGCGCCGCGTTTGACTTTAAGCTATGGGCATGACGAATAGCTTCTTGTTTGTCTGAATCTAGTGCGAGTTTCAGATCGTTCTCCAACCTTTCAAATTCACTACAGCAAAAAATCAAGGTATCCTCAAACTGGTCCCCTAGTAGGGATTGCATACTTTCCAATGCCCCATTATCAATACTTACACTCATAAAGTTCCCTTCCTACAGGTTATTGTTACTAATGCTAGACAATTCACCTTTGCTTAGCAAAACAATTTGATATTTATGATAACATTTATCACATGATTTAGATTTTGAACAAACAATGAAAAGAAGTTGCTGCCCAAAATGCCATTACCCAAACACCACATGTGTTTGCAAATATGTCAGCTCTCCCATAGCAAACAATACCAAAGTTATTGTGTTGCAGCATCCAAGCGAAGTCACAGTTGCCAAAAATACTGTCAGACTACTCACGCTGCAACTGTCTAATATCGACGTGTTCATCGGCGAAGACGCCGCTGATTTTGAGAGCGCAAGACAACTTATCGAAAATAGCGATAGCGCTTTGTTATACCCAAATGAACAAGCTGTGTCGGTTCAACAGCTAAGCTGTCAATCAAAAAAAATTGATACGCTGGTTGTTATTGATGGCACGTGGAAAAAGGCCCATAAAATTCTGGCTACGAACCCTTGGCTTATGAAGCTTCCCTCAGTGACATTCGCGAAGCTTCCGCATAATCAATATCGAATTCGCAAGGCTGAGCAAGAGAACAGTTTGTCATCGCTAGAGGCTGTTGCGTTATTTTTAAATGAATATGAGCATAAAGATCAACAACCTCTACTCAATTTGTTAAATGGCATGATAGCCGAACAAACTAAGTTCATGCCCGAACACGTTAAAACTAGGTATGAATAATGGCGCATATCCCGCGAATAACCTTCGGTTTTAAACGACAAGGCCCTGAATATCGCTTTGGAGATCAGACAGATTTCCAAGAAATTAAGCTCACCTTCGGTTTCAAAACCATTACTATTGGCAGTTGGGTCACGCCACACGAGCAACGTCTCGGTGCAAATTTAGTCTATGACGCACTGGCGGATCTTGCACAAATACTTCAAGTGCCACCATTTGTAATCGGCTTAAAAGGCACATTAAACTTTGCGCTTGGCACTGGTGGCCAGCTCGGCGTGCAAGCGCACTATGATGCGTCAGCAAGAACCTTAGCACTGGCAAAAAATGCCGGTGCAGGAGCGCTTGCACACGAATGGTGGCATGCGTTTGACCACTACATTTGTAAGCATCTTTTTGCGCACTCTAGGCCACTGTCATTTGCATCAAGCCTGTGGCTACAACACCCCCTAAGCAACCACCACCCACTCAATTTACAACTTACACAATTTTTTAAAACGATTCTTTTATCTAGCGATGGAGATAAACCAAGTCAATTCTTTGAGCACGCTAAACAACTTGATAACCAATATGGGCTGCTTTATTTCAGTCGTCCTCAAGAATTAAGTGCCCGTGCTTTTGAAACGTGCATTGCTTACAATACCTCAATAAGCAATGAATATTTAGTAAGTGGTGTAAAAAACAGCGAACTACAACAGCAAGGTGGATTCCCTGATTTAGCTCAAACCGCCATTCTCTCGGATATCATCTTTAACTATTTTAAAGCGTTAGGTACAGCTTTACATCATCGCTCTGACTGACTTTGTATAGCCATTGCAAATACTCATCAAATGACAGTGATTTTGCAATAAAATAACCTTGTCCATAATCGCATCCATAGTGTTGCAAACGAGTATAACTTTCAACACTTTCAATACCTTCAGCAACCACTTTCAAACCCAGACTATGCGCCATATCCGACATAGCTTTGGCGATTGTTTGATTGCTTTTTGAGGTTTCAATATCCATAATGAACTGTTTATCTATTTTTAACTCGTCAAACCCTAAGCGACTTAGATAAGCCAACGATGAGTAGCCGGTACCAAAGTCGTCTATCGCGAGCTTCACACCAACGCTTCGGTAATCGTCCAGTACATTTTTCAGATTGTTTTCGTTGGCGATAGTTACCGATTCGGTTATCTCGATTACTATTTGTGACGGGTTCAAATTAAGCTCATTGACCAGCGTGATCAAGTGCACCAAGAGCTCTTTTTTCGCCAAGTCTTTGCCCGACATATTTAAAGATAGAACGTGCCCTGGGTACTGTTCAACCAGTTGTTTTTGATAGTTAAGACCTTTTTCAAGCACTAGCTCAGTCAATGCATGAATAAGTCCCGATGATTCTGCAATAGGAATAAACTCATCTGGCGGTATTTGCCCAAGCTTTGGATGAAACCAGCGTAATAACCCCTCGGCACCAAACACTTTACCGGTGGCTAGATTTACCTGAGGCTGCAGATACAAACTAAATTCGTCATTATCAATCGCATCTTTTATCGCTGAAGATATTCTCATTCTTCGCTCAGAAATCACCGAGTTAGCAAGGTCAAATATTTGCCAACGGTCGCTATGTTCTGATTTTGTAGATAGCGCCAACATCGCTCTTTGTATTAAGCCCTCTGCGGTTTTAGCATGTATTGGGGAATGAGCAACGCCTACTTCTATTTCATCCACAAGACGGGTACCTTTGTACTCTATCCCATCCTCAAATACGCCGGATAAAATGCAAACATATTGCTCTATTTGGCTCAAAGACAGTTTCCCAAGCAAGGTTATGCCAAAAGTGGTGTCATCCAAACGAAATATCTCGGTTTTGGTTGCCTTTGTATCACTGAGTGTGACTGTACCATAGGTATCCAACTGCAAATATAGCTTACTGATCAATTCATTTAGATGTTTGTTAGCCTGCTCAATCCCTATGTTCAAACGTATAGAGCGGATAACCAATGGCCTGAAGAGCAGTAAAGTATGATGTGTATTACCATGCGCTAGACGCTGTAAATATTGGTTCAAAGCAAAACGATTCGATAGTCCTGTGTCAGGGTCATGCAAACTGTAAAAAACAATGCGTTCTTTGTGTTTTTTATCATTAATAAAAACATGAAACATCAGAAGTAAAATATGTGTCGCAATTGCCAGTTTACTTATTTCTAGCATTTGCGCATTAGCAATAATGCCTAATTGCATACTGATCCATACAAAGCCCAGTGCTAACATCGGCAGCCAAGCAGCGGCCATCAACCAGATATCGTCTCTAGATTCCTCTCTCATACGATAGTAAATTGTTATCAACGTAGCACTTGTTACTAAGCAAGCCAGCGCTTGAAATTGATTTGATAAGGAAGCTTGTATACCAAAAGAGATCACCGCAACAGCCACAAGAGACCCTGTTATGGCCCAAATAGTATAAGAAAGTGTTTTTTTATCTCTCATATACGAAAAATATGATAGGTGGTAGGCCAAACACATCGCACAAGCCAATATCAGCCAACTACCATTAAATGACGCAATAGCCTTACCGACTTCCATAGGCAAATAAAAGTAAATACTGCCGTTATTAACACTGCATTGAATTGTAAAAAAACTAATATAGACACCGAGTAACGCTAAGTGCTTACCCTTGGTCAGTACAGCCATTAAAGCTAAAGACAACGCAACAAAATGCAATAAACCTAGCTCTATACCATACCAAAACAGCATTGATTGACTGTGTTTTTTAAAATCCAGCTCAGACATAATGTGGTAATCAAATTTAACTGTATAAGGTGCGCGTAAATGAATATAAACTTGAGTATTAGGCTCTGCGTTTTGATATGTGATGTGTGGAGCGATACTTTGCAGCCGAGTTAATGCTGAGTTGTCCTTAGGAATACTGACTTTTTTTTCTACAAACCCTTGCTTTACAAGGTAAAACTCAAGCAGACTATTGATTGGTTTCTCTAAGTATATAACTTGAGCAGAGTTTGATGCTGCAAACAAAGAAACATCAACCTTTAGCCAAGTTGACACCAGTTTAGGCGCAGCAGCATGCGGCTCTTGCAAAGGTGTGAAATCGCTTTGAATTTTAATAATGTCGTCAATTGTTTTCAGATTGCTAACATCAAGATAGCTGGATGTAGACGAAGCCAATGAAAAGCAGCTCATTACCATTGTCAGACAGAGCACAATACCCTGAATGGCTTTGCAGATACCCATCTTAACTCCTTTAACTTTCATCACGTATTTTACACACGACTTATAATTAGTATGGAAGCTTTGCGAGTTATTGCTAATTGTTTAGTTAAAAATGGTGGCGATTAACCTTACAGTCAATTACACCACCTGTTCACTTGAGATGTTAATCGTTGTTATTATCAGCACTTATACGGCTGGCAACCGCACTATTCTGGCCTTTATATTTTGCGTCTTTGCGAATGTTGTAAGGATTTTCCGCTGGGCTAGTCATCGTTTCAAAGCTCAATGCCCCAATTTTCATCTTTGGCCTTAAGGCTAAAGGCAGTTTACCCGAGTTATAAAACTCAAGCACAATATTACCTGACCAGCCTGGATCGATACGGTGTGCGGTAACATGTACCATTAACCCAAGACGAGCTAACGATGAACGACCATCTAGCCAGCCAACTAAGTCTGCAGGTAGAGTGACTGATTCATAGGTAATAGCAAGCGCAAGCTGACCGGGGTGAAGAAAGAATGCTTGGCCATCTTCCAGCACTATTTCGTCACTCATTATAGATTCCATGGCAGCATTTATTTGATCTTTAGGACCACTTAAATCCACGTATGGCGCACCGTGATCTTGAAATACTCTGAATTTATTACCTAATCTCAAGTCTACAGTGATACCCGAAATCATCTCATCGCTGGGTGCAGGCTCTATAAGTATCTTTTTTTCTTCGATTGCTTGTTTTATATGTTTATCTGACAGTCTCATTAATCAGTCATCCGTTATGACAATATCGACAGTTGACGTCGACAGTGCTTGGTAATACAGCATACTGCTTAAAAGTTGAGCACATGCTATGTAATGTTCAAAAATACCCGTATCATGAGCCAACATTGTTTGTTTATGCTCCGATGCTTCTCTAATTTTTGCGTTAAGAGGTATTTCAGCTAATAGTGGCACGCCATGTCGCTGTGCTAATTGCTCAGCGCCGCGCGTCCCGAAGACATGACTTTTTTCACCACAATGTGTGCAGATGAAGTGGCTCATGTTCTCAACTACCCCTAACACAGGCAAATTCACTTTGTTAAACATTGCAATGCCTTTTTGCGCATCTAACAAAGCAAGATCTTGCGGAGTCGTTACGATCAGAGCACCACTTGCAGGTACTTTTTGCGTCATCGTCAGCTGAATATCGCCAGTTCCGGGCGGCATATCCACGATTAAATAGTCAATCTCTCCCCACTGCGTTTCGTTAAGTAATTGGCTAAGTGCTTGAGAGGCCATTGGCCCACGCCACACAGTCGCATCTTCTGGGGAGACTAAAAATCCGATTGATTGTACCTTAATCTCGTCTTTGATTATTGGGTTAAGTGTTTTGTTATCGTGTGTTGTTGGTTTTTCGCCAAGTACAGAGAATAACGAAGGGATAGACGGTCCATAAATATCTGCGTCAAGGACGCCAACCTTTGCACCTTGGGCTTGCAAAGCTCGCGCAATGTGAACCGCGGTTGTTGATTTTCCTACTCCACCTTTACCTGAAGCGACCAGCACAATGTGTTTGATTTCTTTGTATTGGTACTGCTTTGGCAAGATGCAAGTCATTGTTACATCAAACCGTTTATCAAGTCTTTTAGATAACGTATCACTTAGTAAAGATGCCATGCCATTCGAGGCAAATGGCAGTTGCAGTGACACTTCTATCGGACTTTTTTGCACGTCTATGTTGGTTATCCAATCAGCATTAATACCTAAAGGAAATACACCGTTTTTAAACGCCGCCAATTCACTGATGATCTGTTGTTCTAATGGATTGTCTTTTTTAAAAAGTTTATTGAGACCAAACATAGAAATAAAACGTACTCTAGTGATGAAAAAGACTTCGGAATTATGTAACATTCAACCCATTAAAACCAGTCTATTGATGCTTTACATCCAGAGTAAATGGAAAGTGTAAGCTTAAACTAAGCGCTTTGGTTGATAATTAATCACAGCCACGCGACAATTTTGGAAAAGTTATGACGAAGAGAAAAATTCTCATCACGAGTGCATTGCCTTATGCAAATGGACCAACACATCTTGGTCACATGTTAGAGTACATTCAAACCGACATCTGGTCTCGCTTTCAAAAATTGCGTGGTCACGAGACATATTATGTTTGTGCTGATGATGCTCACGGCACACCCATTATGCTCAACGCCCAAAAACAAGGGATCACGCCAGAAGAGATGGTTAAAAATGTGAGCATTGAACGCCAACGCGACTTTGCTGACTTTAACATCGAATTTGATAACTACCACAGTACACACAGTGAAGAAAACCGTGAACTAAGTGCGCTTATTTACAAACGTTTAGATGCCAAAGGCCACATTAAAAAACGTACTATTTCACAACTTTTCGACCCTGAAAAAAATATCTTTTTACCAGATCGTTTTGTTACTGGTACTTGTCCTACGTGCGACGCACCAGACCAAAACGGCGATAGTTGTGATGCCTGTGGTGCCACTTACAGCCCTACTGAGCTAAAAGCCCCACGTTCAGTGATGTCTGGTGCAACCCCTGTTTTAAAAGACTCAGAGCACTTCTTCTTCGATTTACCTGCATTTGAAAACATGCTTAAAGAGTGGCTACACTCAGGGTCATTGCAAGCTGAAATGGCCAATAAATTGGAAGAATGGTTCGCTGATGGTTTACAACAATGGGATATCAGCCGCGACGCGCCATACTTCGGCTTTGAGATCCCAGATGCGCCAGGCAAGTATTTTTACGTTTGGTTAGATGCGCCGATTGGCTACATGGCAAGCTTTAAAAATCTATGCGACAAAAAAGGCTTAGATTTTGATGCGTTTTGGGGTGAGGACTCTGATGCCGAGCTTTACCACTTTATCGGTAAAGACATTATTTATTTCCACAGCCTGTTTTGGCCAGCAATGCTTGATGGCGCGCAGTTCCGCAAGCCGACCAACGTATACGCGCACGGCTTTGTTACAGTAAATGGCGCAAAAATGTCTAAATCTAAAGGGACATTTATTAAAGCCCGTACATATCTTGATCACTTAGACCCTGAGTTCTTACGTTATTACTTTGCCGCGAAACTCAACAGTGGTATTACGGATCTGGATTTGAATTTAGAAGACTTTGCGCAACGCGTAAACTCAGACCTTGTAGGTAAAGTTGTTAATATCGCTTCGCGCTGTGCTGGGTTTATCAGCAAACAGTTTGACGGCAAAATGAGTGAAAACATTCTAGAACCTGAGCTAATGGCGCAATTTAAGAATGCATCAGATACCATCGCTCAATATTATGAACAACGAGAATACAGCAGAGCGATTCGCGAAATAATGGCGCTTGCCGACAAGGCAAATCAGTTTATTGATGCACAAGCGCCATGGGTGCTTATCAAAGATGAGCAAACGCAGGCACAAGCACATGACGTGTGCTCTGCGGGTCTTAATATGTTCAAAATATTAATGACTTACTTGAAACCAGTGTTACCTGGTATGGCTGCCAACGTTGAGCAGTTCTTAAATACGCAACTCACTTGGGAAAGTGCGCAAGAATTGCTAACTGGTCATTCTATCAATAAGTTTAAAGCGCTTATGCAACGCGTTGACATGGATAAAGTAACGCAAATGCTAGAAGAGTCTAAAGAGAGCTTAGAGGCAAGCAATAAGCCAAAGCTAGACCCAAATAGTCCACTTGCAAAAGAGCCAATCAGCGAAGAAATTGAGTTTAATGACTTTGCTAAAGTTGACTTACGCGTAGCAAAAATAGCCAAAGCAGAGCATGTGGAAGGGGCAGAAAAGCTACTTAAACTGACTTTAGATTTAGGCGGAGAGACGCGCCAAGTGTTTGCTGGCATAAAGTCGGCTTATGCGCCAGAAGATATTGAAGGCAAATTAACAGTGATGGTTGCTAACTTAAAACCTCGTAAGATGCGCTTTGGTATGTCAGAAGGTATGGTTTTAGCCGCAGGACCTGGCGGTAAAGAAATTTACATTCTAAACCCTGATGAAGGCTCAGAGCCAGGCATGCGAGTCATGTAACACCCTTTCATTATTAAATTTTAGAAGGCCCGTTAAGGGCCTTTTTCATATCCGCCTGCTTAAATTTGCCTTAAATATTACAAAACTCGGCATTATGTAATGCTTTGTTACAACTTAGGAACCTAAATAAACAACTAGACATATCTTATCGTTTATTATCCTTGCTATCGGTATCAATTTATAACTGATACCTACAACATCAACAGTTGGAAGGAAGATAACGTGGCTAGTAAAAAACAAATATTCTTACCCATAGTGGTATTAGTGGGAGGCATCGGAGCAGCAATGGCTTTTTCTGCAATGAAGCAACCTCCTGAAAAGAAATCTGAACAAGTGATCCACCCGCTTGTTGAGGCAAAACCTATCATGGTTGCTCCAATGCAACTGAATGTCGACTCTTATGGACTCGTCAAGCCAAAATATAGCACTGAACTGGTTGCACAAGTGAGTGGCCAAGTCATTGCTGTATCAGATACTTTTGTGAAAGGTGGATTTGTTAAAAAAGGCGATGTACTTGCCCGTATCGATCCTAACGACTATGAAGCAGCACTAATAGAAGCAGAAGCTAACCTGGCTCGCGCAAGTTCCGCTTTAGAAATTGAACAAGCTCAAGCCCATGTAGCAAAAACTGAGTGGCAACGCATTAAAGACAATGCCAACGAGACAATCCCATCAGAGCTATATCTGCGTAAACCACAGTTAGCAGAAAAGCTGGCTAGTTTTCGCGCCGCACAGGCGAGTGTTAAACGCGCCAAGCGTAATCTAGAGCGTACTTATATCAAAGCGCCCTACGATGCAATTATCGAAAGCCGTAACTTGAGTTTAGGCAGTGTTGTTAACGCAGGTAGCCAATTTGGTGTTTTAAATGCAATTTCTGTTGCAGAAATCCGTCTTCCTGTTGCTGATAACGAATTACAATATTTAGTTAACGGCGGCATTGATGCAAATGTTACGTTAACTGCACAGGTAGAAGGTAAACCTGTAAAATGGCAAGGCACTATCGTTCGCAGCGAAGGAGTTATTGATCAACGTAGCCGTATGACATACCTCGTTGCACAAGTAGAGCACCCCTACTCTGACAACCGTACAGCCCTTCGCTTTGGCGCTTATTTAAATGCTAAAATCGATGGAAAAACCATTGATAGCGCGGCTGCTATTCCTCAGCATCTAGTAAAAAATAACCGCATCGCCGTACTCAATGACGACCAAACCTTGAGCTTCAAACCTATCAATATTGTTCGAGAATATAACGGTCACACTATTGTTGATGCTGGTGTAAACAACGGCGATCAACTTATTACCTCAGCACTTGAATACCCCACAGAAGGCATGCAACTTAGATTGAACGATGCAACATCTCCTGTGGCGGATACTCAGCTTGCATTAAAAGAGGAGTAAGATATGAGTATGCCAACAGAAAAAGGCTTAATCGCTTGGTTTGCACGCAACCCAGTTGCTGCCAACCTATTAATGATATTTATTTTAATCGGGGGATTGCTGACTGCATTTTCTATTCGCAAGCAGATGTTTCCGCAATTTGAAAGTCACTGGCTAAGTGTTCAAGCCATATATCCAGGTGCTGCGCCTCAAGAAGTTGAAGAAGGGATCACCATAAAAGTTGAAGAGGCAATGGAAGGTTTAGAAGGGATCAAACGTATGATCACCTACTCCAACCGCGGCTTTTCACAAACTTGGATTGAAGTGGAAGATCACTATGAACCACTAGTTGTCTTGGACGAAGTAAAAATGCAAGTAGACTCTATACCGAGTTTTCCAGTCGGTATGGAGCGCCCAATAGTAAGCTACGATAAATTCAAACAAGAAGTTATGTGGCTATCTTTGTATGGCGACCTTAGCAATAAGCAGTTAAAAGAACTTGGCAATACGATTCATGACGAAATGCTCGCGCTGCCAGGTATCAACTTAGTTGAATTTCACAGCGGCTTAAATTATGAGATTGGTATTGAGATAAGCCCTGATAAACTCAGAGAATACGGTCTAAGCTTTAGGGATATTTCACAAGCCGTTAAAGCCTTTTCAGCCAATATGTCAGCAGGTCAAATTCGCTCTGAAAATGGCTATATTTCAATGCGTGTTGAAAACCAAGCCTATCGTGGCAAAGAGTTTGAAAACCTGCCTTTGCTAACGCTTGAGGATGGCGCGCAAATCCGCTTAGGTGACGTTGCAACAGTACATGATGGTTTCGAAGAAGGATTACAGTACTCGAAATACAATGGTAAAAACTCTCTCACTTTTGAAGTTCAAGCCTCAAAAGATCAAGATATTACTAAAGTTGCCACAACCATTAAAAACTACCTTGCTGAACGTAATAAAACACTGCCAGCTGGTGTTGAGATGGAACCTCTCATAGATTTGACATACTACCTGAATGGCCGCTTGAACATGATGATAGAAAACATGATTTTAGGCGGTATTTTGGTAATGTTAATGCTCGCGCTATTCTTGCGCGTCAGATTGGCATTTTGGGTAATGATGGGTCTACCCGTCTCTTTCCTAGGTGCATTTTTACTGATGCCAATTGGTTCACTTGATATCACCATCAACTTGGCATCTCTGTTTGCCTTTATTCTTGTACTGGGGATTGTAGTCGATGATGCCATTGTCGTCGGTGAATCGGTGCACTCCGAAATTGAAAAGAATGGCCACACTTTAGATAACGTTGTTAGAGGCGTTAAGCGTGTCGCCATTCCTGCCACATTCGGTGTGTTAACGACCGTTGCTGCATTTTTGCCGCAAACTTTTGCGACGGGCCCTGCTGCTGCGTTTTCTAAAGCAATCGGTGGCGTAATTATTCTATGCTTACTGTTTTCTTTGGTTGAGTCTAAGCTGATCTTACCTGCTCACTTAGCTGCGATGAAAAATAAGCCAAGTAATCCTAAAAATCCATTCCATCGTTTACGCGCATCGCTAGATAGTGGCTTAAAACACTTTATCGATGATCTGTATCGTCCATTTATTGTCCGCTGTATACATTATCGTTATACCGTAATTATCGGCTTTTTAAGCATTATTATCGTCACTGCTGGATTGTTTGCTGGCGGATTAGTTAAGTTTGTTGCTAACCCTAAAATTCCTCACGATTTTCCACAGATTAATATTGAGATGAATTTATCGTCATCTGAAACCGCAACATTGCAAACCGCGCAAAAAGTGGAAGATTTGATCTTAGCTGTTGATAAACAGATTGAAGCCAAATATGGAACCGGCATGGTAAGAGACTTATCAGTCAGTTTGCGTGGTCGCACCAGAGCAAACATTATGGCGATACTCGTTGAACCTGACTTGCGCCCTATTGATACATTTGCACTAAGTGCGATGTGGCGCGAGCAAATGCCGCCATTACCTGGTGTTAAAACGCTCAATATTGAAGACAGCATTATGAATGGCGGTCGCGACGATGGCGATATTAACTTCCGCTTAGAAGGCAAAGACAAGGACCAACTAAAAGAAGTTGCTAACTTACTTAGAGCAAAGTTAAACGGTATTGCTGGCGTAGGTGATGTTAATGATTCAATGCAAAGTGCGACCGATGAAGTACAACTTGAACTTAAGCCACTTGCCTACAGCATGGGATTGACATTGTCTGATGTTGCTTCACAGGTTAATTTTAGCTATTACGGTCTTGAAGCACAGCGTATATTGCGTAATGGCGAAGAAATTAAAGTAATGATCCGCTATCCAAAAGATGCGCGTAACTCTATTAGCGATATTCAGGATGTACGTATCATTAGCCCTACAGGCGCTGAAGTGCCATTAATTGAGGTCGCTGACGTTAAATTAGTTGATGGCGTAAACCGCATTCGCCGTGAAAACGCAAAACGTACTGTTAATGTTTGGGCTTCTGTCGATACAAACCAAGCTGAACCATTTAAAATTGCAAAAGAAATTAGAGATGATTACCTTCCCGCATTACTTAAAAACTACCCAGGTGTAACCAGTAATGTCGCAGGTCGTATCGAAGAAGAAATGAACAGCGTAGCTGAGCAGGTTAGAGATTTTGCATTATCTCTGATGATCATATTTGCTCTGCTTGCTATTCCGCTTCGCTCATATTCACAACCAATATTGATTATGTCAGTGATCCCATTTGGTGTAGTAGGTGCGGTTATCGGTCATATAGTGATGGGTATGACCATGAGTAGCCTGTCATTTTTCGGCATCATTGCAGTTGCGGGTGTAGTAGTAAATGATTCATTGGTAATGGTTGATTTTGTCAACAAAGCACGAGCTGAAGGCGCATCTATTAAACAAGCTGTAGTAGACGCAGGATGCTTGCGCTTTAGAGCAATCTTACTGACATCTTTAACAACCTTTATGGGGCTAGTACCAATCATCATGGAAACTAGCTTACAAGCACAAATCGTGATCCCCATGGCGGTATCTCTTGCCTTTGGTGTACTGTTTGCCACAGTGATCACCTTGATACTCATCCCGTGTCAATATGTGATGTTGGAAGATATCAAAGCGCTTATAAAAAGACGCTCAAAGAAGGCTGACATAAACACAGCTGTCACAGAACAAGTTTAGACTTTGTATTTACCCAACCAAAAAGCTCGTTGAAATACGAGCTTTTTTTATTTCAATCACCCTCGTGTCTTTACATATCGTTAATTTGATTACAAACTTAGGTAATCTAGAACTATTTCAATTTATTATGAAACTTATACAAATCATTCTAGTAATGCTTAGCTTGTTTTTAGTAGCATGTGGAGGCGAAGATAAACCCAGTGGGGATGAAGACACACCTGGATACACTGCAACGCTCTATTTTGACGCTTTGTACAACAAGAATAATATGAATATAGCTCTGGAGCATGCAACCCCAAGGCTCGCTCGGGTGATGCGCTCTTATGGTACCCCATCACAATTTACCAGAAACCTTGTCAATATGCAGTTTGATGAAGTAACCATAGAACTGGATATGACAAATGCCAGCTTGAGAGAGCAATATGGCGACCATGCCAAAGTAAACATGGTCTTTACTGGCTATTTTAATGGTGAAAAAGTAGATGACATGCGCAGTGTGCAAATGCTCAGAAAAAAGGGAAAATGGTACATAGATAAAATCAACCCAGACCCATTTGCCCGATAAAATTAATCAAATACATCAACAGCAATCGCTCTCAAGCGCTTTTCTTGCGCGTCAATGAGCGATTGCGCTTCCTCACTCGTTAAAACTTGATCTTTGTGCGCTAGTTCAACAAGATCAGCGAATGATTTGTCAAAATCAAGTATTTTAAAACTCTTTTGCCACTGCTTGAATTTGCGGCGCGCCGACTGAGTTTGCTTGTATTCTATGTAAGCCTGCTCAAGCGTATGAATTGGGCCACACGCTTCAACAGTGCAAAGGTGGCTCACTCTTTCACGGGCACTTTTATCTGATAAGGTACTTTTACAAAGTGTACTGATCACTTTATGCGAAGGCCCTTTCATTCCATGTCCAAATAAGTGGCAACCACGTTTTATTATTTGCGCAACAACCCGATTAGTGAAATTATCGATAAAACTATCAAGTGCTGAAAATCCTTCATTTAAATGATGGGAAATTGCATAATTTACCGCATTAAAGTCGCCCTGTTGCCTGCCATCGTGCTCATACTTTTTTAACACGCATGATGCGAGATACAAATGGCTCAGCACATCGCCTAATCGGGCAGATAACATTTCTTTGCGCTTAAGCTCACCACCTAGCTTCAGCATTGCAATATCTGAACACACGCTCAAACATACGCTAAGCCAGTTTAGCTTTTTGTAAAACACCTGTGTAGGACCTGCTGTTGTAACAGGTAAACCGTGACCCCTTGTTATGCTCAACCACAGCATTTTCAGTGTGTTGATACCGCTATGCTGCAGGTGTGCCATTAGTAATTTATCAAATTCTCTAATGCACTCTGTACCTTCAGAGTCTTGAATAAGCTTAATTTCTTGAAAAATGTACGGATGGCATCTCGTTGCTCCTTGACCAAAAATCATCAAATTGCGCGTTAAAATATTTGCCCCTTCTACCGTAATTGAAATTGGGATCCCCGTGTAATTATTTGCCAAATAGTTATTCGGTCCTTTTTGAATTCCTTTACCACCATGAATATCAAGCGCATCATTCATAACTGTACGCGACATTTCGGTAAGGTGGTATTTTGCAATGGCCGTGATCACCGCTGGGCTTTTTTTCATATCAATGGCTTGAGCCGTTGTTTGTCGGCATGCTTCGATACTGTAAGTTAAGCCAACAATGCGAGCCAAGCTCTCTTGCACGCCTTCAAAATCTGCGATTGATTGACCAAACTGCTCTCTAATTAAACTATATGCTGTGGTGGTTCTAGTACACAAGTGGGCCGTCCCAGCACTTAGCGCAGGCAAAGAAATGCCTCTGCCTGCACTTAAGCAAGATACTAACATTCGCCATCCTTTACCTATTCCTGCCTGCCCGCCAATTACCCAATCCAGAGGAATAAACACTTTACTACCTTGCGTTGTGCCGTTCATAAACCCATGATCTAAGGGGTTATGCCTTGGCCCTACTTTAACCCCCTTATGGCTTGTTGGAATAAGTGCGCAAGTAATACCTAATGCAGGCTTATCACCAAGCAAACCTTTGGGGTCATAAACCTTAAAAGCTAAGCCGAGCAAAGTCGCAACAGGGGCTAGTGTGATATAACGCTTTGACCATGTAAGCTCAAGACCAAGCACTTTTTCACCTTTAATCGTTTTTTGGCAAACAACGCCAAAATCATCTATTGCCCCCGCATCAGATCCCGCTTCTAATGCCGTCAATGCAAAGCACGGCAGCGCCTCCCCGGTTGCAAGCTTTGGCAACCACTGTTGCTGTTGCTCTGAAGTGCCATAATGCAGCAACAGTTCAGCAGGACCTAAACTGTTTGGTACCATTACAGTTACCGCTGTTGAGAGACTTTTACTTGCTATCTTAGCGACAATCGTAGAATTAGCTTGAGCACTGAACGCTTTACCACCAAACTTCTTTGGAATAATAAATGCAAAAAAACCATGCTCCTTGAGAAAGGTCCAAACTGCTTCTGGTAAGTCTTTATCATGCCTAATTTGCTGTTCATCAAGCATAGACAGCAAAGTCTCAAGCTCATTATCGATAAAAGATTGTTCGTCGCGTGTCAGTTTTGGGGCATCTATTTGATGCCATTTTTGCCAATTAGGACGACCTGAGAATAGTTGCGAATCCCACCAAGTGTCGCCCGCTTCCATCGCTTCTTGTTCAGTTTGGCTAAGTTGTGGTAATGCGCGTTTAAAATAACGCATAACTGGCAACGTTACTAACCTGTATCGTAATGTTTGCACAGCAAACACGATACAAATTAAAACTATCACTAAGACGATAATACCCATCATATAACCTCCTGTTCATAACGCTTTAAGTATGCTTAAAAATCGCGCAAACTCAATTTATCGGATCGATGGTCTCACTTTATTTGTCCCTTTTGTGCCGCACTGATATCATGGCGCGCATCAATAACAACAAGTGATAATCAAATGAAACCATTATTCAAACTAAGCCTTGGAGCCTGTGTTGTAGCAACTGCACTTTCTCTTACTGGCTGTAATACAACTTCAACATCGCCGCAAACGCTCACCGAAAAAGACGCCGAAAAATTCCTTACTGATGCGCAAACTACCCTAGAAGATTTAAGCATTAGAGGAAACCGAGCTCAGTGGATTTACGCTAACTTTGTAACCGAAGATACCGCAGCCCTTGCAGCAAGTGTTGGCCAAGAATCCACCGATACAGTGGTACGCTTAGCAAGCGAAGCCGCTCGCTTTGACAAATTGGATCTAAGCGAAGACACGCGTAGGAAAATGGATAAATTAAAGCTATCTCTAACGATGGCTGCACCGCAAAATTCTGAAAAGTCAGCAGAGTTAGCATCGCTACTTGCTGAACTTGATGGTCTGTATGCAAAAGGCAAATACTGTAAAGACGGTGAAAATTGCGCAAGCCTTGGCGATTTAACAAGCAAAATGGCAACAAGCCGTGACTACAATGAGTTACTTGATGCATGGCAAGGTTGGCGCCAAATTTCAAAACCAATGCGCCCACTGTTTGAAAAACAAGTTGTTCTGGCAAATGAAGGTGCGCAAGAGCTAGGCTATAAAGACACAGGGGCTATGTGGAGAAGTAAGTACGACATGCCTGCTGATGACTTTGCCAAAGAGCTAGATAGACTTTGGGGTCAGGTTAAGCCTCTTTACAACGCACTGCACTGCCATGTTAGAGCAAAACTAGGTGAGCAATATGGTGAAGACAAAGTGCCCCAAGACAAGCCTATTCCAGCACATTTGTTAGGCAACATGTGGGCACAGCAATGGGGTAACATTTACGATGTAGTTGCGCCTGAAAATGCCGATCCAGGTTACGATGTGACTGAGCTTTTAGAAAAGCATAACTATTCTGAAATGGATATGGTTAAGGGTGCAGAAAAATTCTTTACCTCAATGGGTTTTGCACCTCTGCCTGATACATTTTATCAACGCTCATTATTCTTAAAACCACGCGACCGCGACGTACAGTGTCACGCATCAGCATGGAACTTAGACAATCAAGATGACGTTCGTATCAAAATGTGTATTCAGCGTACCGGCGAGGAGTTTTCTACAATTCACCACGAGCTAGGCCATAACTTTTATCAACGAGCGTACAAAGCACAACCTATCTTCTATCAAGATAGCGCTAACGACGGCTTCCATGAAGCAATTGGTGATACCATTGCTCTTTCTGTAACGCCGGGATATTTGAAAAAAATAGGCTTACTTGATCAGGTTCCTGATGAATCAAAAGACATCGGTCTGTTGATGCGTATGGCATTAGATAAGGTTGCGTTTATCCCATTTGGATTACTCGTTGACCAATGGCGCTGGAAAGTATTTTCTGGCGAAATTACGCCAGAGCAATACAACCAAGCTTGGTGGGACTTAAGAGAAAAATATCAAGGTATTCAAGCGCCAATTGACCGTACAGAAGCTGACTTTGATGCAGGTGCTAAATACCACGTACCTGGAAATGTGCCTTATACACGCTACTTCTTAGCTCATATTCTACAGTTCGACTTCCACCGCGCATTGTGTGAAACAGCTGGAAATAAAGAAGCGATTCACCGCTGTTCAATTTATAAGTCAAAAGAAGCAGGCGAAAAGCTTAATGCCATGTTAGAAATGGGGAGCAGTCGTCCATGGCAAGAAGCACTAGAGAAAGTAACTGGCAAGCAACAGATGGATGCTACCGCTATTTTAGATTACTTTGCCCCACTGCAAAAATATTTAGATGAGCAAAACAAAGGCCGTCAATGCGGTTGGTAGTAAGCTAATACTCTAAATGTAACAGCAAGCCACACTCTGAAACATATTTGCAGTTTATCTCCTTTGTTTTACAAGCTATTGTGTATGCAAAGGAGAATCTATGAATATACACAGAGTGTGGCAATTAGCTCTTTTTGAGCTTACCCGCCTATTTGCGACAAAACGTGGGTTGTTAGCCTTAGCAGCCTTTGCTATGGTTTGGCTAATGATTTTGCGTTACCCCATCGGCCATGCCGTGCCATTTTTGAGTAGTCCACAATTTTCTGAGGCTGCGCAAGAGCTTGCAGGAAACATAGGGCTGCGCGAACTGGTCAGTTGGCCACAAGCTGAGCTAGCCATTTACTGGCTAATTGCACTTTATAGCTTTCCAATATTTTCATTATTTGTTTGTGCTGATCAAACAGTTGGAGATAGACAAAGGGGAACTTTACGATTTTTAAGCCTGCGTAGTACTCGAGACGAGATACTGCTGGGGCGATTCTTAGGTCAATTTATAATCGTAATATGCTTAATCGCACTAACCGCATTGGCAACAACTGCAGTAATGACTTATCGTGCACCGGAATTAACACTTTCTGGCTTACTATTGGCTGTTACTTTAATCTGCCAATTAAGCCTTGCTGCTATGCCTTTTATTGCTCTGATGTCTTTACTTAACTTGATATGTGGCTCATCGCGCTTATCCATCGTACTTGCAATATTGTTGTTTACTTTAGGCAATGCCATTTTGTCCTACTTGAGCAGCTACTTACCTTTTCTTGAGCTGCTATTTTACGTATTCCCGGGTGTGCAACTTATGGATATCGCCCCACAAGCAAACGTTCCTATTACGCTGTGGCTTATTCCACTGCTTCAGACTTGTGCTCTACTTGCTTTGAGCGTTTTTGTATTTAGGAGGCGTTCGCTATGAGTGCGTTAATTGAAGTGACTAACTTATCTAAGTCGTTTGGTTCGAAAAAAGCCCTCAATGAAGTGAGCTTCACCATTGAGTCAGGCGCTACCACAGCTTTAGTAGGCCCTAATGGTGCTGGCAAAACAACGCTATTCAGTGTCCTGTGCGGATACCTACAACCAGACAGTGGCACTGTAAAAATACTCGACCAGCCACTTGGCCACCCAAGTTTATTTGGCAAGCTAACAGCGCTGCCTCAAGATGCAACATTAGACCCAAGGTTTTCAATTCAAAAGCAACTATGCTTTTTTGGATTATTACAAGGATTAAGCAAAGCTGAGGCATTAAAAGATACCACAAGAGTCCTTGAGCTAGTCGGTTTAAGTGAAAACCACAATTCGAAAATTAACGAGTTGTCTCACGGCATGAGAAAACGAGTGTGTATAGCACAAGCTTTGTTGGTAACTCCTAAAATTGTCTTACTTGACGAAGCAACGGCTGGACTTGACCCTATCAATGCACGAGAAATTCGCTCACTTATCTCCTCTTTAAGTGATGATGTTAGCTTTATCCTCAGTTCTCATGATTTGGTGGAGCTTGAACGTTTGTGTAGCCATGTTCTGTACTTAGATAAAGGCGTGTTATCTGCCCACAATCGCAACGAGCAAACAGGTAGTAGCAAGTACATCACTTTGCAATTGCAAGAGCAGTACAAGGATGCAAAAGAGCTGCTCAAACAGCTCAGTGGTGTACTTTACGTGTCACAAAGTCAAAACAAAGAATTTATTATTGAATATCAGGCGAGTCATGAGCAATTTGATATACACTTGCTAAAGTACTGCTATAAAAATAGCTGGCAGTATCGTCAGGTGGTCAACGGCCATACACTAGAGAACCAACTATTCCAGAAGGACTAATATCATGGGACTATTGAGCGGTATTTTAGGTAACGCCAGCGAAGTGGATAACGAAAAACTCGATAAACTACTGGGTGATACTTTAGTTGAGGGAGAACATATCGAAAAAGCCTACCAAGTTATCCGCGATATGTTTGTTTTTTCTAATAAACGTTTATTGCTTATCGATAAACAAGGTGTAACAGGCTCTAAAGTAGAAATATTGAGTATTCCTTATAGTAAAATCACAAAGTTTAGCAAAGAGAGTGCTGGCCACTTTGACTTAGACTCTGAGTTAAAAATTTGGGTGGGATCAGATCCAACCCCAATTACCAAAGAATTTAAAGCGGGTGACAATATCAATGAGGTTTACCGCATCATCAGCACTTACGCACTTTAATAAAAAAGCACTTGGTTATTGCCAAGTGCTTTTTTAACATGTCTCGATTTGCGGTTTGCCTTTTTAAGCATAGCCTCGCATTCTAGAAACGCGCATTATTTAGTTTACCCCAAAGAGACAGCCCTACTTTTTCAATCGCAGCGCTAAAACCCAGGCCGACTTTTTCAGCAAAGGTTTTTTTGCTTCGAAAACTCACTTTATATAACTGATGCGTTTTATCTAGAGACATTAATACATCATCACTGGTATTTATTTCATCAACCAAATTAAAGGTTTTTGCATGTGTTGCAAACCAATGTTCGCCCGTAGCAACCTCTGCAATATCAAGTTTAGAGCGGTGTTCAGCCACAAATGCTTTAAACAGACCGTGAGTGTGTTCGATTTCTTCTTTGAACTTTTCACGCCCTTTCTCAGTATTCTCGCCGAACATCGTCAGGGTACGTTTGTATTCCCCAGCCGTGATCTGCTCAAAATCGACGTCGTTTTTCTTTAAAATCTTATTAAAGTTTGGGATCTGCGCAATCACACCTATTGACCCCACAATGGCAAAAGGCGCGGCCACTATTTTGTCGGCAACGCATGCCATCATGTAGCCACCGCTGGCTGCCACCTTATCAATACAAACCGTTAAAGGGAGACCTTGTTGCTTAACACGGTTCAGCTGAGAAGCAGCCAGACCATAGCCATGTACAACACCTCCGCCACTTTCCAAGTTGATCAGCACTTGGTCTTTGCTTTTATCTGCAATGTTTAAAATAGCGCTGATCTCTTCTCGCAAATTTTTTACTTCGTGTGCGTCCATACTGCCTACAAAATCAACCACAAATACTCGCCCTTCAGGCTCATCCTTCTCTTGCTTTTTTTGTGCCTTTTTGTGTGCTTTTAACGCCTTTTTGTCCAATGCTTGCTCAATAAAGCGCTCTTTTGTTTGCGCCATTTGCGCTGACAAGTCTTTAAGTTCGACTTCTCCGCTCTCACTTTTTGGCTTTTGGCTTGCACCGACAACTAGGGCAATAATTGCACCTATTGCTAATACTACTGTGACAGCTTTTGCCAAGAACAAACCGTACTCAAATAAAAATGCCAATATTGACTCCCTGATATCTAATTTAAAACCAATAAAAAAGCCGCTAACTAGCGGCTTTTAATAGTGAAGCAATTAAAATTAATTAGCAATAACCGCAGGGTTAGTAATCTGCAAATAGAGCCCTTTTGATTTCAAAAAAGACACGATTTGAGTTTGCATTTCAACCGTTGCCATTGCATGACCTTGCTGCGTACCACCAGCATTTTCACGATAAGCTGTTGTAACAACTGAACCGTGGTGACCTTGGCTAAAGTTAACAACATAGCTCATTGGTGTTTGTGACGCTTGAGTTTCAGTGACCGTTTGCAGTCCCATCATGCGAGCAAGTGGAGTGCTGCCTGAAAGCGGGTTAGCTGTTGTTGGTGGAATAACAGTATCTGCTTTATTTCCGTCAACACCGCCAGTAACTACGCTCATGTATACTGGTGTTTGCACTGCTTGAACTAAACCTGCGTAATTCAGTGGATCTGCGCTATCGAGTGCGGTTTGAGCAGCATACACAAACTGTTGAATAATGCTCTTAATCGCCGCTAGAGATTGTGTATCACCAGTTTCTGTTAAGTGTTTTGTGTAGTAAACAAAGGCACATGGCGCAACTGCTGACAGATAAGTTGGGTCTTGCGGATTAACTTCTATACCATTTGGTACAGGGCATTGTGATGCAGCATCAGTAGCAATAAACGAAACGAATCCTTTAGTTGCCAAGTTATTTGCTGCAAGTAATACCGAACCTTGTACAAAAGGTCCAAACTCTTCTGACTCAGCTAAGAAACTCGCAATACCGCTACCGCCACTTGCAAGCGCTGCACTTTGTACTTTAAACAAAGGATCTACTTGCGGGTCTAGCGGTAAGTTTGCATGAGCAATAAAGCTTGGCGCAACGATTGAACCCAAAGAATGACCTACAAAGCTCACTTGAGTCGGGTTTAAACCTAACGCAGGGTTTACAAAGTTAAGCCCTAAACGCAGACCTAATAAATCCACTGATGATTGACGTAAGTTATCACGTGCAGCCAACAACGACGTTAAGTTCATGTAAGATAATACTGAACCTTTGCCGGAAGTCGCATTGAAGTCATCAATACCATCACCGTCAATATCCAAGCCGCGTTCACCGTGCATTGGATGATCAATAGCCACTGTTGCAAAGCCTTGTGCGCTCAGTGCAAGCGTCAAACCAAGCATCGCTTCTTTACTGGTGGTAATACCGTGCTGAAGAATAACAACAGGCCAACCTGTCGCAGGCATTTCAATGCCTAAAGCTTGAGGAATTGGCTTAGTAACTTGTACTGGCACATTTGCCAACCACTGTACTTGAGGAATCGTATTGTATTTAGTCAAGAAGTGCATTTTATCTAAACCAAAATCACGCAATACACCGCCAGACATAGCCGCACATGCCGCATCATTTGTATCTGCTTGAGGCGCAGGAAGCGTACCGCCTATTGCTGCTTTATAACCTTGCACCATAACAGCACTATCGCACTGAGCGCGCCAATAGGTGTCTGCGGCACTGCTAATGTCTTTTGTAGCTGGTTTAGCCGAATACATTGGTAATTGAATGCTACCACGCATGTAC
Organism: Pseudoalteromonas sp. S16_S37; assembly: GCF_014694405.1. Lineage (GTDB taxonomy): Bacteria > Pseudomonadota > Gammaproteobacteria > Enterobacterales > Alteromonadaceae > Pseudoalteromonas. Next base: position 41,809 of record NZ_JAAUWV010000035.1, read on the forward strand.
TGAACCGCTTGAAATGGTGCTCTTGTTTGTGGATCAGGAATAACGGCTGCCAGTGCATCAGCAACTGTCATCATAGGCTGCTCTGGAACAACAAGTTTAGGATTGCTGCCCGTTGCTAAACTCGCTGCCATTAATTTCTTAACCGTGCCAACAACAGGGCCAACTGACTGCATTGTTGCCGCTGCTGTATAAATAATATTTTCTTTGCTTAGACTTCCTTCAGAAGTCACCGCATTTTCGTAGCTTCTAATAACAGCCTGTAACTTTAACTGAGTATCCGTTACCAGCGGCGCCTCTTGACGCAATAACGTATACGTAGAAGAAGATTGTACTGAGCGACCATCTTCCATCTTCAACGAGTCAGTCAGCACTGTGATATAAGTTTTACCTGCTTTGAAAGGCTTTAGTGGTTGAATAGCAATGCCATTTTTCGTGCTATTTAGCACGGAAATAAAATCACCAGTAATGCCGTTGGTAAGCTCGCCTACAACGCGACAAGCAATACCAGCTGGAACAGATTTACATTGCTCATCACTTTGATCTGCCCCCATAACAACTTCAAAAATTCGAACTGAAGAAGGATCGCTTACTGATTGTGCACTGATTGGGTGTCCAGCTGGCACATCCAAATTGATCACATAAGGCATCTGCGTCGACCAGCCATCTAACGCACCTAGAGATAAAGAAGGCGATGCGTAATTGGCGCGTTCAAGCGCTGCATTTCCGTTTTGATCAAGCTCACCTGGAAGATTAAGGGTGCCATCTTTTGTGCCGCTAAGTAGTAAGTCGTTGGGAACAGAAATTACACTGTTTGATGGATCAAATTTAATACTCGCTGAGGGAAGTACTGGGGTAGATTCCTTTTTTACATCTTCTAATGTTTCACCGCCACCACAGCCAACGAGGACTGAAGAAACCGCGAGTGAGAGTAGCATTTTTTTCATTTTATAGGCTCCGACATAATCTTATTATTATTAGTGCTCTAATTCGTTAAAACTATGTAATTGTGTTTTTAATAAGACATTAGACCAGTTAAACTTAACGTAAAGTGTAGCCTTTCGCCACCTATATTTACAATAAATTCGATAACTTGTGATAAAATGCCGAAAAATTACCAGTTGAGGTTAAAAATGCACGATTATAAAGCCCCGGCAGACGCCCTAAAGAACAAAACTATCTTAATAACCGGTGCTGGTGACGGTATCGGTAGAGTGGCAGCTCTTACCTATGCAAAGCATGGCGCTACCGTCATTTTACTAGGAAAAACAACTAAAAAGCTAGAGTGCGTATACGATGAAATCGTTAACAATGGCTATCCTGAACCTGCTATTGTGCCGTTAGATATGCGCGGAGCAACAAAACAAAATTATCGTGATTTAGCCGCAACCATTGAGCAGCAATTTGGTAAATTAGATGGATTACTCAATAATGCCTCAATATTAGGCTCACTTGGACCACTGGAACACTTCTGCGTATCTACATTTGAAAACATTATGAAAGTGAATGTTACAGCCCAAGCTATGATCACTAAATATATGTTTCCGTTACTACGCAAAGCGCCTCGTGCGTCAGTTATATTCACCTCTTCCGGTGTCGGCCGCCAAGGTCGTGAGTTCTGGGGACCATATGCTATTTCAAAATTTGCGACTGAGGGTATGATGCAAACTTGGGCCTGTGAAGTGGACAAAACCAACATTCGCATTAACTGTATCAATCCGGGCGCAACTCGCACCAGTATGCGTGCTTCAGCATTCCCTGGTGAAGATAAAGAAGCGCTAAAAACCCCTGAAGAACTAATGAGTACTTATTTATATTTAATGAGCGATGACTCGTCCGATATAAACGGCCAATCTATTGATGCTCAACCTAAGTAAGCCGATATTTGCAAAGTGATAAGCCTTGCGGCTTATCACTCTTCGCTAACTTTGCCGAATTAAGGCTCATGAGACCAACAAACTTACTCAGAATACGTCGCAAATTATTCGACATTGTAACCTCTTTTTCTCTACATGCCTGTTCTAAGTTCGAGTATTGGCTTTAGGTTTATATAAACCTCTAAATCTATTATAAAATGGCAAAAATTAATGCTAATCCGCTTGCTTAAGAGTTATTGCGAATTGCTATAATACACTGTTTTTGCGCACAAACATTGAGGCTTACATTGGCTAATTTCGAAACACATTTTCAATCCTCCATAATAACGAGTGCCGCTTTTAGCTCTACTATTTTGGCCACGTCGATCGCAAATCCGTTTGATGCATTTATATTATTCATCATAGGCAGCTTATCTGGCTTATTACCTGACTTAGATGCTGACAAATCTCGCTCTCTGAATAGCCTGTTTTCGGTATTTTCTTTATGTGCAGCCATTGGCTTACCGTTGATGATTAGCTTTGATTCATTGTTGACTCTTTGGGGTAGTGCTGTATGCGTGTATATCGTATTGATGTATATGGTTAAACCACTTTTTGAAAGCTTGACTGTACACCGTGGCGCGATGCATTCATTACTGTTTGTGCTTATGTGCTCACTCATTTCGATACACTTAGCTTTATTTATTGGCAGACCTTTGTCGTTCTCGGTGCTGTTGTCTCTTTCTGTGTGCATCGGCATGCTAACTCACCTCATATTAGATGAATGTTACAGTGTCGATATTAGTAATAATGAACTCAAAGCGTCGTTTGGTAGTGCTTTAAAACCAATAGCACTAAATGCACCTTGGGTAAGTTTAATCCAGCTGAGCATTATAGGTGTGGCGATTTATTTGCTTATTCCATACCAAGAGCAACTACTTTCAATAGTGCATTCTTGGCATTATAAATTAGTTGCGGTGCCTTTAATGCCAAACGTAGAAGCACTGAAAAGTTGGGTTTAAAATAAGCCTAGGCTGATCAATCAGCCTAGGTTTGCGTTGTAATTACATAGTTACCAAACCATACGGTAATTTACCGAGAACGTACGGCCGCGTCCTGGGATCGAGCTGGTATTATTGCCATTACGTTGAAGCTGGCTATACACCGGGAAGTATTGATTATTGAACAAGTTTTCAATACCTACTGTTACTGTGCCTTGCTCTAAGTCTATCTGAGAATTAAAGTCTACTAAGGTGTAGCTCTGCACTTCTCTTCTACCAAAGGCATTTTTCCCAGCTAGTCGATAATCCTTACTACCGCTTTTCATCAGCGTTAAGTTAGTGCGCCAGTTACTATTAATATCGTAGTTCAGTTGCGCAGTCAGTTTACTAGGAGCAATACTGAAGCCATTCATTTGCTGAAATTGCTCTGCATTTTGTGCTTTTTCATCGCCGTTAGCTTTGCTATAGCTAAACTCTGCATTCAAGCTACTTTTGATAGCCCACGATGAAGTAACTTCGAAGCCATCAATTTTTACTTCGTTACGACTTACTGACAGCCCCATTCCTTCACTCTTTACGCCACCGAGATCAGATTTTGAGACAAAATAAGCTGCACTGAAATCTAAAGGACCAATTGCACCTCGCCACCCCAACTCTCTGTCGCGAGATTCAATTGGTTGCAACGAAGACTGACTCAAATCAAATTGGCTAGTGGCATAACGAATTTGCAGACCAATGTCTGGCAACTCATATCCTTCGTTAAAAGCAACATAAACGGTATGGTTGTCGTTAATGTCATATGTCAGACCAACATTATATACAGTTGAATCGTAATCATAACTGCTACCTGAAATCGCAACACCTTGACCTAAAGTGGTAAAGTCATCAAAGCTTGCGTCAATACGCTCTGCTCGTAAGCCACCTTCAACACCAAGCTGCTTGGTGATGTTAGCGCGAGCTTGTACAAATGCTGCGATTGTGCGGTGACTGATCTCAGGCACAAACGCTTTATCGCCAGTCTCTTTAAATTTTAAGAAACCGCTATTGTCGTATACATCACCATCGTATGTAGTGACAGGCATTTCACTACGCTCATCTTGCGCGTCAATACCCCAATCTAATTCAATGTTATCTCCAAACGTTGAATTAATAGTCAACTTAGCACCTAGATTGGTACTCTCTAAATAAGTTTGTGCAAGATGATTCCATGTTGCGTATGGGCGGCCATCAAACGGAGCAAAGCGAGCATCGTAGTCACGGTAATAAAACTGGGTAGCTAATTTATTATTTTCGGATAATTGGTTTTGATAACCGATATTAAAAACTAAGTTATTTATTTCGTTTTGCTTATCCAGCTGTAGACCTTTTATTGTTTGTGCTTTATGTATATATGGGAGTGCTTTAACACTAGGATCTGATGCATAATCAGTATCTTGCTCAAGAATGTAACTCAATAACGAGATTGATAATTGCTGCTGCTGCCAAGTCTTAGTGACTTTTGCATCGAAGCTATAAATATCACTATCAAACGCGTCACCTTGGCTTGGTTCCACAGCTAATCTATCTCCTTGTGCATCCGAAAAGCTATCTACATTTTCATAGCTCGCACCGACACGGTATTGCCAATCATCTACTTGACCGGTGAAAGATTGCGCTAAGGTAAAAGCACCATTTTTTACTTCAATACTTGAGGCTATCTCTGCGGTTTGCTGGCCAGATTTGGTATAAATATAAATCACCCCACCCGTTGCCCCACTGCCATACAGCGCATTACCACCTCGAAAGACCTCTACTCGTTCAACTTGTGCAGGATGCAAATTATGCAGATCACGAGAGATATTGCGGTTGGTGTTCATAGGCACACCGTCGATTAAAACAAGAGCATTGCGACCACGCAACGTTGTACCAAAATTAGTTAAAGCCGGCGTTGGGGGTGCCATACCTGGCATCGTTTTGGCGAGCACTTCAGCAATATTTTGCGCACTAGCAAATTGCGTTCTTAGCGTTTGCTCATCAATCACTGATACGTTACGTGCAATAGAGTTAAGATCAGACGCAATACGCTCAGCACGGATCTCAATACGCTCCAAGTCATCAGCAAAAACAGGATGACTAACGCTTGCCAGCAACGCAGATACACTCACACCAAGCAGAGATTTTTTAAAAAGCATTTTAGTCCTTATAAATTAGCTGCATTATTGTTTAGATTAGAATTTTCAATGCATGATAATACAATTGATAACCATTATCAATTGAGTTTATAGAAGAGGGAATATTGCTCTTTTGTGAACACGGCTAAAAGTGAACCTACGTGATCTTTCTTGTAACTGCTTTTTCTATTGAGTTTAGTTCTTGATTAAATAACTATCATTTTTAGCTGTTTGCCAACCATATGAGCTGATTTTCAAACATATCCATATATCAACTTAAAAACAGACACAACCGTATTTCTATGTCGCATTAAATTTTTGTCATTAATGAAATTAAAAAGCGACATACTAATTTTCTGATTAAACTTATTAGCCAAGGAGTAATTTTTTACGACTTACTATGAGGGTTAGTAATGTCAAAAGTACTATTAGCGTTATTGGTTGGTTGCTTCATTGGAATGGTCATTGGCGCTTGGCTTGGCTATAAGCTGAATATAGGTAGGGATAGAAGAGCCGAGTTCAACGAAGCGATTGAGCCAATACGCACAGCATTGATGAAAGATGAGCCAATAACAGAGCAAGACATTAGCATTGTGATAGCCAAACTAGGTAGAGATGGCAAAGCGGTACTAAATACTTATAGAAAGGTCTACCAGCCTAAAATGCTACTATCTGAGAAAATGCTTAAGAAAGATGTTTACGGTAAAGTAAAGTGCACCAAAGAGGAATACCTACAATCAAAACAACTTAGAAAAGAAGCGATGGCAAGCTTACTGGTCAAGTGTAAACACCGATAGTCACTTAGTAACAACCATTGAAGCCTGAAATATTTTTATCAAAAAATATATATTTCAGTTATTTAGTCGACACTGAAAATCACTTAATGCATTGATCTTCTTGATGATCTAAACGATCTTACTATCCTCATTTTGCAACGTTTGTTTTCTCACCCCTCAAAACCTTGCAAAATGGAGATTA
>NZ_JAAUWV010000036.1 GCF_014694405.1 Pseudoalteromonas sp. S16_S37
TTGCGATTAAACCCAGAACTTTACTTGCCTTGGAACTATAAATCACAACGCATAGACTAAATTCTGGACTCAAGCATATTTTTGATGGTGAGTTACGCTAACTTGCCGTAAGCTCACCTTTTGATAGGAACATGATAGGTTTGGCAATGCTGATACAGGAGTGCCTTACCTTGCACACACAGTTGCGCTTTTAGGCTATTACTTGGGTAATAAATGCCTGCATGAACGACTTCGCTGTTTCGGCTACTGGTGTGCTCACCAAAGTGATTATGCTGCTCAATGACAATAACCTCTTGCTGTTCACTGAGCGTTGCTGCGATAGCTAACCCCACGGCACCTGCACCAATGACCAAGGTTTCAATGTGTTCCATAATTTTCAGAGATGTTCATCCATGTTGAATATGTTAGCAAAGCAGTTTACTGGGCAATAGCTGATCAGTGCCTTTCGCTGCGCATCAGTAAAATGGTGAGATATATTTTGGTTGGTAGTGAGCAAATAAGGCCAATAGCAATGCAAGATGCGCCAATAGCAAACCCTAAAGGCCCAAGATGAGTGAGCAAGTTATAACTCAATAAGGTATGGCCCATGAGTATTAAAAATAACCCAATAACTATCATAACTTTTAACAGGAGAATTTGCTTTTGGGTTGGCATGGTACTACCTTGGCGAAACCTTTTGGTATGTGGAAAGTATATGTTGAAAGAAGTTGAAGGAGTATGTTTTTAAGCCAAACTATTGCGCTATATCAAACGATTGGTGTGCTAAAAATCCCGACGACTTGCGCAAGCGTCAACTACACTAGTGAGTATGATAATTATGACAAAAAGATGTATGGCTAAACGACTAAAAATCGCGCTCATCACTTTTCTTTTTATCGCTTCTATGTCACACGCGCAAGTAACTAAAGTGGTGGGAGGGCATAATCCATGGCCACCTTACATTGAAAGTGATGGGTCGGGCTTAGTGCGTGATATTTTAGTGGCGGCTTTTGGCGCACAAGGTATGGAATTAGAAATTCAAATTGCGCCCTTTAGTCGTATGATAGTGCTACTTGAAAAGCGCGAGGTTGATTTTATCGCCGCGCTTTGGTGGACAGAAAAGCGACATAAAACCATTTTGTTTAGTCAGCCTTATTTTCATAATGAACTCGCCGTGGTGAGCAAAAAAAACAAGCTACTGGATTTTCGCGGAGCAAAAAGCTTGAAATACAAAACGGTGGCAGCCATAAGAGGATATGCTTATCACGAGTTGTTTGAAAGTATCGAACAACTCAGCGTCATCGATGTGCACAGTTTACATGCTTGTTTGGAGTTGGTTCATAAAGGTAGAGCCGATTTTGCGGTTGCCGATACATTGGCGTTTCAACATGAATTGAGTATGGACCCTGAACTAAATGATTTGATAGCCCACACACCAACATTATTAAGTTGGCCTTTGCATATTGGCGTAAGTCGCGAGCATCCTGATGGCAAAGAAATTATCAATCGCTTTAACCAAGGGCTAATGCAGATTAAGCGTGAGGGCCTTTATCAAAAAATTGTTGCTAAGTATTTTGGCGGGCACGTGCCACAATAGCTGCTGTCATACGTGACACGCAACATAGTTCGCCTTTCGCATTAGTGATTTTTACTTCCCACACCGAGGTGCGCTTTCCTAAATGTAATGGCTTTGCTGTGGCCGTTAATAAACCATTGCGAGACGCTTTTAAATGGTTGGCGTTTATCTCCTGGCCCACACAGTAGTAGTTGTCAAAATCAACAACAAAGTTAGCTGCATAGCTGGCAACTGTTTCCGCCAGAGCCACATTGGCACCGCCGTGTACCATTCCGATTGGGTTATGATGATCGTCCGTTGCGGGCATGGTGGCGACTAAGTAGTCATCGCCAATTTCTGAGATTTGTATCCCCAATGTTTTCATTAAAGAGCCTTTACCGTGCATCCCTTCGTCGAGTTGCCGACAAAGCTCTAAAGTAATGGGTTTGTACCAAATGGCCATAGTTTCAAAGTGTTCCGCTGAATATCAAGGTGAGGGATAGTGTATGAGAAATGGTGATTTAAGTCACTTAAAGCGAGAAGATGGCATATTCCACCTTCTCGTCTTTTTTGAAACTTAGTTGTCGCTGAGCATATTTCTTAACACGTACTGCAATATGCCGCCATGGCGGTAGTAGTCCCACTCTTTTGGGGTATCAATCCGCACATCAACAAGAAATTCTTTGCTGTCATTTTGCTCGTTAGTTGCGATGATTTTGACTTCATCGCAGTTATCACAGAAGCCCATTACTTCAAAGTGCTCCTCACCAGAAAGCTCTAGCGATTCATGGCTATCCTCAGCTTTAAACTGCAACGGTAGTACGCCCATACCAATTAAGTTAGAGCGGTGTATACGCTCATAGCTCTGGGCAATAACGGCTTTTACACCAAGTAAAAGAGAACCCTTTGCCGCCCAATCTCGCGAAGAGCCAGTGCCATATTCTTTACCAGCTAAAATAATTAGGGGAATGTTGCGCTGTTGATATTCCATTGCGGCATCGTAAATACTCATGATTTTATCATCGGGTAATAAGCGGGTGATCCCACCTTCAGTGCCAGGCGCGAGCTGGTTACGCAAGCGAATATTGGCAAAGGTGCCGCGCATCATCACTTCGTGATTACCACGACGAGAGCCATAGGAGTTAAAGTCGCTTTCTTTGATACCTTGTTGCTCTAAATAACGTCCCGCAGGCGCATCTTTTTTAATGTTACCAGCAGGAGAAATATGATCAGTGGTGACTGAGTCTGCTAGCTTTGCCAAACATCTAGCACCAGTAATATGCGGCAATTTAGGAACGTCTATGGTCATATTCTCAAAAAATGGCGCATGACGAATATAGGTTGAATCTGCTTGCCAAGGGTACAATTCACTGCCTTCAGTGCTAATGTTTTGCCAGTTTTCATCTCCTTGATAAACATTGCTATAGTTTGAGGCAAACATTGTTTTCGTCACAGTCTCGTTAACTAGCTGTTTGACTTCACTCACACTTGGCCAAAGATCTTTTAGGTAAATATCCTTGCCAGCTTCATTTTGGCAAAGTGGCTCGTTATACACATCAATATTGGTACGCCCAGCTAAGGCATAGGCCACAACAAGCGGAGGAGAGGCAAGGAAGTTCATTTTTACATCTTGATGGATACGCCCCTCAAAGTTCCTATTACCTGAAAGCACAGAGCTGACCACTAATTTATGTTTATGGATAGCTCGTGATATTTCGTCAGGAAGCGGACCTGAGTTACCGATACAGGTAGTACATCCGTAACCCACTAAGTTAAAACCGAGCGCTTCTAAATGAGTCAGTAAGCCTGCTTGTTTTAAATAGTCTGTAACCACTTTGGAGCCTGGCGCCAACGAGGTTTTTACCCAAGGTTTTGGTTTTACCCCCAGTTCGTGGGCCTTTTTGGCAACTAATGCAGCGGCTAAAATAACACTTGGGTTAGATGTGTTGGTGCAGCTGGTAATTGCAGCAATAACGCAAGCACCATCCGTAAGCGAAAAGGTTTGCCCTTTATAGTTAACTTTAGCAATACCCAATACCTCAGGCTCTGCAGATGTATCAGTAGGTTGGCCACCTTCGTCTACAATTTTTGCCTCTGGCAATGAGGTACTTTGTTCACGGCGTTTCTCTTGCATGGCTTTAAGTTGCTCGTTTATGAGCTTGCCTGCAGCATCTAAATTAATTCTATCTTGTGGGCGACTCGGCCCCGCAAGGCTAGGTACAACGGTGCTTAAATCTAAGGTGAGTGTATCGCTATATTCGCTCTCATCGCCATCGTATCGCCACATGCCTTGATGCTTTGCGTAGGCTTCTATTAAAGCAAGCTGATTATCATCACGATTGGTTAAGCGCAAATAAGAGAGGGTTTCTTCATCGATTGGAAAAATACCACAGGTGGCACCGTACTCGGGCGCCATATTGGCAATGGTTGCTCTGTCGGCCAAAGGTAGCTGCGCTAGGCCGTTGCCGTAGAACTCAACAAATTTACCGACCACCCCGTGCTGACGTAAAATTTGCGTAATCGTTAACACCAAATCGGTAGCTGTGGTTCCTTCTGGAAGTTCGCCTTCCAATTTAAAACCAACAACTTGTGGTATCAATAAGCTAATTGGTTGGCCAAGCATCGCCGCTTCTGCTTCTATACCGCCCACACCCCAGCCAAGCACGCCTAAGCCATTGATCATAGTGGTGTGCGAATCAGTGCCAACTAATGTGTCAGGATAGGCAAAGATTTCTCCATCAACTTCACTTTGAAATACCACGCGAGCAAGATACTCAAGATTCACTTGGTGAACAATGCCTGTAGCTGGTGGCACCACCGTTAGGTTGTCAAAAGCTGATTGACCCCAGCGTAAAAATTCATAGCGCTCTTTGTTGCGCTGATATTCAAGCTTGGCATTTAAATCAAACGCACCCGAGTGACCAAACTCATCGACTTGAACAGAATGGTCAATGACTAATTCAGCAGGAGAGAGTGGGTTAATTTTTTTGGGGTCTCCGCCTAAACGAGCCATGGCATCTCGCATGGCGGCTAAGTCAACAATGGCAGGCACACCAGTAAAATCTTGCATGATCACGCGCGCGGGTGTAAACGCTATTTCTTTGTTAGGTTTGGCATCTGGTTGCCAATTAAGTAGGTGATCGATATCTTCTTTTGTCACCGCGCGACCATCTTCATGGCGCAGTAAATTTTCCAGCAATATCTTTAGGGAAAAAGGCAAGCGTCTGGCTTTTGCGCCAAGTTTGTCTAATGAATGCAAATGGATCTGTTGCTGGTTGATGGTCAGCTGTGTGAGGGTGTCGTAAGAATTTTGCATGCTACCTCCGCTTGGTGCGTTGTGAAGCGATGATTGGCATATGCCGCTTACCCTGCGGCATATTTTTTAGCCATATTCTTAACTGTATTGTGATTAAATAAAAAAAATCAAGGCTGTGGTGTGTTTTTTAACCAAATGAGATTGGTTTACGCCCTGTGTTACTGTCTTTTTTATCTTTACGGCTTCTATTGCGTTTTTTGCGCTGAGTTGGTGCATCTTGCTCTGTGTTGGGTGCACGGCTCGGCGCTGGACGCTCTACAGGCTCAACCCCTTCGGCTAAGGTAAGTTGGTAGTGCTCACCATCAAACGCTAGCGTATCACCGGCATAGAGTTTTTTTCTCTTTACCGTGCAAGGCTCACCATTAACAGCGACATAGCCTTCACCGATCAACATCTTTGCTTGTCCGCCAGTCTCTGCTAAATCAAGCACTTTCAAAAGGTTGCAAAGCTCTATAGGCTCTTCTTCCAATTCTATTTCGATATATTCTAAGGGCTGTTCTAACATCTTAAGCTCGTAATTTTGCCATTTGCGTTAGTATACCTCTTTGGAGCGATGAGTGACGAAACTTTTTCTGAGTTTAAAAAGTCTTTAACGTAACTGAAGTAATTGGCGTGTATCTTGCTGCCAGATTTGCATGAGTTGATTGTTGCAATTTATGACGAGGAGCAAACAATATGGGTATTCGTTCAACATTAAAAAAAGAGTTGATGAACTTAGATTCACAGGGTTTGATGACCGCGGATGATGTACGAAGCTATTTGCAAAGCCAATTAACGCGAGCAAAAGACAAAAGTGCTCAGCACTTTAACTTGATAGCGCGTTTTAATGCCCATCATAATCAAATCCAATCCGGCTTACCTGCTCAGGAGTCGACGTTAACACACCAGCGCCATCGTTTGTTTAAAGAAGTGCTTTATCCCAAATCTGCGGTACAAAAATGGTTATCTCAACAATATTAAACTGTGATTTACAGACGATTTTTATGTAGTCATTTATTCAGGCAGCGATAGGTTTTCAATAATGGTGAGTTTGACGCCACATGCATTAGCTTCATCAGTTAAGCTTTGAAAGCTATTTTGTAGCACATTTTCAGACATCAATGCTGTGATAGATTGTGTTAATTTAGGTACTAAATCGGCATGCTTTTTGTGCACATAGTGATACGCTTTTAGCTGACCTGTTATTGGTTTGGCATATATTTGTTCTATCTGAGATGCGCACAATGTGCCAACAGAAAATCGGTCGTTAGCGATGAGCGTTGGTGCATAACCTTTTTGCAGCGCAGAGAAAGCCGATACGTCATTAGCGACGATGTTGCAATACAGCTGTCGTTTTTTGCAAAACTGTTCAGTAATTAAAGTGCCCTTAATAATTAAATGCTCTGATCCTTCTTGCAAAGAGCAGTCTTGTGGCTTCATACAATAGATGAACAGTCGAATTGTCGAAAGAGGATAAGGAATTTGTATTACGTTTTCGTAGTGGGACATAGCGCTATCTATCCTACCTGCATCTGCGTCTATTTCACCCTCATTTAGTAGGTTGAGTCCCCGTTTGCTCGGAAGGAAAATCAGCTCTGGTGTTATGGATAACGGTTTATAAATCACAGTAAGTGATTTTAAAACTTTGTCCTTACCCATTTGATAAGCCACGTCTTCACTGACATTGATCACATAAGGTTTGGCTATCAAAGCTAAAGAAAATACCAAGCACATAGTACTCAATAGGTATTTGAACATTACAAACTCAGTAAATTAGCTGCGGTTACTTTTTAGCTTAGCAGATAATGCAGTTTGCAGTGCTCATGTGTACAGAGAGCGGCGCTGCTCGTTATACTAAGTGCAATCAATCAATATAACCCAAAAGGAGTTAGCGATGAATAAACATATTGTTGTAACGGGTGCTAACCGCGGCATTGGATTTGAGTTTTGCAAACAGCTTAGTGAACAAGGTCACAAGGTAACTGCAGTTGTACGCCAAGTATCTCCAGAGCTTGAAGCGCTAAATGTTAATGTAATATCGGGCATCGATGTGAGTAATGCTGAGCAGGTTGCACAGTTAGCAACACGCTTGTCAGGCCAAACAATTGATGTACTGATTAATAACGCGGGTGTGTTTTACAATGAAACGCTCTCTAATATGGATTTTGAGGCAATTGAAACTCAGCTTCAAGTCAATGCCATTGCGCCTATTCGAGTTGTGCATGCGTTGCTTCCTTATTTGAGTGCTCATAGTAAGATTGCCATGATCACCAGCAGAATGGGCTCGATTGCGGATAATGGCTCTGGTGGATATATCGGCTATCGTATGTCAAAAGCGGCGTTAAATGCCGCGAGCGTAAGTTTGGCGCATGAATTAAAAGGCAAAGGAATTGCGGTTGGGTTATTCCACCCAGGCTTTGTACAAACTCAGATGGTTAATTTTGCTGGCGATATCTCACCAGAGGTCGCTGCCGAGCGCTTATGCAAACGTATTGATGCGCTAACAATTGAAAACACGGGCGGGTTTTGGCATTCCAACGGTGATACATTACCTTGGTAAACGCCTTTGCACCTCTCATATGGCTTATCTTGCAGACAAGGTGAGCCTTTGTTCAATTAAGATTAATACTAATTTATGCTAGTATGAGAGCAACTTTGGCTTTTAATGTGACTAGCAATAATGGAATTGTCAGAAAATACCCCCTTAAGCTTACCGCTATTTTTACTTAATGATGAACTTGAACAAAGAGATATGGCAAGCCCAGATCTTGTTCTTGATGTGATCCTCGATGAAACGCTGTTGGCGCATTTGTGTCAAAACCCCAAAGTGGATGAAAGTATCAGTATTAACATTGAGCAATATCAACTAAAAGCAGAGCTGGCACAATATGAAGACGCGCTCAATGGGTCGCACCAAGCTCAGTTATTACTTAACCATGGACCTGTATTAAGCGCAGTTGTGAGCTTTGACAATGAGCAAGTGTTCATCTCTCCACCAATGGAAATGATGCCAACCTTTGATTTGGGTGAAGAAGAGGAAAGTTAATGAAAAAGCGTACTTGGTGGATGTTGGGTGTTGCCATTCTTTTGTGTGGTTGTGTGACTTTGGGCATGAGCCATTTCGATGAGATATATGGTCAACCCAGCGTACAAGTACGTAGCGTTGAGTATACACAAGGTCATGGTTCACAGTATCTACAGCTTGTTAAACCTGTTTTAGAGCAGCGTTGTGTAGTGTGTCATGGTTGTTATGACGCACCTTGTCAGTTAAAGCTTTCTTCCCCCGAGGGTATTGATAGAGGCTTAAGTAAAGAGCGAGTTTACAATGGCACTCGACTATTGGCACAAGCACCTTCACGGTTACTTTTTGATGCCGAAAATACGCAGCAGTGGCGCGATAAAGGGTTTACACCTGTACTGAACGAGCGCGCGCAAAGTGAACAGGCAAATCTGGCGGGAAGCGTTTTATATAACAGCCTGCTGCTCAAAATAAGCAAGCCCTTTGTACAACAAGGCTTACTTGGGGATGAGTTTGATTTTTCGCTGGATAGAGAGCAAAGCTGTCCAAGTATGGATGAGTTTAATGATTTCGCTAAAAGTAAGCCTCATGGCGGTATGCCTTACGGTTTGCCAGCCATTTCTCACGGCGAGTTTACACAGCTAGAGAGTTGGCTTAAAAACGGCGCAAAAATGGCACAGATTGCGCCACCTTTGGACGCAGAGTTGCAGCAAGTGAGTCGCTGGGAGCAGTTTTTAAATCAGCCAGGGCTGAAATATCAACTGGCTGCACGATATATTTATGAGCACTGGTATCTTGCGCACATTTATTTTCCTGAAAAAAATAGCAGTACTTCGCCTAACTTTTTTAAATTGGTACGCTCAAAAACCCCGCCTGGCGAGCCGATAGATCTTATTGCTACGCGCCGCCCCTATGATGACCCAAACGTGTCGCGAGTGTATTATCGATTAATGCATGAGCGCAGCAGCATTTTGTCAAAAACACATATGCCTTTGGCATTATCAGATAAAAAAATGGCGCGCTTGTACGAGCAGTTTATTGGTCCTGATTTTGAGGTAACGCAACTACCAAGTTACGAACCAGAAGTCAGCTCAAATCCTTTTAAGGCGTTTTCAGCCATTCCAGTTAAATCCAAGTATCAATTTATGCTGGATGAAGCGGAATTGATCATTAAAGGATATATCAAAGGGCCAGTGTGTAGAGGTCAGGTTGCCCTTAATGTGATCAATGATCATTTTTGGGTAGCCTTCATCGACCCAGAAAAAAACAGCATCCCCGCAGTGAGCGAACTACTGATGCGCCATGAAGATGACCTTGCCCTACCAGCTCAAGAGCAAAGCAATGTGTTACCTATTTCAAGTTGGGTGAAATATGCCAACCGACAACATGAATATATTCGTGCCAAGACGCAACTTGCGAATGAGCTGCTAGCGGATGGCAAGTTACTGACGACTGACTTGATTTGGCAAGGTGATGGTCATAACGATAATGCTGCGCTCACCGTATTTCGTCATTTTGACAGTGCAACAGTGGTAAAAGGCTTTGTTGGACAAGCGCCCAAAACAATGTGGCTGCTTGATTATGCGTTGTTTGAGCGGATCCATTACTTATTAGTGGCTGGGTTTGATGTATTTGGCAATATTGGGCATCAGCTACACACCCGTTTATATATGGACTTTTTGCGTTTAGAAGGTGAGCAAAACTTTATTAACTTACTGCCTCAAGATGTACGTCAGGAAGTAAAAAATCATTGGTATCGTCGCTCTAATGTCAGCTTGAGTGAGTTTATTAATCGTAAAAGTTTGTTAGCCGCGCCAACTGGGATTGAATACACCACAGACGACCCTAAAACTGAACTATACGAAAAGATAGCGACTGTACTTAAACCCGTGTTGAGCCAGCGCTATAACTACAAAGCAGTAAAAGAGCCATTAGCAAGGTTAAATAACTTGCCTTTTCAAGCAATTAATTTACTGCCGCAAATCTCCTTTGTATTGCAAAGGCAAAGTAATGGCCAACATAAAGCGTTTACGTTAATTCATCACAATGCCCACTACAATATTTCCTCATTACTGAATGAGGACGCACAGCGGGCACTTGAGGAAGACACTGCCACTTTAGTGCCGGGCTTTATAGGTGACTACCCTGAAGCTATATGGTATCTAGCGGATGAAGCTAATACTGAGGCCTTCGTTACGCAACTGCAAGCGGTGAGCAATGAGCAACAATACCGAGCGCTCACTGAGGCGTTTGCTATTCGCCGTACACATCCACAATTTTGGCAATACAGTGATTTATTGCACGATATTGCCATGCAATATCGTGGTGTGGAATACGGCTTATTCGATTACAACCGATTAGAAAACCGCTAATAAGCAGACTTGAAAAGTTACCCCTCAGTCAGTGCACAATCGTGCTGGCTGAGGTATGATAATGGCCTTTTAAAGTACAAAGAGAGAGCGCAATGTCAGCCAATATCACTAAGCTAGCCGTGATGTTAGAAATGCAAAATGCCATGAATACCAAAGTACATGAGCAGTGGTTTAACCAAGGGTTTGAGTGGTACCGAGCAATTTGGGTTGAATGTGCCGAAATGCTAGATCATTACGGCTGGAAATGGTGGAAAAAGCAAACACCGGATACTGAGCAAGTGATTTTAGAGCTCGTGGATATTTTTCACTTTGGTCTTTCTTTGCGTATTGATGGCAAAACCTCTTATCAGCAACTTGCCGAGCAACTCGATAGCGAATTAAGTCAACCACAAACAGCTGCTGATTTTAAACAAACACTCGAAACGTTAGCGGCAAGTGCTGTTGCAAATAAACAATTTAATGCTCAGGCATTTGCTGGCTGTATGCAACAAATCGGTATGGATATTGATGATTTATACCGTGGTTATGTTGGTAAAAATACCTTGAATTTCTTCCGTCAAGATCACGGTTATAAAGATGGCACATATATCAAGGTGTGGAATAATCAAGAAGACAACGAGCACTTAGTTGAAGTGGTAAAAAGCCTAGATACTGAACATCCAGACTTTGCGAAAAACGTTTACGCTGGGTTACAGGCTCGTTACCCAAGCTAACCTACTAGCTAACCTACTATTTGATAGGTAGTAACGTCCTATAGTCTGTAATAGATAAATAGTCAGTAATGACATTTACTGGCTGTTTACTATCAGGATTGGCGACTGCAAGTATGTGAGCAATGCCAAACTCTTCTGCAGCTTTTAGCACACTCAAACTGTCGTCCACAAATAGAGTGCGTTGCTTATCAAAACCAAGATCTGCTTGAACTTGCTGCCAAAGTGATTGGCTTTCCTTACTCACGCCATAATGATGCGTGGAGATTAATACATCTAAATAGTGAGCAAAATCAGCAAGCTCTATTTTTAAGCTCAAACTATCTGGGTGCGCGTTGGTAAGTAATATCAGCTCCTTGCCTGCATCTTTGAGCGCCGTTAAAAACTCAGGCACATCTTCTCGAACAGAGATTAAATCTTGGATCTCTCGCTTTAGCTGCATAATGGGTAAACCCAGTTGCTCTTGCCAGTAGTCCAAGCAGTACCATTGAATTTGGCCATGAACGGCTTCGTAACGTTTTAGTATGTCAGCTTTTGCGGCTTCAAAACTGATGTTTTGTTTTTTGGCATGTTCAGTCGGAATAATATGTTGCCAAAAGTAGCTGTCAAAATGTAGGTCAAGCAAAGTACCATCCATATCGAATAGTACGGTATCAATTTCAGACCAATTTAGCATAGGCATTTATCTTCAAAGGCTTTATGATTAAGTGTATGTCATCATAACAAATAAATACTTATGTCACAGAAAAAGCATCCAATTCCTCCTGAGATCTTACAGTGCGAAGTTACTGCAAAAAGTCGCTTATTTACTGTTGAAGCGTTACATCTGCAGTTTTCAAATGGAGAGCAGCGCCAGTATGAGCGTATTCGTGGTGGAGGGCGAGGTGCGGTGATGATAGTGCCAATAACTGCTAATAATGAGCTATTATTAGTAAGGGAATATTGTGCTGGAACACACAATTATCAGCTTGGCTTTCCAAAAGGGCTTATTGACCCTGGAGAAACGCCAATTGAGGCCGGTAATCGTGAGCTAAAAGAAGAAGTGGGCTTTGGCGCCAAGCAGTTTTGTGACCTAAAAACGTTATCATTGGCACCTAGTTACTTTAATGCCCGAATGCATATTTTGGTTGCCAAAGAGTTGTATCCAGAGCAATTAGAAGGGGATGAACCAGAACCCTTAGTTACCGTTAGGTGGCCTTTAGAGCAGTGGCAAACGCTACTGAGCCAAAGCGATTTTACGGAGGCACGTAGTGTTGCAGCATTGTTATTGCTTCAACAATATTTAGCGGCGGAGGTTTAACATGCAAAAACTGCTCGAGCCTTGTATCGCCCTCGCTATCAAAGCTGGGGACGCAATTATGGACATCTATCAAAATGAAGATATCGGTACGCGAGAAAAGTCAGATCATACCCCGGTTACTGAAGCCGATTTAGCGGCGAATGAAGTACTTATGGCTGGCTTGAAAGCGTTGGCCCCTGATATTCCTATTATGTCTGAAGAAACACCTATCCCCGAGTTGTCTCAGCGTGAAAAATGGCAGCGTTATTGGCTGTTAGATCCGATGGATGGCACGGGAGAGTTCATTTTGCAAAGTGGTGATTTTGCAGTAAATATTGCCTTGGTTGAAAATAATCAACCGGTGTTAGGTGTGATCCACTGGCCATCAAAGCAAACAACTTATTACGCGACTAAAGGACATGGTGCCTTTAAACGTACCGTTGATGATCAGCAGCAGATATTTGTTGCTCCCCCTAATAGTCTGACATTGGCAGTGAGCCGTCGGCAAAAATTAGAAGCTGTGAGTCAATATCTGAATAGCCAATTTGACACAGTGGCTTTAGGGTCATGCTCCTTAAAAGCCTGTTTGATTGCCGAAGGAAAAGCGGATTGCTTTTTACGTGTTGGTCCTACAGGTGAGTGGGACACGGGCGCCTCACAGGTTATTGTTGAAGAGGCGGGTGGATGTATAACCGACGCCGAATTTAACCCACTGACGTACAATCAGCGCGAGCATACAGAAAACCCAGACTTTATCGTGATGGGGCATCCTGATTGGCAATGGCAAAAACTGATCACCCCCCATCATCGCAGCTAATATTGCGTTTTGTGTGATATTTGCTCACTTAGTTTGTTTTGGTGTTTTAAATGCTTGCATTTAAAATTCAATCCTATATGATAGCGACCTCTTCGAAAGACATGCCTTAACAGCTTGTTTATTGAAGGATAAAATTTAAGATATTTTCTTAAATTTACAGGCGCGGGATGGAGCAGCCTGGTAGCTCGTCGGGCTCATAACCCGAAGGTCGTCGGTTCAAATCCGGCTCCCGCAACCAATTTTTTGGTTCTGTAAAACTTCTTCAGTGAGTCAGAAGTATAAAATAGCACTTACAAATTACAGGCGCGGGATGGAGCAGCCTGGTAGCTCGTCGGGCTCATAACCCGAAGGTCGTCGGTTCAAATCCGGCTCCCGCAACCAATTTTTTGGTTCTGTAAAACTTCTATCAGTGAGTCAGAAGTATAAAAAGCACTTACAAATCACAGGCGCGGGATGGAGCAGCCTGGTAGCTCGTCGGGCTCATAACCCGAAGGTCGTCGGTTCAAATCCGGCTCCCGCAACCAATTCTTGGTTATGCCGAAGGTCATCGGTTTTTCAGCACTTTCTTAAATATTTTCAAAAGCTTTTTCACCTGTGATAACAGGCTTTTAGAACTTTCTTGTTTTTCTAAATAAACTCGCTCCCTGATTATGTGATGCCTTGTATTTTTTGTGGCTAAACACCCGCTGGTATCACAAGATTGATAAGAGCAAAGCGAACTTTGCTCTTACATGAAGATATTAAAACTGTGTTGCGTACTCTTCAGCCTGACGCCACACTCGCAGCGTATTGCCACTTAGAATTTTTTTGATCTGACCTTCGCTATACCCTCTATCTAACAAGCCTTGAATAAGGTTTGGGTAGCTAGATACATCTTTAAGGCCTGCAGGAAGAGAATCACCCACGCCATCATAGTCAGAGCCAATACCCACATGATCGATGCCAATCAGTTTTACTACATGGTCAATATGATCTAGTACCTGCTCTAATGATGCGTATGGGAAAGGGTTTTCTTTTATGTATGTTTCTCTCTCATCTGCTTTATTACGTTGTTCATACCAATTACGGGCGCTTGCTGTGACAAAGCTAGAACCAAAATTAATTTGGATCACCCCGCCATTTTTCTTCAGTGCTTTGAGCATCTCATCATCCATATTACGCTCAAAACCAGGCGTGTACTTACGTAGCGATGAGTGAGAGGCGATGACAGGTACTTTAGACAGCTCCATCACTTGATAAAAAGCGGCATCTGAAATATGAGAAACATCGATGAGCATACCGATTCTGTTCATCTCAACAACGAGTTCTTTACCAAATGGGCTCAGGCCTTTCCACTTGCGGCGGATATCATAAGATGAATCAGAAATATGGTTGCTTTGCGAATGCGCTAAAGTGATATAGCGTACACCTCTGTCAAAGAAATGTTTTAGATTTTTTAACTCTCCTTCTATCGGCGAGCCATTCTCCATCCCCATCGCAATGGATATTTTGCCTTGTTTAAAATGGGTGTAGATATCTTTGCTTGATTTAGCCATCGCAAATTTATCTGGCGCTCTGAACACCAACGCTTCCATGCCATCAATGAGCTGGTTAGCCAATTGATAGCTTTTGCCTTTGCCTTCAAATTCAAGATTGGCGGGAATATAAATAGACATAAAAGGCGCATTTAAGCCACCTTTAACAGCTCGCGGATAATCAAAGTCTCCGCCTTCTGTGGCTTGGCTGACATCATCCCATTTATCTTTGATGCGATAGGGAACGTCGATATGAGTATCGATAAGAATACTTTTTTGAGCGATGCGCAAAGCGCGTTCAGACGCTTGATAGTCCTGTGCTTGTACAGATAATGCTGACAAAGCAAGGGCGCAAAGAGTAAAACGTAATGTCATTAGCCTGCCTTAATAATTATTGGTATACCCAGACTATAACTGAAAACTTCGGTAGGCTAAATGGTCTGCGACCAGTTACTCGTATTGCGGGTATTCTTCAGCTCGCATAGCTTGAAATTGCGCCTTTGAGACGATGTTGACAGACTCATGTAACTGCGAAAACACAATGACGGCTTCGCCACTTTTTAATTGCGCCTTTACATGTTCTACTTTGGTTTCTGTAGAGAACTCCTGATCCCCATAATCAGTGCCTTCACGAAGCACGTAATGTTCAATCAGGTTGTTTAAGGTGTCTGTGTCTAATTGTTGGTAAGGGATGATCACTTTAGTTTCCTTTGGTTCAGCTCGTTAAAATAGTGGGGCACCACTTTTTCTAGCCAAAATTGTGGTTTCAGTGGGTTTGTGCCACTAATAAAACCTACGTGCCCGCCAGTGCTAGATACTGCGAGCGTGACGTTATCACTTACTTGCTCAGGTTTTGGGACTGCTTGTGACGACAACATAGGGTCGTCTTCTGCGTGGATCACCAACGTAGGGGTGGTGATATCTTTGAGATAATTTTGGGCACTGGCTTTTGCATAGTAATCCTCGGCATTTTCAAAACCATGCAGCGGGGCTGTGATCAAATTATCAAACTGCCATAAATCATCGATGGCATAAAGCTGCTGCTCATCAACTGTTAACACGTCTGTAATGGTGTCGAGTTTGCGTGCAAAAGAGCGCTTCATTCTATCGAGCAAATATTTTTGATAAAGACCATAACAGCTTTTTCTGATCACTTGGCACGATGATGACAAGTGATGAGGCGCAGAGATCACCGCCGCGCCATGTAAACCACTTTGCGTTTGCTGCTCACCCAAATACTTAGCTAACACGTTGCCACCCAAAGAAAACCCTACCGCGTACAAAGGTCTATCAACATAACGTTGTTTAAGAGTATGTATTAAAAAGCCAAGATCAGAGGTTTCGCCACTGTGATAAGCACGCGGTAAGCGGTTAGCCTGTCGAGAACAGTTACGAAAATGCATCAGTACGGCATCAAAGCCTTTTTGGGTGAGTGCTTTGAGCATACCTTTGGCGTAAAAACTATTAATGTTCCCCTCTAGGCCATGTAACACAATCGCAAGAGGTGCATTAGGGCGTTGCTCTTTAGCCCAAGCTAATTCTAAAAAATCGCCATCTGGGGTGGTTAATTCTTCAAATTTAACAGGCACTTTTTGCAGTGGTCGAAAAAAGCGCGGCAAAATTGTTTGAGCATGTCGATTGCGCATCCACCATGCGCTGTTAAATGAGTAGTCCATAAAGCGTCTTACAATCCAAGGTGGCAGCAGTGTAGCAAAGATCATTAAAACTGTTGAGTGCAAAAATAAAAAGCACCCGACTAACAAGGTTAGTAAGGTGCTTTGTGCGTCGTGCTTAATTCTTTTACTTCTGGGGGAACCAGTAATCGGGTCGTTAACACCCTTAATGTTGATTTAATGCATGGATCATCAAGCTCAACATAGGCTTAAATAATTAATTTGGTACTTCAGCTTCTTGTACTTTTTTAATGAAGTAGTAAACGTAGAAGATACATAGTCCAATCACCACGCCTAAAATCCCAAAAGAGAGAAACAACACTGGGTCACTGAAAAAATCTCTAAAGAATACGTTCATGGCTGATGCCTCCTAACTTGTCGATGAAGTAATCTTAGTTGAGGAGAGATAGGGGAGATATGATCTCGATCAAGTTTCAAACCGGGCAGGCGAAAGCGATACTCAGAGCTTGATCTCGATCATGGTTTATCGGCGATTAAGCTCATTTTTAGTTGCTTGATGTGGTTTTTATCAAGATACAGTGCAAGGTTATTGCTGGGAATTATGGTTGTTAAGTGAGCATGTTTAAGCACACCGATAAGCTCTGATTGCTGAAGCTGCTCCAATTGCAGTTCGCTGTTGAGTAGCTGTTGACGTATCTTGCTATAACTTTGATGGTCAATAAACTGCTGCTTGAGTGTTTTTCGTATTGCACGATGGGGTATTAGAAGATGGGTGTCTAGGTCTTTGCAAACAGCCTCAAGCTGTGTCATTAAGTGTTCGGTGAGCTGTAAATTGAGTGTTTCAAGATAAAGCAACAACAGGCATAAGTTAATGTTCTTTTGTTGCTCATCTTGTAGGTTCAGCAAGGTGTGCTGCGCACTGCCTTGCTGATACACAGCACACGAAAACAGCCAAAAAGCCTGTTCATCTAACGTACTCATGCGTCAATACTTTGCTCAAACTCGGCTTGTTTTTCTTCAAGCTCTTCTAGGGCAAATAATAGTGACTCTTCTACTTCATTGAGTAGTGGCGTTACTTTGGCTTGCTGAGCGAGTAGCTCGGTAAGTTTGGCCTTATTTTCCTCTTGATAGATATCATTGTCAGCAAGCTGCTGTTCGATTTCAGCAAGTTGTTCTGAATAGTTATCGAGTGACTTTTCAAGCTTCTCAATGTTTTTCTTCAATGGCTGTACGGATTTTCTAAACTCCGCTTCAAGACGTTTTTGCTCTTTTCGATTAACACTGGAGTGCGCTTTATGCTGATCTTGTGGCTTTTTGCTGGCTTCTTTATTGGCGTTGAGTAGCCATTGGTAGTAAGCATCTAAATCATAGCCAAACTGCGTGACTTCACCGTTGTCGACTAAATAGTACTCATCCGCAGTATTTTTCAGCATATGACGGTCGTGAGATACGGTTACCATCGCCCCTTCAAAGCCTTGCAAAGCCATAACCAATGCGTGGCGCATTTCCAAATCTAAGTGGTTGGTTGGCTCATCCAGCAGCAGTAAGTTCGGCTTTTGGTAAACTAGCATAGCCAATACCAGTCGGGCTTTTTCGCCACCAGAAAACGGTGCAACAGGCTCAAGTGCCTTATCACCATGAAACGCAAAACCACCTAAAAAGTCTCGCAAGGACTGCTCGCTGGCTTTTGGGTCTAGGCGTTGAATATGCGTGACCGCACTGGCACCTAAATCGAGCGATTCCAGCTGATGCTGGGCAAAATAGCCGACTTTCAAACCTTGATGCATAAACACGTCACCCGATTGCGGCTTCAGTTCACCCGCCAAAAGTTTAATGAGAGTTGATTTACCAGCACCGTTGCGACCTAGTAATGCGATGCGACTACCTGGTACCAAATTAAGTTTAATTTTGTGCAATATGGTTACGTCGCCATAGCCCGCCTGTGCACCATCTAGTGTCATCAGTGGGTTTGGCAGAGTTGTCGGCTCTGCAAATTCAAAATCAAAAGGAGAATCGGCATGGGCAGGGGCTAATTTTTCCATGCGTTCTAGTGCTTTTACACGGCTCTGTGCTTGCTTTGCTTTACTGGCTTTTGCTTTAAAGCGCGTAATGAACTTTTCTAAGTGAGCTATTTGTTCTTGCTGCTTGGCAAATAGGGCTTGGTGCTGTGCCATACGCTCTGCTTTTTGGCGCTCAAATTGCGAGTAATGACCTTTATAAACATTAATTTTTTGCTGGTCTATGTGCCAGATCTGATCTACCACCGCATCTAAAAATTCTCTATCGTGAGAGATAAGTACAAGCGTACCGGTATAGGCTCGCAAGAATCGCTCTAACCAGTAAACGGCATCTAAATCTAAGTGGTTGGTTGGCTCATCCAGTAATAATAAATCGGCGTCACGAATAAGCGCTTGCGCTAAGTTCAAACGCATACGCCAACCACCCGAAAACGCGCTGACAGAGTGCGTAATTTGTTCATTACTAAAGCCCAAGCCATGCAACAGCTCACCTGCTTTGGCTTCGATGCTATAGCCTTTCATCAGTTCTAGCTGCTGGTGAACTTTAGCTTGTTTGGCACCATCTTGCGCTAGCTCTGCTTGTTGTAGCGCAACGCGACATTGATAATACTCGGGATGCCCTTGCAGCACGTAATCCAGTGCACTTATTTCTAATGCGGGCGTTTCTTGTTTAACAGAGGCAATAGACCAGTCTTTGGGAATTTGCAGCTCTCCAGCATCCAAAGTGAGCTCGCCTTTGAGGAGGGCAAAAAGTGACGACTTTCCGCAGCCATTAGCCCCAACAAGGCCGACTTTATGCTCAGGAAACAACGTGGCGCTGGCATCTTTTAATAAACTTTTTGTACCGCGCAGTAATTCAATATCAGACAGCTGGATCATAATGCTCTATTTTAAAACTCGAATTAAGGCGCATCATATCATGAACAATTGTGTTTAAGTCAGTGAAAAAGATGTGTCGATTATCAGCGTATATCTCACACAAACGTATGCTATCTTGTGGGTTTGCGGTAAAATAGTGACCAGAAATGTTGGCTATTAGTTGTAGGGGCAAGCCATGAGACAAAAAAAGCGCTTTATCGCTGGGGCATCGTGTCCTGAGTGCAAAGAACTCGATGTGATGATGCTATTTAAAGAGCATGATGTTGAAAAGGTTGAGTGTGTAAAGTGTGGTCATACCATGACGCAACCAGAGGAAGCTGTCCAAGCATCTACTCGCCAATTTGAGCAAGTGATCGGTGTGTTTAAGCCAGAGTAAACCTCTGGCGTAATAGTTAGTAATGCGGCGGCGGTGGTTCTTGATGCTGCGGCATTAAGCCTTCTTCACGGCTTTCTTTTATTTTTTCACCCAATAGCTCTATTTGACGCTGCATTTTCGCCAATCTTTGCTGGTGCATTTTAAGCTCGTCATTAAGGGTTTCAATGGTATCATCTTGAAAAGCCACTTTTGCTTCTAGCTCCGTAATGCGATTTTCTAATTCTGTCATTGGGTCTCCACTTGATCAAAGCGCTCTAACAAGCCGCTGGAACTTTCAGTCATTAAAGCATTTTTTTGTTCGAGAAATGTGACATCGAACACGACTGCCGATTTAGGCCGACTACCTTCGCGCGCTTGTACTTTCCAAAGGCCAAGCTTTTGTCCATCTTTTACGCGCCACAAAGTCAGCTCTCTATTTGGTGAACCAGTGGCAAGTAAGGTGGCAGATTGATTGAAGCGTACCGCGCTAAATATTTTCTGGCGCGCAATATACTGCAATTGTGAGACGAGATCACCTGATGTCAGCTGCCAAATACTGGCTTTTTTCAAACTATCAGCGGTAAAAGCATATTGTCCGGATGCATCTAACGCTACTTTTGTTACGCGGCTAGGGTGGTTGAAACGGTGGATAACTTGGCCTGTACGAGTGTCCCAAAAATAAGCGGTATAGTCATTTGCCCCAGTTAGCGCAAAGGCGCCATTGGGAGATAAAGCGATAGAATTAATTTTTTCTTGGTGCCCAAGGAACTCTATCCGTCTTCCGCTCTCTAAGTCCAGATGCACAACCACGTTATCGCTACGACCATATAACACAAAGTGACCTTGGTTGCTCACAGCGATATCGCGGATGGTGCCTGTTTGGATTTGATAGAAGCCGAGGTTTTTACCTGTGGCAATGTCCCAAATAGCAAAAGTTTCATTCTCTGCGGTCACTGCAACACTATTATCATAAGCGATGGCCAATGAATGAACTAAATTGCCATCTGGTTTGGATTGTTGCCATTGGTATTTTAATCCGTGGACTTGATTGTCCCAAAGACTGACACCATGTTCAACGGATGACACTAAACTGTAACGGCCATCGTGTGAAATAGCTGCAGCAAATGCGCCGCGGGCGGCATGCTCAACGGTTAAATCGGCTTTTTTATCAGCTGGGGTACAGCTACTTAAGAAAAATAGCGCAGTAATCAGCAATAAGCGATCAAGTTTGGGCATAATGTGGGTATTTCCCCTTAACGCTGTGAGTTACACAAGGTAGACTAGAAGACTCTAAACACTTTGCTTGCATTGTTACTTTGATAGTAGCGTATCGTTATCACAAAGTCGCTACAAGTCACAGAAAACGTTATACATCTGCTTTAGTGCGTTACAATTTGGCATCTTTCACGATGAATGGTAATGTGACTAATATAGATTTAACCATTAATATAATATTAACAGACAGCCGAGAGGCTTGTCGGAGAGAGAGTAATGAAACAGACGATTAAATTGTCTTTGGTAGCAGCATCGGTACTTGCACTGGCTGCGTGTAACCAAAAAGCAGAAGAAAAACCAGCTGAATTAAAACTAGAAACAGAAGCACAGCAGCAAGCCTACGGCATTGGTGCGTCAGTTGGTAACTTTTTACAAAAAGACTTAGCAGACAAGAAAGGCTTTGGTATTGAGCTTGACCAAGCACTTTTAAAGCGTGGTTTTGAAGATGCACTTGCAGGTAGCGCGCAACTTGACGAAGCGAAAATTCGTGAAGTACTGACTGCACTTGATACATCTGTGCGTGAGAAACAAGCAGAAAAAGTGAAGCTTGAAGCTGAGCAAAACAAGGCTGAAGGTGAGAAGTATTTAGCTGAAAATGCTAAAAAAGACGGTGTAGTGGTTACTGACTCAGGTCTTCAATATGAAGTGATTTCTACAGGTGAAGGTAAAAAGCCATTAGATACAGATGTAGTTAAAGTACATTACAAAGGTACTTTACTTGACGGTACTGAGTTCGACAGCTCATATGCACGTAATCAACCTGCTACTTTTGGCCTTCGTCAAGTGATCAAAGGTTGGACTGAAGGTTTACAGCTAATGCCAGTTGGCTCTAAATTTAAGTTCACAATCCCTGCTGAGTTAGGTTACGGCGAGCGTAACTTAGGTAAGATCCCTGCAAACTCTACATTGATTTTCGAAGTTGAATTACTTGAAATTCAAGAAGAAGAGAAAAAAGCGGAAGCTGAATAAGCGGATGTTTAGATAGTAAAAAAGGGCCAAATGGCCCTTTTTTAATACTCAATGCGTTCCGCTACGTAGTGAGTATTAGTCGCTATGATTGGCGTATAAATTATCAATTAACTCGTCTTCTAACTCAAAACGAGACTCTAGTACTTCACCTAGATGAGATAAGTCTTTGTCAAAGTCTTGTAGTACCTGATCTTGTGCGTTTTCAGCGTATTTATCATTGAAATCTAAAGCGACATCAGTTGTATCAGCTATTCGCGGATACAGAGCCTTAGCAAGCTTGGCACTATCGGGGCCTTTCTCTTCACATGCTTCGACTAGATTGTCGTAAATTTCAAAATGCCCAGCAGAAAGGTAATCCATCAGAATTTGGCAAAAAGATTGGATCTGCATTTGATCCGGTAAGGCATGATCCTTTTTATCATAAGGAGAAAATCCCGCAATTTTATAGTACTGCAGTAATAATTCTTGTCGTTCTGCTAACCATGCATCAATAACACTATGGCTGCCTCCCCATTTTTCTTGGGCTTGTTCTAACCTCGAAAGCATAGCGATCTCCTATTGCGGACTATTTTATTCTATAAAAAGGAAATCTGTGGCAAAGGTCAACCTATTTTTATTTTTATTAATGAAAAACATTGTAACTGTATGATTATTATAACGTTCCTTTTTTGTGTATATACATAAAGAAAAACCACCTGAAGAGGTGGTTATAATGCAGTTTAGCTATTTGATAACTATTTTTATTCTTATTATAAAGGTGTATTGTTGTTATTTTTGTAACGCGGCATTTTTATAACAAGTTTTTACCTATGTTGTAAATAGTTATATGACATGTTTTTTGTTTGTTTTTAACGCTGATTTTCTAACATTTTGAGTTAACTGGGGTTTAATCTAGATCATAGGTTGGTGAATTTGCGCTTTGGTTTAGATAGAGTGCTCGCCAAGATAGTGTTACAATCTGCACAATTTTTAAAGCTTTGGAATCGAGATACGCTATGAGCGAATTGAAAAACGATCGTTATTTACGTGCGTTGATGAAACAGCCCGTTGATGTTACTCCAGTGTGGATGATGCGTCAGGCAGGTCGTTATTTACCTGAATATCGTGCAACCCGTGCACAGGCTGGCGACTTTATGAGTTTGTGTAAAAATGCAGAACTTGCATGTGAAGTGACGTTGCAGCCTCTGCGTCGTTACCCACTTGATGCTGCTATTTTATTTAGCGATATTCTTACGATTCCTGATGCGATGGGGTTAGGCCTATATTTTGAAACTGGCGAAGGACCGAAATTTGAGCGTCCGATCAGCTCATTACAGGATGTTAAAAACATTCCAAATATCGACCCAACCGATGAGTTGGGTTACGTAATGAATGCCGTCAGCACTATTCGCAGAGAGTTAAAAGGCGAAGTACCTCTCATTGGTTTTTCGGGTTCTCCGTGGACATTAGCCACTTATATGGTTGAAGGCGGAAGCAGCAAAACCTTTGGTAAGATCAAAAAAATGGCTTTCGCTGAGCCACAAACGCTGCATTTGTTGTTAGATAAATTGGCTGACTCAGTCATCGACTATTTAAATGCGCAAATCAAAGCGGGTGCCCAATCTTTAATGATATTTGACTCATGGGGTGGCGTGCTAAGCCCTCGTGATTATAAAGAATTCTCGCTGCAGTACATGCATAAGATTGTTGACGGTTTAATTCGTGAACATGATGGTCGTAAAGTGCCTGTCACGTTATTTACCAAAAGTGGTGGCCAATGGATTGAAGCTATTGCAGCCACAGGCTGTGATGCAATTGGTTTAGACTGGACAATAGATATTGCCGATGCAAAACGTCGAGTTGGCGACAAAGTTGCGCTACAAGGGAATATGGACCCTGCCATGCTGCACGGCACGCCTGAGCGTATTCGTGAAGAAGTTCAATCAATCTTAGCTGGCTTTGGTGAAGGTTCTGGACATGTATTCAATTTAGGTCACGGGATCACGCCTGATGTTGACCCTGAAAACGCCGGTGTATTTATTAATGCCGTACATGAATTCAGCGCTAAATATCACAAATAAACTTAGCTCAATGCAGAATATAAAAAAACCCAAGCGATGCTTGGGTTTTTTATAAAAGGCTGTCTAAATTATTTGGTAAACGCACGTTTCATAAAGTTAGGAGTTGCTAGTGCTCCTTTGTGAATACCTGTGTTGTAGTATTCAGTTGAAAACGCCGCGTTGTCTGCATCCGTCTCTCTGAAGCCATTAAACTTTTCACCTTTACGTGCCAGCGTTGCTGACCATAACCCGCTTGGATAAATAGGCTGAGGGAATGGTAAAGTTTGTAAGTCCACAAAACCCACCTCTAACATGGCATCGCGCATTTCTAGTAATAACGGCATGTGAGTAAGCGGTGACTCACTTTGTTGAACCATAATACCGCCTAGGCGCAGTGCGTTTAGACAACTTGTGTAAAATGCGTGATTAAATAAACCTTCACCAGGACCTACTGGGTCGGTGCCATCAACGATGATCACATCGATAGACTCAGGCGCTGCTTCGCGCATGTATTTAATGCCGTCATCAAACATAACCGTTGCTCTTGGGTCATTGTTAGACTCACAAAGCTCTGGAAAGTACTTAAGTGACATTTGTGTTACGACTTCGTCGATATCAATTTGAGTTACGCTTTCAACGCTAGGGTGTTTTAATACTTCACGCAGGGTGCCACAGTCACCACCACCAATGATCACCACATTTTTTGGTGCGGGGTGAGAAAACAGCGCAGGATGGCTCATCATCTCATGATAGAAAAAGTTTTCTCTGGTGCTGACCATAGTGCAACCATCAATGATCATCAGGTTGCCGTAATTGGTTGTTTCATACATTTCAACATTTTGAAATGGTGATTGGATCTCATCTAATTTCTTGTTGATGCGCAGTGAAAATGCACTGCCATCGCGGTCGCTCACCTCAGTAAACCAACGATTTGCTTCTAAATTCGACATATCTGTTATTACACTCACAATATTGTAAACGCTAATTTTGCCAGCGCTTTGCGCTGTTCTCAATTTATTTTAGCGTATTTGACGGAGTTATGACTGGAAGTTTTCTGGGTATATCGACTAATGTGCTGACAGCGCTTAACTTTAGTGAAAGTAAGTGAGGCTCAGTATCATTACCGAGCCAGACAAATTCTAGTTGCTTGCTTGTGCCTTCATATATAGGTCTGCATGACTCTTAACAAAGGGCATAAGATCATCTACAGATAAACCTAAATAAGTGGCGAGTTTAGCTTGATTGTCGTTGTACTGGGTGAGCAGATCTGCTTGTAACTGTGGCGTATATTGGGCGCCATTGGTAAGTGCGCGCATTGCCTCAAGTTGATTAAATGGTTTAATCTCTTGCGCATCATCAGTTGAGCGATGTGCTTGGTTGTCAATGCTCGCTAACCAAGCTTCATATTTTATTATTGCTTGTGTAAAGGTGTCTAAGTGAATATTTGCTTGCTGGGCTGCTAGAGCGACGCTTGCACTACTATAAGTTGTGGCTCGTATGTCCGCAGCCATGGCGGCGCTGCTACATAGAGATGAGGCAAACAAGGTGCTCAAAATTAGCTTTTTCAATGGATAGTGTCCTTCTATAAGTAACTTAAAAAAACAGCATCGTTATCAGTTTAATGACACAATGTTTTAGATTGTGATTTAAAAAATGCTTTAGGGGAGTGCCTAGCGCATCTAATTGCAATGTGTATTTATGGCTCTACGTGGCAAGCAATATCGCTATCGCAGTTCGCAGCTCTCTCTTTCCATATGTTATCCCTTCTGTCTTTTTTCCATATTTCAGTCTTGACGTATTGACCATCTTTGGAATAAAACTTTACAACAAACTCTTTGACCCATCCATTGACTTTAACTTTATCAGCTTCCCGTGCCAGTTCAACGTAATCTCGAGGGTCCGCACCAAAACCAGAACAGACATCTCGACATGAAAACTCGACTATGATCCTTTCGTGTGCAGCATATGATTCGATAAGTGTTTTATTTTTGCCAATTGTTTTCCCTGCGGCCATGGCTTGTGTATACACTTTTTCAAACTTATCTAAAAATTTTACATCTATTTGTAAAAAGTTTGCTAGCTTAGCATTATTGATGTTTTTTTGTTTTACCCATTCAGTTACAAGCTCAGGTGTTATTTCTGCTCCTTGTAACACTTTAACGAAAGCGGGTAGCTGATTCATGGGTAAAATATCCCCAACACCTTTAACCTCACCATATTTTTCTGGTGAAAAAGAATACATATATTGAGTATATCGTTGCACTGCGTTGATATAACTGTACTCATCTAGTCCTATTCTCTGAGCATCATTTTGGTATTGGCTTACCAATTCTAATGTAGTGAGTTCATGGCCGTTGTCGGGTGTTTGTGCAAATGCATTCCCGCACAACGTCGTAGTCAAAATACATACGGCCATAGCTAATTTTTTCATTGTTTTTCCTTTGATTAATTAATTTTATTGATTATTTATGTACCTTTTTGTGGGATGTTGTTTTTTTTGCTATTTTGTGTCAATTGTTTTTTTTGTGTTTCTGGTGTTGCGTTTGGTGCGGCATGTCACCTTTTGTTAGCATTCAAGCCGGAGG
Organism: Pseudoalteromonas sp. S16_S37; assembly: GCF_014694405.1. Classification (GTDB taxonomy): domain Bacteria; phylum Pseudomonadota; class Gammaproteobacteria; order Enterobacterales; family Alteromonadaceae; genus Pseudoalteromonas. Next base: position 26,295 of record NZ_JAAUWV010000036.1, read on the forward strand.
TTTTTGGATAATTTAATGAAGCTGCCATTGCGATGTTACGGTATAGAGGCGAGGCAAACAGGGCACTCAAAATTAATTTCTTCAATGGAAGTATCCTTCTATAAGTAACTTAAAAAAACAGCATCGTTATCAGTTTAATGACACAATGTTTTAGATTGTGATTTAAAAAATGCTTTAGGGGAGTGCCTAAAGCATCTACTTTCGATGTGTATTTACTAAGGCTCTTGGTAGCAGCCAATTTCACTTTCACATCTTTCGGCTCTTTGCTTTCAAATCAAGCCATCTGCACGAACTCGCCATGTTGCGACATTATGCAAAGAACCATCACGATTGCGGGTAACAACCTTTACATCGGTATAAAAGCCACCATTATGGTAACCTTTTAACATATCTTGTAGATACATGTAATCTAAGCTTGTCATACCAAAATTTCCACATTCGGAACGGCATGTATATTCCACTATCTCAATCCATGATTGATGCATCGTCTTTGTTAAACTTATTTTTAGTTATAACGTCACCATCTATGACCGATTGCGCATATTCTTTTATAAACGGGTAAAGCTCATCAACGGAAAGCTGCAGGTAGCTTGCTAACTTAGCATCATTAATGTTGATTGCGCTTGTCAGGCGTTTTTGAAACTCGGGTGAAAACTCGTCAGCTTGATGCTTAGCTTCAATGACCTCGGGAATTTGGTTAAAAGGCAGGATGTCTGCTGGGACATCAGTATCCTCGTATCCAGCAGGAGTTGCCAGCTTTGTCATAAAACGTTCGTATTTCAGCGCTGCAAAAGCGTAACGCTCTTTGCTGATCCCAACCGCATTGGCATCCGTCAGCAACGCATTTTGCAACGAATGATACTTACTAATTACAACACTGCTTACCGCATTATTGGTGCCAGCGATTGCACAGTGACTCAGTAGTCCAGTAATGGTGATAGCTGCTAGAATTCGTTTTTTCATTTATAATCCCTTAAACTTAATTTATATTTTGTTTACTTTGCGTTTTCATTATCTTTTTTTTTTTTTTTGAGTCAACAGCGTTTAGGTATGTTTTGTACCTTTGTTGTTAATACTGACAAAGTACTATCGCCATGGCGTTATTCACGTATTAAACTACACGTTTTTACATGATTAAGTGAGAAAGCCATGACTTGGGGTTTAGATACTGCGCGAGAAATTTACAATGTCGCTCATTGGAGTGAAGGGTATTTTGATATTAATGCTCAAGGTGAGCTAGTAGCCTATCCTGATGGCGACCACAACAAAGCCCCTATTTCGCTTAATCAACTAACAGAAGAATTTAAAGCCCAGGGTTTAACTTTACCCGTGCTGGTGCGTTTTACCGATATTTTAAAGCACCGTGTTGATACCATGACACAAGCATTCACGCTTGCGTGCCAGCAACGAGATTATCAGGGCCAGTACAATTGTGTTTATCCCATCAAAGTGAATCAGCAACGTTCTGTTGTCACCAAATTGTTGGCACACCCAAGTGGTCAAGTAGGATTAGAGGCTGGGTCAAAACCAGAGCTTATGGCTATTTTAGGTGTAGCAACCACGCCTATCACGATTGTTTGTAATGGCTATAAAGATAGTGAGTTTTTAAGGTTGGCATGTATTGGCCAAGCGATGGGCCACAAAGTGAATATTGTGGTTGAAAAGTTGTCTGAGCTGACAACGTTAATCAAAGAGATTGATGATTTAAAGATTGAGCCTGCCATTGGTATTCGCATTCGTTTGAATTCGGTGGGTAAAGGTAAGTGGCAAAACACCGGAGGCGAAAAGGGTAAATTTGGCCTAACTGCTGGGCAGGTGCTTGAAGCCGTAGACATGCTCAGAGCTGCGAATAAATTACATTTGATGAACTTAGTGCATTTTCATATTGGTTCTCAGATAGCAAACATTCGAGATATTCATCGTGCTCTTAAAGAGTGTGCTCGTCATTTTGCTGAACTCTCTCAGTTAGGCGTTCCACTAAAAACCGTTGATGTGGGGGGCGGTCTAGGTGTTGACTATGAAGGGTCTGGATCTCGTAGCGCATGTTCTATGAATTATACGGTTGCTGAATATGCTCGCAATGTTGTAAGTGCTTTTGCAGAGGTATGTGAGCAACATGATTTGGCTCACCCAGCGATTATTACTGAGTCAGGACGCGCGTTAACGGCCCACCATGCAGTTCTCATTACTGATGTGATCGACGTTGAAAAGGCGCCAAATCATCGCACACCTGAAGCGCCATCAGATGATGCGCATGCTATCTTACAAGAACTTTGGCTAGCATATAGTCGTATCACCGCGCGTTTAGCACTAGAAACTTATCACGATGCAATGCATCTATTCAGTGAAGCGCATGCTCAGTATGTACATGGCTTGGTTAGCATGACTCAGTGGGCTCAGATAGAGCAGTTATACTTCACCATACTCCATCGAGTCAGAGAGTTACTCAATGAAAATGCGCGCACGCATAGAGAAGTGCTTGATGATTTAAACGAAAAACTGGCAGACAAACTGTTTGTAAACTTTTCACTGTTTCAGTCGTTGCCAGATGTATGGGGTATTCAGCAGTTATTCCCTGTTATGCCAATAGAGTCTTTGGACAAACCATTGACGCAAAGAGCTATTTTGCAAGATATAACTTGTGACTCTGATGGCCAAATTCGTGATTATGTGGAAGGCTCAGGTATTGAGTCTAGTTTACCCATTCCGCCATATGTGCCCGGTCAGCAGTACCATATCGCCATGTTTATGGTGGGGGCGTATCAGGAGATCTTAGGTGATTTACACAACTTATTTGGCGATACAGACTCGGTGCATGTAGAGCTTGGTGACGAGGGCTATACATTAACAAATGCGATAAAAGGTGACAGCGTACAAGATGTTTTAAAATTTGTTGATTACGACCATACGCAACTTGCGCAAAACTTTGTCGATAGGATTAAACACAGCGTTGCAGATGAACAACTTAGAGAGCAATATTTACTGGAGTTAAACGCTGGGCTAGCAGGTTACACGTATTTTGAAGATTAGATAAATTATCAGTTGTTAGGTTTTTTGCCTATCGAAAACAAGGTATCATCTTTTGCCATATTAAGGGCTTAGTTAAGCATAATAGAGCTAAGCCAGTTGGTTTGGTTGTAAAGGAAGCATTGCATGTCGTTGTTACGTTGTATTTTGAGTTTGCTACTGTATGCTCTAAACACGCTATTCTGGTTTGTGCCAATTTTTATATTTGGTCTGATTAAGTTATTACCAATTGCGCCACTACAAAAGATATGCAGTCGGTTTGCTAAAGCGTGCGCCGGCTTGTGGGTTGCTGGTAATACTTGGAATCAGCGATTACTCTCTCCATTTACTTTAAATGTAGTTGGTCTAGATAACCTCAGACAACGTGACTGGTACTTGGTGATAGCAAATCATCAAAGCTGGGTTGATATTTTGGTTATGCAGCGTGTGTTGCATAAAAAAATTCCTTTTTTAAATTTCTTTTTGAAAAAGGAATTGTTATATGTGCCTTTTTTAGGTTTGGCGTGGTGGGCATTAGATTTTCCATTTATGACTCGTACCAGTAAAAGCCAACTTAAGAAAAACCCTAAACTCAAAGGCAAAGATGTTGAGACAACACGCAAAGCCTGTGAAAAGTTTAAAACAATGCCAGTGAGTATCGTCAACTTTGTTGAGGGTACGCGATATACTGACGATAAGCACCGACGTCAAAACAGTCCATATCAGCATTTACTAAAACCAAAAGCCGGCGGTATTGCTTTTGTGATGCAAGCCATGGGCGAGCAAATTAGTAAAGTGGTCAATATTACCATTCACTATCCAGATGGTATCCCCACATTTATTGACTTTGTTAGCGGGCGAGTTAAGCAAGTGGATGTGCATGTGGAGATTTTACCGGTCAGTGAAAACTTGATTGGTGATTATAGTAATGACAGTGATTTTAGAGTACGTTTTCAAAGCGAACTGAATCACTTATGGCAACAAAAGGATGAGCAACTGCGGCAGTTAAGTAGTTCAGAATAAATAATCCATGAGGTTGCAAATGCTTAGAAATGTTTTACCAAATTGGTTTTTCGGCTGTTGTGCTACTTTAGTTTTACTTGTAAATACCATTATTTGTGGCTTTATTGTTTTTGCTCTGGGGTTAGTTAAGCTGTGTATACCTATTAATGCCGTATCTCATCTTTTGCATATCGCCTATGGGATGTGGTGCAAAGGTAATAGGCTAGGGCTTGAGATAGGCTGTGAAAGTCTGAATATCGTCGTGCCTGAGCAGGTAAAACAACAAGGCTGGTATCTACTGGTTGCAAATCACATTAGTTGGCTCGATATAGTCGTATTGAGTGCCGTTGAGGCATTGCCTGCACCTAAGTTTTTTCTCAAAGATGAGTTGAAATATATCCCTTTTATTGGTACAGGTGCATGGGCCATGGGCATGCCGTTTATGAAGCGAGCGAGCAAGGCTCAAATAGCCAATAATCCAAAACTAAAGGGCTTGGATGTTGAGCGCACCAAACAAAGTTGCCGTAACTTTAGACGCCACCCAACGACGGTGATTAACTTTGCCGAAGGAACTCGCTTTACACCGCAAAAACAGTACAAGCAAGGTAGTGAATATCAACATCTGCTTAAGCCTAAGGCTGGGGGGACGGCGTTTGCGCTAGAAGTGCTCAATGAACAGCTGGATGGTCTGTTAAGTACCACCTTAGTGTATCAGGCCCTAGATCAACATATTTGCAGAAGTTTTATGCTAGGCCAGTTACACAGTATTCATGTAGCAATTGAATTATATGATATGCACTGTGTACCTCAGGGTAGCTATCAATTAGATAAAGAGTATCGAATTCGTTTTCAAAATTTTTTAAATGCACTGTGGCATGCCAAAGATGAACAAATAACACAACAGTTGCATGAGCACAGCAAAATGGGCCCGCAGACTAGTAAGGAAACTGCACCACTATGACATTGGTACATTTAACGGATCTATTCGACCCTTGGTTTGCCAGCGTGCCGCAGGGGAACTTGCTCAGTGCACTAACGGCAAACAGTGTCGGTTTTATTGGGCTTGTCCTTCTTTATCTATTTACTAGGCGGTTGGTGTTTCCAACCATTCAAAAAGGTCTTATGCGCGTCTCGCCAACCCGTATTGGTCATCTAGCGCCAGAACTCAATAAAGTGACAGGGCGTTTAGCGGCGATGATCTGTAGCGTCGCGTTTTTAGCCTTCAATGATAAGGTACTAGTTGCTCCTAACTGGGTGATGGGGGTACTGCAGTCGTTAGGGCAAGTGGTACTGGTGATCGTTTCGGGCTTCTTATTCAGTGGCATGGTTAATCTCGCACACGCCATTTATAACCAACTACGTTTTGCGCAAGATGTACCAATACAAGGCATAGTGCAAGTAACTAAGCTGATGACATTTATTATCAGCGGTATCTTGGTGATTAGTTTGGTATTGGATAAATCACCTACCTATATTTTGTCGGGCTTTGGTGCGATTGCGGCTATTACCTTATTAGTTTTCAAAGATACAATTTTAGGACTGGTTGCGAGTATACAAATTGCTGCGAATCGTTTGGTAAAAACGGGCGACTGGATCCAAGTTGACGCTTTTGGCGCAAATGGTGAAGTTATTGATTTGGGTTTAAATACCGTACGTGTTCGCAACTGGGACAATACCGTGACCACGATCCCAACTTATATGCTTATTTCGGATTCATTTAAGAATTGGCGTGCGATGCAAGAGTCGGCAGGGCGACGTATCAAGCGAGCCATACTGGTGGACATGCATAGTATTCGAGTGCTGGATGGGAATGAAGTTGCTCGCATACAAAATCAGTTTAGTGAGTTAAAAAACCTTGAACAATGGCCCGATAAAACCACAAATTTGGGGCTGTTTCGTCGTTATGCCGAACAATATTTGCAGCAGCATCCTGCGATAAGCAAAGAGTGTGTGTTGATGGTCAGAGAACTTGCTCCAGCGCACAATGGTCTGCCCGTTGAGTTTTACTGCTTCAGTTCAGACAAAAGGTGGGTAGTCTATGAGCACTTACAAGCCGACATTTTTGACCATATGCTGGCAGTGATGGGCGATTTTGAATTACGCCCATACCAGAATTTTTCAGGGCAGATGTGGCAGTAACACACCCAATCCACTAAATAGTAATAACATCATCCAAATCGGTGGCTGAAAATACTTTAGCAATACAAAGCCTGTGATCACCGCGGCGATATGCCAAAGAGAATGAACGGCTGATTGCCAGATTGGATTATAAAATGCCGCTGTTAACAAGCCCACTACGGCGGCATTCAATGCGGCCGTAATACTTGCGAATCGTGGTAACGAACTCAGCGATTGCCAATTGTGATGACATGCCCACATCAGCAGTAATCCGGGCAAGAAAATAGCGATAGTAGCTTGCAACGCCGACATGATGCTGTTTGCACCCTCTAGTTCTGCACCTAAGTATGTAGCAATGCTAAACATCGGCCCAGGCACCGCTTGCGCCGCAGCATAAGCGGTTAAAAAGCTCTCTTGAGTGAGCCCCAGCACCGTATTTTGTAGCAACGGTAATACCACATGCCCTCCACCAAACACTAACGCACCGGCTTGATAAAATTGTGCAAAAGTGTCGTTGGGTAAACTAAAAAAGGTTAAAACGAATAATCCAATGAACAAAGCAAGCACAGGCCATTTGGGTGTTGAGGTTATGACTTTTTGGCTATCTGGAACGGTGCTAAAACGATATACACACGCAATCAATGTGGTGCTTGCTAGCAACCATAATTGAGTATGCAAGGTTGGAAAAGTTAATAATATCAATGTGCTTGCAAAAGTAACGACTTTTAGTGGGGTGGTTTTACAAAAACTTTTTGCCATGCTTAAGATGGCATCGGCAACGATAACAACGGCAAAAAGTTTTAGCCCTGTAATAATGTTATCGAGCACGCCATGCATCTGTGAGGCTGTCATAGCGAGCATTAACATGATTAAAAAGGAGGGGAGCGTAAAGCCGATAAACGCAGCGATACCTCCGGCAATACCACCGCGCTCTAAGCCTATCGCAAAGCCAACTTGACTCGACCCAGGTCCTGGTAGGATTTGAGATAAGCTGATCATCGTGCCGTACTGTTCACTTCGGATCCAACCTAGATTATCAACGAAGTGCTTTTTAAATATACCTAAATGCGCAGCAGGGCCGCCAAAGCTGGTACAGCCAAGTAAAAAAAATTGATAAAAAATACTCAGTGCCATGGTTTGCCTTGTGATACAGTTAACTTTGTATGGTGACATGCTATTGTGACATATTTATTTCCACTTGATGTGTTTTATTGATTTCGTGAACAAGTGACAAGGTTATGTCAAAGTTAGAGGTATTTGAATTTGCAGCAATTAGTATTGTCTTTGTTGTTTCTCTGCTTTTACTTAAGTAGTAATGCGTATGCTGATCATCGCGCTATTCATGTGGCAGTTGATCACGCCCCTCCGTATAGTTCGGTGAGTAATGAAGGAGAGTCTTCAGGACTCATTTTGGATATCATTCGAGCTACGGCTGCAAACAAATATCAAGTTCGTGCTGTTCCATGTCCTGTGTCTCGCTGTTTACGCATGCTAGAACAAGGCGAAGTCGATGTTATGGGGGGGCTTATAAAAACGCCAGCTCGTCAAAATAGCATGGTTTTTGTAGACCCTCCTTATATGGCATTTTCCTCCTCCTATGTTTTTTATGCCCAAAAAGGCAGCGATTTATCTGTTTCTCGATTCGAGGATTTGTACGGTAAGCGTATAGCAGTAATGAGAGGCGCGGCTTTTTTTGAGCGCTTTGACCAAGACAAGAAACTGAACAAAGTAGATGTGACTTCCGAGCAGGTTGCATTGGATTTGGTGCTAAAAGGTCGGGTAGATTTAGCGATTGCGATAGAAGATACCGCAGAAGTTGCCATGAAAGTGCTCAAACAGCCCATCTCTCAGCTAGAAAAAATGCACTATCGCCATACCAACGTTATTTACGGTTATATGGCATTTAGCCGGAAGTTTTCTCAAACACATGCGGCGGAAGATATCAAAGAGAACATGCAAGAATTGGCTAAAAACAAGTTATTAGATAAGCTGATAGCTCCTTATGCTTTGCCGCCAATCCCTCCTGAACTGATGCAATAAACGGCATAAATTAATATGCCATTCATACAACACCCGTTAGCCTGAACAAAAAATTGTTTGGGGAAAACCATATGATGAATAAGCAAAAAGTGATTGCCATAACACTGGGTTTAGCATTGCTAAGTGGCTGCGAAATGACCAATACTGGCAAAGGTGCGTCGATTGGCGCTGCTACGGGTGCTGTGTTAGGTAAAGCGACTGGTAATCATAAAGATAAGCGTATTTTTATTGGTGCCGCAATTGGCGCGTTAGCTGGCGCTGCCATTGGCGATTATATGGATAAACAAGAAGCTGCTTTTAGAGAGGAGTTGGCTGGGTCGGGTGTTGAGGTGATCCGCGAAGGCGACAATATGCGTCTTGTGATGCCTAGCAATATTACTTTTGCATCTGGGCAGGCGAGTATCTCTCCAAACTTTTATCACACATTGGATGCCATCACTAAGGTGATGAACAAGTATGAAAAAACCTTTTTAACTATTGTGGGGCATACCGACAGCACCGGTTCAACGCAGCTTAACCAGCAATTAAGTGAACAAAGAGCTAACAGCGTTAAGAATTACCTGCTAGGCCAGCAAGTGCTTGCAGCTCGCATACACACACAAGGCATGGGTGAGTCGGCTCCTATTGCCAGCAATGCAAATGAGCAAGGCAGAGCCAAAAACAGGCGAGTAGAGATCCAAATTGTGCCAAACAAAGCATAATCAGCTTCGCGAGTAGTCAATTTCTAAAGCGGTGCACTGGCACCGCTTTTACTTTTGGTTGTTATTTTGAATTAGCCAATTGTAGCGCTAAATGCAAAATAGTATTTAACGCTAGGGCATTCGGCTCGTGGTTGTCATCGCCATTACTTAGCAAAATAACACCATTTTGAGTTTTTACGTTACCAATCATTCGAGACATAACACCTGGGTCTGAACCATCATGGTGAATAAAGTCGCCATCAAGTTCCCAAAAATAACCAATATCACGACTAGGTACAGGTGTTATTGTTTGAGGAGTCAGCATCGCTTTAACAGCCGCTTCAGAGAGTACCTGTTGTTGGTCAATTTTGCCGTTATTCATGCTCGCAATCAAAAAGCGTGACAGATCATTAACCGTTGAAATAGCAGAACCATCAGCATAAGTGATTGCGCCATAGCTTGGCATTGCCATGCGCTCGCCCGTTTGTGGGTGATGTACAAATCGTGTTGCCACATTATTGGCAGGTTTACCAATGCCCCATGTGCTGTTATTCATATTGAGTGGCGTGAATATGTAGTTTTGTGCGAGCTCAACAAATGGTGTATTACGTTTTTGCTCTAAGGCATATGCCGCAACGGCAGTGGCAATATTTGAGTAAATATACACTTCACCTGTGTTATAGCCATACTGAGAGGTGAAGTTTGCCGATTGATAATGTCTGCCGTCGAGATTTAGGTAATCAGACAAATAGCGTTGTAAATCTGGGTTAATCTGTTCATCACAGGTGTTGGTGCCCATCATGGCATCGCTAATATTTTGTTTTGTTTCGTGAATATAATAAGCACATAAATACGCTGGAGTTGCGTCGATAATACCGCTGGTGTGTGTGATCAAGTGCCGTAAAGTAACTGGGGTTTTCTGAGCTGGTATAACATCTATTGCAAATGGTAAGAGCGGTGCGATATTGTCATCAAGCGAAATGGTCTGCTCTGTTACCGCATGTGCCAAGGTCGCTCCTACGAGTGCTTTACTGACAGAGGCAATGTAAAACGGGGTGTCAGCATTAACCGGAGTATTTTGTTCATCAGCGATACCAAAGCCGTTGGCATATTTAACCTGACCATTATTTATAACGGCAACGGCGAGTCCGGGAATGACACCTTGCTCTACATGTTTTTTAACTTGTTGTTCAAATTCGCTGACACTTATTTGCGGTGAGGTTTTCTTGCCCATCATTTCAAGCGCATAGTCGTAAGTTGCAAAACGCTGTATTTCGTTTTCTAGGCTTGAATAGGCGCTGATGTGCACATCTGGTTGCAAGCCTGTGCGTTCAAAGCTCTCCCCTTTAGCATTGCTGTATACTTCGTTGGATAGGCCAATTTCCCAACCATTAGGTAGGGTAAAACTAAGAATATCAGAAAATGCACCAGAGGTTTCCTCACCAATTTGGGTCACGTGAGGAAGCTGTTTCATTGCCATCGCAAACACTTCACCTGCGCTGACCGTCACTTGGCTGGTTAGCATGTAAACAGGCTTGGTATACGCTTCGTTTTTGCCGCCAATTAAAAAGACACTGGGTGTGGTTCTACCTGCGCGGTTAATTGCCTGTTTTTTATAAGCCATTTGACGTTTATTGGTGAAGCGATTGGCAATCGTTGTGGCAATAATATCGTCTCCGCCAAGGTTGTTCCTAATGTCTAAAATGAGCCCGTCGGTGTCTTTTAGGTCACCCATAACCTTATCAATTAATGCTTGCGCCGCCGTATATTGCTGTTGTTCAGTTGCATTTGGGTCTGAATGATATTGCGCCATATTGTTGATCACCAAAATACCAACATTGTCTGGTGTTATTCCCCAAATCAGGGTTTTAATGTCAGTTTCATGGGGAAAGCTTTTTAAGCTTTCTGTAGTGACGTAGCTGGCTGTTGTATCTTGATAGTCATCCAACATATCGTTGAGCACGTCCATGGTGTTTATGTGTAATCCAAAGCGTAGGTATGATCTGGCCTTACCGTGGGCACTTCTAAGCGCTGGCGCAGGTTTCATACTTGTAAAGGATTTAGCATCATTCTTTATTGAAACGTGGGCGTCTTGCAATGGCGAAACCATTTGTGAGAGCACATCAAAGAGCTCGTCGTCAGTCATGCCATCGTGGATCTGTGGGGCATAAGTGACATACTGTGCTTGCCAATCAACGCTGTGCAGTTCAAAGAAAGCGTAATAATCATTAAAAGCATGCCAAAAATATTCAAAAACTTGCGTTGGTGTACTCGGCTGCGCTGTTTGAATGGGCGTTTTACACGACTCAGGGAGGTGGGTTACTTTGAAAAGTGTGTCGCTGTGTACGCTGCCTTTTTCTTTGACGGCTAAAAAGGCAGAGCCCATTAGGTGTAACTGGCTGACACTATTTTGCATGAAGTCTTGATAACTATTGTCACTTATCTGTGTACATGCATAACTGTTATATTCATAGTGCTTGATACGTCCATCTGCAATGGATAAAACCTCACCGTATGCGTGTTTATTCCAAATACCTTGTGCTTTGTTAAGCTGTGAATGATCTGTGATCAGTATGCTGCGTTTGTTGTTATCGTTACAGCCACTGACTAATAAACTGACAGTTATAGCACACGCCAGCGTATTAATTATTGGTTTCATCTTACTATTCCTTGAGTTGTAATTCTTAACACAGGATTTTAGGGGGATTAAAAAAACATTACTGTTGGAGAAGAGCAAGAAAGTGTAAGGAAGTAATGGTCTCGCTTACATATTTACACATACTTCAGGGGTATAGAAAGAGTAAAAGAGCAAGTAGATGCGCCTACAGCTCTTTTTCTGGGAATATTCGCTTTTAAACTATGTTAAAAATAACAACGAATGGTTAAGTCTGAGTTCATGGGTAGCCTGTGGATATAACATGGCAGTACATTATGTTTTTCAGGTTACCAATCAACATAGCGAATGGATAACTAAAATACCTGACAAACATCATCCGCTTTGCAGGTGATCACATTAACGTTTTGGTAGCCCAGTCGTGTCAGCTGCTCTGCGGCAAACACTGCTCGGCCGCCGGCAGCGCAATGTACATATATTGGACGTTGGGCGTCTTTTTCTAATTCGGGCAGTTTAAATTCCAATAATCCTCTAGGTATATTTATCGCACCTTGTGCCGCTTTTGTTTGAAACTCGGCGGGTTCTCGCACGTCTATTAGTAGTCCTTGGTTGTGATCTATTTCTGCTTTCGCTTGTTGTGCACTAAGGCATCTTTGATTGGGTCTTACAATTTTAAGTAGATCTTGAACTGGGGTTAACATGTTTACTCCTTTACACCTAGCTTTTTAAGTAACGTGATCATCGGACACCAATTGGTAAACGCTGATTGAATTAAGTTAGCAGCTATAAAGACACTAAACCATAACCAATTAGCATTTACATACTGGGTAAGTGCAAGAGATAGCAAAAACATAAGGCCTGCAATTAGTCTTAACATTGGGTTTAGTTTCATGATCAATACTCACTTTATATTAGCAATAACTAATATTAGACATTGCTAATGTATATGTCTATACTTTGCACAAATTAATTTTCGTTTGGTAGTGATAATGGACTTTGAAGTCATGGCGCACAATGCTGAGCAAGCTGAAGCGTTGTTAAAAATGATGGCAAATAAAAATCGTTTAATGATCTTGTGTAGTTTATTAGAGCAAGAAATGAGTGTCAGTGCATTGAACGAAGCAGTGCCGCTTTCACAGTCTGCCTTATCGCAACATCTAGCGAGCTTGCGAAGAGCCAAAGTGGTTGAGACGAGGCGAGAGGGGCAAACCATTTACTATCGCGTGATTGATGAGAAAGTGCAGGCTGTTTTACGGCAATTGTATCAGCTATTTTGTGCTCAATAGGATAGATGCTTATGACGCTTTTTAATAAGGTTTTGGCGAGCAGCCTTGCAGGTCGATTGCCTGTGCTTATGCTCTTTATGGCTTTAATGATGGGGATGCTTGCACTGCAGTTTACGCCACGAGAAGAAGAGCCACAAATCGTGGTGCCGATGTTAGATATTAAAGTTAATACCCCAAACTTAAGCGCACCGGAAGTCACTCGCTTAGTGACAGAACCTTTAGAAAAGCTGTTGCAACAGATCCCAGGTGTTGAGCATATTTACTCGACAACGAATGCCGGTGGTACGGTTGTCACGCTGCGTTTTCATGTGGGCGAGAATCGAGAGCAAGCTATTCTCAACACTTATACAAAATTATATGCAAATCAACATAATATGGCTCAGGTGGTGGCTAATTGGCAGATCCAACCTATCGAAGTAGATGATGTGCCGATCTTGATGCTAGGGCTGTACAGCAAAAATGCTGAACAATACTCTGATTACGAGTTGACTCGGTTTGCACAGGAAGTCTCTACACAACTACAAAAATTACCTAATACCAGTGAAGTCAAAGTGATCACAGGGCGTAAAAGGCAGCTTAATGTGCACTTAGACGCGACCGCACTGGCCGCGCATCAAACCACACCACTAGATGTACTGATGGCGATACAAGCGAGTAATCAGTTACAAATGGTCGGCAGTATGATTGGTGACGGGCAAGTAATGACGCTTGAGTCTGGGGATGTACTACGCGATGTGCAGCAAGTTTCTCAGCTGACGGTAAATGTGCTCAATGCTCAGCAAGTGTTACTTAAAGATGTTGCAGTGATAACTGATGGCCCTGCGGAGCCTCAGTCATATCAATGGCTAGCCATTAATGATCAACAACAAAGTTTGCCCTTGGTGACTATCAGTGTTGCTAAACAGCGCGGCAGTAATGCCGTTAATGTTGCACAGCAAAGCTTAGCGTTAATAGATGAATTAAAACAGCGTCTTTTACCCAGTGATATTGATGTCAAAGTACTGCGTAACTATGGTCAAACGGCTGATGCCAAAGTGAATGATTTAACTGCAAGTTTAACGTTTGCCGTGTTTACAGTGGTGATTTTTGTTGGGGTATTTTTAGGCTGGCGGCCTGCGATAGTCGTTGGTCTAGCTGTACCAATCTGTTATGGCATCACTTTAGGTTTGGATTTTGCGTTTGGCTATACCATTAATCGGGTTACGTTATTTGCACTTATTTTATCATTGGGCTTGTTGGTTGATGATCCGATCACAGGTGTAGAAAACATCAGCCGTTTTCTGTCTGCGCGTAAAGACAACGACAGTGCTGATACGGATAGCCATGTGGTATCGGCAATGTCAGAAATTAAAACAGCCCTGCTGATGTCAACACTGACCATCAGTGTGGCGTTTTTACCCTTGGCTTATATCACTGGCATGATGGGGCCGTATATGGCCCCCATGGCATTTAATGTGCCGGTGAGTGTCATTGCATCTACCTTGGTGGCTTTTATTGTCACCCCATGGCTTGCAAAAAAGCTGCTACATAATCACCCCATTGAAATGCAAGATCAGCAGCGTGGTTCGTCTTTATATAGCCGTGTATTAACACCTTTGTTATCAAATCCGGGGCGGGCTAAGGCGCTACTATGGGCGACATTAGCTTTATTCGTCATCAGTGTTAGCTTACCTGTATTTAGAGCAGTACCTTTAAAGTTATTGCCCTTTGATAACAAAAATGAACTGCAAGTGCTGATTGATTTACCAGAAGGGAGCACCCTAGAGCAAACGGCGCAGCTTACTAGGCAAGTACAACAACAAGTGTGGCAACTTAATGAAGTAACCGCGATTGCGGCCTATATTGGCAAGCCCTCAAGTATCGATTTTAATGGTATGGTCAGAGGCTACTATCGTCGTGAGGCTCCTCATTTAGCTGATTTAAGAGTACTTCTGTTAGATAAGACGCAGCGCGCCCATCAGTCGCATGCTGTGGTATTGCGTTTAAGAGAAATGCTTGCACAATTTAATCACGCAGGCATAAAAGTAAAAGTGGTAGAAGTACCACCCGGTCCGCCCGTACTTAGTACATTGGTCGCTCAGGTTTATGCACGGCCCTTTGTTTCGAGCCAAACACATTGGCAAGCCGCTGAAACCTTGATGGCGCGTTTATCGTCTGAGCCGCATGTGGTAGAGGTAGATAGTTCACTAGCTGCGTCTACTTATATAGAGCGGTTTGTGGTCAATAAAGGTAAAGCTGCGTTATCTGGCATTGCTACGCAAGACATCAACCACTCCTTAAAAATAGCCAGTGGTGGCTTGGATGCAGGACTTGCTTATCTTGCGCATGAGTCAGAGCCTGTAACAATTAACCTCAGATTACCTTACGAAGTAAGGCATCAGCAGCATAACTTTGATGCCTTGCAAGTACGTGGGCAAAGAGATCTAAACAAAGTGGGTAATGAGTATGGACTGGATAGTGCGATAAGGCCCCTTGTTGCACTGTCAGAGCTAGGCCATTGGCAAACAATGCAAACCCCTCAGCCTATTGTTCGTAAAGACTTGCAAAATGTTATCTATGTCACCGCCGAACTCAATGGTCGCACCCCAGCTGACGTTATCGCAGATATTGTGGCGGATGAAAACAGCTCTCACAGTACACACATTGATTGGCAACAACGAAACTTTATTTCAAGTGGTGGGGGAGATGCATGGCAACTACCAGCAGGCACCTATTACAGTTTTAGCGGCGAGGGCGAGTGGCGAATTACCGTCGATGTGTTCCGTGATATGGGCATTGCATTTGCCTTTGCATTATTGGCTATCTTCGCGATTTTGAGACTGCAAACAGCATCTAGTGCATTGGCATTAATTATTATGTCGGCAATCCCGTTAACCATGATAGGGATCATGCCAGGATTTTGGTTGCTGAACCAATTTGGCGAGCGTGAAATCGCGGGTGCGCCGGAACCTGTGTTGTTTACCGCAACAGCCATGATTGGAATGATAGCATTGGCTGGGATCGTAGTTCGTAACTCTCTTATTTTAGTAGAATTCATCAATCAAGCCAGAGCAGAGGGCGCAGCGTTAAAGCAAGCGCTTATCCAAGCTGGTGAGGTTCGTATGAGGCCCGTGCTATTAACCGCAGGGACGACGTTACTGGGTAATTTAGTGATTATTCTAGACCCTGTATTCAGTGGTCTCGCTTTGGCAATTATATTTGGCATCATTGCATCAACCATTTTCTCATTGTTGGTTGTGCCGTTAGTTTATTTTTTGGTATTCAGACATTCAGAGGACAGCCGCCATGTTATCAATCCATAACGCAGTTAAGAAACTAGCTTTACCCGCATCCGCGCTGCTCATGCTATTGGTTGTGGTCGCCTATTTAGCGGGATTATTTAATGATGCTGTGCCTGATGGCGTAAAAAATAAACCAGCAGAGTATCAGGGCGAGCGATATACCGTGACTGAGAAGTCAGTCGCACATCACGAAGTGGTGAACGCGAATGTCATTGCAAAAGTAAATACCTTAGTGTCGAGCCGCTTGTTAGCGCAGCTTAAAACGTTAAATGTTAGAGCGGGTCAAAGTGTTAAAGCGGGGCAATTATTGGCTACGATTGATGACGCCGATTTACAAGCCAGAGTGTCACAGGCGAAAGCACAGCAAGATGCCATTGCAGCACAGCTACAGCAGGCTAAAAAGCAGCTTGCACGCAATGAATCTTTGCAGGCGCAAGGCTTGGTTGCTGTGAATATGGTGGATGAATGGCGCACCAAGGTAAATGAGCTTATTGCGCAAGAAGCGGCTTTATCAGAACAACTTGAAGGCGCCAAGGTGGCACTTAGCGATACCAAAATTTTATCGCCAATTGATGGTACGGTTGTCGAGCGTTTACAAGAACCAGGTGTCATGTTAACGCCTGGTGTGGCGATTGTTTCGCTTTATAACCCTGCGCAATTGCAGGTGTCAGCGGCTATTCGAGAGCAACAAGCGAGCCAACTCAAGCTAGGAGATGAATTAAAAATACATGTTCCAGCTAGTGGTATGACGCAATACGCGAAAATCAGCGAGATAGTTCCGGTGGCTGATAGTAATGCACGACGTTTTATGATCAAGCTCGATATAGAGCTTGCTGAAAATGTAAAACCCGGTATGTATGCACAGTTATACTTGCCTGCGGTTTATCAAACGCAAGTGGTTATTCCAAAGCAATTTGTGAAGCGATATGGACAGTTGACCATGGTAGAAGTTGTTGAAGGTGGGCAAGTACAGCGACGTTTTATACGACTTGGAACTGAACTTGATGGTGCGCATGAAGGTGAGGTAGCCGTTCTTGCTGGACTAAGTGCGGGTGAGATGTTGGCAGTGTACTAACTGCCAACCAATGGCTTATAAAAAAGAGGCAATGTCGTCAAATGGCTTTTTCACAAGCGCGTGTTCTGGCACGGTGGCATCCTCACTCGGGTAACCCGCAATGAGTAGCATGTAAGGGCGCTCATTGTCTTTGTCACGACCACAAATGTCAGTTAAAAAACTCATCGGCTTCGGTGTATGGGTTAAAGTCGCAAGTCCTGCATGATGTAATGCTTGAATTAAAAAACCAGTCGCGATGCCAACAGACTCATGAACATAATAGTTAGTGTTTTTGTCTTCGCTGTGTATGCCCCCTTTTTTCTGGCTGAAAATAGCGATTAACCAAGGCGCATGCTCTAAATACGGCTTATCAGCGTCCGTCCCTAGAGGCTTCAAGGCATCTAACCATTCTTCGCCAGCGCGGCCTTGGTAAAATGAACGTTCTAAATCTTCGGCCGCTTCACGAATTTTCTTTTTAATATCAGCGCTGTGAATAGCCACAAAATGCCAAGGTTGATGGTTTGCACCACTTGGCGCACTCGCTGCAGCTTTGATACAAGCCTCGATGACTTCTTTTGGTACTGGGCGATTGCTAAAGCTGCGTATTGTGTGACGTCGTTGGTATTCCTTTAAATTATCTTGTGCTCGTTGCAGCATCTCTTCTTGGGGGTATTCGATAAAATCGCCTAACGGCACATTTTTATGATTTTGCATAATGTAACTCCATGATTATCTTCGTTTGTTAGAGTTGTTCTTGTCATCAATTCTACGCACTTACGTGTATGAGTGCGCTTATTTCACTGCCATGTTGACGTTTGCAAGAGTATGGGGGGCAGATGCAAGCGTCAACATATGAATTGTTATATCTAAGAACCGAGCTTGATGGATAATTAGATTTCTTCATGTTGTTTTGCACGTGGAATATTAATGTTTACATTTTCTTATCTTTATTGTTGTTTATTTTCGCATTGCTATGTTCCGTTTTGGAAAAGGCAATGAAAAAATGAGTGTATAAAATACTTGATTTAAAAGTTAATATTTCGGTTCTCTGGTAGTTTTCAAGTGTTGGTATCGAGCTGAGTAGCTTCTAAACGTAATTTTCATATTGTAAAATTATCAATAGATTAAGAGTTTCTTGAGTGATGAAAATTTGTACTTTGGATTGATATTTTATTTCTGCTTGCCTAGCTTTTAGGGGGCGGTTTTGGATGCCGATGACGTGATTAAAAATGCAGTTAAAATCTTTAATCAGTAAATCACATACTAAAAAGGATGATAGTTATGCAACTAGTCATAGAAGTTGTAAACACATTAGGTAATTTTGATGTTCAGTTGTTTGGTCCACAAGCGTTAGACCCAGTTTTTGTGATCCCAATAATTATTATAGTGACTTGATATATATAGGAATGTGATGCCTTAGATAAGGCTGAAGTAAGTTACATAAGGAAATTAAATAGATAAGGACGTCTTATGAAAAGTTTTGATGAATTTAAAAATATTACCTCAGTGCAAGACGCAATAGAGATGTTGCAAGCCCACGGGGATCAGACATTCTCACCAGATAAAAATCGCTTAGTATTAAAAGATACGCAGTCGCACAGGTTAGTGCTGTATAAAGGCCCCAGTTGTTTTGGTGCAACACTGAGTAATTCTGCCGCACACTCAGTATGCTTGTTACAAGGCGCTTTAAGAATTAAGAGAGTCGCTTTAAAAGAGCAATTCATTAATGAAGGCACTTCGCAAATTTTTGTCGCCACTGGCGGTGTGACGATCACCAGTTTGGAGCAAGGTGAAGCGTTACAAATGGGCTACATGGAAGCTTTTGACTACCACTCATCAAGTGATGCCTGTTGGATGGCGTTGTATGATAAAGAGGTTATGCACTACAAGAGCGTTAAGCTGTGCGCAGTGACGCTTGAGCCAATCATCACGTCGCTTTTGTATCAAAATCATGCGCGTTTATTTAATTTTATCGAAATTTTAGCCCGCTCTACATGTGAAAAGAGTTTTCAAGCTTTATTGGCGCTGTCTAAAAGTCAAATTGATGAGTTGGCGTGGCGTGCGATTGAGGGTATCTATTTACGAGATCCATATAAAGCGGCGCAATTAGTGAGTGAATATAAATCTTCACATTGCTGCGAAGTAGTGCGCAATCGGGCCGCATGTTTGATGCCTTCACTAACGAAAATGGAGGCGTAGCATGACGTACTCATTTAATTTTTGCAGCAAAAGCGCAATTTCGCTGGATGAATTTGTGGAACGTATAAAGTCTCACTATACAGGCCTTGATTGTTTGGATAGAAAACATGTGAATTTTTTTGCTTTGCAACTTCAGTTATTGGCGAATAACAAATACTTTTTAACTGATTTGGTCAGTGACCATGTACTAAAAGAGGCATTAAAAATTGAATCAGGTAACTCATACGGAAATGACTCTTGGGTTATCTACGTTAATAAGTCTCCTTTTTTCCAAGTTAGGGTGTGTTTTTGGCACTCAGATGGTGAAATAAAGCATCAGAATGATAAGTTAAACGTTTACCGTTGCTTGCATGACCATAACTTTGCTTTTTTAACGACGAACTATTTTGGTCCAGGATATATCTCTCGATTATATCAATATGACTACAGCGATGAACTTGAAGAGGGATGTGATGGTTGCTTGCAATCTCTTGGTTCACATCAGCTAAGTTCGGGTGAGGTCATATATTATGAGCCCTCAAAAGATGTACACCTACAAGTGCCTCCCAGAGCTTTTAGTATTTCATTGAATTTGATGTTTGAGACCAATGGCAACAAGCAATTTATTTTTGATACTGATACCGGGCGTATTTTACAAACTGTCACCAGTAGTGATGCCATTGCCAAGCAGTTTATTAGGGAGCTAGTTGATGTGGTGTAGGCGCTTTTACGTGATGCTTATCATATGCTTTATGGTAAGCGGCTGTACTGTAGTAGGTAAATTAAGCGAAGCAACTTTGGTGGCTGGTACGGCAGGCTGGAAATTGCAGCCTGTTTCAGTACGACAAGCTTATCCTGAGTTTATTCAAAAGGTTTACTTTACCGCTGAACTATTTACCTCAAAGGTTTCTGATTGGGAGTTACATTTAATTAGTCGACACTGAAAATCACTTAATGCATTGATCTTCTTGATGATCTAAACGATCTTACTATCCTCATTTTGCAACGTTTGTTTTCTCACCCCTCAAAACCTTGCAAAATGGAGA
>NZ_JAAUWV010000037.1 GCF_014694405.1 Pseudoalteromonas sp. S16_S37
ATGGACAATGCCCATTCAAAACTGGCGTCAGGCGATGAGTCGATTTATTATCGAATTCGAGGAACGCCTCGAAAGACATATCAACTAAATGGCAGTTACACAGAATCTGTTACAGGGTCTACGCTAATTCATTCTTCGGGCAGCTTTGCTGCCCTTTCTCTCCTTTAAGCTTAGTGTTTTTACCTTCATTTCATTTCCCTTATATCGCTACTGTGTTCATTCATATCAGGAAAATTTTCAACAACACGTCACGCGCATTGACCATTGACTATAATCCATACAAATCCTACACCTAAGGACAATGTTAATGACGTATAAATTCATCGCTGCACTGACCACTGTGATACTCGCAATCCTGTCATCTACAACACACGCTGCTAATTGGAGTAAAACACAGCTACATATCAATCGCGGAGTGTTTGACCACCCCTTTACCAAACAAAAAGCCATGAACGATATTATCTCTTTGCAACACGCATCAACCAATAACTATGGCGATGTGTTCTTTTTTGTAGATTACTTAGACGATGATTATGTTGATGGTTTTAATGACAAAGATTTTTATAGCGAAGGGTATGCAACCTTCAGTGGCAAAGCCCTGTTTGATTGGCAATATAACTTTTGGCGATTGCAAGACGTTGGCTTTGTTATCGGCTATAACGCCGCTGGCGATGCTAAAATGCTCAAGTACCTGCCTGGGATAAAGCTCAGTTGGGATATTCCAGGGTTTGACTTTTTAACCACTACAGCGACCGCATATTTTGATGATAGTGCTGGCATAGGACAAGGTGGCGCGCCGCAAACTAACAATACGTTTATGCTAGATCTCGCTTGGGGTTACCCCTATTCACTGGGCAGCCAGAAGTTTTATTTTACAGGCCACGCCGAGTATATCGGGTCAAGACGCAATGAAGTTGGAAGATATGTAAATGACTGGATATTAGCCCAGATGGCCTTTCAGTGGGATCTAGGACATGCTATCGCAACTACCAGCAATACCCTTATGCTTGGTGTCGAATGGCAAGTGTGGCGAAATAAAATGGGCACATCTCATAATGAGTCAGCGACCCAACTGCATATTGTTTGGACGTTTTAATATATTGCAGGGCTAATCTTTGTACGAGTGACTCCTTGTGTGGCTGTAATGGGTCGTAATTTGAACTTATCGTATTTTAGGCTCTAATTAATGTCGCGCTGATTGTGTTTGTTGCGCATTCATTTAAACCCAATTTACCGTCTAAGGAGTGAGACATGTCACACGTCACACCAAAACTAACTGCGCTACTTGGCGTACAAACTCTAGAGCAGTACCGCAATGAGCAAAGAAGCGAGCCAAGATGGGAATTCGTTAATAAAAATCTTGGTGTATCAGATGCAGATCTTGATCACAATTTTGAGTTTTTAAACGGCGCAGTACTTAATCGCGATGTCAATGGTGAGGTACTTTTAACCACCACGGGGCTTTTTGGCCCAATTCGTACCGGCACGTTAGTACACCTAGACCCTGAGCTGCCCAATCAAGTTGTACAAAGTGAGTTTGCCCCCATGAACCCTGAAGCAAACCTCGTTACTCGACTTAACAAACTACATGATGAACACACAGGACATCCACCATCAGCAAAACATGCACTCAGTGTGAACGGCTATTGGACGTCAGCTGTAAATGGGGCTGGTATACAAGGCTTAGATGGCGCTGCAAATGTGTTTGGCAGTACAGGCCAACTTATTTGTGATACTGATGAATTACATTTCCCGCTATTAACATATGGTGCTACTGATGAATCTAAAAAAGCGTATCTAGATACGCTTGCATACTATGGTGGCACACTCCTTAAGCCAAATGAAGAGTTTGCGTTAGGGTTCACACAAGACTTATGGGGGATCCAGTACGACCAAAAATTGCCGCAGTATGTTACTGAGTATCAGTTTGGCACTCAAAAAGGTGGCGGATTATTCGTAGAACATCACCCATTCCCGCACATTTGGCTGCCAGCGCAAGGTATTGACCCTGCATTTGGATGCAAAACAGTATCGAGAATTTTGCTTGGCCGCAGGCTCGATACCACACACGAGGACGGTTACTACCGTACCGTAGACACACAAGAATACCACTTTAGCATGTTTGAAATTCCGCAAGATGGCAGCGCCTTAGCGATACGCCCTCAATGTATCCACAACGACAGCTTTACCCAAGGAGCACAAACTGTATTTTTAGCTAATACGCCAGCCAATACAGTGGCATTGCGACACAGTGCACCTATTCAACATATGTGTGCAGGAGACATATCATTTAACAAACACCAGTAGTAATTAGCTCATCTATTTGTTTTTACTGCAAATTGTACTCCAAACCGAATTAGATAAGCCACGACGTAAATCTTGTTGTGGTTTATCTAGTTCATATGATTCTATTAAATATAACCAATTGATTATAATAAAATTATCACCTCATAACTATCGCAAATTAAAAAAAGATATTGAGATCAAAAAGATAATGAAAGGTTAAATTTATGTTTTTTTTCATGACCAACGTATCTATTATAGGTTCGATTTTAATCAATCTAAAAAGGATATTTTATGAAATCAAACATACTTACATGGCTGATGTGCTCAGCGTTATTTTTGATTTCTTGTGTAATTACAGCTTCTGCACGGCCTCTACCCAATGTAAAGTTAGTATTACCATGCCACGGCTGTTCAGACCATAAAAAGATGCAACTTGCTGAAAACGCAGCCTATATGCGAGGGCAAATCATCTACGTTGCAGATCGCTCTCCTTCTGGAAACTACACAGTACATGAGTATTGGGTTGACACGCCAGGGCCTGCAATGGCTAGTTCGTCTGTCATACTGCGTGAACTTCACTCTTGGTTTTCCCCGCTCAGCTCCGAAATAAAAGCTGCCGATACAAAAATAAGTACCGCATTGGATGAAACAACCGGTACTTTCATATATCAAAACAATAATTTTAAATCTGCTTTTGATGCTGTAAGAATGGACAGTAGCGTGTTTGGCGACTGGTTGGCTGATTACCATAGAGAACACTTTGCAGAGCAGTTTAGTGTGATTAATGCCGAGTTTGCAAAGTTGGCTTCAAAAAGGTTTGGATTTAGTTTTGGTGTATTTTCAGCTGGTTTGTCGGAAAAAGAGCTGCTCGTAACCCATACCTTCTCTGATGGAACCATAGTCAAAGCGGATGTTGACTTGGCAATGCACCTAAAGGATTCACACATAGAAATGCGGTTGAAAAACCTTAATTTCATTGACAAAAAAGGAACGCACATACCTAAAACAAAATATGGTCTCGACCGCTATTTTGACCTAATTGGTGATGATATTAAACACCTAGAAGAACGCGGTGAACCTCGTTCAGTGAGTGGACACTTTTCTGACTTATATACACCTAACTACGTTGTTATTGAAGGTGGCAATGGCGGCGGTGCAGGAGGAATTGTAAGGATGGCTTGCTCCTTTATTAAAGAGAGGAACACACAGTTTGTTAGCTGTGAGTTCTACTAATTTCCCGCTTTGAGAAGCTAAAAACATTATGCGAATGAAAAATTCGCATAATTTCCCCACTTGAGTTTTCCTTAACCCACCCTTTAATTTGTAATGCTTACTTTGTTCAATTCAAACGTTTTTTAAAATAGAGTAGATGCTATATATCAATCTAAAAACGTTTTTAAGCGAATTGAAAGTGTATTAGTGGAATTTTAAAATGGTGCCCGGGGCCGGACTTGAACCGGCACGCTGTTACCAGCGAGGGATTTTAAATCCCTTGTGTCTACCAATTCCACCACCCGGGCTTCGGGTTGCTTGCGCATGTGGAGAGTTTGATAAATGGAGGCGGAACCCGGAGTCGAACCGAGGTGGACGGATTTGCAATCCGCTGCATGGCCACTCTGCCATTCCGCCTTATTATCTAAAGTTTGGAGCGAGTAACGAGGTTCGAACTCGTGACCTCGACCTTGGCAAGGTCGCGCTCTACCAGCTGAGCTATACTCGCATCATTAATGCGGTTTATCTAAGTTGAAATTATCAATGCACTTGCTGTGCATGCCTAATTTCAGCTGAGTCATACTCACAAACTTCAAAAACTAAGGTGACCTGATATTTGATTGGAGCGAGTAACGAGGTTCGAACTCGTGACCTCGACCTTGGCAAGGTCGCGCTCTACCAGCTGAGCTATACTCGCATCTCTAAATGCGTATCACTTAGGTGAAATTAACTAAGACGAGGTCGCGTCTTTCTAATTTCAGCTGAGCTATACTCGCATCTCTATGAGAAACGATTCCCAAATCAAATGGTGCCCGGGGCCGGACTTGAACCGGCACGCTGTTAGCAGCGAGGGATTTTAAATCCCTTGTGTCTACCAATTCCACCACCCGGGCATCGGGTCTACAAAAGCGTTAGATTGGAGCGAGTAACGAGGTTCGAACTCGTGACCTCGACCTTGGCAAGGTCGCGCTCTACCAGCTGAGCTATACTCGCTTCACCAATGCGTTTTAACTTAGTTGAAATCAGTAAACACTTGGTCGCGCCTATCAAATTCCAGCTGAGCTATACTCGCATCATATTCTTCATACGAAGAAAGAGAAACATCTCTAATCTAAATGGTGCCCGGGGCCGGACTTGAACCGGCACGCTGTTACCAGCGAGGGATTTTAAATCCCTTGTGTCTACCAATTCCACCACCCGGGCATCGGGTTGCTTTCGCATGTGGAGTGTTGAGAAATGGAGGCGGAACCCGGAGTTGAACCGAGGTAGACGGATTTGCAATCCGCTGCATAGCCACTCTGCCATTCCGCCGACTTATTAAAAGATTGGAGCGAGTAACGAGGTTCGAACTCGTGACCTCGACCTTGGCAAGGTCGCGCTCTACCAGCTGAGCTATACTCGCATCACTTATGCATTCTAACTTAATTGAAATTACTAAAACACTTGGTCGCGTCTTTCTAATTCCCGCTGAGTTATACTCGCAATCTTTAACTTCAAAGGCGTACTGCCCTCTCAACACGGACGCATTCTACAGAAGTTATAAAACGCGTCAACATAAAAAATGAATGTTTTGAATCGTTTGTTCAAAAATTATCTAAACTGCCGTGATTATAAACACTTTCAGTTAAGATTTAGTCAATTGCGATTTTGCCGCATAGAAATAAGCAAGCATTGAGGTCACTGTAAGTAGTGTTGCAATCGCTAATAATGCATAGCTGATATTAATCATCCAAGGCTCATATTGCCAAATCAAACCTATGATGGCTAACATTTGCGCTGCGGTTTTAAATTTACCCAGTGAAGAAACAGCCACATCATCACGCTTACCGAGTTCCGCCATCCACTCACGTAATGCAGAGATCACAATTTCACGACTAATAATGATAATTGCAGCAGCTGTGACAAAATAGTTCTGGTAGTAAGTTGCCAACATCACTAACGCAACACTCACCATAACTTTGTCTGCTACAGGGTCTAAAAATGCACCAAAAGGAGTTGATTGTTCAAGCTTGCGAGCCAGATAGCCATCGAGGATGTCTGTCACAGAAGCCAACCAAAAAATAAAGGCAGCGGCAAAAAACGCCCACGAATAAGGCAAATAAAATAACACTGCGAATACAGGAATGAGTAACAACCTAAATGTTGTAAGCGCGTTTGGAATATTCCACATAACTACTTAGTGAGGTCTTTTTCTTTATGTTCGCATGAATGCTTAAGCTTTGTCATGCAAATGGTTAAATATCTTTTCAGCCGTTTTGGGGCTGATCCCTGGAACTTGTTTTAGTTGATGGATATTAGCAGATTTTACCCCCTGCATTCCCCCTAAATACTTCAACAGTGCCTGACGACGTTTATGTCCGACGCCTTCAATTTCTTCTAAAACAGATTGATTACGCTGTTTTTGTCTTTTGTTTCTATGCCCTGCTATGGCAAAGCGGTGTGACTCATCGCGAATATGCTGGATCAGATGTAATGCAGGAGAATCACTATCTAAGTTGACCGTTCTTCTTCCCCCATCAATGAGCAACGTTTCTAATCCGGGTTTTCGGCTAGTACCTTTCGCGACACCCACGAGCAATGGTAACTTATCTAGAGGCCAATCAGCAAAAAAAGCTTCCGCTCTTCCCAACTGACCTTTACCACCATCTATAAAAATAACGTCTGGTACTTTTGCTTCATCTTGCAATTTGCCGTAACGCTTATTCAATGCAAAATCCATAGCGGCATAGTCATCACCCGGTGTAATACCCGTTACGTTATAGCGCCGATATTCTTTGTTATTAGGTCCTTGCGCATCAAATACCACACAAGATGCCACTGTGTTCTCACCCATCGTATGGCTAATATCAAAGCACTCCATCCGCTGAATATCACTTAACTGTAATGCCTCTTTTAACAACGCATAGCGTTTATTAATAGAATCTTGTGCGCTTTGTTTTACAGCAATACTATTCGCTGCATTTTTATTTGCCAGAGCCAAGTACTGAGCGCGCTCTGAGCGAACTTGCGCCCTTAACTGTACTTTTCTTTGTGCTACTTCACTTAACGCATGGGCTAGCTCATCCTGCTCTACCAAAGCAAAGGGCAACACTACCTCTTTGGCTATTCGGCTATTGGTACCACCACTGAGATAATATTGACCAATAAACGAGGTTAGTATTTCATCCTCAAGAGAGTCTTTAGGCACTTTAGGAAAATAGGTTTTCGTTCCCAGAATTTTATGTTCTCTGATCATCAGCATATGAATGGCGCAAATACCATTTTGTTGCACAAAGCCAATCACATCCATTTCCGCAAAGTTCCCTGCCACCGACTGCTGTTCTTGCATTTGTCTTAGTAAAGCGATTTGGTCTCGATACTTGGCCGCCATTTCAAAATTTAACGCCATACTGGCATTTTCCATGCGTGTTACCAGTGTTGCGATAACCTGTTGGGACTTGCCATTTAAAAATTGGCGAACCATATCCACTTGATCTTGATATTCTTCGTCCGACACTTTGCCAACACATGGCGCAGAACACCTTTTTAGCTGATGCTGCAGGCAAGGACGACTACGAGCTCGATAATAAGCATCTTCACATTGGCGAACAGGAAATATTTTTTGCATCAACCGCAAGCTTTCCGACACTGCAGCGCTACTCGGGAAGGGACCAAAATACTCGCCTTTATACTTCCTCGCGCCACGGTGAAAAGCCAATCTAGGATGTTTATGGCCACTTAAGAAAATATACGGATAAGATTTGTCATCACGCAGCAGGATATTATATCTTGGCTGATACTTTTTAATGAGATTGTTTTCAAGTAATAATGCTTCAGTCTCAGTATTAGTCAACGTGACTTCAATATGACAAATGTTACTAACTAAAACTCGGGTCTTGCTATCAGGGATATTGCTACGGAAGTAGCTAGAAACACGCTTTTTGAGATTTTTAGCTTTACCTACGTAAATTACCTGATGTTCATCGTCGTACATACGATAAACACCAGGTTCAGTACTTAGGGTTTTTAAAAACGAGGTATGATTGAATACAGCCATTAAAGTGATAGATTATCGTGTGGTATCAATATCTATCATTTTATGACGGATCGCTAGATGTGTTAACTCTACATCTCCACCTACATTTAACTTTTCAAACATTCGGTAGCGATAGCTATTTACCGTTTTTGAACTCAAATTCAAACGCTCTGCAATATCTTGCGCTTTTTCACCTTTGGTGATCATCAGCATGATCTGCAACTCTCGCTCAGATAACGACTGAAACGGGTTTTCGTCATTACGACCACTAAATTGATTTAAAGCGATTTGTTGCGCAATCTCTGGTGCGATATAGCGTTGCCCTGCGTTCACAGCTCTAATGGCATTAATCATTTCATCAGGACCAGCCCCTTTGGTCAGATACCCATGTGCGCCAATTTGCATCACTTTACTAGGGAAAGGGTCTTCGCAATGAACCGTTAAAACAATCACTTTTACATCAGGGCAGTATCGGCAGATTTTCTTTGTCGCTTCCAAGCCTCCAATGCCTGGCATGTTCATATCCATTAACACAATATCTGGCTCATTTTGACGACAAAACGTAACCGCTTCCTCACCAGTTTTAGCTTCTCCGATCACTTTAAAACCACGAACGTCATCAAGTATACGTTTGATCCCTGTTCGTACAAGTTCATGATCATCAACTAAAAGTACGTTAATCAATAGCTCACCCTCTCACTGTTACCTTGGCCGTTATGTTTGTTATTTTACAACGTATCAAGTTACCATACCAATATATAAATTTTTAAATATTCACAAAAAACAGGTTAATTTATTTACAAAATAATCACACTTTAGTGACGCTAGGCGTAGATATAAGTCTAGTGCAATATCCTATTCTACGCTCGTTGAGAAAAACGGTTAACCCACAATGCAATAACACCATCACCCGTAACATTACATGCAGTACCAAAACTATCTTGCGCTAAATACAATGCAATCATCAAAGCAACCGCTGCTTCATTGAATCCCAGCATTGAAGTCAGCAGGCCCAAAGCAGACATTACAGCCCCACCAGGTGCACCAGGTGCTGCAATCATAACGATACCAAGCATAAGTACAAATGGCAGCATTTGTACTAAAGAAGGCACCGCCATGCTTGGTGAAAGTAACATAACAGCCATAGCACAAGTTACGATAGTGATGGTTGACCCTGACAAATGAATGGTTGCACACAAAGGAACAGAGAAGTTTGCTACTTCTTCTTTAACGCCATTTGCTTTACTTGCTTGCAGTGATACGGGTATCGTAGCAGCACTCGACATAGTACCGATAGCTGTAAAATATGCTGGTAACATATTTTTGATAAGTTCTAATGGACTGCGCTTAAGTAAAATACCACTACCTATATAAAGCAGACTCAGCCACAACCAGTGCATAACGATAGCTGCAAGTAGTACGATACCAAATGTGCTTAAAGTGTCCGCAACGGTTCCTGCAACCGCCATTTCTGCAAATACACCGGCAATGTAAATTGGCAATGCAGGAATAATGACCTTAGCCAGAAGTGCGTCTATTACATCGCGCCCTTGATCAACCACTTCTTTAAGTTTTACTAAGTTCAGTTGACTAATACCTATGCCAAAAATAAACGCGGTTGCCAATGCTGTCATCACCCCCATCAATGGAGCTATTTCTAAATCAATGTAACTTTTAACTTCAGTGCCCGACACAGCTTCATAGCCAATGGCTCCGTCAAAAAAAGGAATAAACGCGTTCACGAGCAATACAGCCAAAGTCCCTGCAACAATCGTCGAGCCATATGCAAAACCAACCGTTTTGCCTAGTAAATGTCCGGATCCCTGTGGTAAGCCAGCTATACCTGATGCGATAAAAAATAAAATAATGAGCGGAATAGTAAAATTGATTAGTTGCCCCACAATTACTTTGGCTGTGTACAGTAGCTCTACCAATCCCATTGGGAAGTAAAACCCAACCAAAATACCACCTAATATACCAGCTATAAGTTTAAGAATTAACGACATAATACTTCTCTAACTAAATCGATTCGTTGTTGTATCATGTTTTGTAAAGCAATTACCACAAATGTATTAACTTGCCTGTAAACTTATGTAAAGCACGCAAAGCATCCATGAGTAATTATTGCGCTGCCAGCCGATTTAGTGACCTAATCCATACTTAAATTCACCCTATTTAACTGCAATCCAGCGCGAAAAATTTGTTTACATCTGCACCATGTTATTTAATACCGTTTACATAATCTAGATAGTTTTAGCAGTATGATACGTAAAGTTATTCTCGCCTTATCCACGCTGGTAGCCGTAAACGCCATTGCCGATGAGCAAGCTGAACCCCTGCCCTTTATAAGTACTAATGCAATAATTGACGGTAAGCTTGATGAGCCTGTGTGGCAACAAGCAAAAAAGATAGCAATTAACAATGTAACTTGGCCGCAAGAAAACATACCCAGCCCAGTTTCTACAACCGCATACGTATATGAAAATGGCACCTCGTTGTTTGTGGCGTACAGAGCAAACGACCCAACCCCTGAACTGATCCGCGCCTTTTATAAAGACAGAGATAGAGTGTGGAATGACGACCTAGTTGGATTGAAAATAGACTCATTCAATAGCGGACGTAGTGCCTATCAGTTTTTTATCAACCCTTTGGGTGTACAACTTGATTCAATTGAAAATGAATTAACCAAAAGTGAAGATAGTTCATGGAACGGAATCTGGGACAGTGCCGGCACAATTGATGACCAAGGCTATACAGTTGAGATAGAAATACCCCTGCGTGTGCTTAATTTTGACGACAGCAAGCAAGTAAAAAACATGGCTATGGAGTTTTTGCGATTTTTACCTCGCGATCAGCGCCTGAGGTTGTCAAACATGCAGATATCTCATGCCAACAGCTGTTGGATCTGTCAAATGCCTGAATATTCGGGTTTTGCAAAAGCGAAGCAAGGTAATAACATTGCTATTATCCCTTCGTTGGTACTGAGTAAATCTCAAACGAGAGACATTGATGGCAGTGAAGTGCCAGATTGGCAAGATGATGATAAATCAGAGCCAGGCCTAGATGTAAAATGGGCGATCACCCCTGATACTACAATCAATGCCACCCTTAATCCTGACTTTTCACAAGTTGAAGCAGATACAGGTCAACTCAGTGTAAACAATAGTTTTAGTTTATTCTTTCCTGAAAAACGTGCTTTTTTCCTTGATAATGCCGACTACTTTTCCTCCCATTTAAACTTAATTCATACCAGAAACATCGCCGCGCCCGATTATGGAATCAAGCTATCAGGCAACAAGCTTGGACACACTTATGGTGTGTTTGTCACTAACGATGAGCAACTCAACGTGTTAGTACCAGGTAATTTAGGCTCTAGTGTTATTTCGCTAGAACAAAAAAGTGATAACGTAGCACTTCGCTATCGCTATGATGTCAACGATGGCCTTTCAATTGGCTCTAGCGCCACCATTCGAGACTCAAAAGACTATAAAAACCAACTTATAAGTTTTGATACGAAATACAAGCCAACAACCAGCGATACTTTCAAAGTTCAACTACTTCGCTCAAATACGCAATATAGCCAAGCATTTGCAGATGAGTTATGTGATGGAGATGATGGAGACTGCGCACAACTTCCTGCCACTGAATGTGTACAAGGTGAAGACTGTGATTTTAATGAAGGCGTTTTGCGTACACTCAATCAAGATGATTTAGATGGCTTAGGCTACTTTTTAAATTATGAGCACAACACTAAGCATTGGAGAACATTCACAAGCTATCAGAGCTATGATGAAGGACTCAGAGCCGATATGGGTTTCATGTCTCAAGTAGACTTCAACAAGTTTTTAGCTGGTTTTGAATATCGTTGGTACGGCGAACAAGACAACTGGTGGAACCGCGCTCGTTGGTACACCGATTGGGATATTACACATAATGACGATGGTGCATTATTGGAAAAAGAGATCCAAACAAATGTAGCCATTGATGGACCCTTGCAAAGCTTTATTGACTTTGGTGTAGAACACCGTAAACGCACGGGATTAAGACACAACAAAGCGAGCTTAAAAATTGATAATAATAGTGATCTTTTCTCAGAAAATACCCTTTGGACATACATGGAATTCAAACCGGTATCAGGTTTATTTGCAGGGTTAAACTTAAGAACAGGTAATAAAGTAGACTTGGCTAATAACCGAGTTGGGCAAATGCGTTTCGCTCGCCCTGTTATTAATCTAAACTTAGGGAAACACTTTGAAGTTAATTTTAGACACAGCTATGAAACGCTTAATGCTGATGGTGCGCAAGTGTACACAGCTAACCTAACCGATGTGCGTTTAACTTATCAGTTCAACATCAACAGCTATTTACGTATCGCTGTGATCCATACTGATATAGATAGAAATATCGAAAACTATATTGACGATGTAGATGCGCAATATAAAAGCTTAAGTACACAGCTTTTATATTCATACAAACTAAATCCTCAAACGGTATTTTTTGCAGGCTATGCGGACAAAGGATATCAAGACGATGATTTGTCTAAATTGACCAAAGATGAAAAAACATTCTTCGCCAAATTTAGTTATGCTTGGCTAATGTAAAAGAATAAGTAAGACATTTTATATTTCTTTTGGCTATAAGCAAATTTGATATATCTTATAGCCATTCCTTACTTCAGTTTTACGCAAAGCCAAGTAAAGTGTGATGTTAAGTAAAACCTATAGCACCTAAGGGAACACAATGTCTAAGATTTTCGCTGATAACAGCCTAACTATTGGTCAAACTCCGATTGTAAAATTAAACCGCGTAACTGGCGGTAACGTGTACGCAAAAATTGAAGCGCGTAACCCAAGCTTCAGCGTAAAATGTCGTATTGGTGCTTCAATGATCTGGGATGCTGAAAAATCTGGATTATTAACAAAAGATAAAGAGCTTATCGAACCAACTTCTGGAAATACTGGTATTGCACTGGCATTTGTAGCTGCATCTCGCGGTTATAAGCTAACGTTAACAATGCCTAACACCATGAGTTTAGAGCGTCGCAAACTGTTAAAAGCACTAGGTGCAAATCTAGTCCTAACTGAAGGCGCTAAGGGTATGAAAGGGGCTATCGAAAAAGCCAATGAAATTCAGGCAAGCAACCCTGACAAGTATGTTCTTCTACAGCAGTTTGAAAACCCAGCCAACCCTAAAATTCACTTTGAAACAACCGGCCCAGAGATTTTTGATGCAATGGACGGAAAAGTTGATTATTTCGTAGCTGGCGTAGGCACGGGTGGTACTATCACTGGTACTACACGTTTCCTTAAAAAGGAGAAAGGACTTGATGTTAAAGCTATTGCTGTTGAGCCAGTTGACTCACCAGTGATCACGCAAACGCTTGCTGGAGAAGAAGTAAAGCCTGGTCCACACAAAATCCAAGGTATCGGCGCTGGTTTCATTCCTGGTAACTTAGATCTTGAGTTAATCGACGGCACGGAACTTGTTTCAAATGAAGAAGCAATCGAAATGGCACACCGATTAATGAAAGACGAAGGCATTTTAGTAGGCATTTCTTCAGGTGCAGCTGTAGTCGCGGCTAAACGTATCGCTGAAAAACCAGAAAATGCAGATAAAAACATCGTGGTCATTTTGCCAAGTGCAACAGAGCGTTATTTATCTAGCCCGCTGTTTGCTGATGAGTTTTCTGAGCAAGAACTTGTTCAGTAATACACTGTACAAATTCTAAAAAGCCGGCTTATGCCGGTTTTTTTGTTCCTAAAAAAGTTTGAAATATAACAATATTTTTCTAAACTTAAGTCACTATCTGCTAGAGCGATTAAAGAGATATGCGTACCATACTGGCATTGCTATTAACGCTTATTCCATTTACTACGGCAGCACAGGATGTCGTCAACGTAGGCTATTTTAAAAACGCCACTTACCAACTTGTGCAGGGCAATACCTATAAGAATGGCTACCTGTACAATGCCAATGGGCGAAAGAAAATGCTTCATGTGGTTACGCTTGATTGGCCCCCCTACATAGGACAAGCGTTGTGTAATAAAGGCTGGGTATTCCAATTTACTATCGCTCTTCTCGCTGAACAAGATTACCCTGTTTACATCGAGTTTTTACCTTGGGCGCGCGCGGTGAGAAGCGCTGAAACGGGTAAAGCAGATATCCTCATGCCCGAATATTATATAGAAGATTCAGCGCCTTCAGATTATGTTACTGGCAAAACACGTCGTGAAGTTTTAGCCCTATCTAATTCTTTTCCTGGTGGAGAAATAGGCTTTTTAAAAAGAAAAGGCGACAAGGATCGTTTCGATGGCAATTTAAGCTCACTAAAGGGTCAAAAGATTGGGGTCGTTAGAGGTTATCAAAATACCCCGGAATTTGATGCCATGATGGACAATGGTGAGTTTGTGATTGTGGAAGCCGTTGATGACTTACAGCTTGTTAAACTATTAGTCGCTAAACGCGTAGATTTGATTATTGGCGACCCAAAAGTACTTCGCTTTACGGTTAATTACTCAGATTTGTCAAAAAGTGAAAAGGTTAAGTTACTCAGCAATATTGAAAACGAGAGTAAACCAATCAAGTACAACCACCTCTATTTTGCGTTAAGTAAAGAGTCTAGCCAATGGCGCCAGGTACTGGAAGATATAAACAAAAGCTTGTATCAATTTAGCAATCGGGGCGAAACGCAAAGGATTATCGAAATGGGTAATTTAGAGTGCTTTTAAAAAAGAGCGCCAGCTGGCGCTCTTTTTTAATCAAGCATTGCCTTAGAGTTCGGTTTGTACTTTTTTGAACAGACTTTGAACTGGCTCACTTGGCTCAGAAGTCAGTAAACTAACACCAATAATCGCCGCGGACGATACGATGAAACCAGGGATAATTTCATAAATAATGGCACTGAGTGCTTCGCCATTAATTGTAATAGGAGCATAGATCCAAAATAGTACGGTAGCAGCACCAGACACCATACCCGCTAGTGCCCCATAAAAGTTCATTCGTTGCCAAAATAGACTTAGCAACACCAATGGTCCAAATGCCGCACCAAACCCTGCCCAAGCATTACTCACTAAGCTTAGGATTGAACTATCTCTATCGTAAGCCAAATAAATAGCACACAGTGCAACGGCAACAACGCTTAGACGACCAACAAAAACCAGCTCTTTGTCAGTTGCTTCTCTGTGCACAAAAATCTTATAGAAATCTTCAGTTAAAGAGCTAGAGCTCACCAAAAGTTGTGACGAGATTGTACTCATAATGGCCGCTAAAATAGCCGCAAGTAAGAACCCGGCAATTAACGGATGGAACAACAATTGCGAGAGAATGAGGAAGATTGTTTCAGGGTCGTCAACAACAATACCTTTTTCATAAGAATAAGCCGCACCAAACAATCCTGTGCCAACAGCGCCTAAGGCGGCCACAATCATCCAGGTCATACCGATACGACGTGCCGTTGGCATATCTTTAACGCTGCGCACCGACATAAAACGCACAATGATATGAGGCTGACCAAAATATCCCAATCCCCACGACATAGCCGAGACAATACCAATCGCACCACCAGCACCTACCCATGTCATCATGTTAGGATTCACCGAGTTTAGCGTTGAGGACAGCGGCGCATCTAATAATGAAAATGTCACAACTGGTACTAAGATCAAGGCAATAAACATAATACAGCCTTGCACAAAGTCAGTCAGGCTGACCGCTAGAAAACCGCCAAATAAGGTATATAACACAACTACACCTGTGGTGATATAAAGCCCTGACTCGTAGCTCATACCAAAAGAGCTTTCAAAAAGCTTACCACCGGCCACGACCCCTGATGAGGTATACAAGGTGAAAAATACGATGATGACAAGTGCTGACACAATACGCAGCGCATTGCCTCGGTCTTCAAAGCGATTAGCAAAGTAATCTGGGATGGTGATTGAATCGTTGGCAAGCTCAGTGTAAACACGCAATCTTGGCGCTACCAAGAAGTAGTTTAACCACGCACCAATTATCAAACCAATCGCAATCCAAGTGCTGCTAAAACCAGACACAAACATGGCACCTGGCAAGCCCATTAAAATCCAGCCACTCATGTCAGATGCACCCGCTGATAACGCAGCGACACTCGGCGGCAAGCTTCGCCCACCAAGCATATAACCAGATACGTCACTGGTTGATTTACGATAAGCGTATAGGCCAATGCCCAACATAACCACAAAGTATATGACTAACGAAATAATCGTGCCTAATTCCAAAGTTACCTCCTTCGTTATGGGCACCCTACTCAATGACAATTATCCAGCACGTACCTTTCTTATTGTCATTAAAAAGAGAGCCTTATTTGTTTTGTCTGACTATAACATGAATAAACCTCGCACCCCAGCATAGTCGTTAGAGTAGACTTCTCACTCTTTTATTCAGCAACTGTAAAGGCATGCTCACGTAAAAAAGGATGAATGGAAAAGCTAAAAATAGTGAAATAGAACCAAGCAGTCTATTATTTAAACAGTTAGGTTCGATTTTTTGTGTTTATGAACTTTTACGCTGCACGACAACCTATTTTTGACATTGATAATAAACCGATAGGCTATGAGATATTATTTCGTAATGGGCCTAATAACGAGTTCCCGGGCATAAATGCCGATAAAGCCACATCTCAGTTACTAGAAGGCAGCCAGTTTTATTTTGAACTTGAAGAGCTTAGCAACCACAAACCCGCTTTTATCAATTTTACTTTGAACACGCTCCTGCTTGGTTATCCTTTTATGCTATCTCCAAAGCACATGGTGATCGAAGTGGTTGAGTCTATTGAACCCGGTAAAAAGCTACTAGACTGCACCAAAGCGCTGCATAAAAAGGGTTATCGTGTTGCTTTGGATCATTATCGACACCAAGCTGCTTGGCGGCATTTTTATCCATACATTAAATATCTTAAAATCGATGTAGCAACAACACCTTGGCCTGAAATCCAGCTAATAAAAAAGGAAATTCAGCCGCACAAGCATATTCAACTCATTGCTGAAAAAGTAGAGAGCCATCAGCAATTAGATCAACTTAAAGCGCTTGGCTTTGAGTTTTTTCAAGGCTTTTATTTTGCGAAGCCTGAAATGCTCAAAAGTAAAATGTTCAGTGCAAGTGAGCTATCTATTACCAAACTACTCAGCGAAACAGCGAATGAATATGTAGACGTAAAAAGATTAACGCCCATATTTGAGCGCGATGTAAATTTATCTTACAAGCTATTGCGCTATACCAATTCAGCAATTTTTAAGCGTAGAACCAAAATCAGTAATATTAAACAGGCGTTAGTAACACTAGGTAATCAGGAGCTTAAGAAGTTTTTGTCACTGATGTTTGCAGCGCAAATCTCGCCAGACAAACCCGCAGAGTTAATTAAAATGTCACTCACCAGAGCGAGATTTTGTGAGCAGCTAGCGCTTAATGCCGACAGTAAAAAATATGTTGGCCCGGCTTTTTTAACCGGCATGATGTCGCTTATCGATGCAATTCGAGATGATAGTATGGAAAATATCATGGGCCACTTACCGCTCGTTGATTCGATAAAGCAGGCATTGGTTGTCCGTGAAGGACCATTGGCGCATTTACTACTGATTGTGCAAAGCTATGAGCAAGCTGACTGGCTTACAGCTCAAAAACAATGTCGAGTATTAAATATCAATCCTGAGATCTTACCGTTAATTTACAATGACGCACTTAGTTGGTGCGATGAACAGATGCAAGTGCTTGCTTGTGAGACACAAGACTAAATAATTGCATATCAACACATATTAGGTGCGACAATCTGTCACATTCCAAAGCATCGGTTAATAGATAAAATTCTCGCCAATCATCAGATTGGTAGAGACCCATGAGAAAAACACTTCTAAATATCACGTTATTAAGCGCCCTAAACTGCGCCGCTTATGATGACTCATTTGAGCACATAATCGTTATTGCACCAATGCAATCACCCTTAACTGTAAATACAGACCCTAAATTACCTCGCCAGCCATTGCCTGCTCAAGATGGCGCTGATTTACTTGCTAGCATCAGCGGATTCTCAATGGTTAAAAAAGGTGCGGCTAGTAGCGATCCTGTATTTAGAGGCATGGCAGGTTCGCGATTAAATATCATCACTGATGGCGGATTAACGCTGGGTGGTTGTGGTTCACGAATGGATCCGCCAAGTGCTTATATCACCCCACAAACTTACGATAAGGTAAAAGTAATTAAGGGTCCACAAACAGTAATTTACGGTTCAGGTAATAGTGCCGCTACGATAGTTTTTGAGCGAGAAACCGAGCGAATGGTAGATGACCATATAACAGGATTCGTCAATACAGTTGCCAGCAGCGCAAACAGACGTGGACTCAACACTGACATAAAACTGGGCACAGCTGATTACTTTGTTCGTTTAGCAGGCAGTTATAACCGTGCCGACGATTATATAGATGGCAGCGGCACCCCAGTACACTCGCACTATAAACGTTGGAACAATGATATTGAACTTGCTTATACGCCAGACGACGATAAAACCATTAGTCTAACGTTTGGCAGAAGTGATGGCGAGGTCGCTTATGCTGATAGAATGATGGACGGCAGTCTGTTTGACAGAACACATGCAGCTATTTCAACAGATTGGGCGTTAGAACTACCTTATGTAAATCGTATTGAAGCTCAGTGGTATTACAATTACGTCGACCACATCATGGACAATTATTCGCTTCGCAGCTTTACGCCCAACATGATGATGAAAAATCCCACGGCTTCTAACCCTGACAGGCGCTCTTCGGGAGCTAAAGTGCTACTTAATGCTCAATTTAACTCATTCAACGAGCTTGTATTTGGCGTAGATCTGCAGCAAGACAAGCACCGAAACCGAATAAGCCGTGACCAGTTTAATAAC
This sequence comes from Pseudoalteromonas sp. S16_S37, assembly GCF_014694405.1. Lineage (GTDB taxonomy): Bacteria > Pseudomonadota > Gammaproteobacteria > Enterobacterales > Alteromonadaceae > Pseudoalteromonas. The sequence goes on from NZ_JAAUWV010000037.1 coordinate 18,414, forward strand.
CCTGTAACAAACCTTAATCGCGTTAACGATGCCGTTTTTAATAAAGTCGGCGTATTTGCTGAGCATACTTATCTGTTCAACAACGACCAACAAATTATCTCTGGTCTGCGACTTGATAGCTGGCGTGCACGCGATGATCGCCAATTTATTAAAGCGATAAAAAGCACCATACCAAACCCAACTGCGTCAATCACTCGAAAAGATAACCTTTGGAGTGGTTTTACTCGAGTAGTCACCCAAAACAACCAAAGTCAGTATTATATTGGGTTAGGTTACACTGAACGCTTTCCAGACTATTGGGAGTTAATGGGTGCAAACCGTGCAGCCACCAACAACCCCAGCGCGTTTTTTGTCGATTCGGAAAACACCAAACAGCTTGATTTAGGCATGCTTTATAAGGCCCATAAGTGGCAAGCAAACGTATCTTTATTCTATAACCGCATCAGCGACTTTATTTTGATTGATAACCACTTCAAGCAAAGTTCAAGCAGCCGCAATGTCACTCGGAATATCGAAGCACAATCGATTGGTTTTGAGGCCGAAGCGTCCTATCAGATAAACGAGAATTGGCAAGCCAGTAGCAGTGCAAGCTATGTACGCGCAAACAATTTGACCGATCATACTCCCCTTGCTCAGCAACCTCCGCTACAAATTCGCCTTTCATTTAACTATGAACAAAGCAATTGGCATGCAGGCCTACTTTGGACTATAGCAACCGCACAACATCGTGTTTCACTAGGGCAAGGCAGCATCGCTGGTCAAGATGTGGGGCCAACAAGTGGCTTTGGTACGCTGTCATTCAATGCGCGCTACAGCTTGTCATCAGGAATTGATTGGAGCGTCGGAATTGATAATCTTCTAGACAAAACGTATGCACAGCACTTAAGTAAATCAGGCGCTGCGGTAAACGGCTATGAGCAAATTGATAAAGTTAATGAACCAGGCATGACGCTATGGAGCAATATCAACTGGCGTTTTTAAATATTACTGCCGTTAATTCAAGTTCAGGTTAATTCACTTCAGCTTTAGATAAGCGAATATTATCAATAAAGTGATTATACCAACACCGAAATCCTACGCAGGCTTTCGGTGTAACTCCTTGGATAACTTGTTACACTAACGCATATTTCTATACACTAAGTTTTCAGATGCAAAATCAACAAGCACTCGTTGACGCTATCAATACCAAAATGCCTTTTGGAAAATATGCTGGCACCCCATTATTGTTACTGCCCGAGCCTTATGTCGTTTGGTTCAAACAAAAGGGATTTCCTCAAGGAAAGTTAGGCCAACAACTAGCGATGATCTACGAGGTGAAACTCAATGGCCTTGAAAAGCTCCTGATGCCGCTATTACACAAACATTAAAGCTTGTTATCTAGTTTTGTAGACGCATGTTGGGATGCGTCCTTTTTCCTGATTAGCGTTGTAAAGGCTGCTTTTATTGGCTTTAGATAGATAGCAGAGAGTGAATCATGACCTGCGTCATATTGCCCTACTCCGATGCTAATGTTAGGCGCTGAAGACGCCTTTATCAGCGAGCCATACATTCTATCCCATATCGCCAGAGCTGAGCCTAAATTGGTATCAAAGTGTTTGGGGTTATCGCTGTGATGGATCTGGTGTTGAGCTGGACTAATAAACCATCCTTCTAATTTATCACCCCAACTAAAGCGAATATGAGAATGCCTTAAATTGGCACCAAAAATATTAAACGCAAACACAAACGCGTTGGCGCCAAGAATGTCGTACATGCTTAGCTCGGTGCCAAAAAAATGGTATCCAAAGCCCACAACAAGCCCCTGCGTTAATGCCATTCGGCATGCATAAAGATAACTTTCAACTGGGTGAGAACGATAAATGGTAAACGGCGTTAGCACTTTAGCGGAGTGGTGAACTTTATGAAACTCCCATAAAAAAGGCACTTTGTGTAACAGTAGATGCAGTAAAAAACGCGTTAAATCATCAACAATAAACAGCATCAAGGTAAATATACCGATCACAGCGGCTTCAGACCAAGCAAGGTGTAAAGGTTGACCAAATAGCCACTGCAGCGCATCTGTAGTAAAAATGGCAACCGGCACCATAGTTAATACGATTGGCGCAAAAAGAGCGGCTTTTAACAATACATTGGTGACGAGCAAACAGTAATCAAGTTTTGCACTTTGGCTAAGCCATACACTTTTGGGGAATAAAAACATTAAAAAACCAGCGAGTGAGCGCCGAGTTTTCTCTTGAGATGCAAAATAAACAGGCACGGCCATGAGCACAGCACTGAGCAGGTAAGGAATATAAATACGCTTATTTGCATCTAGCAAATAAGTTGGCAACGAAATAAAACTTTGCCACATTTGCTCTAACATCATTTACCTCAAAAAAAGGGTCAACCGTGTGACCCTTCATTATTTTTAAGTATTCAGTTATCGATTTTAAAACTGATACTTATACCCCAACGAAAACTGACGTGGCTTACCCGGACGTGCACCATATGGGCGACGACTCACTACCTCAGTTTCATCCAGTAGGTTGTCTACTTTTGCATAGATACGACCATAGTTACCTAAGTCATAACTAGCCGACAGGTCCACAACCATATTCGAAGGCACTTTTTTACCAGCCAAAGGAATTTTAGTCTCTTTGCCAGTGTCTGCATTTGTCCAACTCACGCCGGCTGCTTCTGGCATTGAACTAACATATTTTACGGCCATAGACAGCTGCCAATTTTGCGCCGCTAAACCGATATTAAAGGTTGCTTGATGGTTAGGCAAATAAGGTAGCTCGTCACCTTTTTTCACTCTACCCCACTGCGCAAACTCAGAATCTAAGTCATGTTGAAACTCACTCTTGGTGTAGGTATACACAAAGCCATAAGGAATTTCTAACTGCAGATTTAATGGATAGCTTTGTGAAAATTGTGCTTCAATACCATACACATCAACTTCACCACCATTAAACTCTTGGTCGATTTGATCGCCAATGCCACAGTTTGATTGACTACAACTTTCTTTTAAGTTGCTGTAATCATTATAAAAGCTAACCAGTTCTAACTGGGTAACGCCATCGTTAAAACGGCCACCAAATTCATAGTTTACGCTCTTCTCAAGCTTGATGTCATTTTCCTGCGCAGGTGAGAACGGCACAAACCCTTGGTGTACACCAAACAACAATCCAGACTGCTCAGACAGCTTGTAAAAGCCGCTCACACCTGGCAACCAAATGCGAGTTGTTTTGTCTTGCCAATCAAGTGCATCTTTGTTGTTTTGGTAGTGCATATCCATCAATTCACCACGCACACCTACACCAAGTGTTAAAGCGTCGAGCGTAATTTGATCTTCCATATACACAGACCATGCATCGGTGGACTCAATATCAAGCGTGGTAAATGCTTTCTCTTGACCAGTGTCTGCAACCTTGCCAGCAGTCATTGCATAAGTTTGCTCAAAGTGCTTACGCTCGATCTCATCTTCATGATAGCGCACACCAACCGCTAATTTATGGTCTAAGTCAAATAATTGAAACTTAACTGACGCATCAACTTGAACACCTTGTGAGAAGTATTCGCGGTCATTAGTGCCCATCGTTAAGAAAATAGCACTGCGACCCGCTTGCACTGAATCTTGCTGACCTGCTATCACAGCATACTCATCGGCATACAAACTAGGATCAGCTAAAATTGCCGATAATGATCCGCTAGTGTTAGTCAACCCATTAAGCTTGCGCCAAGCACGTTCATAATCGTTACGATAAATACGTGTCGTTACTTTTATATCATCACTTTCTAAGTAATGAGAAAACATCACTTGTTGATGTTTAGTATCCATTAATGCGTCTTGAGATGCCGCGTAACGTCTATAAGGCGTTTTTGCAAAATCAGCATCCGTAAGGCCTAAATAGGTTTCATCCGATTCTTCATCTGAATAGGACAGCTTCACCCCAAACGTATGGTCAAACCCTGCGGCACGCATTTTGTAGTTAAACTTGGCTAAAATATCGTTTTTATTAAAGCCAGTATCACCACCGCCATCTAAGTCTTTAAAGCCATCGGCTTTAAGGTTAACCCCTTCAACTAAAAAACCGACATTATTAGCAACCGAACCAAAATAGCCATGGGCTTTTTGATAACCATCGGTGCCTGCGGCAACATCAATACCGCCTTCTGTAAACTCTGGTACCTGACGTGTCACTAAGTTGATAGTACCCGCTACTGTCTGTGGACCATACTTGATAGCAGCTGGGCCTTTAAATACCTCAACTGCCGTCATACGCGTGGTGATTGGAAAGTAGTATGCAGCGGGTGCAGAGTAAGGAGACGGACCAATTAACACACCGTCTTCTAAGATAGTTATCTTTTTACTACGCTCAGGAGTTACGCCACGAAAACCGATGTTCGGACGCAGTCCATAACCATCTTCTTCACGGATATTCACACCTGGCACCGAGGCTAAAATACGATGAATATCATCATACTCATACTTTGCTAATTGCTCCTCGGTTAACAAGGTTGCAGAGCCTGCTTCAGTGCGCAGTTTGTCATAATGACTCAAGATTTGAATGTGCTCTAAGTTGTCATCATTATCAGCTGCAAATGCACTTGGCATGGCGATCGCTACTGCCAGAGCTAACATAGATTTTTGCATAAAAGGTCCCTTAGTCATTATCACCTGCCGACGTTTTTGGAAGTTCTAGCGCAAGCTTATTAATAAAGTCATTTTTAAGCTGATCGGTCACCGTTTTTACTTTGCCATGTGTGTTTGCAACACCAGCTTTATCTTCAATAAGCGCTGTTTGCAAGTTGCTCTCTAGTGCATTGGCCGCGGCCTTAGCGTCGGCAATGCCTTGTAGCATTTTCTGTTTGGTATCCGATGCTTGTTGCTCATCTAAAAAGTCATCAAAACCTGTTGCTGTTGCGTCAGTGTTGCCACCTAAAAACAATTGTTCAAACGCAGCAATATTCGCTTTAATGTTTTCGATTGAGTGCTTGGCATAAACCGATTCCACAGCTTCTGGGCATGCCTCTAAACCACAGCTATTAGCAAACAACCCCAGCGGCGTTGCCAATTTGTAGTCTTTAAGTTCTTCGGTCATATAGAACAACGCATCAGAGATCTCATTGATAGCTTTAGTTTTTGACTCAAACTTGTTGCCAGGTTGGCCTGCTGTTTTTAGCACTTGACCGTAACCTTGCTCTCCGCCCCACTGAATTAGCAAGGTTTGCGCTGAATGACTTAGATCGTTTGCTACTTCAACTGCAAACTTACAACGTGCCACTTTACGAGTTTGTTCTGTGCGAGTATTCCAATCAGCCAATATTTCGCCAGCCGTTATGCTTGAACAGCTATAGTTTAGGTTCTCGTTGAACAGTAAATATTCCAGCGCGTCTAAACCACGGCGCTTGTCTGAGCGATTACGGATGTTGTAAGCAACACCATTAATATTGCCCTGCTCAAAAAACACCACGTCTTGGTCAACACTACAAGTACTGGCATTTGGCCAAGAGTAAATGTCGTTACGTAGCGATTTATCATTTTCAAGCAACGGGCCCACTATCATTAGTTCTGCATGCTGCCAGCTTATCATGGTTTCACGCCACGCATTTTGCGCACCTAGCATGGCGTTATCTCTCGCCGCTTTTGCCGCATCATCTTGCATGCTCGCATCATAGCTGCTTTCTAAATCGCAGTAGCTTTTAACTTGAGTGGGTAGTGATTGTGCTTTACTTGCGAAAGCTTCAAAAGTGGGGGTAATTACGTTGTCAGTTAAATTTACCAGCAATGCTTGCTGATCAAAGTTAATCGTGACATTCCCTTTGTTGTTTGAGAAGTTCTCGCCTTGGGAACTTGAGGTACTCTCACCACAACCACTCAACAGTGCAGCCAAGGTCGTGGCCAGCAGCAAAGGTTTTAATGTTGGTGTCATCAATAGCCTCTTTTATTCGATTTCATATATGACAAAAGGCTAGCTTCGAAAAGCTAACCTTTTTTGACTGTTTTCAACGTGAAAGTATTACCAGTTGGCAACGACTTCACTATCAAAGTTATATACTTGCTGTAAAATATCGCGTGCTTGTTTAAGCTGTGCGATGTAAGCCGTCATATCTGCCTCAGCACCTACAACTGGTTTATTACCCATTAGTGTGTGCATTTGTGCAAATTTGCCCGCGTTCGCTGCCACATTAAACGCAGACTCAGGGTTGAACTGCAGGTTAAGTGCAAAACCTTTCATTTCCGACCAATGCTTAGCAAGCGTCACAAACTTATCAGCATCATATGTACCCGCTTTCATCTCTTCTAGATCAGCGATGCTGTCATTAATGTAGTGAACAACCGTTGCTGAGATTGATTTTTCCCAAGCCGTTGTTGCTGCAACTGCGTAGCCTTTAAGCGCTGTTAGCTGATCAGCAGTTAACTCAGTACCTGCATTGTCAGAAATAAGCTTACGACCTGCATAGAATGCATCAAATGCTTCCTTACTGTAATCAGTTGCGCCATTTGAGCCTAAGTCACGCTTAGCGGCATTAGTCGAGTTACCAAAGTTGTATTCAGCGTTTAAGTCGATTTTACCATCCGCATTAAAATCGTTTTGACCTTGCCAGTCTTCACGGCCGCCTTTACCTGCCACTTCTTCATCTCTGTAGCTTGCGTAGTTACGTGCTGCACCAAAGTAACCAAAACCTTCGTCCCACTGGTGCTCAAGATCTGAATAGGCTTTTTCACCTAGCACATTGCTTGTCAGCAAACCTTTGCCTGCAGTTGCATTATCAAGGTAATCATCAGTACCTTGTGAGAATGCAACAGCACCGTACAAGAATTTTTGGGTTAATTGCTTAAGATCTACGCCATCAGCCGTCACATAACGTGTTTCAATCTCTTTACCATTTGGTGTTAAAACTGTCGTTTGCTGAACACGCTCTACAAGTTGTGCAAATAACGCATTCATCAAGCCTTCAGGTGTATTCGTGGTAAGACCTTCCCAACCCTCAAAGCTTGTGCCATCATTCCAGTTTTTATGCTGGCCCGTTGCATCATTACCTGCAATTTTACCGCTTAGGTCTTTATGGCTACCTGAAATATCTGCAAGCGTTACTTGCTTGGCATTCGCTGTGAACGTTACTGCCACATTTCCTGCATTCTCTTCATATTCAGCGTCTGACATCTTGTAGAAAAGCATCAACTTGGCAAGTAATAAATCGGCCGTCATTGTTTGTGCATCAGTCGCTAAATCGCCACCAATGTAGTTATACAATTCTTTAATTAATACATGACGCGCAATTTGGCCTGAGTAAGAAACGCTCGACTTTCCTGACTGGGCATTTCTGAAGTCATAGTCTTTCGCGTCTGTTACATCAAATGTCACGGCTTGCGAGAACGTATTATTGGCACTGTCTGTTACTGTTACGTTTACCGACACCTGTGACTCAGTTTCAAAATCAAGTACCGCTGAGCTTTTTAGTTTTAAAGAGTTAGCATCAATTTCAAAACGTTCATCTGCAGTTGCAAAAGTAAATGTTTCGCCTGAGTCTGCATCTGTAGCAGCCAATGTACCGATGACTTGGCCCGCAACGTTTTCATGGATCTGCGCTTGCGCGGTCAAAGTAATAGCTGTAGGCGCAGAGTTAGTAGGTGTTTTCGTACCGTTGTCGCCTTTATTTGAATCGTTACCACCTGAGCTAGAACCACCACAAGCCGTTAAACCCAGCGTTGCAACCAAAATAGAAGTAGCGAGAAGAGACTTACGTAAAACCATCAATGACTTCCTTTGAAATTGTTAAAATTTGTATTTTTTATCTGGGGGTAAAGTATACACATATCTAAATGACAATCAATATTATTTGCGTTGTCAGCATAAACAACGCACTTACAATTTATTATTTGTTGTCATAGTGTAAATTTTCGATTTAATAATTAGCGATGAAAAGCATACAGAACAAAGGTTATGAGGACATTTTCGGCCTTTGGCTTTTGTAGCGAATACGTAAAATAGCATCGCTACCACCGACTCAATAATTGATAAAAAAGAAACAACCTTTTAAATTGTGGCTAATGAAAACAACTCCGTTGCACATTGCCAAAGTGCACTGACAACAGGGTCTTGAAGTCGTTTTTGCTTACAAATTAAACCTATTTCAATCGCATCCAGACCTTGTAAACCTTTGGTATCTAAGTGTTGCACTTGGTTTTCGAACGGACTTTGATCTAAAACAATTTGTGGTACACAAGCCACACCAAAACCTAAGCTGGCCAATGCCACCATGGCTTCATGACCTGAAACATGAGCATATACCCTCGGCGTGAGACTTTGTGCAGCGCAAAAACCATCTATGCGCTCTTTTAGCACACCATGCTCTGGCATGATAAAAGGCAACCTCTCCCACAAGGTGGCATCTTGATAATATTCATTGATAAGATCAGTAAGCGGACAATCCATTACTGGAGCAATAATAGCAAGCTCAGACTGCCCTAATGGTAAATATGCCAAACCTTGCGGCAAACTTTCTGGCTTAACTGCTACCGCAACATCTTCTTTGCCAGTTTGTACATGATGAATTGAAAAGGCAGGATCGCCGGTATTTAAGTTCAATTCGATAGCAGGATATTGCTTACGAAATACCGCAAATAAATCGTAAGTAAAGCTATACGTTGCCGTTACCGAGCAATACATACTTAGCTCACCTGTTAATGGACCATCGCTATCTTGGCATTGGCTTTTAAACTGCCGCCATTTCGCAAGCGTTGCTTGAGCATACTCGACAAAAGCTTTGCCATGCGCGGTGAGCTTCACACTGCGGTTATCGCGAACAAACAATTCAGTACCAAGTTCTTGTTCAAGCTGTTTAATTTGCCGACTTAGCGTTGGCGCACTGACATGGCACTGTTCGCTGGCTCGAGCAAAGTGCAATGTTTCCGCAAGTGTTAAAAAGTAACCAAGTTGTTTGTGATCCATTACTTATCTTTCAATAAATGAAATACAGTAATTCAAATATATCATTTTACGTAATCATTAACAGCGCTTATGCTCAACTCATAAACATTTCTAACAAACGTGAACTTATTAAAGGTACTAATCATGGCGAATTATTTTAATACATTACCCTTGAGAGAGCAGCTAGCGCAGTTAGCACAATGCGAATTTATGGACCCAAGGGAATTTGATGATGGGGTTAAAGTATTAGAAGGTAAAAAACTCGTTATTGTAGGCTGTGGTGCGCAGGGTTTAAACCAAGGCTTAAACCTACGTGATTCAGGTTTAGACGTAAGCTACGCTCTGCGTGAGTCTGCAATCAGCGAAAAGCGCCAGTCTTATTTAAATGCATCTGAAAACGGTTTTACTGTTGGCACCTACGAGCAGCTTATCCCAAGTGCAGATTTGGTACTCAACCTAACGCCAGATAAACAACATACCGCGGTTGTGAATGCCATAATGCCATTAATGAAGCAAGGTGCAACACTTGCCTATTCACACGGCTTCAATATTGTTGAAGAAGGCATGAAAGTACGCGAAGACATTACCGTGATCATGGTTGCTCCAAAATGCCCTGGTACTGAAGTACGTGAAGAATACAAGCGCGGATTTGGCGTACCAACTTTAATTGCTGTACACCCTGAAAACGACCCAGAGGGCAAAGGCCTTGCTCAAGCTAAAGCATATGCTGCAGGCACTGGTGGTCACAAAGCGGGCGTATTATATTCTTCATTTATTGCTGAAGTAAAATCTGACTTAATGGGTGAGCAAACGATTCTATGCGGCATGTTACAAACAGGTTCATTGCTTTGCTTTGATAAAATGGTCGAACAAGGCATTGAACCGAGTTACGCCTCAAAGTTAATCCAATATGGTTGGGAAGTGATCACCGAAGCATTAAAGCACGGTGGTATCACTAATATGATGGACCGCCTGTCAAACCCAGCTAAATTAAAAGCATTTGAGTTAAGTGAAGAGCTAAAGCAAATTATGCGTCCTTTGTACAACAAGCATATGGACGACATCATCAGCGGCGAATTCTCAAAAGGTATGATGGCAGATTGGGCCGAAGACGACGCCAAACTTCTTTCATGGCGCGCCGACACCGCTAATACGGCATTTGAGCAGCAACAAAATACCAATGAAGAAATCTCTGAGCAAACCTTCTTTGATAAAGGCATTTTGATGGTTGCTATGGTTAAAGCTGGCGTAGAGTTAGCATTTGAGACCATGACTGCGGCAGGTATCATCGATGAGTCGGCTTACTACGAGTCACTACACGAAACACCACTGATAGCAAATACCATTGCACGTAAAAAGCTATTTGAAATGAATAGAACGATTTCTGATACCGCTGAGTATGGCTGCTATTTATATAACCATGCGTGCTTGCCGCTATTAAAGCCATTTATGAGTAAAATTAACACTGATGTGATTGGTAAAGGGTTAGAGAGCACTGACAACTATGTAGACAATCAGGCCTTGATCAAAGCAAACCATGCAATTCGCAATCACCCAGTTGAGAAAATTGGTGAAACGCTGCGCGGTTACATGTCTGCGATGAAAAAGATTGTTTAGGCCTTCTCCCTAGGCAAGCGCACAGCAGGGTCAGCCCGACGCCTGGCTTGCTTTACCAGTTCGCTTGTTAGAAACCAAAGCCCATTTGCTCATGCAGTGGGCTTTTTCTATGCCCAAATATAGCCCTAAGCATGCGTGCAGCAATATAAATTAGAGTGATATAACCAATTGAAAGGTAATTATAATAAAAAGTTAATTAACAAACTTTTGAGCGGTTATCGAATAAATGAAACAATGTGACCTGATTATGTAATATGCTAGAATAATTAATTCAGTTTGGTAAAAAGTGTAATTAAATGCGGATGTATAACCTATCTATTACCCAAAGGATCACCCTACTTGGTAGCTTAATCGCAATAGTTGTTGCTAGTGTCATCGGTGCAAGAGCGATTTATAGCGCTAAAGCCATGACTGAAAAAAGGATGTTAGAGTCAGAACTCCCTAGCAAGGTAGAGAGTATAAATAAGTCTATTGCGCAACAAATACTGCAATTAAAAAGTGCAGCTCAGCAATTATCTAGTAACCAGTTTATTCTCAATATGGCCAAGCAAGGTCAGTTAGATGAATCAGTACTCGTTGATGAGCTAAAACGTATCGCTAACCAATATGATTTGGTAACTGCTTCTTGGGCCAACCGTAAAAGTGCCCAATACTGGAATCAAAATGGCTTTCTAAGAGTATTAAATCAGCAACAAGATGGCTGGTTTTTTGGTTTCACGCAAAGTGGTAATGACTATTCTATTAGCATCTATCAAGAAGCCCCTGGCGACGTAAAAATGTTCGTTAACCACCAGCAAACCGATGGGATTGGTTTAGCTGGCCTTGCAAAAAGCATCGACGACATGCAGCGTATGCTAAGCAACATGAGAATAGAGAAAACAGGCTATGTTTATGTTGTTAATTCACAAGGTCAGGTTCAGTTACATCCGGATGCGTCAAAAGTTGCCAAATCCAATCTTAGTGACTTTTATGGCGCTAACGTCAGTCGCGCTTTATTAAATGGTAGCAACTTTTCGGTTGATACCGTCAAGCTTAACGGCAACGATACCATTGTCGCCGCAAGTGCAATCGAGCAAACCGATTTATATGTTATTGCACAAGTGCCTGCTGATGAAGTATTTGACGAAATAAACGCCTTGCAATGGCAAATTATATTATTCGCGTTGATCACGGCATTAATTGCCAGCTTCGCCAGCCTGATTATGGCTAAAAACCTCAGCGCTCCTTTATCAAATATGGCGCAGCTATTTGCTCGCCTAGGCAGTGGTGATGCCAAACTTCACTATCGTGTACCGAACTCAAATCAACCTGAGCTGCAAGCGTTGGCTGATGGCTTCAACGAGTTTATTTCTAAGATTGAATCTGCAATTAAAATGGTTGCTAATGAGAGTCGTGACATTCGTAACGCCAGTGAACAGGTGTTTGAACAAAGCCATAAAAACTCTAAAGCACTCGATGACCAAAAATCACAGACTATTACTGTTGCTGCAGCCATCAACCAAATGGGCGCAACAGTGCAGGAAATCGCAGGAAGTGCCAATAACTCAGCAAAGCTGACGGAGCAAAGTAAAGCCTCTTCTGAGCAAAGCCACCACCGCGTACAAGAAAGTCAAACCACATTGCAAACACTGGCCTGTGACATTGATGCAATGGCACATGAAGTGGAGACGTTAGCAGAAAAAACGCAATCAATTGCCAATATTGTTGATGTGATCCGTGGCATTTCTGAACAAACCAACTTGCTTGCCCTGAATGCTGCTATTGAGTCCGCTCGTGCGGGTGAACATGGTAGAGGCTTTGCTGTGGTTGCTGATGAAGTTCGTGCGCTTGCCAGCAGAACTTCTAAATCAACCGATGAAATCCAGGCGACAATCACTGAACTGACGCAATCATCCGACGCCATTGTTAATCAAATCAATCAGTCAAAACAACAAGCTGAGCATTGTGTGGGTAGTATGCAAACCTCTGTAGAGCTAATGAGCGATGTGACAGAAACGGCAAATCAGATAAACGACATGACTACCTTGATTGCTGCAGCCACTGAGCAACAAAGTAACGTAGTGGCAGATGTGGGCCGAAGTATTGAGCACATTAGCACCATTAGCGATGAAGTGATGAACGCACAGCTAGATACTGAAAAAGCCATTCAAGCATTAGCAGACTCGGCGAAGTCTCTCGATAAACTTGTCGCAAGCTTTGAAGAACAGTAATAACTTTCCCGGCGGCAGATAATGCCGCCATCCTTAACTACATTTATCACATCGCAGCGAAATTTTTCCCCCTTGTTGTCGGTCTAATATCATAGCGCTAGAAATAATTTGTAACTTTTATTTTGCCAAATTCGACAAATTATCATCTATGCTTTGAGAATGTAGTAGTATCAGGAAAGTATATTATGCCAAAAATTAGTAGAATGTTGTGCTGTGTACTGGTACTCAGTGGCTTAACGTTAGCAGGCTGCAATAGTACCCAATCGACCTTTAATGTGGACAAAAGCGTTGCCATTAATCCTGTCTTTAACTTAAAACCCGTTGAGTCAGAAAATGAAATCTTCCGTCTTGATTCGAAAATCAAGTCTCAATTAACGGAGTTTTTTAAAAACGGCACGCCGCAGCTTATGCAAACCCAAGCGCTCATGCAGTTTCTGATAGATAATGGCGAGTCTTCCCTTGCCTACCAATCTAATGCCAACTTGACCGCAACGCAGGCATATTACAATTTAAACGCCAATTGCTTATCTTTATCAATTTTGGCATATAGCCTTGCCGAACATTTAGGGTTTAAAGGTCAATTTCAACGAGTGCACATTCCTGAGTATTGGGACCAAAGCCAAGGATACAGCCTATTAACCGGACATGTTAACTTAGTCGTGTCTGAAACCAATCGAAACGTAGACAACAGCCACATTCTTTATACTCGCCCAAACTCAATTGTTATCGACTTCGATCCAAATAGTCGTAGGCAAGCTTTTAGCACCTCAAAAATTTCAAAAAAACGCATTTTGTCAATGTTTTATAGCAATAAAGGCGCTATGGCTATCGTTGACGGCGATTATGATACCGCATACAGCTACTTTAGAGCGGCCGTAACTGCTGATCCAGACCACTCTGGCGCTTGGGGTAATTTAGGGATCGTATACAGGTTAGCCGGATTTCATCAACAAGCTGAGCAAGCATATCAACAAGCTTTAGCACTAAACCCAGATAACAACAATGTGCTTGGTAATTTGGCAATACTTTATAAGTTAACTGACAGAGAGCATGAGGGCGACAGCATACTAGCAAGACTAGATGAAAAACGCCGTAACAACCCTTATTACTTAATCGTAAAGGGCAATGAAGCAATAAATGACAATCAATACGAGCAAGCGTTATCCTACTTCCGTAAAGCCAAGAAACTTGATAGCAAACTTCATGATAGTTATTTTGGCATGGCAAAAGTATACTATTTAAGAGATGACCTAGAGCGTGCAAAACTTTATCTTAACAAAGCATATCAACTATCAGAGTTTGAACATGACCGCCACCGCTATCAGGGCAAACTGCAATGGCTTCAAGCTGTGGCTAAAAATTAGTTTTGCTGTATTGTGTTGCGCTTCGCCTAGTGCGATGTCGCAACAGCTTTATCATGATCTTACCATACTCACCAGTGCAGAGCATGCCGGCAGACAAGCTGGCAGTGACACCCCTAATTTGAGTGCTCAGTTTATTTTTGAGAGATTTTCTCAACTTGGTTTGCAAGCAAATTATCAGCGCTTTAAATTTAAAAATGGGCTAACGTCAGATGCATTCGGCCATAATGTTGTAGCCACGCTTCCTTGTAACGCAAACCCTTGTGGCAAGGCTATTGTTGTATCAGCACATTATGATCATCTAGGTGAGCGCGGCAGTAAAATTTACGCAGGCGCAAATGACAATGCCTCTGGCACGGCTGCACTGCTGGTGCTTGCCGACAAACTCAGGGGAGTAAATAGACATTCACCAATAGTGCTATTAGCTACTGATGCCGAAGAAAAGGGCTTGTATGGTGCCAAGTACTATGCAGATCAAATAACCAACGCAGAGCAATATGCACTTAATGTTAATCTCGATATGCTAGCCTTAGCACAAAAAAACACCTTATATGTGATGTACTCTCGTCAAGCTCAACTATTTACTGATTTGCTCAGTAAAAAAAAGCCAGAAACATTTAAAGTGAAGTTAGCTAATTCACCACAAAGAATGCGCCGCCTATTGGGCAATGATAGAGTGGATTGGCTCAGAGCAAGCGACCATTACGCATTTCATAAAGTAGGCATACCCTATATGTATTTTGGGGCTGGCAGCGATAAAAACCACCATAGCGTAAAAGATACATTGAGCGAGATAGACTTCGATAAGTATCAACAGGTTGTTAAGTTCATCAATGACTTTATGGTCGCGCTACTGAACTGCCCTTCCGATTGTACCAGCTGAATTTTTTGTGCCTTGGTTAAACGCTTAATTTGCCATTCAAGTTTGCTTGCTTGGCTTTTATCGCCAACTGGATAACTGAAGACTAAGCGTAAAGGCCCTTTTCCTTTGAGATTTTTTGCGCCTTTGCCTGCCTCATGCGCTGCAAACCGTGCCGCGACATCGGTTGTGATCCCCGTGTACCAATACCCAAGTCTAGTTTCTACGATATATATAAACCAACTAGTTTGACTTATCTGCTGCTCAGTCATTTGAAAATTCTCATTAATAGAAACTTTTTCCATCATGCATGGTCGAAGTTCGACAAGAAGCTTTACCTTCTGCTCTTAATCGGTATCATGCAAATAACATAAAACAAGGATACACAAATACATGCTGTCTAATAAATCCCTTTGCTCATGGCTCAGTGCTGTTGTAATTACTGTGATGCTTTCTGGCTGTTCAAGCTGGGTATATCGCATCAATGTGCCACAAGGTAACTTTTTAGAGCAGTCAGATGTAGATAAACTACGTGTCGATATGACCCGCGAGCAAGTTTTGTTCGTGCTAGGAACTCCTATCGCCAAAGACGCTTTTAACGACCAGCAATGGCACTATGCATATGTATTTAATATTGATCGCGAATCAGAACAACGTAAATCTCTTACCGTACATTTTGATGGCGATAAATTGAAAAAAATCAGTGGCGACTTCGAGCAACCTGAGTCTTTCAATATCCCACTCGATCAATAGTAAAACCACCATTAAAAAAGGGCGTTTTCGCCCTTTTTTAATGTCCAAAATTTATCTTTTAGACATTTAACTCAAAGGCCTGCCACCTGTGACCTTGTTAGCACGCCCTTCTTCTTTGGCTTTTTCGGCTCGCTTTCGTCTTGCGTCTTTTGGATCCGCTATCAGCGAGCGGTATATCTCAATCCTGTCGCCCTCTTTGACCACCTGATTGTTTTTAACCGTACGATTCCAAATACCAAGTGTGAGTTTTGTCGCATCAATATCTGGACACTTATCTAAAATGCCCGACTGCATTACGACTTGTTCGGCAGAAGTGCCCTCGGCAACATCTACTTCCAAACAGGTAGCCTTGTGAGGCAATGCATAAACCACTTCAACTTTTATCATTATCTGGCTCCATAAACAACTTTAGCCCTTTGCGTAAAGGCTGAAACCATGCTTTTTGCCACTTCGTTAAATACTTTACCAAACGCCATTTCAATCAATTTGCTGGCAAATTCGAATTCTAATTTTAGGCACACTTTACAGGCTTGGTCGTCCAATTCAGTAAACTGCCAATGTCCTGTTAAAGATTTAAAAGGGCCATCCACCAATTGCATATGGACTGTTGTACCATCAAAACTGTTTTTAGTGGTAAACCACTTTTTTAGTCCAGCTTTAGATATTTCTAAGCTCGCAGTCATTCCATCTTCACTTGCTTGGACAATTTTGGCATCTGAACAATGAGGCAAAAAGGCTGGATAAGCATCTACATCATTTACTAATTCAAACATTTCTTGGGTGCTATACATCACCAATGCGCTTTTTTCTATTTGTGGCATAGTTACTCCAATTCATTTGCGCCGATTTTAGCAAGCTTTTTAAGATTTATCTTGTATGCTGTACCGCGCTAAGCGAAAATAACCCGCAAAATTAAAAAAGCGCTGTTTTCTAATCTCTTTTCTAGGTAAACTAGGCCATTATGGCAAAGAAAAAATCATCAAAATCAACAAGCAATACTATCGCACTTAATAAAAAAGCGCGTCACGAGTATTTTTTAAACGACAAATTTGAAGCTGGCATTGAACTGCAAGGCTGGGAAGTTAAAAGTATCCGTGAAGGTAAGGTAAATATCTCTGATACTTATATTCACCTAAAAAACGGTGAAGCTTTTCTGCTAGGTAGCCAAATTCAACCTTTGAATAGCGCCTCTACGCATGTTATTTGCGATCCTATGCGCTATCGAAAATTGTTATTAAACAAACGTGAAATTGACCGCCTTGTGGGCGCGACTGAGCGCGAAGGCTATTCACTGATTGCAACTGCAATGTACTGGAAAAAATGCTGGGTTAAATTAGAGTTTCACTTGGCTAAAGGTAAGAAAATGCATGACAAACGTGCTGATACCAAAGAAAAAGACTGGTCTCGTGAAAAAGAACGTTTAATGAAGCACAAATCAAAATAAAAAAAGCCTCCAATGAGGCTTTTTTTATGCCGTCTTATTATCCTAGGCATTGCCCTTGCTGATTTTCAGGCAATAAAAAGCCCCGCATCAATGCGAGGCTCCATTACAAACCTAACAGTCTTAGCCTTTATATTTTTGCATAACCAATGTAGCGTTCGTGCCACCAAAACCAAAGCTATTAGACATAACAGTGTTAAGTTCAACATCACGACGCTCGGTCACAATATCAAGCCCTTTCGCCTGTTCATCTAATTCGTCAATATTGATTGATGGAGCAACAAAGTTATTCTCAAGCATAAGCAAAGAGAAAATCGCTTCATGTACACCAGCTGCACCCAATGCGTGACCCGTCATTGCTTTAGTTGCACTAATTGCCGGTGAGTTATCACCAAATAGCTCTTGAATTGCGCCAAGCTCTTTCACATCACCCACAGGTGTTGACGTGCCATGAGTATTTAAGTAATCAATTGGGCCTTCAACGCCTTGTAGCGCTTGCTTCATACAGCGTACCGCGCCTTCACCTGATGGCGCAACCATGTCATAGCCATCAGAAGTAGCACCATAGCCTACAATTTCAGCATAAATGTGTGCACCACGTGCTAAAGCGTGCTCTAGCTCTTCAACTACAACAATACCGCCACCACCAGAGATAACAAATCCATCACGATTTGCATCATAAGTACGAGAGGCTTTTTCTGGTGTGTCGTTATATTTAGTTGATAATGCACCCATTGCGTCAAATTCCATAGCTAAAGTCCAATGTAGCTCTTCACCACCACCTGCGAAGATCACATCTTGTTTGCCTAATTGAATTTGCTCAACAGCATTACCGATACAGTGTGCTGACGTTGCACATGCAGAACTAATCGAATAGTTAACGCCCTTGATTTTAAAAGGTGTAGCCAAACACGCAGAGGTTGTGCTTGCCATGGTACGAGGCACCATATAAGGACCTACGCGTTTTACGCCCTTTTCACGTAAGATATCAGCCGCTTCGACTTGATACTTTGACGAACCGCCACCTGAGCCAACGATTAGGCCTGTGCGCTCGTTAGAAATTTGTTCTGCTGTTAAACCTGAATCTTCAATCGCTTGAGCCATTGAGATATAAGAAAATGCAGCCGCATCACCCATAAAGCGATGCGCCTTACGATCTACAAATTGTGTTACATCAATATTAAGATTGCCCGAAACATTACTACGTAGCTTATAGTCAGCAAACTCTTGGTTAAATACAATACCGCTTTTGCCAGCTTTTAAAGACTCAAGTACTTCTTGCTTGTTGTTACCGATGCTTGAAACAACACCGATCCCCGTAATTACGGCTCTTCTCATGGGTAAATTCCCTTAATCTTTACTTAATTGCGGTTATTCTACGCTGAAATGAACAACGAAGTGGTCAGCTTTCCAGCGTACACACGTACTCTGAATTAATTTTGCGAAAATTACAACGGACTTAGACAAATAAAACACGTAAAATATAGCAAATATTTTTGTTTTATTGCTGTTGTATATGATTAAAAACGCACAAATTCATTTTAATGAAATGGGCACCCCTGTTGCCGATGACTTCGACGATGTTTATTTTTCCAATGATGATGGACTAGCCGAGTCCCACTATGTGTTTTTTACGCAAAACAAAATCGAACAGCGTTTAGTTAATCACGATCAGGACCACTTTGTTATCGCTGAAACAGGTTTTGGCACTGGCTTAAACTTTCTCAATACGTGGCAACAATACAGCAATCTCAAAACGTCACATACACTGCCTAGACTCCATTTTATTTCATTCGAAAAGTTCCCTATCAGCCATAGTGACTTACGCACCGCACTTGCGGCTTGGCCAACTTTGGCCCAATACGCAAAACAGCTTTGTAAGCAATACCCTATCGCATTAGCTGGATGCCATCGATTGGAGTTTGATGATGGTAATATCACGCTAGATTTGTGGTTTGGTGACGTACACGACTCTATTCCCAAAATGAGTTGTCAGTCTAACGGTATCGTGGATGCTTGGTTTTTAGATGGTTTTGCACCGAGCAAAAACCCTGACATGTGGCAACAGTCACTATTTGATGCGATGGCAAACTTAAGCCGCAAAGATGCAACCTTTGCCACTTTTACTGCTGCTGGGTTTGTGCGACGTGGCCTGCAACAGGCAGGGTTTGTGTGTCAAAAAGTAAAAGGCTACGGCCGTAAACGAGAAATGGTGACAGGCCACCTTCCGCAAACAAATGGCTACGCGAGCACTCCGGCATACTACCAAACGACTCCTTCAACGCTTACTAATGTTGCTATTATTGGCGGTGGTGTAGCATCGGCTTGTCTAGCATTTCAACTTAGTAAACGTAGGATAAAGAGCACATTATTTTGCCAAGATGACGCGTTAGCAAAAGGGGCATCTCACAATCGCCAAGGTGCCATTTATCCACACTTACAGGCTGACTGCACACCGCAAAGCGAGTTTTACGCGCACAGCTTTTTGTATGCTAAACGCTTTTATGAACACATACGTGAACTTGGCTTTGAGTTTACTCATCAGTGGTGTGGTGTTTTATTACAAGCCGTCAATAAGTCAAAAGGTGCGCAGCAACAAACCTTAGTCGACAAAGGGCAATGGCCTGATGCACTTATTCGACCACTAGACTCATCTCAAGCCACAGAAGTTGCTGGCACCTCGCTCCCTTACGGCGGTTTATTTATTGAACAAGCAGGCTGGGTTAATCCCGCGCAACTGACTCAAGCGGTGTTTAATGCTGCACAAGCATCCGGCTGCAGTAAAGCACACTTTAATACCGATATTGAACACCTAGAACAATCCCCTGAAGGTTGGTTGTTGCATAGCCAAAATCAAGTATTTGGTCCTTTTAGCGAGGTGTTTGTATGCGCTGGAGAACATAGCGACCGATTTGAACAAACTCAATCTATTGGGTTACAAGGGGTTAGAGGTCAGGTTTCTCACGTTCAAGCAGGTAATGTGTCGTCTGAGCTAAAAACCGTGTTATGTCATAAGGGCTACTTTACTCCGGCCCTAGATGGCCTGCACTGCATGGGGGCAACCTTCGATAAAGATAGTAAAAGCAGAGCCGTGACCGAGCAAGACAATATCACCAATCGCGCCCAACTTGATAAGTTTTATGCGCACACCGAGTTTGCACAAAGCCTAGGAGACATCACCGGTGCCAAAGCTGCCGTACGCTGCTGCTTTGCCGATCACCTGCCTATGTTAGGGCAAGTTCCTGAACAACATGACTTAACAAGTGCTTATAAAAACCTTCGCAAGGGCAAATATTATGGTTTTGGAGAATCACAACAACCTTTTGAAGGGCTACATATAGTCACTGGGTTTGGTGCCAGAGGGTTATGTAGCGCGCCTCTTGCCACTGAGCATTTGGTAGCAAGTTTATGTAATGAACCACGCCCTTTTAGTGAGCGAATTCATCAAGCCATTCACCCAAATCGCTTTATTGTACGTGATCTTATTCGTAGTAATATTTAGCCATTAACCTGAGCTTTGGTTTATTAATGAATACGACATACAAATACGCCGCAATTTTATGCGGCGTATTTGTACAACATTTATGGCCTGGATATTTGAATAACCACACGGCGGTTTCGTTGTCGGCCAATGGCATTACTATTTGGCTCTATGTGGCGCTTTTCCCCAAAACCTTCAGTGATAATTCTATCGGCTTCAACACCTTTACTGGTCATATAATCTTTGATGGCTTTTGCCCGTTTACGCGATAGCTCCATATTTGGCCAACGTCCACCATGGCTATCTGTATACGCTGAGATATAGATAGATTCGATATTTGGATCGTTATTCAAATACTCGCCTATCATATCTAAACGTTTGCGCGATGATTTAGTTAATTCACTCGAGTTTTTCTGATAATTCATCACCGTAAAAGCAATATCTTCGAAACTATAAGGAAGTAAGTTATCTCGACATTGTAAAAATGCCCAATAGGCTTGCTGAAAATTCACCGAAGACAAAGCAACTGCTATTTTATCTTGGCTGTTCTGCCAATCTTTATAATAAAAAGTAGGATAATAGCCTTTTTCAAGCTCACTGAGCATTTCCCAAGACAGACGATTATCG
Organism: Pseudoalteromonas sp. S16_S37; assembly: GCF_014694405.1. Taxonomy (GTDB): domain Bacteria; phylum Pseudomonadota; class Gammaproteobacteria; order Enterobacterales; family Alteromonadaceae; genus Pseudoalteromonas. The sequence continues at coordinate 39,681 of NZ_JAAUWV010000037.1, forward strand.
AGTTCACCATCAAACTTTTTCAATAGCTGCATACGGCCAATATCACGCGCAGGAACGCCCGCCCGCCATACTGGTGGTACTGACTGTAAACCCGCGAATGCATAAGTTTCAGGGCGTACAACCATATCGAGGTTAAAAGTAAGGTCTTTGTTTTTACTCGCAGTAACGCTAAATACAGCCTCGCCATAATAAGGTACTTCATGGTTTAGACTGCATTCTAGTCGTGCCTTTTTTTCAACCTCCCACTGGGACGTATCTGCATCAGCACTGTATTGGCGCATTGCAGCGGATGACTGTCCAGTCATTGCCAGCAAAACTGCTGCCCCAAAAAAACTTAACCTTACTCTCACCGCTCTACTCCGCTTTGCCAAATTCTTGTCATGGCCACACTACCCAACGAAACACTGCAATAACTATGCCCAAACAACCCTAAATTACGTAAACTCTGATTCGCATATTTGTGCGCAACTTGTATAATGTGCGGTTCAAATTTAGCAATCAATAAGATTATGGCAGATCAACAGCAAACTCTATACTCACAACGTTTTCGTGGCTTCTTTCCTGTAGTTATCGACGTAGAAACCGCAGGCTTTAATAAAGATACCGATGCTTTGTTGGAAATCGCGGTAACCACTTTAAAAATGGATAGTGAGGGGATCTTCACTCTAGATCAAACCCTACATTTTCACGTTGCGCCTTTCGAAGGTGCCAACATTGAGCAATCTGCCATTGAATTCAACGGGATAGACCCTTTTTCACCACTTCGAGGCGCAGTTGCAGAAGCAGACGCCATCAAAGAAATATGTAAAATGGTTAGAAAGGCACAAAAAGCGGCTGGCTGCTCACGCTCAGTGGTGGTAGCCCATAATGCAGCATTCGATCACGGCTTTTTAAATGCAGCGATTGAACGCAACAGCATTAAAAGAACGCCATTTCACCCGTTTGTCAGCTTTGATACCACATCACTGGCAGGCCTTGCGTTAGGCCAAACGGTACTTGCAAAAGCGTGTCGTACAGCTGGAATTGAATTTGATAACAGCCAAGCCCACTCAGCACTTTACGACACTGAGCGGACCGCAGAGCTATTTTGTTACATTGTGAATAGATGGCAAGAATTAGGCGGCTGGCCTTTGCCTCCAAAAGCGCAAGCGCCTCAAGAAGTACCAGAGCAAGCTCAAGACTAAGCTTGCTAACCCGCTGATAGCGGTGCATAGCTGTTAGCTATTTAAAACGAAAAAGCCGCGATTAAGCGGCTTTTTTATCATTAACTGGCGTTCTAAAAATTATAAAAACTGACCCAGTGCTTTCACTTGGTCGATCATACGATTTGAGAAGCCCCATTCGTTGTCGTACCATGCCATTACTTTAACCAATTTGCCATCCGCTTTAGTTTGCGATGCGTCAAATACAGATGACGCTGGGTTGTGGTTAAAGTCGATAGAAACAAGTGGTAGCTCATTGTATTCAAGAATACCCGCCATAGCGCCTTCAGAAGCCGCTTTAATCACTTGATTAACTTCTTCAGTTGTAGTGTCGCGCTTAGCGATAAAGGTTAAATCAACTAACGATACGTTTATCGTAGGTACGCGAACAGCCATACCATCTAATTTACCTGCAAGCTCAGGTAATACTAAACCCACAGCTTTTGCAGCGCCAGTTTTAGTTGGGATCATTGACTGAGTTGCACTACGCGCACGGTATAAATCTTTGTGATAAACATCACATAAGTTTTGATCGTTAGTATAAGCGTGAATAGTGGTCATGCTACCTTGCTCGATACCAATGGTATCATTCAACGCTTTTGCAATTGGCGCTAAACAGTTAGTAGTACAAGACGCATTAGAAATGATGTTGCTTTGTGCATTAAGTACATCGCTGTTCACGCCGTGAACTACCGTTGCATCCATATCCGTACCAGGTGCTGATACGATTACTTTTTTAGCGCCCGCTTCGATGTGCTTAGCTGCATCTTCACGCGAAGTGAACAAGCCAGTACACTCAAGCACGATATCAACGTTCAGTTCTTTCCAAGGTAAGTTAGCTGGGTCACGCTCTTGTGTGAGCGTAATTTCATCATTGCCAACGACTAAAGTATTGTCCTTGAGGCTAACCGTTTGGTTAAAGCGACCATGCACAGAATCAAACTGTGTTAGGTGCGCGTTAACGTTTGCTGGTGCTAAGTCGTTAATAGCAACCACTTTGACTTGTTCGTTTTGGCCATACTCATAAAGCGCTCGTAAAACATTGCGGCCGATGCGGCCATAGCCATTAATTGCGATGTTGATCATGCTGCGATTCCCCTTGATTATTTAACTTCACTTGCTTGTTTTGCAAGCGCTTCAATGGCTTGCCAGTCTTTGTTAGCGATAAGCTGTTTATCTAACATCCAGGTGCCGCCAACACAAATTACATTCTTAAGCGCCAAGTACTTAGGTGCGCTTTCTAGGGTGATTCCCCCAGTTGGACAAAAGGTGATATCTGGTAATGGACCACCGATTGATTTCAGCATTGGCGCACCACCGGCGGCTTCTGCTGGGAAAAACTTCAAATATTTGAAACCTGCAGCTGCTAGCTTCATCACTTCGCTCGGTGTTGCTGCGCCCGGTAAAAATGGGATGTCAGACTCTTTGGCCAGTGCCAACAACTCATCGTTTACACCTGGGCTGACCATAAAGTCAGCGCCTGCTGCCACAGAGGCGTCAAAGGTTGCTCTGTCAATAACAGTACCCGTGCCAACGTAGGCGTCAGGCACGGTCTCTTTCATAATTTTTACTGCTTGCGCTGCAACAGGTGTGCGCAAGGTGATCTCTAATGCTTTCAAGCCCCCGTTATAGAGTGCTTGTGCAAGCGGCGCGGCATCTTCTAAGTTGTCGATAACAACGACAGGAACCACGGGTGCCGATGATAAAATCTTTTCTATGCTCATAACCTTCCTCATTCCCAATGCACTTATTATTCTTCAATACCAAAGGCGCTAGCGCCTAAGTCTGCACTGCTTACAATATTTCTAAATCCGGCAAACAACTCACGGCCTGTGCCATACGTCATTTCTGGTTGTGTTAATCGCGCTTCACGATTTGCCAGCTCTTCATCAGACACATGCACTTTTAAAACACCAGCAGGCGCATCTAAGGTGATCAAATCGCCATCTTGAATTTTGGCAATAATGCCGCCTTCTACGGCTTCAGGGGCTAAGTGAATGGCCGCAGGTACTTTACCTGACGCACCAGACATACGACCATCAGTCACAATGGCCACTTTAAAGCCCTGATCTTGTAATGTTGCCATTACTGGCGTTAACTTATGCAGCTCTGGCATCCCTTTGGCTTTCGGACCTTGCTCTTTAAGCACGGCAATAAAGTCTTGGTTTAATTCGCCATTGGCAAACGCGTCTTGTAACTGGCTTTGTGAGCTAAATACTTTTGCAGGCGCAACGACTACACGGTGCTGCTCTTGTACAGCCGATACCTTGATAACCGCTTTACCTAAGTTACCAGTTAGTAGCTGCAAACCGCCTTGCTTGCTAAATGGGTTACTCACTGGACGAAGCACTTCTTCATCAAGTGATTTTTCTGGACACGGTACCCACTTAACTTTGCTTGGACCTTGGCTGTCAGTCATTATTAAACTGGCATCATTGGCTAATACTGGCTCTTGGGTGTACGCATCTAAACCCTCACCCACAATGGTTTTCACATCGTTGTGCAAGTAACCTGCATCTCTTAGCTCACGCATTAAGAAACCCATGCCGCCTGCGGCTTGAAAATGATTCACGTCAGCAGAGCCATTTGGATAAATACGCGTAAGTAGTGGCACAACTTCTGATAAGTCAGCCATGTCTTTCCAAGTAATTTTAACGCCCGCTGCTTTTGCCATCGCAACTAAGTGAATCGCATGGTTAGTAGAACCACCTGTGGCCAACAAGCCAACTAAACCATTAATAATGGTTTTTTCACTCACCACATCAGCCAAACAGTTAGCATCTTTGCTCTGAATCAGTTGCTGCAACATACGCTCAACGGCATTACCCGTTAGACCGTCTCGCAACTCTGTGTAAGGGTTGATAAATGAGCTACCCGGTAGGTGTAGACCCATAATTTCCATCAACATTTGGTTTGAGTTAGCAGTACCGTAAAAAGTACACGTACCTGCACTATGATAAGAGGCACTTTCTGCTTCGAGTAGCTCTTCACGACTCACTAAACCTTGGGCAAACTTTTGACGTACACGCGCTTTTTCTTTGTTAGGAATACCTGATTGCATTGGCCCTGCAGGTAAGAAATAAATCGGCAAATGACCAAATGATAAAGCGCCAATTAATAACCCTGGGACAATTTTGTCACATACACCTAAACAAAATACGCCATCAAACACATCATGAGATAGCGCTACAGCGGTAGACATCGCTATCACATCACGTGAAAACAGCGATAACTCCATGCCATCACGCCCCTGAGTAACACCATCACACATTGCAGGCACACCGCCTGCTACTTGTGCCGTGGCATCATACTTTTGCGCAATTTGCTTAATTAAATCTGGATACTCTTTGTAAGGTACATGAGCAGACAACATGTCGTTGTAAGAATTGATAATTGCTAAATTTGGTTGCTCATCCGCTTTTAAACGTGCTTTGTCGGCACTTGAACATGCCGCCATTACGTGGGCGATGTTGCCGCATCCAAGGCCTGATCGAACTCGCGTTTGTTTTTTTGCTTTATTGATGCGGTCTAAATAGGCGTGACGCGTTTGCTGACTACGTTCAATAACACGTTCGGTGACTTCTTTTACTCGAGGATGCAACATATATTCGACTCATTCTCTATATAGGTTAGAGGAAAAAGGCTCAGCGCGACCAAAGACTCCACTCCAATCTTGCACTGAGCACATTTTGATTTACCCGTTCAAAGGTACGCTATCAGGTTGTCTCTCACCTCAACCTGACACCGGTGTCACTGCATTAACGCATAACCGTGACACCGGTGTCAACCTTTACTCATAAATTTAGTCTAAAAATCATAAATGACCAAATAATGAACAAAACCGGGGTTTGGAATAAAAATGCGAACAATTTGGTCGCTTTAGAAGAATTATTTTGAGAACGAGAAAGTTACGAAAAAAAGAGTGTAACCGAGAGTTTACTGTGGATGGTTATCGCAGTGCGTAATTGCTGTCTAGCAAATTTGTATTGGCTAGAAAAGATCCTGACCTTCGTCAGGAAGACGAGTTTGGACACGGCTGTCACTTATTAAACTTATATTTTTGAGTCTATCTCGTCATTCTGAAACTATCTCGTCATTCTGAAACTATCTCGTCATTCTGAAACTATCTCGTCATTCTGAAACTATCTCGTCATTCTGAAACTATCTCGTCATTCTGAAACTATCTCGTCATTCTGAAACTATCTCGTCATTCTGAA
>NZ_JAAUWV010000038.1 GCF_014694405.1 Pseudoalteromonas sp. S16_S37
CAATTCAACAATTCAACAATTCAACAATTCAACAATTCAACAATTCAACAATTCAACAATTCAACAATTCAACAATTCAACAATTCAACAATTCAACAATTCAACAATTCAACAATTCAGCAATTCAACAATTCAGCAATTCAACAATTCAGCAATTCAACAATTCAGCAATTCAACAATTCAGCAATTCAACAATTCAACAATTCAACAATTCAACAATTTAGAAGAATTTTAATCATAAGAAGCTTCAAATCGTTTCAAGCTCACTAGTTCTCAGTGACATAAAAATTTAATGGTAAGACTCAGTTATATATAAAGTTCAGAGCTATGCTAATTAAATAACAATCTATATTAAATTAATCTTCTGTTCTTTGATGCGAATGATATGTTTTCGTATTTTTTGAAATGTTCTAGCTGTGATTTTATTCTTCATTTTTATAGAGGTTGGCATAAAAGATGAACCTAAAAGAGCTAGTTTTTAATCTAACTCACATTTACCTGCCCTCATCAATTCCTAACTTTTTTGTATTAAATATTTAGATACATAATTAAGTATTTTTTATATCTTCAATCTAAATCCATGAAATTCAAAGTTGTGATTAGTCTTGGTTAAATTTAATTAAATTAATCTTAATGTTTTTTCATATTATAATTTCTATTTAATTCATTATTAGCATTATTAATTTTACGAAAATAATTGTGGTTGATAATATTTTTAAAATTTTTTTGATAGGAGTAATTTATGAAAGAGATGGAAGGAATTTATTCACCTAGTTTAGAGGGTGTATATGTTGGAGAGACAAAAATATCAAATGTTGAAGGTGACATTGGTCGATTAAGCTATAGAGGGTTAGATATTGAAACTCTCTCAGAAATGTCATATTTAGATGTAGTTGTAATAATTTTATTTGGACATCATGTTTGTAATAAAGTTAAAGATAAAGTAAATACTTTTCTCTTAGAAAACCAAAAAATAAACGATAAAGACATAACGTATTTAAAATCACTTCCGAAAACATTACATCCTATGCTGATGTTACAGTCTGCGGTTCCTTTACTGTCTAAGCCTAAAGGTGATTTTAGCTTCCTAAATGGTGATGATCCAGACTTGATTTTAGGTTTGTATATTGCAGCGAAGCTTCCTGCTTTAGTTGCAGGGTGGTACAGAATACAAAATGGAATGGAACCATTAAAGGATGTATGTGAAACCGGGATTAATGAACGATTTCTTAAATCGTTCACGGGTAAATCGCCTTCAAAAGAACAAATCAAAGCGCTTGATTTAATTCAAATATTACAGTTAGAGCACAGCTTTAATGCGGGTACTTTTACCGGTCGAGTTTGTGCAAGCGCACATGCGCCACTTCAATCCGTTATATCAGCATCCATTGGGACGTTGTTTGGCAAGCTTCACGGTGGCGCAGATCAAGCTGCACTAGAAATGGCATTTGAAATTGGCTCAAAAGATAAAGCTGCTGATTACCTTTCTAAGACTATTGCCGCAGGTGAAAAAATTATGGGTATGGGTCATAGAGAATATCGAACTGTTGATCCTAGAGCAAAAATTTTGAAACCTTTTGCAAAGGAATTTTGCACTGAAGGTGAAGGTAAAAGGTTGTTTGAGATCCTATTAGAATTAGAAGATTTATGCCAAGCACACTTTTCAAAGAAAGGTAAAAATATATGGGCAAATTTAGAGTTTTATAAAGGCCCAGTATTATATTCATTAGGCATACCAGGCCAATATTTCACTTCTGTATTCGCAATGTCTCGTGTTTTTGGATATTTGGCACACTATTTGGAATTCAAAGAAAATAGAAGAATTATTAGGCCTAGAGCAAGGTACACGGGCGTCTTGGATGTGAGAAAGAAATGATTATATAAGGCGGTTATGTGAAATGTTTATACTTTTATAATTTAATATTTCTTTCGATAGTAATAAATATAGGTTTCGGTATTGTAATACCCGTAATGCCATTGATTATTGGAGAGGGAAGTGGGACTTCTATTTTAGGGGTTCCATTTATATCCCTTGTGATAGGAAGGCTTACATCCAAAAAGGTTACAGGGATATTAATTAATAAAGGCTTTGGTAAAAACATACTCTCAATTTGTTTTCTTGCTTATAGTGCTACTTTTTTGATGTATTCTCTCGAGACTAGTATATATCTCATTGCTTTTTATAGATTTATTGAGGGTGTGATAGAGGGGGTTGTAGTTATATGCTTAACTGCACTTGCTGTTGAGGCTACTAATAAAGACCCTGAACGTGGTAAGAAAATGGGTTTTTTTGGTGCTTCTTTTGGTCTCGGTATGGTTCTTGGGCCCGTTATAGGTAGTTTTATATTTAGTTATTATTCATATAGATATGTATTTTTCTTTGCTTCGTTATTTGGTTTTATTGGGTTTTTAATTTCTGTTTTTTTAAGAAAACATTTTTGCATTTCAAACTCTGCAGATGGTAAAACTATAATAAAAATTGGTGGGGTGGAAGAGTTGCGACTGTTGGGTGTTTATATTCCCAGTATTGTGAGGCGGTTTACACTATTTTCTTGCATGTTAATAGCGCCAGTTTACGTTGTTCAGAGTTTGAATGGTGATGTTAAAGATGTAGGGGTTATGTTCTCTCTGTCCGGTATTATTTCTACACTTTTAATGCCTTTTATGGGGGTTTTAGCAGATAAGTTTGATCCTCTTAAAATATCATCAATAAGCATGTTTATTATGGGTTTTTGCTTTTTGTTAATGTCAATGTCTAACGAGTTTTATGTTTTTGTTTTCTTTTTTTGTATAGAGACAATAGTTTTTACCATGATGCTCCCGTCAGGGCTTAAGCAATTTGGTGATGTTGTTGATAATTTTGGTGAAAGAGTGAGTGTTATAGGGAGGTTTTCAATTTATACAGAGTTTTCTACGATATTTCTTGCAATAGTTGTTTCTTTTTTTATTGGTGTTGAATCATATTTTTCATGGGTTTTTGTTTCTGTGGTTTGTATGGTTTTATCGGTTTTATACTTTTTTAGTGTTGTTAGTATAAGAAAATTTTATAAATAGTTTAAAGGAGTTTCCTATTAATAATTTAATAATAAATAGAAGGTCTAGTATGTCTTTTTTGCCGCAAGGACCTACAGAAGAAGAGTTGAACGATATTATTAGTGCAGCAAACTCAGCTCCTGACCATGGGGGGTTAAGACCCTGGAGAATTCTCATTTTGGCGGAAGATAGAAGAGAATATCTATACGATAAGTTACTAAAGCTAGTAGATGAAGAGGATGATCTAAAGATTAAAAGGTTAAAGTCTCTTTGTTTTAAATCGCCAGTTTTATTAGTAGGTATATTTAGTCCAAATTTGGATTCTAGAATACCAGTTGATGAACAATTAATTACATCAGGGTTAGCTTTATATAACTCAAGTTTAATTGCGAACGAACTTGGCTATGGAACTTTTTGGTCTACGGGTTCAGCGGCAGTAAATAAAGAGTATATGTATGAGCTGGAACTTAATGATAATGAAAAAATTATAGGCTTTTTACATATAGGTGTTGCGAAAAGTAAAAATAACACAGAAAGGCAATTTAATATAAATGAGTATTCTAAGTTTATATGATTGATGGTTTTTAAATGAGAAAAAGAAAAATAGAGATATATGACACGACACTAAGAGATGGTGAACAAGCTCCTGGTAATAGTATGTCTATAGATATGAAGTTAAAATATTTTGAGCAAATATCTTCAATAGGTGTTGATTATATTGAAGCTGGATATCCTACGTCAAATAGGTGTGATTACGAGGTTTGCAGGATTATATCATACGAAAGAGAAAGACCAACTTTAGTGGTTTTTTCTAGACCAACTCTTCAAGATATATTGACCTCATCTGAGTGTATTGTAAATAAAGAAAATGTTCAGCTTCAACTTTTACTGAGTGTATCTGACTTACATATAGAAAAGAAAAGAAAATACTCATTAGATGATGCTGTATTTGAAACTATTGAAGGGTGCAAGTTAGCTAGGGAGTATGGCTTTACTGATATTTCATTGGGTTTGGAAGATGCCTCTAGAGCGAGTAAAAAGAACTTAAAAGCAATTATTGAAGCTGGTATAGAACATGGTGCAAATACAATTGTTTTTGCAGATACGGTAGGTTGTGCAACGCCAAAAAGTGTTGATGACAGTGTTAGGTATATTCGCAGCTTAGTTGGAAACGAGCGTAAGGTTTCATGTCATTTCCACGACGACTTAGGGTTGGCAACAGCCAACGCGTTGTCAGCAATAGAAGCTGGTGTAGATATTTTGCAGACAACACTTTTGGGAATTGGTGAGCGTTGTGGAAATACCGCGTTGGAGCAAATTTCTGCAATTACTAAATACAAGTCTGAAAACATTGGTGCATATATAGATATCAATTTTAATCGGCTCGCTGAAGTGTGTTTTGAACTAGGAGAAGATTTAAATATTCCACTAAGCCCTAATCGACCGATTGTTGGGAAAAATGCATTTACGACTGCAGCAGGAATTCATATTAACGGTATTCTTAAAGATAGAAGTGTTTATGAATATGTTCATCCGGAGGACTTTGGAAGAAAGCTATCATTTTGTTTTACCAAACATTCCGGTTATACGCTAATAAAAAAAATACTTAATGATAATGATGTATTGCCATCTGAAAATCAACTGAAACTTATTTATGAAGAAGCAATGAAGCGCTGTTACAAAAGTAGCTCAATAGAGCCAGGTGACTTCATGGAAATTTATAATGAGTTATTTGGGCGTATACAAGTTGACGTGGAAGATTACGGTCTTGTTTGTATTTAGTATTTGAGGTTTTTATTGTGATTAGTGAAGATTTAAAAAAAATATTTATAGATATTGATTCGTATATCGATAACAACAGAACATCTGAAAGTTCGTTTATTGGAAAACTGGAAGAGGGTGTTAATCTCACTTCATTTAAGAACTGGGCTATACAAAAATACCATCAAACATATCGTCAAAATTGTGTTTTCAGTGCCATTCACTCAAATACCCAAATTGAAGGTATTAGGCAGTATATGATGGAACAGTTAATAGGTGAAGAAACATCTATATGTGATGGAAGTGACTCCCATTATAACTTAATGAAGCGAGTTGCGTTGCGAGCTGGTGCAACGGAAGAGGAAATCGCACTAAGTAGCCCTTGTGAGGGAGTTTTAAATTTCACTGATTATCTTATCGGTATTTGTAAAAACAAACACCCTGTTATCGCCATGCTTGCAATATATGTAAATGAAAAACAAACGCCTTCAACCTCTATAAGAGCAAAGGATATTATAAAGGATTATTTCAATTTCAATGATGGAGATCTCGAGTGGTTTGAATTACATGGTACTTTAGATATATCTCATGCAGAGGAAGGTAAGTTAAAAATTATGGAATATTCTAGCACTTATGAAAATTTTATGGATGAAGCAATGCCGACAGTTATTAATGGTGTCGAGCAGTGGAAAAAACTTCACAGTGCGTATATTGAAATACTTAATTTGAAATAGGAAAAATTATGAAAGCTGTATTTAAGAATAGTAACTTCCCTTTTATTGATGCGGATTCTCATTTAGAGGAACCTGAAGATGTATTTAAATATCTTGACGACAAATATTCCAACAGAAAACCTTTAGTTGTCGACATTGGTGACGCAGTTACTTGGTGTCCTGATAGAAATAAAGTTTGGCTTATTGATGGTGAAATAAGACCTAAACTGTTTGGACCTGGTGGTTCTTGTTATGGCACACCGGTAACTTCTAATTTTGCAAAGAAAAAGCCAGTATCAATTGAGGTTCAAAGCTTAGCGGATCCAGATGCATATTGCGAAGGTATGGATTCAATCGGTTTAGATGTTGCAGTAATTTACCCAACACTTTTCCTACACCCGCTGTCCGAAGATGCTTATTACGAAGCTGCTTTGATGAAAGCTTATAATTCATACATGGCTGAAGCGTGCAGTAAGCGTGAAGATCGATTGCGTTGGGCAGCAGTCATCCCAATGGCTGCACCAGATGAAGCTGTCAAGGAAATAGAAAGGGTCCACAAACTGGGTGCTAGCACAGTAATGATGTTGGGAACGGTCGGGAATAAGATGCTTCACGACCAAGCGCATGATCCAATTTTTGAAAAAATTCAATCACTAAATATGCCGATCTCTGTCCATGTAGGTTGGTCTCATACCGGTATTCAAGAGACTTCAGACAGTATCGCCGCAGGGTTATTTTTGAACTTCGAAATGAGCCCATTATTTGCGTTCTTCTCGTTCGTTTCTGGTGGAATCTTTGACAAATATCCAGATCTACGTGTGGCGTTTATTGAGTCTGGTGTTAATTGGTTCCCGGTGGCGTTGGAGCGTATGTCTAAGTGGTATAAAACTCAGACAGCCCAACCTTGGCCTGCAAAAAAATCCCCAGCGGATTATGTTAGGGATCACCAGATTTACTTTACAGTCGAAGGCGATGAAGAAAATTTAGTTGAATTTATCAACTTCGTTGGTGCAGATAGAATACTGGGCGCGGCCGATTTCCCACATGTCCATTATGAAGGTGCGTCTTTGAGCACCGCGTTTACTGACCTTAAAAATTGTGAAGGCATATCGAAAGAACAATTAGATAAGATCCTTGGACACAATTCCCAGCAATTCTACAACATTTATTAATATAAACAGCTAGGTCGAAAGGCCTAGCTATGGACTTTTTATGAAGTACAACAATTATTTCGACAAAATATGGCGAACTCATGTCGTTACTTCACTACCTAGTAGCGAAGATCTACTTTACATTGACAGCCACTTATTACATGAAGTTTCAAGTCCTCAAGCATTTTCTAGTTTGAAGGAGAAGGGGCGAAGTGTTCGTAGGCCTGATAAAACTTACGCGACAAGTGACCACATTATTCCGACTAAGCACTATGATGATCAAAGCATCCCCGTAAAGGCGAAAGAGCTTCTAACAGCGATGGTGGAAAACACAGCTAGCAATGATATCCAATACTATCAACCTGGCAGTCCAGATCACGGTATCGTACATGTTATAGCTTTGGAGCATGCACTAGTATCTCCGGGCATGACTGCGGTATGCGGAGATAGTCACACCTGTACACTCGGCGCAATTGGTGCACTAGGATGGGGGATAGGGACTAGTCAAGTTGAGCATGTATTGTGTACTCAAACTTTGCCAATGAAAAAGCCCGAAGTTGTCAAGGTTGTGCTATCAGGTGCGTTGAGTCAGTTTGTTACCGCAAAAGATATTATTCTTTATTTGATCCGGACTTTCGGAGTGACTTTCGGTAGTAACAAAGCGTTGGAATTTATAGATCAAACAGAAACTTCCCTTTCAGTAGAGCAACGCGCGACTATCTGCAATATGGGTATTGAAATGGGAGCGCGTTTCGCGTTATTTCAACCTGATAGCATCACCGCTGATTTTATGCTCGAAGTTGCCGCTAGAAGGCAGGATAAAAACATCATTTGTGATCCGCAAGCTTTGATGGACAGTGTGGGCGATAGTTATTGTAATGAGCTTCTAATTAATATCTCACATATCTTGCCTCAGATAACATGGGGAACGACACCAGAAGAAGCGGTTGATGTAAATGGTTTGGTGCCTGCCATTGATGATGAACACTTGGTGAAGAATTCTCAAGGTGAATTTGTTCACCGTTATATGGGTGTCAAACCTAACGTTAGAATAAACCAATTATCAATAGATTACGTTTTTATCGGCTCTTGCACTAATGGTCGATATGAAGACTTAAAAGCGACTGCTCAACTAATCAAAGGTCACCATGTTTCTAATCGTGTAAAGGCAATAATTGTACCGGGATCACAAAGGGTGAAAGAGCGGTGTGAAGCTGAAGGTATCGATAGGGTTTTTACTGACGCAGGGTTCGAGTGGCATATGCCTGGGTGTTCGATGTGTATCAGTATTAATGGTGATTTACTTCCTCCATATGCGAGGTGTGTCTCTACTGCGAATCGAAATTTTGAGGGAAGGCAGGGTAATAATGTAAGAACACATATCGCCAGTCCACTTACTGCAGCAGTATGTGCAATTAAAGGCCGAATTGCTAGCCCGTATGAACTGGAGGTAAATGATGCAGCGGTTTGAAGAAAGGTTGGTAAGTACTGCTATTCCTCTGTTAGAGAATGATATTGACACGGATATTATTATTCCACAGCACGCGCTTATCACCGTATCGAAAGGTGGTCTGGGTAAAGGTTTGTTTGCAAACTGGCGCTATCGTGAAGATGGCTCTTTAAATCAAGATTTTATATTCAACAAAGAAGACTACAAAACTTCCGAAATTATCTTTTCTGGAGACAATTTCGGCTGTGGAAGTTCTAGAGAACACGCTGTCTGGGCATTGTTAGACAGTAATATCAAATGTGTTATATCGACGAGCTTTGGACCTATCTTCTATAAAAATTCGATTTTAAACGGACTACTTCCACTCATTGTTAATAAAAGTGATTGGTTAGTTTTAAAAGAGGAATCTTTGAAGTTTACAACTTTGGAAATCGACTTAGTGAAAGAGAAGGTGGTTTACCAAAGTGGAGAATGTTCTAAAGAAGTACATTTTCATATTAATGAATTCGACAAGAAATTTTTACTCGGTGGAAAGGACTTGGTAGATATAACGTTAGATTATAGCAGTGAAATTGATAGCTATGAGAGTGCTTAAATAAAATATATAAAGGAGTAGTTATGGAAGTTTATGAACCACGTTTAGCGGTTGATTCAATATCTCAAGGTGGGTTAGCACTAATTAAAGCGAATATTGGTTATGGCCTGTTAGGTAACACTGAATCGTCGATTAAGAAAATGTATAGAATAAAAGGGAGACCTTATAGTAACCCTTGTATTATACCTGCGAACCTTGAACTTGCGTCAGAAATTGCAGTGATATCTGACACGACGATGTCTTGGCTTGAGGAAATTACAAAAAAAACGACATTGGCTGTTGTTTTTAAGCTAAAAGAAGATGCTAAGTATATTGATAAACTGGATCCGTGGGTTAAAAATCAAGCAACAGTGAATAACACCGTTGCTCTGTTTTTGAATACGGGAAACTATATTGAAGATATGATTAAAATCGCTATTAAAAAAGACATGTTGCTCGTTGGTTCTTCAGGGAATATGTCTGGTCATGGTAATCAATATGATATCAGAACAGTAGGTGATGATATCGTTAACGAAGCTGACTTCTTTTATGATGGTGGAGAATGTATCTATAAAAATGATCAAAAAATGGCAACTACAATTATTAACGACTCTAACAAAACAATTAGAAGAAGAGGTGTTAATAGTGAATCTATAATTGAATCTTATGAACGTTATCATGGAATAAAACTGGGTAGTTCCGAATTTTTTAAAGAGACATTGTAGTTAGGGGGTTATTTTGGAATATAAAATTGAAGAAATTGTCGATTGTTTATTGAACGGTGGTGTAGTGGTGCTTCCCACGGCTACTAACTATAACGTTTTTACTATTTTTGATAATAAAGAGGGAGTAGAACGAATATATGAGGCAAAGGAAAGAGGGAAGCACAAGCCTTTAACTCTTTGTTTTGGTGAAAAGAAAGATATAAAAAAATATATTGATACAACAAATGAAAATAAAAAAATAATCGAACAGATTTTGCCAAATAATATTAGCTTTATTGTTAAAAAAAGTTCCATTGTTCCTGATTTTGTTACGTCAGGCTTTAAGACAGTGGCTGTGTGCTCACAATCTCATGAATTTCTAAATACAGTAATAAAAAAAGTCGGAAAACCTTTGGCCGGTACGTCTGCCAATAAAAGTGGTAACGGAAATGTAAGATCATTTTCCATGGCAGTGTCTGAACTGTCAGGCAATGTTGATATGCTAATTGACGGCGGAGACATAGATAGTAGTGATGCTAATACGATAATTGACTTAACCGAAGAGCAGCCTTTGCTAGTTAGAGCTGGTGATTTAGGTTCATTAAACGCAATTGCACTAGTGCCCAATTTGAATACATCGATATCAGAATCAGAATATAAGGAAAAAAAGAAGTCTGAGTACATAAAAAGTGCGTCTGGAGCGCTTAATGAATAGCTATGATATTACGCTGCTACCGGGCGATGGAATAGGTCCTGAAGTAACTCAGTCAGTACACGCTGTGATGGAAGTATTACAGCAACGCTTTCCTGTGAGATTTAATATAGATATTAAAGCAGTGGGAGGCGAAGCGATAGATAAATTTGGTGAGCCTTTACCACAAGAAACTATCGATAGCTGTCTTAACTCTGATGCTGTATTTTTGGGCGCGGTTGGGGGGCCTAAGTGGGAAAATAAAGGAGTGTATGAATCTCCAGAGTGGGGGTTGTTGAAGCTACGTGAAACTTTGAAAGTGTTTTCAAATATAAGACCTTTGTCAATTTACGAAGATCTTAATCAGTTTTCACCATTAAAGAATGACTTAATCCAAGGAGTTGAAATGGTGATTGTTAGGGAGTTGACAGGAGGTATCTATTTTGGAAATAAACATCGAAGTGATTTATATGCAGTAGACCAATGTACGTATACCGAAAATGAGATTATCCGGGTGACGAAGGTTGCATGCGAGCTCGCAATGAAAAGAAAACGACGTTTAGTGTCGGTAGACAAGGCTAATGTTTTGGAAACTTCTAAGTTATGGAGAGAGGTAGTAACTCGATATGTAACAGAGGCATTTCCTCAGATCCATCTAGAACATCAACTTATCGATTCATGTGCGATGCACTTGGTTAGTAACCCGCGGCAGTTTGACGTGATACTCACAGAAAATATGTTTGGAGACATACTGTCAGATATATCTGGTGCATTGTCTGGTTCTCTAGGCATGCTGCCGTCTTCTTCTATTGGGCACAAATATGCTCTTTTTGAACCTGTTCACGGTTCTGCTCCGAATATTAAAGGCAAGGGGATTGCGAATCCATATGCCTCCCTACTAAGTCTGGAAATGATGCTGAGGTGGCTCGGAGAAAGCAAAATTGCAGATCATTTAGCAAGAGCAATTAAACAAGCAATTCAAGATAAGTGCTTTTCTAAAGATTTAGATAAAAACTCACACTTTAGCACTACCGATATAACTTTGTCGGTAACATCGAATATCTTATCTATATAAAATATGTAGATTAATAGTAATAACAATTAATGGAGGTTTAGTGAAAAAAGTAGTTGTAGTGATGACTTTTTGGCTTTGCTCATGTGTTTCAAATGTTCAAAAATCAAATGAGGGCATTGTTAACTCGTTATTGTTGGAAAGTAAAATAAATAGCGCTCAAGTTATAAACACACTCTATCATTTTCCAAAAGGAGCAGACTTGCATAATCATGCCAGTGGCGCGGAGTATATAGAGCATGCATTAATCTTTTCTATGGAAAATGGCTACAACTACAATATTGATAGAAAAGCCATTTTTAATCCAAAAAATCACTCAGAAATTCCAGTAAATGAAGTAGACCAAAACAAATGTAGTTACGCTTATGAAGGGATTAGATGTGCTATATCTGTGTCTGAATTAATTAATAGGAAAAATGAGCTTAACTTATACTTAAACCTAGTGAGCAATCGAGGTGTTGGTCATACTCAAGATTTACCGATTGATCATTTTTTCAATGTTTTTGATTACATTAAGGTGCCTAATAGAGGTGTGGAATACATTTCCAATATTATATATAGGAACTATGATCAAAATATTAGATATTTAGAGCTAATGACGGCAGTTGTTGATAGCAATATAACGGAAAAAGTTTATAGCCTGTTGCCTCGTGAAAATTTTAATGCTGAAAACTACGAGCAAAGCTATAGTTATATTTCTGGCTATTTAGACAGCGAAGAATTTAAAATATTAATTAATAGGGCAATGGATGAACAGGAGAATCGCTTAAACAGACTTTTACTCTCTAAATACGATATATCAATATCAGGTGATTATCCTGATGTTATTGTAAAGTATATTCCTCAGCTCTATCGCATCCAAGACCCTTATTACACTTTTCTGGATTCTGCTATTAATATGAAAGCATCGATGGTAGACAAGCGAATTGTGGCTACTAATATGGTACACAGGGAGTCTGCTATTACATCGCAACTTTATTTTGATAAACAGATGGAGATACTGGATTTTTTTTGGCGTAAGTATGAGCATCCAAATATCGCTTTGCATGCAGGAGAGTTGACATTGCAAGAGTCTCCAGTAGAGCCAATGAGAAGCAGAATAAGTCAGTCAATATACACAGGTAAAGCATCGAGAATTGGGCATGGAGTGTCTATTGGTTGGGAGCGCGACATGGACAATTTGCTAAAATATATGAGAACACATGGGATTGCCGTTGAAATATGTTTGTCTAGTAATGAATCTGTATTGGGAGTTGATACCAAAGATCATCCCTTATCGCTATATTTAAATGCGAACGTTCCCATAACGTTAGCGACGGACGACGAAGGCGTGTTTCGGTCGAATTTAACTATGGAGTATGTAAAAGCCGTTCAAGAGCATGGGTTAACTTATTATCAAATAAAGGAAATATCTAAAAATGGACTTGAATACAGCTTTTTAACAGGGGAAAGTATCTATGAGAAAGGCGGTGAAATTAAGAGAAAGTACCAGCCTTATAAGTCGGGTGATCTTCCCAGCCGATATGAGTTAGGTGAAAAAGCCTACTTACAAATTCGTCATGAGCGAGACTTAGCGCAATTTGAAGAATCTGTCATGATCAGTGTTAAGAGTCGTTAGAGTGATAAAGGAGAGTTCTTTACTCTCCTAAACCCAATATAAAAGTTAGTTACTCTTCTACGGAACGAAGTAAGGCATTAATACCCACTTTTTCACGAGTTTGTTGGTCTACTTTTTTCACAATGATAGCGGCATATAGGCTGTGTGAACCGTCTTTACTCGGTAATGAACCCGGCACCACAACAGCACCTGCCGGTACGCGTCCGTAGTGAGTTTCACCCGTTTCACGGTCATAGATACGCGTGCTTTGTGAAATATATACACCCATAGAGATCACCGCGCCTTCTTCAACAATTACACCTTCAACAATCTCAGAGCGAGCGCCGATAAAACAATTGTCTTCGATGATAGTTGGATTCGCTTGTAGTGGCTCTAAAACGCCACCTATGCCTACGCCACCTGATAGATGTACATTCTTACCAATTTGCGCACAAGAGCCAACTGTGGCCCAGGTATCTACCATGGTGCCTTCGTCAACATAGGCACCAATGTTGACGTAAGAAGGCATCAATACTACGTTTTTCCCTACAAAACTGCCTTGACGAGCTACGGCATTTGGCACAACACGCATTCCGCCTTGTTGAAATTGCTCAGGCGTGTAGTCACTAAATTTTAATGGCACTTTGTCAAAGTATTGGTTAACACCATCGTGCATTGGTTGGTTATCACGAATACGAAACGATAGTAATACCGCCTTTTTTAACCATTGATGTACTACCCATTCGCCACTGATTTTTTCTGCAACTCGAGCTGCACCAGAATCAAGTAGGTCAAGCACTTGAATAATAGCGTTCTTTACCGGTTCAGAAACCTGTGTCGGTGTGATGCTGTCGCGTTGTTCCCACGCTTGCTCAATGATTAATTTTAGATCTGACATAACGTCCTCTTTTATTCCGATTCAGCGTTTAATTTTTTCATTAAATCACGGTGTAGTTCTGCTTTGTGCTCTTCGCTTAAAGCTTGATAATTTTCATCCGATACCACAAAGAAATCCTCTGCGCGCTCGCCCACGGTTGTAATTCTTGCCGCATGAATATGCAGTGAATTTGCTTGAAATACTTCGGCAATTTTTGTTAGTAAGCCCTGAATATCAATAGCCTGAATTTCAATTAAGTTTCGATCGTTACGGGCATGCGGACGAACAATAATTTTAGGCTTGATATTAAAGTCTTTAAAGCGTTGCGAGCGATTCTTTTTCAAGCGAATTTTTTTCTTAGGATCTTCTAAAATTGCCTCAATGCCTTTGCGAATAGAGTTTGCTCGCGTGCTGGCAACGGGATTGCCGTTTACCTCTAGGATAACAAAGCTAAAAACCACATAACCATCTTTGGTAGTCATGACTTGCGCGTGTTGTATTTGCGCTTTTTTAGAGCCAATAACACTAACTAATTTGGTAAACAAGGTTGCTTCATAGGGGCTGTAAACAAAAACTTGTGTACCGCCATGCATTGGTTTTTCACTGACCACGACACTGGCTTGACTTAAGTCTTTTGACTTCAGTAAGTGTTCACTATGCCAAGATATTTGCTGTTCGCTGAATGCAGTAAAGTAATTCGCTTTAAAGCGGGCCCAGCTTAAATCAATAAACTCTTCTTCATAGCCTTTGTTGATCAGTCGCTGTTTGGCTTGATGCTTTTTATCGCGAATTTGGTCACGCATATCCATGGGGTTTTCAAGCCCCAAGCGCAGCGCTCTTTGCGCATGCAAATATAACTCTCGTAATAGTGTATTTTTCCAGTCGTTCCACAGATTGTCGTTGGTCGCTCGAATATCCGCAACGGTCAAACAATACAAATAATCTAGCTGACGCTCATTTTTAACCACAGAGGCAAATTCATTTATCACTTCAGGGTCATTAATGTCTTTACGTTGTGCCGTAACAGACATGAGCAAGTGGCTTTTTACTAGCCATGCCACAAGGCGAGAATCTGAGGTGGTAAAGCCATGCATTTTACAAAATGCTAACGCATCAACTGCACCAAGTTCGGAGTGATCTCCACCTCGACCTTTGGCAATGTCATGGAATATGGCAGCTAAATACAATAGTTCAGGCTTATCCATGCGAGTGACTATTTCACTGCAAATAGGAAACTCACTTGGCTGTGTTTTATCAAAGTATTTATAGATATTGTTGATTAGCTTATGAGTGTGCTCATCCACGGTATAGGCGTGAAATAAGTCAAACTGCATTTGTCCAAAGATATTACGCCACTGAGGTAAGTAGGCGGCAATTAAGCCGTGTTTATGCATTAACGTAAATGCTCTACCCATGCCATTGGGATGTTTTAACAGACGCAAAAAAGCGTCTCTACAGCCCGCATAGTCTTGTAGGTCGCCAAGCAAGCGGCGACGAACTTGCCTCATGGTACGAATGGTATTTGGGTCAATACTGGTGATTTCTGGGTTGTCGGCAATATGCTCAAATAAAACAAATAATTGCTCACGCCGAAAAAACACTGAGGGGTTTTTAACGCGAATTTTATTGCCAACACGCTCAAAGTTCCTATCCAACGGGACAACGGCTTGCTCTGCGTGGCCGGGTAAAATGCTTTGCTCAAAGTAAGAAAGTAGCATTTGGTTTACTTCCCGCACACGACTCATGATCCTAAACAGGCGCTTCATCATGCGCTCAACAGAGGCCTTACCCTCTGCGCCAAAGCCAAGCAATTCCGCGGCGTTTGGCTGATGATCAAAAAGCAGACGGTTTTCATTACGTCCTGCTGCCAAGTGCAGCGCAAAACGAATATTCCAAAGGTTTTCAATACACTCTAACAGCTCTTGATATTCTTCATGAGTGAGGTAGCCGTGACTGATTAGTTCTTCAAGGGTTTCAGCGTGGAAATGTTTTTTAGCTACCCAAAAAATAGTTTGTAAATCGCGCAGTCCACCTGGGTTTTCTTTGATGTTAGGTTCAAGGTTATAAGCCGTGCCATGGCACTTTCTATGGCGAACTTTTTGTTCATCAACTTTGGCAATAAAAAACTCGTCTGAACGCCATATTGGTGTTTCTACAATGTGGCTTTTTAAGCGCTCAAACTCGATATGGTTACCACAGATCAAGCGGCTTTCTAGTAAGCTTGTGGTAAAGTGAACATCTTGCTTTTTTTGTTCGAGCACTTGTTCGTGTGTTCTGACACTATGACCAATTTCAAGGTTCAGATCCCAAAGCATAGTGACAAACTTTTCGATATTACTTTGCAATTGCTCATCGGGTGGCGTTTGTACTAGCAACAGAAAGTCTATGTCGGAATAGGGGTGAAGCTCACCGCGTCCATATCCGCCTATCGCAATTAGTGCGATTTCAGGGAAAAGCGCCAGCCCAGTATCGTTGAACAGTTTAATGAGCAAGCGGTCTATGAACTCGGCGCGTGCATTGATTAAATTACGAACAGGTTGTTTAGAGAATTCGTTGCTCAGCCATTTATAAAAATACGCAGAACAATCTTTATAATCAGCAAGCTGCTCGGCATTATCGAGCAGCCTTTTTAATTTGTTAGGCAGTGCCACCTAAGGCTCCTAGTGTTCTATCACTCGGTCAATGGTTTCATCGTTACGTAAAGTTAAAATCTCAACGCCGTTGTCAGTGACCAGTAATGTATGCTCCCATTGGGCAGATAGACTACGGTCTTTGGTGACAACAGTCCAGTCGTCTTTTAAAAGCTTACAGTGACGCTTACCAGCATTGACCATTGGCTCAATCGTCAAGCACATACCTGCTTTTAAGGCCTCACCAGTACCCGGTTTGCCATAGTGCATAACCTGAGGTTCTTCATGAAATTCTTTACCAATACCATGACCACAATATTCGCGTACGATAGAGTAGTTAAATCCTTCCGCAAACTTTTGAATGGCGGCACCGATATCACCTAAGCGTACTCCGGGCTTAACCATTTTTATTGCCAGATACAGGCTTTCTTGGGTAATTTCGCTTAAGCGCTTACCTTGAATTGTTGGTGTGCCAACATAAAACATTTTTGACGTATCACCGTGGTAGCCATCTTTGATCACCGTGACATCGATATTAATAATGTCGCATTCTTTAAGTGGTTTGTCATTAGGAATGCCGTGACAGATCACATGATTTACAGACGTACAAATTGACTTTGGAAAGCCATGGTAGTTAAGTGGTGCGGGTATCGCATTTTGTTCATTGACAATATAATTATGACAAATTGTATTTAGCTCATCTGTAGTGACCCCAGGCTTTACATAAGGCCCAATCATTTCCAATACTTCTGCGGCTAAACGCCCGGCAACACGCATTTTTTCGATTTCATCAGGGGTTTTAATCACTGCACTCATTGAGACTCCAAGTCGATATTTTTTAGTTAGCAACAACGCACAAATTTTGTACTTATCGTTGAGTTACGCTCTTTTATATGGTATAAAGCGCGCCGTCTTTTTACAAATAAATCTTACGAGGTTGTTTGTAGTTAAGATAAACACATTCATATTAACACACACACATATCGACACATACACTTGGGTGCATGTCTTGGTAAAACGCTGAGCATGTTGGTGCTATGGGATATGTGGAGGCTTAACCCTAAACTATTAGAGGAAATTTAAAATGGCAAACGTTTCAATGCGCGATATGCTTCAAGCTGGTGTTCACTTCGGTCACCAAGCTCGTTACTGGAACCCTAAGATGAAGCCTTTCATCTTCGGCGCTCGTAACCGTGTACATATCATCAACCTAGAAAAAACAGTTCCTATGTTCAACGATGCACTTAAGTTCTTACAGAACACTGCATCTAACAAAGGTAAAATTCTTTTCGTAGGTACTAAGCGCGCTGCAAGCGAAGCAGTTAAAGAAGCAGCTCTTCAAAGTGATCAGTATTTCGTAAATCACCGTTGGTTAGGTGGTATGTTGACTAACTGGAAAACAGTTCGTCAATCAATCAAGCGTCTTAAAGAACTTGAAGTTCAAAGCCAAGACGGTACTTTCGAGAAACTGACTAAGAAAGAAGCGTTAATGCTAACTCGTGAAATGGAAAAGCTTGAAAAGAGCCTTGGCGGTATCAAAGATATGGGCGGTCTTCCTGACGCTATCTTCGTTATCGACGCTGACCACGAGCACATCGCAATCCGCGAAGCTAACAACCTAGGTATTCCTGTAGTAGCTGTAGTTGATACTAACTCGAACCCAGATGGTGTTGATTACATCGTACCTGGTAACGACGACGCTATCCGCGCTATCCAGCTTTACACTGGCGCTGTAGCTGCTGCTATCACAGAAGGTCGTGAAAGCAACATCGTTGCTCAAGCTGAAAACGACGATTTCGTAGAAGCTGAGTAATTAGCTGTCATCAAGCCTTCATCTAAATGAGATGAAGGCTTGATATTCTTGAAGAGCGGTTATTCCGCTTCCCTAAAACAGAATTCATATTTGAGGATATTCTAATGGCTGTAACTGCTGCCCTAGTAAAAGAATTACGCGAGCGTACTGGCGCTGGCATGATGGATTGTAAAAAAGCGCTAACTGAAACCAATGGTGACATCGAACTTGCGATTGAAAACATGCGTAAGAGCGGTGCTGCAAAGGCTGCTAAAAAAGCAGGTAACATCGCTGCTGAAGGTACAATCCTTATCAAAGAAGGCGAAGGTTTCGCTGCACTATTAGAAGTTAACTGTCAGACTGACTTCGTTGCTAAAGACGCAAACTTCCTAGCGTTCGCTAACTCTGTACTAGACGTTGCTGCTGCATCTAAAACTTCGATTGCTGACTTACAAGCACAGTTCGAAGAAGCTCGTGTTGCTCTAGTTGCTAAAATCGGTGAAAACATCAACGTTCGTCGCGTTGAGTACATCGATGGTGCAAACCTTGCTACTTACCGTCACGGCGAGCGTATCGGCGTTGTTGTTGCGGGTGAAGCTGATGAAGAGACACTTAAGCACGTTGCAATGCACGTAGCTGCTTCTAAGCCTGAGTACGTAAATCCTGAAGACGTACCTGCAGACGTAGTTGAAAAAGAAAAAGCGGTACAAATCGAAATCGCGATGAACGAGGGTAAGCCTGCTGAAATCGCTGAGAAAATGGTTGTTGGCCGTATGAAAAAGTTCACTGGTGAGGTTTCTCTTACTGGTCAACCTTTCATCATGGAACCTAAGAAGACTGTTGGCGAAATTCTTAAAGAAAAAGGCGCGACAGTATCTAACTTCGTACGTTTAGAAGTTGGTGAAGGCATCGAGAGAAAAGAAGAAGACTTCGCTGCTGAAGTTGCTGCACAAATCGCTGCTGCAAAAGGCGAATAAGTTTGTTCAGTAGCAAAAGTAAGCACCGCAGATTTATCTTAGGGGTGATCCCAAGGGTAATTGTTGATTTGCTTTTGCTTCGATGCTGAAAATTCTTTAAAATAGCCGCGCATTTATGAATATCATAAGCGCGGTTATTTTTTATCTCACTTTTACAAATGGCCCGGAAAATATGACTATCAATCGAAAACCTGTTTTTAGACGCGTTCTTCTTAAATTAAGCGGTGAAGCTTTAATGGGAGATGAAGGCTTTGGTATCGATCCAAAAGTGTTGGATCGCATGGCGCAAGAGATCAAAGAACTTGTAGAGCTCGACGTAGAAGTGGGTTTAGTTATCGGTGGTGGTAACTTTTTACGTGGTGGCTCGCTTGCCGAAGCAGGTATGAATCGTGTTGTTGGCGACCATATGGGCATGCTGGCAACGGTTATGAACGGTCTTGCGATGCGCGATGCGCTACACCGAGCGTTTGTTAATGCACGTTTAATGTCTGCAATCCCGTTAAATGGGGTGTGCGATGCATACAACTGGGCAGAAGCAATTAGCCTGTTAAAATCAGGCCGCGTGGTGATTTTTGCGGCGGGTACAGGTAATCCATTCTTCACAACTGACTCAGCGGCGTGTTTACGTGGTATTGAGATTGAAGCCGATACTGTGATCAAAGCAACAAAGGTTGATGGTGTGTTCAGTGATGACCCTGTTAAGAACCCAGATGCCACACTTTATCGTCATTTGACGTATAATGAGATTATTGAAAAAGAATTAAAGGTGATGGACTTAGCGGCATTTACGCTGGCCCGTGACCATAATATGCCATTGAGCGTATTTAACATGAACAAACCAGGCGCGTTGAAGCGCGTTATCATGGGCGAAGAAGAGGGCACTTTGATCTCTTTAACCGCTTCGGAATAATCAGTTAAGACTAGGATTGAATTGTGATTAACGATATTAAAAAAGATGCGCAGGAGCGCATGAAAAAAAGCGTAGCAGCACTTGCTAGCCAATTATCAAAAATCCGTACAGGCCGTGCACACCCAGCATTGCTTGATGGCATTACTGTGTCTTACTACGGTGCTGATACACCACTTAACCAAGTAGCAAACGTATCAACTGAAGATGCGCGAACGTTGACTATAAGTGTATTTGACAAATCTTTAGCGCAAGCCGTTGAAAAAGCGATTATGTCTTCGGATTTAGGTTTAAACCCAATGTCAGCGGGCACGATCATTCGTGTACCACTTCCTCCGTTAACAGAAGAGCGTCGTAAAGATCTTATCAAGATCGTACGTGGCGAAGTTGAAAATGGTCGTGTAGCGATACGTAATATTCGTCGTGACGCTAACGGTGATATTAAAGCGCTGTTGAAAGACAAAGAAATTTCTGAGGACGAAGCACGTCAAGCTGAAGATGAAATTCAAAAGCTAACAGATAAGTTTGTTAAAGAAATGGATACGCAATTGAGCGCGAAAGAAGCTGAATTGATGGAAATCTAAGCAGTTCAAAACTATTAGTTTTGCAACGCCGTCTAGGGTATACTAGGCGGCGTTTTTTTTTATCTAAATCGGGATTATGGTTTTAAACGCTGAAACGATTTCACAGCAATCTTTGCCAAAGCACATTGCTATCATTATGGATGGAAATGGTCGCTGGGCACAGTCGCGCAATAGGCCTAGAACATACGGACATAAAAAGGGTGTAGACTCAGTTCGTAATGCGGTCCAGTTCTGCTCGAATCTCGGGATTGAGTCTTTGACGCTGTTTGCTTTTAGTAGCGAAAACTGGCGTCGTCCAGAGGACGAAGTGAGTACATTGATGGAACTGTTTTTATTGGTCCTGACAAAAGAGGTGAAGAAACTCCACAAAAACAATGTAAAGTTAACTGTGATAGGTGACTTAAGTCGCTTTCCTGCATCTTTGCAAGAGCGAGTTAATACAGCACATCAGTTGACGAGTGCAAATACTGGACTACAACTTAATGTTGCAGCTAACTATGGTGGCCGCTGGGATATAACTCAGGCTGCGCAAAAGTTAGCATTACAAGTGGCTGAAGGAACTTTAGCGCCCGAACAGATCACGGAAGAGGAAATATCAAAACATCTTACTATGGCAAACCAAAGCGAACTTGATTTACTTATACGCACCGGTGGTGATTATCGAATAAGTAACTTTTTGCTTTGGCAGGCAGCTTATGCTGAGCTTTATTTTACAGATACTTTATGGCCTGACTTCAATGACGAAGCTTTTTCAGAGGCCATCGCATGTTATGTATCAAGAGAAAGACGCTTTGGCTGCACCGGCGATCAAATAAAACAACTACTCGCTGCGTCCAAAACAACAAGTTAAAGGTAAATTAGTTTGCTAAAACAACGTATTTTAACCTCGGTGGTGCTAGCACCATTGGCGATGCTGTTGGTGTTTTATACACCTTTGGCACTATTTAGTTTTATCGCTGCTGCGATTGTATTGCTTGGCGCTTGGGAGTGGTCCGCATTTATGGGCTTATCTTGTGCGAAGAAGCGAGGCGGCTTTGTTGCCCTAATGGGGGCTATTTTGTTGCTACTGCATTGGCATTGGCCCATCACCTCCCTTTGGCACGGTGGGCAGTTACAAGCAGATGCCAATTATGTTTTCACGCTGGCTTTTGCTTGGTGGTTGGTCGCGACGTTTTTAGTTTTTAAATACCCATCTAAGGCAAGAGCTTGGAATGAAGGGGTTATGATGCGAGCTGTTGCCGGCGTGCTTACCTTAGTACCGCTTTGGCTGGCTCTAAACGTATTACGCAGCGCTGAATATCAGCAAGCTCACCAATATGGTTCGACGTTGATCATGGTCGTGTTGGGGATTGTTTGGAGCGCGGACATTGGCGCTTACTTTGCGGGCAAAAACTTCGGCAAACATAAACTAATGCCTAACGTGAGCCCTAACAAGACCATTGAAGGGTTAATTGGTGGTGTGATCACCGCGGTGATCTTTGTGGTGGTATTTTGTCACTTTGCACAGGTCGAGCAAAAACTATGGATAATTTACGCCGTTATGACTGTTTTTATCGCGTTGTTCTCGGCTATTGGAGACTTACTGGAAAGTATGTTTAAGCGTGAAGTTGGACTAAAAGATTCAGGTACTTGCTTGCCAGGACATGGTGGCATTTTGGATAGAATTGACAGCCTAACAGCCGCAGCTCCTATTTTTGCTTTATGTTACGCGTGGACGGTTACTTTATGAGCCAAAAAGAGCAAGTTGTTATTCTTGGCGCAACCGGCTCTATCGGTTTGTCTACCCTTGATGTGATCGCTCGCAACAGTGAACGTTATCAAGTCTTTGCTCTGGCCGCAGGTCGAAACGTAGATAAGATGGCTGAGCAATGCTTAGCGCATCGTCCTCAGTATGCCATTATGGACTGTGAGAAGGCAGCAAAAAGCCTCACAGAGCGTCTTGTTGGTATCTCCACCGAAGTGCTTTGCGGCACAAAACAAATGGCGCAGATAGCTGCCCATGGCGATGTTGATATTGTAATGTCAGCAATTGTTGGTGCGGCAGGTTTAATTCCTACTTTAGCTGCGGTTGAAGCTGGCAAAAAAGTACTTCTGGCCAATAAAGAATCATTGGTAATGTCAGGCCAGATATTTATGGACAAAGTTGTTCAGCATGGCGCTACTTTGCTTCCTATTGACAGTGAACATAATGCAATTTACCAATGTTTACCGAGTGCTTTGCAACAAGATACAAAACAGAGTCTAAGTAAGTTTGGCGTCAGCAAGATACTGTTAACTGGCTCCGGTGGACCATTTTTAAATCGTGATATTAGTACGCTCAAAGATGTCACTGTGGCGGAAGCCGTTGCACATCCAAATTGGTCAATGGGGCAGAAGATCTCTGTTGATTCTGCAACCATGATGAATAAAGGGTTGGAATTTATTGAAGCCAAATGGTTGTTTGCTTGTCAGGCGCAAGATATTGAAGTCGTTATTCATCCACAAAGTATGATCCACTCTATGGTGCAGTACACTGATGGTTCTATTATTGCGCAAATGGGTCAACCAGATATGCGCACACCCATTGCTTATGGCCTTGCATATCCTGAGCGTATTGACGCCGGGGTACAGCCACTTGATTTCTCTTCGTTATCAGAATTTACCTTTACAAAGCCTAACTTTGAGCGTTATCCAAACTTGGCTTTGGCAATTAATGCATGTAAGTCAGGGCAGGCGGCAACAACGGTTGTTAATGCGGCCAATGAAATCGCAGTTGCCGCATTTTTGAATAAACAAATTGGCTTTTGCGATATTTATAGAGTGAATGCTGAGGTACTTGATAAATCGAGGTTACATTCTTTAAACTCGGTACACGAAGTGATGGCACTGGATGCTCAAACCAGAGTGCTTGCTCACGAAGTTGTGAACCGTATAAGGTAATTTATGTTTGATTTTTTTTGGAATCTCGGCTCATTTATTTTTGCACTCGGTATTCTTGTCACGGTCCATGAATATGGCCACTTTTGGGTTGCTCGCAAAGCCGGAGTAGAAGTACTTAGATTCTCTATCGGTTTTGGCAAACCACTTTGCCGTTGGTATGACAAATATGGCACTGAATATGTGATAGCGATGATCCCACTCGGGGGCTACGTTAAGATGCTTGATGAGCGCGTGGATGATGTACCCAGTGAGAAGAAACACCTAGCTTTCAATAATAAGCCGGTGCTATCGCGTATCGCGGTGGTTGCCGCGGGGCCTATCGCCAATTTTTTGTTCGCGATTTTAGTACTTGCTGTTATGTATATGATAGGTGTGCAAAGCGCTAAACCAATTGTTGGAGATGTGCAGGCAAATTCTCGGGCTGCGATGGCAAACATCCAAACGGGCGACCACATAATTAGCATGTCGGGCAAGCAAGTGAGTACGTGGCAAGATGTAACCTTCAGCTTGATGAGTCATCTTGGTGAAGATGTTATTGAGGTAAAAGTTCAAGATGCACAGCAGCAAATCGCGATTAGAAAAATAAACGTAGATGGCTGGAAACTTGATAAGCAAGATGAAGCGCCATTGACTGCCATAGGCATTACCCCTTTTAGACCAGCCCTTACGTTAACCCTTGGACATATAGCAAAAGATTCAGCCGCAGAGCTTGCTGGGCTGCAAATCAACGATACAATCAAAGCGCTAAATAATGAGCCAGTCACAAGTTGGCCACAGTTTGTTCAGATAATTCAATCTTCCCCTAACCAAACCCTCTCTTTAAATATTGAAAGAAATGGAATAAACCAGATTATTCAAATTACTCCGCAAGCACGCCAAGGTCAAGATGGTACTATGCAGGGCTTTTTGGGGGTGGTTCCGTTGCTTGAAAAATGGCCAGACGGATACATAGAAACTAGACATTATGGTCCTTTGGATAGTATGGTGCTCGGCGCTGAGAAAACTTTTGAGCTGGTCCGTTTAAGTTTCGACATGATTGGTAACTTGCTTACAGGGCAGGTATCAGTGAAAAATCTTAGCGGGCCCGTTGGTATAGCTGTGGGTGCTGGCACTAGTGTTAGTTATGGTATTGTTGCGTTTTTAAGCTTTTTAGCGCTAATTAGTGTCAACCTAGGTGTTTTCAATTTATTGCCTCTGCCAGTCTTAGATGGTGGGCACTTAATGTATTACATAATTGAACTAATTCGCAAAAAACCAGTCTCTGAAAAGACACAAGAGTTAGGGTTTAAGGTAGGTGCGATAGTACTTATTGCTTTAACTTGTTTTGCATTACTTAACGATGTCTCGAGGTTGTAACTCGAATGGCGAATATGACGCCCATCAAAGCGCGTAAGGCGCGAACTGTTGTAAAGGATAAAGATAATAAAATGCCTATAAAAAAACATCTTGCAGTAACGAGTTTACTTGGCGCTAGTTTTGCCGCTTTGGGGCAGAACTCCTTTATCGTTGAAGATATGAAAGTAGAAGGGTTACAGCGCGTTGCGTTGGGAGCGGCATTGACGCATATTCCAATTAACGTAGGCGACTCAGTTGATCAGTACACGATTTCTCAAACCATTAAGTCGCTATATAAGTCAGGTCACTTTAACAATATCGTCGCATATCGAGACGGTGGGCAAATTATCTTCAAGGTACAAGAAAGGCCAACAATTGCGGGTATAGATTTTGATGGCAATAAAGACATCAAAGACGAGCAATTAAATGAAAGTTTAGAGCAGCAAAATATTCGTATCGGTGAGCCGCTGGATAAAACCGTAGTCGATAACATCGAAAAGGGCCTTATTGAATTCTTCCACAGTATTGGTAAATATAACGCCAAGATTGAGGTGAGCATTATTGAGCTGCCACGTAACCGTGTGCGTCTAAAGTTAGAGTTTGATGAGGGCGATGCTGCTTCTATACGCCAGATTAACCTCGTGGGTAATGAACTATTTTCTGATGAGGAGCTGTTACAGCTTGTTGAATCTCAGCAAGATTTGCCATGGTGGAAGTTTATGTCAAACGACCGCTACCAAAAGCAAGCGATTGAAGGCGACTTAGAAAAAATTCGCACTTACTACTTAGACCGTGGTTACTTGCGTTTCAATATTGACTCGACACAAGTATCAGTAAGCCCTGAGCGCGAGTCAGTATACGTAACGGCAAATATTACAGAAGGCGAGACATACACGGTTAAAGGCTACGACTTTATTGGTGACTTGCTTGGTCGTGAAGAGCTTATTAAGAGTATTATTCCGCTGCGAGCAGGTGAACTATATAACGGTTCAATCGTTACCTCATCAGAAGAATTTATCAAAGGCTACCTTGCGCGTTTTGGCTATGCAAACGCTGAAGTTCGTACCATTCCTGAAATTGACGACGAGAACAAAGAAGTTCAGTTAACCTTGTCAGTAAATCCCGGCAAACGCGTTTATGTACGCCGTATTTTGGTTAATGGTAACCAAGTTACTGCTGATGAGGTGGTACGCCGTGAAATGACACAGCTTGAAGGTGCCTGGCTTTCAAACCAAAGCCTAGAGCGTTCTAAATTGCAAATTCAGCGTCTACCATACATGGAAAAAGTAGACTTTGAAGTTAAGCCGATTGCTGGTGTTGACGATCTCGTTGATGTCGATTTTACTGTGAAAGAGCAGCCAGCGGGTAGTTTCCAAGCGGGTGTTGCTTATGGTTCATACGGTGGGTTGCAGTTTAATGTTGGTGTAAGTGAGTCAAACTTTTTAGGGACTGGTAATCAGTTGGCTTTTAGTATTAGCACTTCAAAAAGCTCTGATAGCTATAGCATTTCATACACAGATCCTTACTTTACCCCTGATGGTGTATCTCAAGGTAGCAATATTTTCTACAGTAACTTTGAAGGTAGTAAAGTTGGTCTAATTGGCTATGACTCTCGCCAATATGGTATTGGTACGAGTTTTGGTTTTCCAATCAACGCGATAAACCGTATCAACTTTGGTGCTAGATGGGTCGATGAAAAGCTTGATTATATCCCAGATTATGAACAAACGCGTATTTTACGCTTGGCATTCTTAGACCCTACAGACCCCGATGGCTCGTATGACTTTACTAAGTACGAACTGAGTGCTGGTTGGTCACGCGTAACGGTTAACCGTGGTATGTTCCCAACGGATGGTTCTCGTCAGAGTTTAACCCTTAGAGCAACCACACCGAATTCGGATCTGAACTACTTTAAAGTTGATTACGATTCACGTTATTACTGGCCAATCAGTAACGATCATCAGTGGGTATTCTCAACTAGAGCTGGTCTGGCATATGGTAATGGCTATGGTAAAACCAATGGTTTTGAACAAACCTTACCGTTCCAAGAATTCTTCAGAATTTCAGAAAACGAACTGCGAGGTTTTGAGCGCAACACTATTTTACCTAGGGCCATTCAGCGTAGCATGACTGAAATCCCTGGTTCAACGTTGCCAGATGGAACGACCACTTCGAATATAGGTGGAGACCCTCAATTTGATACTTTGTACCCAGGAGGTCGTATCGGTGGTAACGCAAAAGCGACGCTTGGTGCTGAACTAATTGTACCAACGCCGTTTTTAGATGAAGATAATACCAGTTCAGTACGTACCAGCTTGTTTGTTGATGCAGCAAACGTATGGGATACCGAGTTTGATGTAGATAGATATTCAAACTTACATGAAGACCAATATAAAAAGCTCTCGGATTACTCAGATCCAACCCGTTTTAGGGTTTCTACCGGTTTATCTATTCAGTGGATCTCACCGATGGGCCCAATGCTGATCAGTTTTGCTTATCCGCTTAAGAAAGAAGAAGATGACGAAACGAAGACGATCAGTTTTAATATCAGTAATACATTCTAAGGAGTTAATTGTGAACAAACTTATAAAAACGACAGCAATGGGTTTAATGGCGGCATTGATGATGGGCGCTTCAGCAAGTGCGTTGGCTCATAAAGTGGGTATTGTGGATATGCAGAGTATCTACAAGCAACTACCACAAATGGCTAAAATTGAACAACAGCTACAAAGCGAGTTTGCGGAGTCTCGTCAAGCGCTTGAAAAACTACAAGGTGATATTCGCTTTGAAGTTGAAAAGTTTCAACGTGAAGGCGCAACTATGAGCGACGCAGATAAAGAAACTCTACGTACAAAAATTCAAGGCATGCAAAAAGAGCTAGCAGAAAAGGGTCGTCCTTTGGAGCAAGCAATTAAACAGCGTCAAAATGAAGAATTAGCCAAAGTACAAAAATTAATTATCGATGCAATCGAAAGTGTTGCTAAAAGCGGTAAGTTTGACGAAGTTAAAGTAAAAGATACGACAATTTACTTTAACCCTGATAAAGTAGCGGACCTTTCTGACAAAGTTGTTGAAGCGGTAAGCAAAAAGTAATGACTAGACATTATAGTTTAGCTCAGCTGGCAGCATCGATAGATGCAACGCTGGTTGGCGACGGTGAGTGTCAAATTAATAAAATTGCGACACTCACACAAGCGACAGACAAAGATATTAGCTTTTTAGCAAACAGTAAATACCGTGCTCAGTTGGAAACAACGAACGCTGGCGCTGTGATTTTATCGGAGTCTGACGCAAAACATTTTGACGGCAATAAATTGGTCGTAAAAGACCCTTATATTGCTTATGCCAAATTAGCGCAATTGATGGATACAACACCGAGGGCCGCAGAAGGCATTCACCCCAGTGCTGTCGTTCATCAAAGCGTTAAATTAGGTAAAAATGTCGCAATAGCGGCAAATGCGGTGATTGAAGCAAATGTAGTGCTTGGTGACAATGTTCAAATTGGCGCAGGCTGTTTTGTCGGTAACAGCGCAAAAATTGGCGAGAACACAAAGCTTTGGGCGAACGTAAGTGTTTATCATGAGGTTGAAATTGGTAAAAATTGCTTATTTCAATCGGGCGCTGTGATAGGTAGTGACGGATTTGGTTATGCAAACCAATCTGGAAAATGGGTTAAAATACCGCAAGTTGGACGCGTTATTATTGGTGACAGCGTTGAGGTAGGTGCAAACACGGTGATTGACCGAGGTGCACTTGATGACACAGTTATCCATAATAATGTGGTTTTAGATAATCTAATCCAAATTGCACACAATGTTGAAATTGGCGAAGGCACTGCAATTGCAGGCGCTTCGGTGGTTGCAGGTAGCACCAAAATTGGCAAACACTGTCAAATCGCGGGGTTAGTTGGTATCAATGGTCATATGGAAATTTGTGATGGCGTGATCATCACAGGTATGTCGATGATCACCAAATCTATCACTTCTGCGGGTGTTTATTCCTCTGGCGTGCCTCATAGCACCAATAAAGAGTGGCGACGCAACATGGCTCATTTACGCAATCTGACTGATTTTAAACAACGCTTAAAAGCTTTAGAATCTTTAACAGAACAGCTCAAAACAATAGACGAAGAATAAAAGGACGCTATTTTGGCAAACGAACTGAACGGTTTTGATATCCAAGAAATCTTAAAGTTATTACCGCATCGCTATCCAATGCTGCTAGTTGACAAAGTGATCGACTACAAAGCTGGTGAGTATCTGCACGCGGTAAAAAACGTCACGATAAACGAACCTATTTTTACAGGACACTTTCCTGAACAACCGATTTTCCCGGGTGTCATGATCTTAGAATCAATGGCGCAAGCCACGGGCCTACTTGGCTTTAAAACGGTCGAGAATCGTAGCGAGAACGAGCTATACTTATTCGCAGCAATAGACAATGCACGTTTTAAGCAACCGGTACTTCCTGGTGATACTATGCATTTACACATCGATTTTGTGAAAGAGCGTCGTAACATTTGGAAGTTCTATGGTGAAGCAAAGGTCGATGGTAAAGTTGTGTGTAGTGCCGACCTAATGTGCGCAAGAAGAGAGTTTTAATAGTGATCCATCCTACTGCGATTATTGAATCTGGCGCACAGTTGGGCGATAACGTCTCTGTGGGTCCTTACAGTTACATCGGGAATGATGTAGTGATAGGTGACAATTGTATCATCGAGTCACACGTGGTAATCAAAGGACCTTCAACCATCGGCTCTGGTAATCATATTTACCAGTTTGCATCTGTGGGTGAAGCTTGCCAAGATAAAAAGTACAAGGATGAACCAACTCAACTTATCATGGGTGATAACAATATCATTCGTGAGTGTGCCACTATCCATCGTGGTACTATTCAAGATCAGGGCGTAACCAAAATAGGCAGTAATAACCTGTTTATGGCATACACCCATGTCGCACATGACGCTGTGATTGGCAGCAATGTTATTTTTTCAAATGGGGCAAGTGTTGCAGGCCACGTTCATGTAGGTGATTGGGCAATCCTAGCTGGTAATACTGGGGTTCACCAGTTTTGCAAAGTGGGTGCACATGCTTTTATTGGCATGTATTCGGGCGTAAGCAAAGACGTCCCGCCATTTGTAACTACTACTGGCACGCCAGCAAGACCTGCAGCGATTAATACCGAAGGTATGAAGCGTCGTGGTTTTAGTAGTGATGAAATTATGGCAGTGCGCCGAGCATACAAAGCATTGTATCGTAAAAGCTTAAACTTAGAAGACGCAGTGGCAGCAATGCGAGAAGATGCGTCAGAGTTTGCTGCGGTGCAGCAAATGATAGACTTTTTAGATACCTCAGATCGCGGCATTATTCGTTAGATAATGCTTGTGATAGCAAGATGCTGATAAACGCCATACGATGCTTTGTATGGCGTTTTTATTTATAAATAGATTAATGTGATGACTAACAACAAAAAGTTAACTATTGGCCTTGTGGCGGGTGAATTGTCAGGTGATATTTTAGGGGCGGGACTTATTGAAGCGTTGAAGGAGAAATACCCTGACGCTGAGTTTGTTGGTATTGCTGGTCCTAAAATGCAGGCGGCTGGTTGTCGCACCTTGTTTGATATGGATGAATTAGCTGTAATGGGCCTCGTAGAGGTGCTAGGGCGGTTACCCAGATTGCTAAAAATCCGCAAGCAACTAGTACAGTACTTTATCGATAATCCGCCTGATATTTACGTGGGGATCGATGCGCCTGATTTTAACCTGCGAGTTGAAAAGCCGCTAAAAAAGGCCGGCATTAAAACGGTTCAATATGTTAGCCCATCAGTGTGGGCATGGCGCCAAAAGCGTATTTTTACAATAGCCGAAGCGACGAACTTAGTTTTATCACTGCTGCCTTTTGAAAAAGCATTTTATGATAAGCATGATGTACCTTGTAAGTTTGTCGGTCATACATTAGCAGATGAGATAGCGCTTGATCACGACGGTAGCGCGGCGCGACAAGAGCTAGGTTTAGGTAATGACGATTTAGTACTGGCCTTATTGCCCGGTAGTCGTGGCTCAGAAGTTGGGTTGCTTAGTGAAACTTACCTGCATGCGGCACAAAAACTATGCCAACGATTACCTAATTTGAAAATTATTGTGCCTTTGGTAAATGCCAAACGTCGAGCCCAGTTTGAAAAGATTTTACAGCAAGTTGCGCCTAACTTATCCCCTATTTTGGTAGATGGCCAGTCAAGCAAAGTGATGGCAGCGGCAGATGCAGTTTTGCTCGCCTCGGGCACTGCCACATTAGAAGCAATGCTGTATAAAAAACCCATGGTCGTGGGTTATAAGTTTAAGCCACTGAGTTATTGGATCTTCAAGCACTTTTTTACCTTTAATATTAAGTATTTTTCGTTGCCAAACTTACTTGCAGATGCGCCTTTAGTACCTGAGTTCTTACAACAAGACTGTAACTCGGATGCATTGGTAGATGCCTTATACCCGATGTTAAAAGGCAATAACGAAGCACTTATTCAAAAGTTTTATGATATTCACCGAAATATCCGTCTAGATGCCAGCAAACAAGCGGCAAATGCAGTTGAGGAGTTGATTGATGCAGATTGAACGCCCTGAAGTACAGTATATCGCTGGTGTAGATGAAGTCGGTCGTGGTCCTTTAGTGGGGGATGTGGTCACTGCCGCCGTTATTCTTGACCCTAACAATCCGATTGAAGGGTTAGCGGACTCAAAAAAGCTAACCGAGAAAAGGCGCGCACAATTGGCGGATGAAATAAAGCAAAAAGCCCTGTGTTATTGTATTGCCCGCGCATCGGTTGAAGAAATCGACGAACTTAACATTTTGCATGCAACTATGTTAGCAATGAGTCGTGCGGTTGAAGGGTTAAGCATCACCCCTGATTTCGTGTTTGTCGATGGCAATCGCTTACCTAAGCTGGAAATGGCCGCGCAAAGTGTGGTGAAAGGCGATAGTTTGGTCGCTGAGATTAGTGCCGCTTCAATCATCGCCAAGGTCGCTCGAGATCAAGAAATGATGGATTTAGATGCGCAATTTCCTGAATTTGGCTTTGCGGGTCATAAAGGCTACCCAACCAAAGCACATTTTGCTGCGCTAGAGCAGCATGGCATTACACCACACCATAGGAAAAGCTTTAAGCCAGTGCAACGTATTTTAGCGCTGAAGGAGTTGTAATTATGGCTGCGCCTCAGTTTGTTCATTTACGTGTGCATAGTGATTTTTCTATGGTAGATGGATTGGCGAAAACGAAACCTATCGTTGCCAGAGCACAAGAATTAGGGCTACCAGCATTTGCTATTACAGATCAGATGAACTTATGTGGTTTGGTACGTTTTTATGGTGCAGCCCATGGCGCGGGGATCAAGCCAATTGTTGGTGCTGATATTTGGCTCAAAAGTGACGAATTTCCAGATGAGCCGTGCCGCCTCGTGGTGCTGGCTAAAGATAACGAAGGCTATAAAAACCTTACGTTATTGATCTCAAAAGCGTATCAACGCGGTCATGTGTTCCACCGTCCAGTGGTCGATAAGCAATGGTTAGCTGAACATAAAGCTGGCCTTATCCTGCTCTCGGGTGGCAAAGATGGTGATGTGGGTAAAGCGCTGTTAAAAGGCAATCAGCAGCTTGCACTCGATACGTTGGCGTTCTATGAGCAACACTTTCAAGATCACTTCTTTATGGAGCTAATGCGAACGAGTCGCGCCCAAGAAGAGGAATATTTACATGCCGCAGTCGCCCTTGCCAGCGAGCGTGACATACCGGTTGTTGCTACCAATGAAGTGGTGTTTTTACACCAAAAAGACTTTGAAGCGCATGAAATTCGAGTCGCTATTCATGATGGTTATACACTAGAAGACAAACGTCGCCCCAAGCGTTTTTCAAAAGAACAGTACCTTAAAACGCCTGAACAGATGCTGGAGCTATTTAGCGATATTCCTGAGGCTATTGAGAACTCAGTAGAGATAGCAAAGCGTTGTAACGTCACGGTACAGTTAGGAAAATATTTCTTACCTGATTACCCTACTGGGGATCTAAAAATTGAAGACTTCTTAGTTAAGGTATCACGTGATGGCTTAGAAGAGCGTTTACAGTTTTTATTCCCTGATGAGCAAGAGCGCCAAGAAAAGCGCAAAGAATACGATGAACGATTACAGATTGAACTGGACGTTATCAACCAGATGGGGTTTCCCGGTTACTTCTTAATCGTAATGGAGTTCATCCAGTGGAGTAAAGATAACAACATCCCTGTAGGCCCAGGGCGGGGTTCTGGTGCGGGTTCTTTAGTAGCCTATGCGCTTAAAATTACCGATCTAGACCCATTAGAGTTCGACTTACTTTTCGAGCGATTCCTAAACCCTGAACGTGTCTCGATGCCCGACTTCGACGTTGACTTTTGTATGGACCGTCGTGATGAAGTAATCGACCACGTAGCTATGCTCTATGGGCGAGATGCGGTATCGCAGATCATTACCTTTGGTACCATGGCAGCCAAAGCGGTTATCCGAGATGTTGGACGGGTACTCGGTCACCCATATGGCTTTGTTGACCGTATTTCTAAATTAGTACCGGGCGACCCAGGTATGACGTTGGCTAAGGCATTTGATGTAGAACCACGCCTTCCTGAAGCGTACGACGGCGATGAAGAAGTACGCGATCTGATTGACATGTGTCGAATTTTGGAAGGTTGTACACGAAACGCGGGTAAACACGCAGGGGGCGTGGTTATTTCTCCCACCACGATTACCGATTTTGCCGCTTTGTATTGTGATGAAGAAGGTAAATTCCCGGTAACGCAGTTTGATAAAAATGACGTAGAAACCGCGGGTCTGGTTAAATTCGACTTCCTTGGTCTGAGAACGCTGACGATTTTGCAGTGGGCACTGGATATGACCAACGAGCGACTGGCAAGAGAAGGCAAGGAGCCAGTCGACATTAATGCCATTCCTCTAGATGATAGAAAGAGTATTGAGCTGTTACTCAGAGCAGAAACCACCGCGGTATTCCAGCTCGAATCACGAGGTATGAAAGACCTAATTCGTCGCCTAAAACCTGACTGCTTTGAAGATATGATAGCACTGGTGGCGCTGTTTCGTCCTGGTCCATTGCAATCAGGCATGGTAGATAACTTTATCGACCGTAAGCATGGTCGAGAAGAGCTGTCTTATCCAGATGTACAATGGCAGCACGAAAGTCTTAAACCTATTCTCGAGCCTACCTACGGTATTATCTTATATCAAGAGCAGGTAATGCAGATTGCACAGGTGTTAGCAGGCTACACGCTTGGTGGCGCCGACATGTTACGTCGTGCTATGGGTAAGAAAAAGCCCGAAGAAATGGCCAAGCAGCGCTCAACCTTTGAAGAAGGTGCAATAGCCAACGGTGTTGATGGCGAACTTGCTATGAAAATCTTCGATCTTGTAGAGAAGTTCGCAGGTTATGGCTTCAACAAGTCGCACTCTGCCGCATACGCTTTAGTGTCATACCAAACACTTTGGATGAAAACCCATTATCCTGCTGAGTTTATGGCTGCGGTAATGTCTGCGGATATGGATAACACAGATAAAATCGTCACCTTGGTGGATGAGTGTGAAAACATGAAGTTGACACTGCTTCCACCTGATGTCAATGCGGGAATGTATAAGTTTACCGTTAACCGTCAGGGCGCAATCGTGTATGGTATCGGTGCGATTAAAGGCGTGGGCGAGGGCCCTGTAGAAGCAATATTAGAGGCCAGAGAGAAAGGCGGCGAATTCAAAGATCTTTTTGATTTTTGCGCGCGAGTAGACTTAAAACGCCTCAATAAGCGTGTTGTTGAAAAGCTTATTTATGCGGGCGCGTTAGATAAACTTGGCCCAGAGAAAAACCAACCGGGTCGCGCCACTTTACTCGCTAGCTTAGCAGATGCGATGAAATCGGCAGAACAGCACCATAAAGCCGAGTCGCTTGGCCAGTCAGACTTATTTGGCTTGCTTGCTGTGGAGCCTGAGCAGGTAGAGCAAGCGTTTACCAGCGCAGTGCCGCTGACCGATAATCAATGGCTTGACGGTGAAAAAGAAACATTAGGTTTATATCTTACAGGGCATCCGATTAATCAGTACAGAAAAGAGCTGAAACATTATACATCGGGTCGATTGATAGACTTGCAACCAACTAATCGTGATGTGCAATCTACCGCAGCAGGGTTGGTTATTAATGCAAGAACTCTAATAAATAAGAAGGGGAATCGCTGGGGACTGATAACTTTAGATGACAAGAGTGCCCGGATTGATGTACGCTTATTCCCTGAACAGTTTGAAGTTTACCAAGAATTGCTGCAAATTAACCAAATCTTGGTCGTAACCGGACAGGTCAGCTTTGATAACTTCTCTGGTGGCATTACAATGACCGCTAGAGACGTATGTACTATAGCTCAGGCGCGAGAAAAACGCATAAGAGCAATAAAAATGACATTAAATATGGTTCAAATTGAAGCAAACTTCTTCGAAAATTTACGAAAAGTGTTAGAACCTTATAAGTTTGGTACATGTCCTATCAAGATTATGTACCAACGTCCGGATGCATTAGCCGAGCTAACGCTGGGAACCCAATGGTGTGTGACGCCAACCGATGATCTTTTGACTCGATTATCGCAGATGGCGGCGCAGGAAATAGAACTAGAATTTAACTAATTAGGTAGTTTAGAGCATGAGCCTCAATTATCTTGACTTTGAACTTCCAATCGCAGAATTGGAAGCGAAAATTAAAGAGTTACAAAATGTTAGCCGCTCAGGTAGCTTAGATCTGAGCCTAGAAGAAGAAATCACGCGTTTGAAGGAGAAAAACGTTGAGCTAACCGAAAAGGTCTTTGCAGGCTTGGGTGCTTGGCAGGTTTCTCAATTAGCTCGTCATCCGCTTCGCCCATATACTCGTGACTACATCAAGCGCATTTTTACCGAGTTTGATGAGTTTGCAGGGGACCGTACTTTTGCTAACGACCCAGCAATTTTAGGTGGTGTTGCACGTTTAGACGGTAAACCAGTTATGGTGATCGGGCAGCAAAAAGGTCGTGACACAGCTGAAAAAATCAAACGCAACTTTGGTATGCCAAAGCCTGAAGGTTACCGTAAAGCATTACGCTTAATGGAAATGGCTGAGCGCTTCAAAATGCCAATCATCACCTTTATCGATACACCAGGGGCATACCCAGGCGTAGGTGCAGAGGAGCGTGGTCAAAGTGAAGCAATCGCCCGTAACCTAAAAGTGATGGCGGCGCTGAAAGTGCCCACTATCTGTACCGTAATTGGTGAGGGTGGTTCTGGTGGTGCGCTAGCGATTGGTGTAGGCGATCGTGTAAACATGCTGCAATACAGCACTTACTCGGTTATTTCACCTGAAGGCTGTGCGTCAATTCTTTGGAAGAGTGCTGAAAAAGCGCCTTTGGCCGCAGAGGCAATGGGTGTATCAGCGCAGCGCGTTAAAGAATTAGACTTGATCAACAATATCGTAGAAGAGCCGCTAGGTGGCGCACACCGTGATTACGACGGTATGGCTAAAAACCTCAAAGCGCAGCTTAAACGCGATTTAGCAGAGCTTGAAGAGCTTGGTACTGAAACCATGCTTGAGCAGCGTTACCAAAGACTGATGTCTTTTGGTTACTGCTAAGCCAATGTTAAACTAAAAAAGCCGCTTAAGCGGCTTTTTTACGTTATGAATTATGAAAAATACCACGCTTTATAAAAATTTTTTTGTTGCGATAAACGGGTCAAATCCTGAGCAAAAGCCATTGAGTATCGCCCTGTCTGGCGGGGTGGACTCGGTTGTTTTACTGCATTTGTGTTACACACTTCGTGAGCAGATATCAGGATATGTTATAGAAGCCATCTATATCGATCATGGCTTATCAGCAGACTCTGACAAATGGCGAGACTTTTGTCAGCGCTTGTGTGAGTCGCTTGATATCGACTTTAAAACAGCCGCTGTAGAAGTAAAGGCAAAAGCACGTCATAGCCTTGAAGCACAAGCAAGAGATGCCCGATATGCGGCTCTAGACTCACTGGCAATGGTAAACAGTCTCATAGTGCTTGGACAACACGGCGACGACCAGCTTGAAACCTTTCTGCTACGTTTAAAACGCGGCTCGGGCCTTGATGGACTGACGTCGATGCGTACACAACGTATTTTAGACTCGGGCAGGGTCTGCATCAGACCTTTATTAAATGCCTCTCGAGAAGATATCGAAGCATTTGCGCGGATGTTTGCCATTGAACACATTGAAGATAACTCGAACAAAGATGACCGCTTCGATCGTAATTTTTTGCGTAACCAAGTGATCCCTTTGCTTAAATCGCGTTTTCGTGGCTTTTTGCCAAGCGCACTTCGTAGTATAGACATACTTCAGCAGCAACAAGGCTTGATTGAAGAGATAACCCAGCAAGACTTACGGCAGTGTAGCGCAGGTAAAAACCGGCTAGATCTGCAACAGCTCGACGCACTCAGCAAGCTTAGGCAGGCAAATGTTGTGCGCGCTTGGTTAGCGTCATGCAATGAGAAAATGCCCTCGAAGGTACAACTTGAGCAGCTACTTCATCAGGCCTTAACCAGTAAACAAGACGCGCAGGTAAATATCTTGATGGGTAGAGGGTGTGTGAAAAAGCACCGAGGCTTGCTTTACTTTGTGGTTGCACAAGACGCCCCGAATGCGTGTTTTGATATCGCGCTTGAGCCAATAACACTTAATGATGGCCGTGCTTTATCGGTAGAACATGGTAAGGGGATAAGGCTACCTGCCAGCAATGAGCGTGTGTCAATTCAGTTTGGTTTACTCAACGCAAAAATAAGGCCTTGTAATAAACCAGGTAGAAACACTGTCAAACACTGGTTGAAAGAAGCGGGTGTGCCAAGTTGGCAGCGAGCTCAAGTGCCGTTGATCTTTTATGATGAGCAGCTAGTACAAATTGTTGGTTATTATTTTGAACACTCTATGTATGTTGCAAAGCAAGGTATTCGTTGGGAAGTAATTGATGGTTAATAACAAAGATATTGGCCGCTCGTTAGCAGATAAAGCTGTTTGGGCGCTGTTGTTTAATATTTTGCTGTTTAGCGTATTTGGCATCTTTGATGGCATGCCTATTTTGAGCAATATTGCGTATGCGTTGCTATTTGGCTTTGCAAGTGCCGCTACATTGTTGGCTTATTGGCATGAAAAAGGTGGCAGCTTTTTTATTTTGGCGCTGCTTATGCCATTGTTGTTGATCATTGTTAGTGAACTGACCAGCTTCATCGCATTGGCTTGGCTTATTAATGGCTACTTTTTTGGCTTTGCATTGGCACTCGTTATTTATAAGCTCATGTTTTT
Organism: Pseudoalteromonas sp. S16_S37; assembly: GCF_014694405.1. Classification (GTDB taxonomy): domain Bacteria; phylum Pseudomonadota; class Gammaproteobacteria; order Enterobacterales; family Alteromonadaceae; genus Pseudoalteromonas. The sequence goes on from NZ_JAAUWV010000038.1 coordinate 38,124, forward strand.
AAATAAAGAGTAACACAGAATACCGATTCGGCTCAGCTAGGGGAGCCAAGCCGAATCAGACTCACTATATGGTTCTTGCGCAGTTTCTACCATCGGCCTTAGCTCGGTAAAGTCCTTTATCTGTGCGCGAGAAAATGCTGTTTTCACAGTCTTGAGAGTTAGACAATGTAAAACCAATACTGGTTGTTACGCCATATTTAGACAGCATATGGCAAGTACGTACAGCATGCATAATTCGCTCTGCTATCACTTTATTGGTGGTAAATGCAGGGTCGTCGATAATAATCGCAAATTCATCACCACCAAATCGATACACGGTGTCTGTGCTACGTACCGACAACTTTAAAATATCAGCAAACCGTTTTAATACCTCATCGCCCGTGCTATGGCCGTGTACATCATTTACTTGCTTAAAATTGTCTAAATCAAGCAGCATCAAGCTAAACTTACTTTGCAGACGACGGCCGCGTTCAACACGCTGTGCTAAATTGTCGGTAAACTGGCTACGGTTGTTAAGCCCAGTTAGTGCGTCTTTGGTAGCAAGTTTTAGCACTCGGTTGTAGGTGAGCGCATTACGCAAAGGGTATAACAAGGCGCTATGCAAACGGCATAGTTTTGCTCGAATGCTCTCGCTCAATTGGTATTGGCAATAGTAAACAAGTTGCCCTAAATGCTCTTCATTAAGCTCTAATTCAAATTTGTAAGGCGCAAACTGGTTATCACTTTCGTACATTTGATTCACACCTAAAGACGAGTGAAACTGCAGCCCTGAAAGCTTAATGATACGCTGAGCATGTTCGGCAAATACGGTCAACAGCTCGTCGATATGCAGCGTGGTTTGCAGCTGCTCAACAAGCTTATAGATGGGATCCGCACTTGTATTTATAAATTGCTCAGTATCGAACGGCAAATAATCGCCGCGTGTAGATACGCGCTGAGCTAAAATATGGACATTTTCCATCGAGTATTCCCCTAACTACTACTATTTACTTACTTTAAGCTAAAAGTGTGCCAATAATTTAAACTGGCTGAAAAACAGTTGCTTGCTATAGTTAATGACGAGTACTTTCGATAATTTCCGCATTTTTGACACTTTGGAGGCCGTTTGCAGAGTATTTTTGCCGAGGTTTTTGCCTTATTGCTTGCCGCTGTGATTTTAGTGTGGCTTTTCAAGCGTATTGGCTTACCCGCCATTTTGGCGTACTTAGTAACGGGCGTATTGGCCGGCAGCCATGGTATTGGCTGGATGAGTATCAGCTATGAAATGCACTTTATTGCCGAGTTAGGTATTGTATTTTTATTGTTCAGCCTAGGGCTGGAGTTTTCAGTGCCTAAGCTTATGGCAATGCGCAACTTGGTGTTTGGCTTGGGCAGTTTACAAGTACTCATTACCACCATCGTTGGTATGTTTGTGATCAAAGCGCTTGATTACGATTGGCTCAGTGCCTTTATTATCGCCAGCTTGATGGCGCTATCGTCAACCGCAGTGGTGGTTAAAATTCTCAAAGAAAGCGGTAATCTTAATTTACGCCGAGGTCAGCTAGCAATTGGCATGTTGCTGTTTCAAGACATTGCTGTTGTGCCTCTACTAATTGCTTTGCCTTTAATCGCTCAATCAGATAATCAAGTATTAATAGGCGCACTGATGTTTGCCTTAGCCAAAGGCGCCTTTGTGTGTGTTTTGCTATGGGCGATAGGTAAGTGGTTTTTGCCGAAAATATTTAACGAAGTTGCCTCTGTGCGCACCGATGAGCTGTTTGTACTGACCACCATAGTGGTGGCGCTTTGCGCAGGTGGCCTAACTTATTTGTTTGGTTTATCGATGGCTTTGGGCGCCTTTTTAGCGGGGATGATGCTTGGTGAAAGCCAGTATCGTCATCAGTTAGAAGCCGAGATCAGACCGTTTCGCGATATTTTGATGGGGTTATTTTTTGTGACCGTAGGTATGCAGCTAAACATACCTTATGTTGTTGATAAAATTGGCTATATTGTTTTGGCTTTAGCCGTTTTGCTACTGCTAAAAGTATTAATTATTGCGTTGTTAGCCCAGCTAATGGGAGAGCGTAAAAAAGACGCCGTTGCAGCGGGTATTTTGCTGTGGCAAATGGGGGAGTTTGGTTTTGTGCTTGTAGCCCTTGCCAGCAAACATAATTTATTAGACCTAAATAGCGCGTCATTCTTGATTGCACTTGGGGTGTTATCTATGGCGGTTACTCCTTATTTGATTGACCGAACCCCCGTTATTTTACAAAAGCTCAATGTTAATGGAGATCACTATCAACATGACTTTGGGCAAAATATTATTAATGAAAGCTTGAGTAACCATGTGGTTATTTTAGGGTATGGTCGAGTTGGGCAAACCATTGCACGCTTTTTAAAGCCCGAGGCAATTCCGTATGTGGCAATTGAACGTAACCCGCGCATTGTAGAAGAGGCGCAAACAGCGGGGGAGCCGGTCATGTTTGGCTATTCAGGTTCACAAGTATTACTTAAACAAGCCAATGTTGATAAAGCCCGCTTGGTGATAATTACCTGCTCTGACTTTAACCAAAGCCAAGAGGTGATAGATGCCATAAAACGTGTCGCACCTGAGGTTAAAATACTGGCGCGTTCAACCGATGATAGCCACCTTGATGCACTTAAAGCCTTAGGCGTGACAGAGGTGGTTCCAGAGGCCTTAGAGGCCAGCTTAATGTTAGTGTCGCATGTGCTGCATATGTCGGGTGTACCCATGCGCCGTATCTTTAAGCGAGTGAGCAAAGAGCGCCATAATCGTTATGAGTATTTACACGGATTTTTTGCCGGTGATGACCAAGAGCCACAAGGTGATAACATCGACAGGCTTGAGTATTTGCATGCTATGGCTTTGCCTGAGTCAGCGTTTGCGGTAGACAAAAGCATTGAAGAACTCAGCCTAGATAAACAAAAAGTGGCAATCACCGCGTTGCGCCGTGACGGCCAGGAGCTGGCTGCGCCACAGCAAAGTATGGTGCTCAAAGCCAATGATGTTTTACTTCTTAAAGGCAAGCCTAGACGCGTTGAGCGCGCTGAGCAGTACTTACTCAATGGCTAACGAGCCTGTAGAATAATGTGTGAGGTTAGTTTAGTATTTCAAAATGACAAATTATCTCGAATCACGATTCATTTTCTTGTTAGCTGTCCACTACACTAACTTTATTTCTAACTTTTTTCCTAATGCTGACGCAAATTTCTCTAAAGTTGATAGCTTTACATCTTCAGAGTGATTTTCAATTCGTGAAATTGCACTTTTTTGAGTATGCAGTTTATCTGCAAGATCCAACTGTGTAAGACCTGCACTTTTACGCGCCTCTTTAAGCAATACTCCAAACTTAAACGCTTGATACCCTTCATCATAGTTTTCAGCAAATTCTGAATCATTGCTTTTTCTCTTAACTAAATATTTTTGAAGATCACTCATTATGATTTCCTCCGCAAATAATCTTTTTTACGACTTTCTGCTATTTTAATTTCTTTGGATGGGGTTTTTTGGGTTTTCTTTTGGAAACCATGGTTTAAAACTACCAAGTTATCACCTTCAAAAAAACCAAGGAGTCTAAAAATATTTCCACTTATTTGAACTCTGACTTCCCAAATTCCATCAGTATTAACAAGCTTCTTTAGGTACGTTGTAGGAACAGTATCCAATTCTTCAACTAATTGAAGTACCCAAGCAACTTTTTGAGCTTGTCTACTGTTTAGAGAGTCCAAAAACTCTTCAACAGGACACTTTCCATCATCGGTGCAGTAAAAGTTTATCTTTCTCATCTGTAAATGTTAACATAAAAGTGAACTTTGTCAATTGACAGAAGCGCTTGATGGGCAATTAACAACGTTACTCATCTAACCCTAAAAAGTGACGTATTTCGTCAAGCCTTGCCATACCGTCTTGATAGCCAATATCTATCAAGTGACGAGTGTAGTTTTTTTCAAACAATAAGTAGCTGGTTAAACTCGAACTAGAGTGGCGTTTTACCCCGATAGTACGCAGTAGCAACTTAATGGCTAGCGGCATATCATCGTAATATTGGTCGGCAATATCCCTAAAATTAACCGTAGGATTAACCACCAATGTCTCTATGGGCTTAAGCTCTCGGTGTTTATCGCGGGTTTTTGGAGGCAGCAAGCCAATGGTACGATTAACACGCTCTAACCGTTCTAGGTCTGATTGCAGCGTATCGCTAAACACACTATCGAGTAAGTGACCGGCAATGGCCGACATACCCGGAAAATGCGGCTCGTAACCCAACGGCGCACGGATCTTAGGCTGCTCTACACCAATCACAAAAATTTTCTCGGCGCCTAAATGAATAGAAGGACTCAGCGGCGAGAGTTGGTGAATGGAGCCATCACCATAGTAATGATGTTTTACCCGAACACTTGGAAACACCATGGGAATAGCACTGGATGCCATTAAAACATCTAAAGAAATACGACCGGGCACGCCTTGGCGCTTTACACGTTGCCATGCCTGAGCGTCTTTAGCTTGATAGTACGCGACAGAGCGACCCGTTGAATAGCTTGATACCGTAACCGATACCGCATCTAAAAAGCCTTTATGAAGATTACGCTCGATACGCGTTAGATCTAACACTTCGTTCAATAAGCCACGAAGCGGGGAGTTATCTAACAAACTGGCGGGAGGATGATTTAAATGCCCAGACTGAAAGCTGCGCATTACATTACCTAGCAAATGGCCAAACGCACCAATAAAATCGCTACGGTACACCATGTGAGAGTTAAAGCTTTTCCACACCCATTCAATTTTGCGTACCGCCAAATGCATACAAGAGGCGTAACAGGCTAACGCTGCAGAATTTATAGCGCCTGCGGATGTGCCATTAATAATTTGAAATGGAATAGGCGCGGCACGAGGCATACTCAAAGCCAGCGCTTTTAGCACTCCTACTTGATAAGCAGCACGTGCACCACCACCTGTTAATAATAAGGCGACTGGCGGGCGGTTTGCTAAACGTTGTTTTAAATTCATAAATCCTCTAAAAACAATGAACTTTTTACTAAATTGCTCGTCAGTAGAATTAGTCCTGCTATCATCGCATTATAAGTGCTATAACTTTTACTTTATGTTTTAATTTTTAAATATTCAAAAGAATATTGTTTTTCAAGCTAAATTTATGGAGCTGTTATGTCTGAGTCCGGTGCAGATCATTCTCAAAGTGCTAAACCTTCGCGTAGTCAATTGCTACTGGCCGCTACCGTTGTAGTGGCGTTGGTTATTGTTGTAGTGTTTGTTTTATCAAAGCAAAATGAACAAAAGCAAACCAACGCTAAGTATTCTCAAGATGTGGTAGAGCAACAATCGCAAAATACTGAGCAGATTAATACTGCGCAATCTAACGCAATTGACCCGCAAACAATTGAAGCGCCAGAGCCTGTTGCCCAGCCACCACAAATGGACCGCAATGAGACGCCTGTTAATGTACCAACAGCAACTGCAAATGAAGTGCCATTACCAACGCTTGATGACAGCGATGAGTTGGTAAAACAAACCGTTGCTGAAATTATGACGGAAAAAGCTTTATCTTTGATAGTAAGCGATGACATGGTACGCCGTGGCGTGGTGTTTGTTGATAACCTTGCCAAAGGTAAAATTGCTGAAAAACACATGCCAGTCAAAAAACCAGAAGAGCCATTTATGGCGCTAGAAGACGACATAGTGGTGACTGATCCAAACAGCTTTGAGCGTTACACGCCTTATGTAGATATACTCACCGGTATGAGCACTGCACAAATGAAACGCATGTTAGATAAGTTTCAGCCGCTGATCGCACAAGCCTATGAAGAGATTGGCTACGAAGGCAATGACTTTAACGCCACGCTTAACAAAGCCATTACCGAGCTGTTAAATACGCCTATTCCACAAAGCAATGTGCCACTTATCAAAGACTCAGTAACCTATCGTTATGCTTACCCTGAGTGGGAGCAACTATCGGAAGCGCAAAAGCAATTTTTGCGTATGGGCCCTGAAAACATGGAAAAAGTAAAACAGCGCCTAAGTGCCCTACAAAAATCACTTAATCAGTAACTCACAAGCGCCGACTGCTTAAACATCCAGCAGTCGGCGCGAATAAATGAGTTTTCCCTTGAAACTCAACCCGAAAGTAGAGATAATCCTTCCCGCGCCAAACAAGGCCCTCAATGGTAGTCTTATTGGTCCTCTCGCAACAATAGCAGGTGAACCTGGTCAGGCCCGGAAGGGAGCAGCCACAGCTTGTGACTTGTGTGCCGAGATGTGGCTGGTAAGACTGCCACCCAATTCTTTTTTCTATCTACCAAAAATACTTTTACTAATTACCCATATTTTTTTAAAGTTAAAGCTATAAACTCATTCTTAATTGACTCGCCCAATTATATTTCTTCTAGCGAAATTCATTTACATACCACAAGAACCACCAATGCTTTAACGGTATTGAATGCAGTGCTTGAGCAACAAAGTAGAATAACGCCTCTCGACTTTTCTATGGCAACGATCGGGCGGCTGTCTAAAGAACTAGGCGGCCCATCAACACAAACCATCCGTAATCGCACAGGTAAGCATTTTCAGCAATTAATTGTGACCTTACGGCAAGATAGCGCAAATAAGTAAAAACCATCCGGCATACTTGATTGCAACCTAAACAACTAAGGTGTGATCAATGAATACCACAACATCATTAGAGCAAATTAAAGC
>NZ_JAAUWV010000039.1 GCF_014694405.1 Pseudoalteromonas sp. S16_S37
GGACAATGCCCATTCAAAACTGGCGTCAGGCGATGAGTCGATTTATTATCGAATTCGAGGAACGCCTCGAAAGACATATCAACTAAATGGCAGTTACACAGAATCTGTTACAGGGTCGATATTTTGGTTTTTCATTTAGCTATTTAGGCTCTCTGTCATCGTCTGGAAGCGTGACATTCAACTCTAATACTGCTAAATCGTCTTCGTTTTGCTCAAATTGCACATTGACTGCATCTGAGTCTACTTTTACATATTTACGGATCACGTCCAAAATGTCTTGCTTCAGTTGTGGCAAGTAATCAGGTGTACCGCGTTTTGAGCGCTCATGCGCAACAATTATTTGCAAACGCTCTTTGGCAAGCGACGCGCTGTTTTTTTTCTCTGAACGAAAATAGTCAAGTAACGACACGTTAACCTCCAAAAATCCGTTTTAGAATGCCCTTTTTCTCAACATTAAGAAAACGGAAATCAACAATTTCACCAAGTAAACGGTTGATAGCATCATTGTAGGCTTGGCCCGCATCTGATTCACTGTCTAATACCACCGGCTGACCTGAGTTCGATGCATTAAGCACAGCTGTTGACTCAGGAATAACACCTAGTAAATCGATAGCCAAAATTTCTTGTACATCTTCCACAGACAACATTTCACCAGCTGCAACACGACTTGGATTGTAACGAGTTAACAATAGGTGCTCTTTTACTGGCTCTAAGCCGTCTTCTGCGCGTTTTGACTTACTTTGCAAAATACCTAGGATTCTGTCAGAGTCACGTACTGAAGATACTTCAGGATTGGTAGTAACGATTGCTTCATCGGCAAAATAAAGCGCCATCATGGCTCCCGCTTCAATACCCGCAGGGGAGTCGCAAATAATGAAATCAAACTTGTCTTTGAGTTCATTCAAAACACGTTCAACGCCTTCACGAGTTAGTGCATCTTTATCACGCGTTTGAGAAGCCGGGAGAATAAATAGTTTATCCACTCGCTTGTCTTTAATTAACGCTTGATTGAGATTTGCTTCACCATTGATGACATTAACAAAATCGTAGACCACACGGCGTTCGCAGCCCATGATTAAATCTAAATTACGAAGGCCAATATCAAAATCGATGATGGCTGTTTTGTAGCCTTTAAGTGCAAGGCCCGTACCAATAGCTGCGCTAGACGTAGTTTTGCCTACACCGCCTTTACCTGAAGTTACGACAATAATTTTTGCCATGTGATTTATCCTTTGACCAAAGCTGTTATTTCTAAAGAATCATTTTTTTGTTTTACTTGTGCAGCTTTACCCCACAGCTCCCCTTGTAAAGAGTCGCTGATCCAGTAGCTGCCATTAATAGAAACCAATTCGGCTTCAAGACGCTGGCAATAAATTGCTGCTTCATCGTACCCTTGAGCTCCGGCAATTGCTCGGCCTCTCAAAGTACCATAAATATGAATATTACCATCGGCGATAACTTCTGCACCGTGGCTAACCGCACCTAAAACAATCAAATCTCTGTTTTTTGCGTAGATTTGCTGACCTGATCTGACCGTGGTCTGAACGATTTGTGGCGGTAGATAAACTTCTTTTTCAATTTCAACCACTTCAGTGTTACTTTGCTTAGGTTGAACTGGTTTTGCATTATCTTTACTGTAGTTTAAAACTGATAGTTTAACTGCCTTTGCCGCTTCATTTTGCTGCTCTGTGCCATTGCAAATGCCAACAGGGTTTAATTGTAAGTCAAGAAGTGTTTGTTTTAATGTTGCAAAGTCGACATCGGTGTCTTGAAGTTTTGCTAAATTGATAACGATAGGTGCACCAATAAAAAATTTTGGTGCTTGAGAAATCTTCTCGTCTAGCTCTTTTCTAAGTTGGGTGATGTCAACTGAGAACAAGTGCAACACTGACAAGGTAAAAAGGTTTCCTTTTAACTCAAATGTTTGTTCTGACATAAGCGCTCTATAAAATGCAGACTTCATACTTAAGCAAACCTAAAGCTGTATTTTTATAAAAAGAATACTCAGGTTTGCATGGGTATATTTCACGGGCGTATTCACGGGCGTATTCACGTGCGTAATTGTTGTTTTGGCCCCGTATTTTATACGTTTGTAAGTCGCAAAACTTTCCAAATACAATGACTGTCATGGTATAGTGCCAATTAGACATAAGCAAGAATTTATAGGGTTATAATGCTCACTGCTGTTTATAAAAGCTTAAAAAAAGCGGATACCTACCTTTATATAGAAAAAAGAGATGATTTTTCTAAAGTACCAGAGCCGTTAATGGCCATGTTTGGGCGACCTAAGTACGTTATGATGTTTGATTTATCAAAACGCAGCAAACTGGGTATAGCCGATATTGCACAGGTTAAGGAAAAATTAAGCAGCGATGGGTTTTACTTGCAGCTTCCTCCGCCGGAAGAAAATCTTCTAGACCAATTCAAAAAACAAAATGGAGCGTCCAGTGATTAAAAAATTAACTGTGCTAGTAAGCGCGCTGTGCTTATCTAGCTCCGTTTGGGCTAATACACAAGAGAAGTTTGACAAATACGTTGCTAAGCTAAAGATGGAAGCACAAGCGAAAGGGTATGACCAAGCTTTGATAGAAAAAGCGTTTTCGACCGCTCAGTTTAAGGAAAAAGTCATCACCAATGACAAAAACCAACCAGAAATAGTCGAAACATTAGAAACTTACTTACCAAAGCGTGTGCCGCAATGGAAAATAAGTCAAGCGCGCAAGCTCTACAAAGAGCACAAAACGATTTTAGAAAAAATAGCCAAAGAATACGGTGTACAAGCACGCTTTATCGTTGCGTTATGGGGGTTGGAAAGTAACTTTGGCCGTATTCAAGGTGGCTATCCAGTTATTAGCGCGCTAGTGACTTTAGCTTTTGATGGCCGTCGAGAAGAGATGTATAAACGCCAACTATGGGCGGCGCTCGATATCTTAAAAGAGGGCCATATCACGCTTGAAGATTTTAAAGGATCTTGGGCTGGAGCTATGGGGCAAACGCAATTTATGCCAACCTCGTTTAACTCTTATGCAGTCGACTACAACAAAGACGGTCGCAAAGATATTTGGACTACGCAGGTAGACGCCTTTGCTTCAATTGCAAACTACCTCAAGCAAGCTGGTTGGAATGACAACTTAACTTGGGGACGCCAAGTGAAGTTACCAGAGAATTTTGACCACAAATACGTACTTAAACGTGGTACCAAAACACGACAAGAGTGGCTTGAGTATTGGAAAGACTCTGAGCGTTCGTTAGAAGATTGGCAAGCTCTGGGTTTGCGTCGTGCCGATGGTAGCGATTTACCTAAAGTTGACGTTAGTGCCGCGCTCGTTATGCCAGATGATATCAACGGCCGTATGTACTTAGCGTATGATAACTATAAAGCCCTAATGCACTGGAATCGTTCGTACTATTTTGCAACAAGTGTAGGCTACCTATCTGATAGAATCGGATATCCAAAAATTTAAGCGTTAGAACCAGTTTGGATCTAATCGCAGGCCATAATAAATAGCACAGTTGTTCAGTTTATTATGGCCTTTTTGGTTGCAGCGTTTGTTCAAGTGGCATTAACTGTTAGGTAGAGTTATGAAAGTAGTGAAATACACAGAAAGATATAAAGAGGCTTGTTTAACACTATTTCACAGTAATTTAGACAAATACTTCAGTGACGATGAGACCGACGAATTCGAGGCTTACTTAGCAACAGAAGCGCTTTTTAACCCATATTTTGTAGTTTTGAATAATCTTGAAGTCGTTGCCTGCGGTGGCTACGAAAAATGTGGCAGGGCAGTTGGGCTTTGTTGGGGTATGGTACTCAAGAGCAATCATGGACAGTCGATAGGCTCTTTTTTGTTGAAGTATAGACTGGCCAGTATTTTGGAAGAATATGGTGACAGTCTGGTGCTAATTGATACATCCCAACACACAAAAGGGTTTTACGAAAGGCACGGTTTTAAAGTTACTCACATAGTTAAAGATGGTTACGCGCAGGGGCTTGATAAAGTTCATATGGAGTATGTACTTACCCCTTAAAATCCTAGTAAGTAAAAGCCCATAAATCTGACCAGCGCTGAGGCTACTGTATGGTGTCTTTTTGTGCCGTCCACCGGATGATCTCAGGGATCATACCTTGGTTTTCTTCAGGGTGCTCCAAATGAGGGCTTGATATAAAAACACGGCCTTTGCCAAAGGTGGTGCTTATGCAGGCGGTGTGGCCGCTCATATGTTCATCACTAAAATATTCAGGAAAGCGAATATTCTCATCTTCTGCGCCCTCTGGTTCTATCACCGCACCAAAAGCAGCAATTTCATTTATGGTACCAAATTCTAGCGCGCGTTTAGCTTGAGAAGGTTTGCTTTGTGACGGAATAACCATCAGCGGACCTTGCCAGTAGAGCATGGGATAAACTGCATTTTGTGTCCATCGCGGCGAAAGGATAGCCTCGGCATGCTCGGAATTTAGCTTTACATTGATTAGGCCACCACCGCGGTTTTGGTGTTTCATATCATGTAGCTTTACATCCACCAACCCAAGCCAACCAAAACGTGCATTTGTGGCAAGGAACGCACCAGAGCAGATGCCAAAATACCCGCCTCCTTTGCGAACAAAGTCTCGTACGATTTTTCTACCGCGAAAGCCAAGAACCCACTGCTGAAACAACACCACGCCGCCGCCAGGCACTATAAAAACGTCAACGCCGTCAAGCTTGCTTTTTCGAATCATTTTTCCGGTGACAATGATAATTTTTATGTTTGGCTGAGCCGTTAATATAGCGTGCAGAACCCGAGCAGATTTATTCTGTGCTCCAGCGAGGATACCGTCTTTGTTAACATCGAAGATAGCGACAGTAATTGAGTTCACAAATGTTCTTCCTTGTTAAATGGTTACTTGCCGTAAGCCATTTGCATTAGCGTATAAAACTCCCGTTAGGGACTGTTCATCACTTGATATGTTTAATGCTATAGCAAGTGTTGTCGGCGCAAAACTAACAACGAATATCAATGCTGTCAACAAGAAGAATTCGACAAAAATTCAAATGAAAAACAGTAACATGAATAAATGGCAACAATAGTTTTAGGCACTCAAATTTGACTGAGAAATTTACACGCCTTAGCGTTAATTTTTTGAGAGTCATAATGATCAATCAGGTAACGAACTGTATAGAATAATTACAAAGCGAACTATGAGTTGCTTGGCCACTTTAATTGCTCAAACTGAATGTTTAGAGGCAAATAAAAAAGGCAGCATTCCAACATGCTGCCTTTTTGGTGTGGCTTAAATGCCTACAAGTGTGTAATGAACTTTTACTTTGTTTTACATACGTTTAATGTCAATAGTATGAAAGTGGTTGAACTTTCCCCCAAAATACCCGATACGAAAATGCGGTATATGCAAGAATCGTTGGTACCACGACTATGACGCCGTATAGTAAAAAGTTAAGTGACTCTGGCGCTGCTAAGGCTTCAAAAATGGTAAGTTTGCCCGGTACGACATAAGGGTAAAAACTGTACAAAATACCAAAAAAGCACAGCACAAAAATAACGCTTGAGATCAAAAAGGGTAACCATACTCCTACATCGGGCTGTGACTTTAGTTGCCCTAAAATACGGTCGAGCAACACAAATAAAGCAAGACAAATAACGGGGATGGGCAAAATCAGTAGAAATATATCTGAGGTAAACCAGCGTTCATAAACACTGTGATTAATAACCGGGTTTACTGCCGACACCGCAATGACACCAAAAAAAGCCATCCGCGTAGATACTTGGCACCACCGAATAGCATCAAGCTGCAATTTTCCTTCGGTTTTTAGTATCAACCAAGCAGCACCTATGAGTGCATACGCAGCAACAACTCCTACACCGCTTAATACAGCGAACGTTATCGCCAGCACATTGGTTTCGAAGGACATAACGTACAAACCTAGCATATAGCCTTGCATAAATGCGCTGATGATAGAACCTATTTTGAATAGCTTGTTCCACATAGATTTACGCTTTGTTTTAGCTTTGGCTCTAAAATCAAACGCAACGCCGCGAATAATTAAACCAATCAACATGACAGTTACTGGTAGATAAAGCGCCTGTAAAATCATGCTGTGCGCAAGTGGAAAAGCGATAAGAGCCAAGCCAACAGCAAGCACTAACCATGTTTCGTTGGCATCCCAAAACGGGCCGATTGATGCAATCATAGTATCAGCATGAGCTTCATCATCAGTTGGCAATAAAATGCCAACACCTAAGTCATACCCATCTAGAATGGCATACAGTAGTATTGCCAGTGCCATTAACGAGGCATATATGAAAGATAGCGAGTGTGCATCAAGCATAAACATTCTCCTCTATTGAGGGGCGTTGATATTCTTCTACTTCAACCGATTTATCTGCGGTGTAAAAAAGTGTTCTAATGTACGCAATAAGTAGCAGCACATAGACCGTTAAATAGGCAATCAGTGACAATAATACATTATCACTTGCAACAGGAGTGACAGCTTCTTCAACACGCAAAACCCCTGTTACCAAGAATGGCTGGCGGCCAATTTCTGTTACGTACCAGCCAGCTAAAGTGGCTAACCAACCTGAAAAACTCATGGCAACAAGCGCCTTTAGTTGCCACGGAGCTAGAGTGTCGTTACGCCAAAGTGTAAAACGGAAATACAAGGCAACAACAATCATTAATAGGCCCATACCCACCATAATTCTAAAACCAAAAAAGACAGGTTTTACCGGTGGTGTAGCATTTGGGAATTCATTAAGTCCTTTGATTTCTCCGTTTTTCTCATGCGTTAAAATAATGCTCGCCATGTTGGGAATAGCAATTTCAAAATCGTTAGACTTGGTCTGCTCATTAGGAATGGCAAAAAGCAGTAGTGGTGCGCCTTTTTCTGTTTCCCACACGCCTTCCATTGCAGCCACTTTTTGTGGTTGATGCTCAAAAGTGTTTAAACCATGTAAGTCACCTACAAACATTTGCAGTGGTGCTAACAAAGCAGCAACAGTTAATGAGACTTTTAAAGTCAGCTGTGGCGCTTTTTTATCATCGCCTTTTAACAACCTATAGCTGCTCACTCCAGCAATTAGAAATGCGGCTGTTAAACCGCTGGCTAGCAACATATGGGCGAGTCGATAGGGGAATGACGGATTAAATATTACTGCAAACCAATCAGTTGGAAACACTACGCCATTTCGTATCTCAAACCCTGTGGGCGTTTGCATCCAGGAGTTGAGCGAGAGTATCCAAAACGCCGATAAGCTAGTACCTACTGCAACAATGATGGTTGCTAGAGTATGTACTTTTGGTGAAACGCGCTTCATACCAAATAGCATTACACCTAAAAATGTGGCTTCCATAAAAAATGCGGTTAGTACTTCATAGCCCAGCAAGGGGCCCGCAATGTTACCAACTTTTTCCATGAAACCTGGCCAATTTGTACCAAATTGAAACGACATGGTTATACCGCTGACAACACCCAATGCGAAGGTGAGTGCGAATATTTTTACCCAAAAACGATAGGCCCTGAGCCAAACCGGGTGCTGTGTTCGATCGTATTTGACTTTAAAGAAAACTAAAAACCAAGCTAAGGCTATGGTGATGGTAGGAAATAAAATATGAAAGCTAATATTGGCGGCAAATTGTATTCGCGACAACAGCAAGGTATCAAGCATGACGCACCTCGGCGATTAAGATTTTTTAAGCAATTTATCCTTTAAATCAATTACTTTACTTACAGAAGAGCCTAACTTCATCAGTGTTTGTAACTGCTCGGGGGATAAACGTTGTAACTCTGCCGACCATTTAGTAATGGTCTCTAGTAAATCGTGGATTGTTTGAATTTGATTTTGAGCGTATTCCTCTTCTGGGCTTTCACTTCCTTCAAGTATTTGATCACGAAGCAAAGAAAGGGTTGGGTCGATTTCTCGTTTTCTGCGTTCTTCAAAAACGCGATTGGCTAAGTCCCAAATACTGCCATTAGGTGCATAGTATTCTTTTCTGTCACCGGGGATATGGGTCACTTTAACGAGCTGCCAAGACTGTAACTCTTTAATGCCCATACTAACATTGCCGCGGCTGATCTTCAGTGATTCGGCTATTTCGTTGGCAGTCAGCGGTTGTTCGTGGATCACCAAAAGTGCAACCATTTGCCCTATGGTTCTGTTAAAACCCCAGCGACTACCCATTTCACCGCAGTGCAGTACAAAGTTTTCAATTCTTGGAGATAAATTCATTGTTCTAAAGTTTCAGTAATTATTGAAACTTTAATATATAGAGCTAATTGATTTAGATCAAGCGCTATTTACTAGCTAGCTAAAACAATATGGAAATAACATAACAGTAGATACAAAGTGCAGTTGGCTGTGGTTAATATTCCTCAGCTAATAGTGCAATTGACCGCACTAAAGCGGCCAAAGCGAAGGCGTGGAATAAATTTGGCTTTAACACAACTAACAGCTAAAGCCACTGACATTCATTCCTAAAATACGCTTAAAAGGAAGTTACTCTTTGGGCTTAAGTGTTTCAATAATTTTTGCATCTACCCAATGAGGATTTCCTATCCAATAACTACTACCATCTTTTTTTAGCTTTTTATCACCGCGCCAAAAAAATAAGTACTTACCGTCAGGTGTTACTTTTGGACGCTGTTCGTACGCATTGGTATTTATTGCATCACCAAAGTCTCTGGGCGCCCCCCAAGAGCCATCTTTTTGTTTAAAGCTGATAAAAATATCAGGTTTAGTTTTTCCGTTTACTTCTGCATCCCACATTAGATACGATTCATCGGAGGCAATAAAAGGATGAGCGATATAATTTCCTCTATCGATTTGCGTGATCTTTTGCGGTGTTTCGTATTTGCCATTGATAAAGCGCGAATAACTCAAATGGCCACTGCCATCTTTGAAATCTAATACATAAAAGTAAATCGTTCCTGAAGGTGCAAAGGTAAAGCCTACAATCGGGACATTTTTAAACTGGGGGAGGCTGTTTATTTGCGAAACGCTCGGACTGAACTTTTCTTTATACTGATTGATTTGCGCAGGCGGAATGTGTTTTTCACTCCACGTGTTATTTTTAAACTGCATAACAATCCATTTAGGTTCAGTATGCTCTCCACCAGATCGAGTAAATGATAATTCGCTCATATCCGGTAAAAACAGCACTTCAGTTTCACGGTGTTCTGATGTGGCAACAATGCCCGGAGCAAATAGTTTAGGTACTAAGTTCGGTGGGGTTTGGCCAAAATAACGTTTTGCAGTAGGTGGGAAGTTATCTTGAGCGAAACTGCCGCCACTTGATACTAAAAAAACAAACAATAATAGCGTGTTAGCAAGAGTAAGTTTCATAATTATCCTTTTTCCATCAAAAAATTATTCTAATTTTAAGTGCAACTAATTTATGAATACCTTACTTGAAATGGATTTTAATACCTGACGGCGTGCTGACTTTTTGATGATTTATCTGCTGTTTTAATCATCTTACTTGTTGTAAAGGGGGAGGGCCACGCCTACCACATTGGTATATTCAACAACAGCTACAGGATAAAACCCCGTTTTCTTCAATGCGATAGCCGTTTTGCTATTTGATGGCCCTACCCAGAAGTAACCAACAAATGGCTGTACCCAACCAGATTTCGACTCCAAAATCTCCATTAATTGCGCAGCCTTATTAGTATTTGGTGTAAGGTACTGCGGTAAAACGTTATCCCCAGCGCTATACAATGGTGTTTGAGTACCTATTTTCCTTAAATAGCTGAGCTCTACAATTGGCGTATAATCGGGAACGTCGCCTACTTGTATGTCAACATAGTGTTTACCCACCCAATGATTTATCTCAGCTAACGACTTTGGGTATCCCCAAATCTCTAAACCTGCTTTGATTGCAAGCGCGTTGTTTAGCTCAAGGTCTTGATTATACATGGCATAATCTGACGGTATGCCCTGTTGTAAATTGTTAGCATTGGCTTGCGCCATAATTTGCTGAGCAGCAAGTAGATATTGCATTTGTTGTCTTTTGCTGGCGTGTTTTGGCAAGCAGGGAAGTGGTAGAGCTTGGGCTGATTTTCGTTTTACAGCAATAGTGTTAACAGTTTCAGCGTACGCGCCTACAGGGCTTTGAGTTATATCTTGAAAGTACAACACACCAATGCTTTGATTAGTGCCAGTACCATTGCATGCGATTTCTATTGGTTCAAACTCGCTGTGGGCAATAAACTTTTTCGCTTGGTTGGTTTTAAGAATTGATAAGAATGCGCTGGTTAGATTGCCAGCTACGTGAAATGGCGTGCTCACTGCTGTGCCATCACTTAATAAAACTTGTTCGGTGACAGGGTATTGTTGTTCGACACTTGCCACACTTGCTGAACCACTTAATAAAAACAATGCGTAAATGGCTTTGAGCAAACTCCCGCTGTTGTTAATCATTCTTTTATCCTTATTGATGATTATTTGTTTCCGTATTAGGGCTGATAAATTAGCACTAATTTTATTCGCGATATAGATTTATTTAGTTAAAAGTAAACAGGCAGGCACAAAAAAACGCCACAGCTGGGCGTTAATGTGTTGGTTTGAGAGATCCTGAAATTGTCTCGTCATTCTGAACTTGTTTCAGAACCTCCAAACCTTAATCAAGTGCATTTTCAAGTATACGTCGCTTATCTTACCGCCATCATAATAATGCCTGGTAGGATAAAAAATGAACCCAGTACGTAACCTAACGCCGCTGACTTGTTGTTGGCGCCAACGTGAGCAAGCTTTTCGGCAAGTGTAATTGGCAGCTCACGCAATACCGGAACGCCATATATTAAAGCTACCGCGAATACGTTAAACAGTACATGTACCAAGGCGATTGTGAGTGCAACTTCCGCCGCAGGACCGGTAATAGACGTCGCTGCTAATAGAGCGGTAATGGTCGTGCCAATATTTGCGCCCAGTGTAAACGGGTAAATTTGACGGGTGTTGAAAACACCACTGCCTGCCAATGGGATCATTAAGCTAGTCGTTGTAGAAGATGACTGTACCATAATGGTTACCGCCGCGCCTGAACCGATACCTGCGATAGGACCTCGGCCGATTGCGCTGTGCAAGATGTCTTTTGCTTTACCAACCAGTGCTTTTTTAAGTAACTTACCTAAAGCTGTAACGGCAAATAGGATTAGGCCTATTCCAGCAACCACCATTGCAACGCCAAGTGCTTTACCGTCCAAAAAGCCCAAAGCGTCTTTTATCAAACTGACAGTGGGTTTTACCAGTGGCTTGATAAAGTTATAGCTTTTTAATGAAAGGTCCGCATCGCCTACGAAAATGTGAGACAAACTCGCCGCTAGTTTTTGTAGTAAGCCAAAGATGATTTCTAAAGGAAGGAAAATAGCAACCGCAATCAGGTTAAAGAAGTCATGAACAGTTGACGCTGCAAAAGCCCTTTGAAACTCTTCTTTATTACGAATATGGCCAATAGAGACCAGTGTATTAGTTATAGTTGTGCCTATGTTTGCACCCATTACCATAGGGATTGCAATATGGATAGGTAATCCCCCTGCTACCAGGCCAACAATGACAGACGTTACAGTTGAGGATGATTGCACTAGCGCAGTTGCCAATGCGCCCAACAATAAAGCAACAAACGGATTGGTTGCAAACGCAAAAATTTCTTTTGCCCCTTCACTACCTCCAGAAGCGATTTTAAAACCACCACTGACTGTGCTGACAGCGACTAAAACTAAATAAACCAGTAGGGCAATCGCAGCCCAATTTAAAAATTTATAAAGGCCAGAGTTTGCGGAACTACGCATAATACTTCTCTCTCAGTACTCACCAAAAATGACATTTTGATGACGTTTTTATTTCATGGTGCGAATTACAACATCACTTTGTTACAGAAATATTTCAGCTTAGAGATTTAATTATTTTCGCAGGTACGTGAGTGGTGCATTTTTAAGCAAAATGAATTTGTGACAGATGAACAACTAGTATTTTATTCCTAATTAGAGAGTCTCTGGCGATAGCTATAGCTGTGAATTTACCGCTATCGTAGCCCGTTCACCACATGTAAACCAAGTAACCGCAACAGTCGTTGAAGATGATGGCTCTCAAGCGATTATGCCATCAGATACAGCCACTGTGAGCTTTGACTAATTACACTGAAGAGGAATAACTGCTAGGTAATCCTTAAATGGTTATAAATATAATCATTTAGTATTGTTTTTGGTGGAGAAAACACATAATTAGCGTTGTTTTCTCCACAATTACTACACTTTTAACGTATAAAATTGCCCGCACTGAGATTGGCTTGTGTAGGCACATGAAACTAACACGTCTTTTTACATTACTTATAAGTTGGGTCTTGAGCAGTTTTGTTCAGGCAAGCTCTATTGAATTATCAGATAAACAAAGCGAGTACGAGCTAAAAAAATCCGCCTTATATTTTCATGACTATGATAAACAAATCACATCTGTCTCACAGCTGCAGTCTCTATCTGGAATTTTAAAACCTTACTCAACACAGAAACCGCATATAAAGCCATATTGGAAGTGGGCTAAAGTAGAATTGTATAACACTACCAACGTAGAGGATTGGTATGTCTCGTTTGGTTTTGCACGTTTGCCTATCTTAGAAATGTATTGGCACGAAGAGCCTTCTGCCATTATCAAACTTGATGAAAAAAGCACTTTTTTTGATAGAACACTAAAATATCCACAAATGTATGTGCCCATCAAATTGCAACCCAAGAAAAGAAAAACATTGTTTATAAAGTATCAAACGTTTGCTAACGCCCCCGCCAAGATAGTCATTCATTCTCCCGAGCACTTTATTCAAACTGCGCAGCTGAGTGTACTGAACAACGCAGTTATCGCCGGTGTGGTTATAGCTATATTATTGATAGTAATTGTTAATTTGTACTTTAATCGTAACTTAACCAACGTCTTTTATGCAATTTGGACATTGATGTTTTTACTTATCGTGACAGATATGGCTGGATTCACGTACCAATATTTGTGGCCGAATTTAGGAGAATTTGCCAATACATTTTCCATTTTGCTAATGGTGTTGGTGCCGATATTTCACTTACTTTTTGTTCGAAGCTTTCTACAGTTAGCGCACTATCATGTGTTTCTCGATAAAATCTATATAGGGTGTATTTCAATTTATCTTATATTGATACCTTTAGCGCTGATTTTACAGAGTGTATTTTACAATTTGCTTGCTAGTTCGCTAATTATTTTGGTGTTTTTGTATACCTGTTACTGGTGTTTTAAACAGCGTGCACCTGGTATAAAAATTTTCGCTATCAGCCTGTTTAATCACGTTTTATTTGTGAACGTTTTGACTATACTGGGTGCAAGCTTTGGCAATGTTTTCTCCGCGTTTGAAATTTCAACTTATATTAAGGTCGGCTATTCAATAGAAGTTTGCTTATTTACGGTAGCAATGGCGGTGCAGCATAAGTCTGTTCAACATCAGCTCGTTTATCATTTGCAAAATCAAGTGAACGCGCTAAATCAATCGGTATTACAGGAACAACGTTTTTCAAAGCAACAATCAGAGCAAGTGAAAAAGCAAGAGCAGCGATTATTTACCGATTTATCTCATGAGCTGAGAACACCACTGACGGTTATGAAAATTCAGGTTGAGTCATTGCAACACAATATCGTCGACAATGTGCATGATTCCTATCGTAAGTTACATGACAAAATTGATGAACTGAATGAATTTATCAACACCTTGATGTTAGTCAGCGATTCAAAAGATCTACACTACGGATTAAATATTCAAGCTACGCAAATTAAGCCTTTTATCAATGAGGTACACCATTTGTGCTTGCAAAAGTTGGATCTTAAAAATCAGAAGTTGAGCCTTAATTGCCAAATAAATGAATTAGAGTCGTTGTATATAGATAAAAAGGCCATCATCCAAGTTGTTGAGGAAGTTGTCAGCAATGCAGTTAAGTTTGGTGATAGTCGCGTAGAAATCATGTTGAGCTTTATAGAAAACGACGAGAACATGGTCATTCGAGTCGAAAACTCTGGCAGTCCGTTGTCTTACGAAGCGCACCAAATGTTGTTAGAACCTTTGTTTAGGCAAGAGCCTTCTCGCAGTAATTTGCTTGGAGGCAAAGGTATGGGCCTCGCGGTATGTAAAAAGATTATTCAGGCCCATCATGGAGAAATCACCTCAAACAACAGCTTGCTTGGCGGGATATGTGTTGAATTCAGCTTACCGAAAAGTTTTGCGTACGATGTTGTGTGATCTTTGCGTCACTGTTTATATTTAAGTAAACTCCATCGTTTTATGTATAAAGATGGTTGAAGTAGCATGACAGACGCACCGTTTTGGCAAACAAAAAGCCTAGAGCAAATGAATCAACAAGAATGGGAAGCCATTTGTGACGGATGCGGTAAATGTTGCCTTAATAGCTTTATCGACAGCGAACATGAAGAAGATGAAGACTTCGCCAGCACCAACTTTTTGCGAGAAGGTGAAACGCTCATCTATACTAGCTTAGTTTGCCAATATATCGACGACAACAGCTGTGGTTGCACAAGATACAGTGAGCGACAGCAACTGGTACCATCTTGCGTTAAGTTGACTAAAGACAATTTGAAAGACACTTTTTTTATGCCACAAAGCTGTAGCTACCGTCGGTTACACGAAGGGCGAGGGCTTGCCAGCTGGCATCCGCTTTTAAATAATGGCAGTAAAGACAAAATGCACGCTGCTGGAATTAGCGTAAAAGGGCGTGTAACCAAAGACAATACTGTTGATTTAGAGCATGAGTTTGAGAATTATGTAGCCACTTGGCCGACATATGATTGTGATTAAGGCCTTTACTTAAGTATTTTTGCCTTCAAAGACCGGATTAACAAGTAACACTTTATTTAATAAAGAGTTATTCCATCGAAATGGAATAACTCCGTAATTTCTAACTTAAAGTGACAAGTTATTTAAAATCTCATCATCAACGTTATTTGCAAGCGTTACTTTTAACTTAGGCGTACGCGCCATTTCGCGTTTAATAGCAAAGTTAGCTTCTTCGTTACGTGCCCAGCTACGACGAGCAATACCGTTGTTTACATCAAACAATAACATTGATTTAAGACGATTTTCAGCTTCAGGTGTGCCATCAAGTAGCATACCAAATCCGCCGTTGATCACTTCTCCCCAACCAACACCGCCACCATTGTGGATTGATACCCATGTTGCGCCACGGAAGCTATCACCAATCACATTGTGAATTGCCATATCCGCTGTAAAGCGACTGCCATCATAAATGTTTGAAGTTTCACGGAACGGTGAATCTGTGCCGCTTACATCGTGGTGGTCTCGGCCTAATACCACAGGGCCAATTTCACCGCGTGAAATTGCATCATTAAAGGCTTTGGCTATTTCAGCACGGCCTTGTGCATCGGCATACAAAATACGCGCTTGTGAACCTACCACTAACTTGTTTTGTTTGGCGTCTTTGATCCAAGTGATGTTGTCTTGCATCTGTTGTTGAATTTCTGCTGGCGATTCAGCCATGATTTTGTTTAGCACGTCTGCGGCAATGGCATCGGTTTTGTCTAAATCTTCAGGCTTGCCTGAAGTACATACCCATCGGAACGGGCCAAAACCATAGTCAAAACACATAGGGCCAAGAATATCTTGCACGTAAGACGGGTATTTAAAGTCAATACCGTTTTCGGCCATTACGTCGCCACCAGCACGTGATGCTTCAAGCAAAAAGGCATTACCATAATCAAAGAAGTAGGTACCTTTTGCGGTGTGCTTGTTCACAGCATCAGCATGGCGTTTTAGCGTTGCCTGTACTTTTTCTTTAAATAACTCAGGTTCTTCACGAATTAAACGGTTTGATTCTTCGTAGCTAATATCAACAGGGTAATAACCGCCTGACCAAGGGTTATGCAGTGATGTTTGATCTGAGCCTAGGTGAACAAATATGTCGTGCTCATAGAAAGCTTCCCATACATCCACCACGTTGCCGATGTAAGCAATAGACACCACTTCTTCGTTAGCTTGCGCGTGTTTAACACGTGAGAGCAACGCGTCCATATTGTCGATAAGTTCATCAACCCAACCTTGCTGGTGACGCTTGGTAGCAGCTTTAGGATTAACCTCTGCACATACGGTGATACAGTTTGCGATATTACCTGCTTTAGGTTGTGCACCGCTCATGCCACCAAGACCCGCAGTTAGGAATATTTTTCCTTGTGGGCTTTCGCCTTTTTTGAGTACTTTGCGGAACGCGTTCATTACCGTAATAGTAGTGCCATGTACAATACCTTGCGGACCAATGTACATAAACGAGCCAGCTGTCATCTGGCCGTACTGAGTCACGCCTAGCGCGTTAAAACGCTCCCAATCATCTGGTTTTGAGTAATTGGGGATCATCATTCCATTGGTCACAACCACACGTGGCGCTTCTTTAGATGACGGAAATAAGCCCATAGGATGGCCTGAGTACATGTGCAGCGTTTGGTCTTCTTCCATTTCGCTTAAATACTTCATTGCTAACAAATACTGCGCCCAGTTTTGGAATACAGCGCCGTTACCACCGTAAGTGATAAGTTCTTCTGGGTGCTGAGCAACGGCTGGGTCGAGGTTGTTGTCGATCATCAGCATGATAGCTGCAGCTTGTTCGCACTTGGCTGGGTAATCTGAAATCGCGCGTGCTTTTAACTCGTAGTTTGGCTTAAAGCGATACATGTAAATGCGACCGAAATCTTTAAGCTCTTGGGCAAACTCAGCCGCAAGCTCTTGATGCCACTCTTTTGGGAAATAACGCAGCGCATTGCGAATAGCTAATTGCTTTTCGTCAGTAGTTAAAATGTCTTTACGTTTTGGTGCGCGATTCGCATCAGCTGGATATGGCTTAGGTGCAGGTAAAACGCTTGGGATCCCTTGTTTAATTTGCTCTTGAAAATTCATCACAACTCTCCCTTAGTTTACGGTAAATGCTTGAGACTTCACTAATGCAATCATGGCATCGATGTCAGGTTTCAATAATCTATCTTCTTCTAGTTTGGCAACTTTAGCGCGGATCACCTTAAAGTTCTCTTCGATGATGTCTGAGCAGGTATTTGGGCGTCTAAACTCGATTGCCTGTGCCGCATACATCAATTCAATAGCCAAGATTTTTTCAAGATTACCTAAAATTTGATTAAGCTTCCGACCTGAGATGCTACCCATAGATACATGATCTTCTTGGCCCATTGAGGTTGGTACGCTATCTGCCGATGGTGGGAAGCATAGCGATTTGTTTTCAGTCACTAAAGCTGCTGTTGTGTACTGCGGGATCATCATACCCGAGTTCAATCCACCTGACTTGGTGAGTAAACGAGGCAGACCGTGCAAGCCTTCTAGTAATAAGTAACAACGTCTGTCAGAGATATTACCAAGTTCTGCAGCTGCAATTGACGCATAATCTAACACCATCGCCAAAGGTTGACCGTGGAAGCTACCGCCTGAAATCGCTTCTTCTTCACTTATCACGATTGGATTGTCGGTAACCGAGTTCATCTCAATTTCCGCGAGTTCTTTTAGGTGATTGTAGGCATTACGAGATGCACCATGCACCTGTGGAATACAGCGCAGTGAATATGGATCTTGTACACGGTCGCAATCAGTATGTGCAGCCATGTTTTGCGAGTCTTTAAAGAATCGACGCATACGTGCGGCTACTTCAATATTGCCGGCAAACGCACGAATTTGGTGTAGCTCTTCTCTAAACGGTGATTGGCTGCCTTGCATACCTTCAATGCTCATCGCACCTGCAAGGTCAGCTAAATCAAGCAAATAGCGCATTTTAGTCAGTGCTGTAATGGCGTGAGATAAAATAAACTGCGTGCCATTGATAAGCGCCAAGCCTTCTTTAGCATGCAGCTCTAGCGGCTCTAAACCATGTTCTTTCAGTGCTTGTGCCGCAGGCACCATGGCGTCACCTTGCCAAAACTCACCTTCACCAAGTAGAGGTAAAAACAGGTGAGACAGTGGCGCTAAGTCGCCCGATGCGCCAACCGAGCCTTGCTCTGGCACCACTGGAATTAAATCAAGCTCAATGAATTTTAACATGCGCTCAACCACTTCTAGGCGGATACCTGAAAAACCTTGGCTTAACGCGTGTACTTTGGTGATCAACATAAGCTTTGATATTGGCTTTGCGATTGGCTCACCCACACCGACTGCATGTGTGATCAGCAAGTTTTTTTGTAATAGATGCGTTTCTGCTGGTGAAATTTGCGTATCACACAGCGGACCAAATCCAGTGTTAATACCGTATATGGCTTTGTTAGAAGCTGCCATTTTTTCAACATTGCTGCGGCTTTTATTAATTTTATCTAGCGCCTCTTGGCAAAGCTCTGCTTTGATACTGCCATTTGCAATACCATTTACAATATCTAGATTTAGACGGTCAACACCATATCTAAACGTCATATTATTCTCCTAAATATCATCTTGTTGCGATGAATGTTTCGCTGCTATGCCGATATGCTAACTTGTGCTAGATGTTTTATAAATGCATAATAATCGTAATTCATTCCGATAATATCGAACTAAAAGTTCAACCATTCACAAAGGTCATCATATGCAGGTCCAAGACGTTGATTTACGCTTACTGAGAATATTTGTTGCTATCGTTGAGTGTGGTGGTTTATCGGCCGCTGAATCACGCTTAAATATTGGCCGCTCGACGATAAGTTCACATCTATCGGACTTAGAAGTACGATTAGGATTAAAGCTGTGCAAACGAGGGCGCAGCGGTTTTGAGCTGACAGAACCAGGGCGCATAACTTATCAAGCCTCTTTAGAGCTAATGCAGCAGTGCGAAGCATTTGCAACAACGGTAGCAAGCTCAAAAAATGCGTTATCGGGACGTGCAACCATCTCAGTAATCGACACTATGGTCAGCGATCCTCGTTGTGGTGTGGCTCGAGCAATTGCCGCTTTAAAAAAGAAAAGTAACAACATTCAATTTGATATCAATGTGTGTGAGGCGCGAGAAGTTGAAACATCGGTAGTAAATGGTCGTTCTTTAGTTGGCTTGGGAGTAAGCCGTCATCATTTACGTGGGCTTGACTATTTTCCTCTCTACAATGAGAGTAACTTTTTATATTGCGGTATTGCACATCCCTTGTTTGCGTGCGAACCCAACCAAGTTGATGCCTTATTACAACAGGCTGAAGTTGTAAGTAGTAACTATATGCGCGACAAAGAAACGCGTAATGATGGCTTAAATTACCAAAACACCGCTGTGGCATACCACGACGAAGGGATAGCTCACCTGATCTTGTCGGGACAATTTATTGGTTACCTACCAGATCATTACGCAAGTTATTGGGTAGAAAAAGGCTTATTCAAAGCAATTTTGCCAGAGCGCTATTCGTATAAAATCCCGGTTGTATTAATTACATCGAAGAGTAATGCCTCATCACCACTGGCTAATGCTTTGGTCGAGCAAATGAAGCTGTGTCATCAGAGTTGATTAAAGAGCTTTTTAAAAGTCACATAAAATGCACAAATAACGTACCGAATAGCATGGAACGTTCCATGTTTGAGCATGTGATTTTATTGTTACAGCGTGTAAACTCTAATTTATCCTTTTAATTGGAGTTTTTCTTGTGAGTGATATAAACACAAATCAAAGTTACGTTGCGCAAGGTAATGACGAAAACAAAAACTATTTGTTACCGCTCAGTGCAATGACCACATTATTTTTCCTGTGGGGATTTATCACGGTCCTCAACGATGTATTGATCCCGAGGCTCAAAGGGGTATTTGATCTCAATTACACTGAAGCGATGATGATCCAGTTTTGCTTTTTCAGCGCTTACTTTATTGTTTCTTTGCCAGCTGGTGTCTTGGTTAAAAAGCTTGGATACAAAAATGGTGTGCTCACCGGTTTAGTGGTCGCGTCAATTGGCTGTATGCTGTTTTATCCTGCTGTTGTGGTCCATGAGTATTGGCTATTCTTAGGCGCTTTATTTGTACTAGCCTCTGGCATTACTGTGTTGCAAGTTTCTGCAAACCCTTATGTAGCAGCATTAGGTCCAGCCAAAACAGCATCAAGTCGTTTGAATTTGGCTCAAGCCTTAAACTCTCTTGGAACGACCGTTGGTCCATATGTTGGCGGTTTATTATTTTTCGGTACGGCTGGTGCAATGGCAGCAGAAGCAGGTGCTGAATCAGTAAAAGTGCCTTATCTAATGCTAGCTGGGGCGCTACTTACCATCGCCATTGTTTTTGCATTTTTAAAGTTACCAACCATTGAGTCGCACAGTGATGAGCAAGATTGCAAGGCTAAAGAGCATAGTTTGTTTGCTGCGCCACACCTCGTTATGGGCGTTGGTGCTATTTTTTGTTACGTAGGGGCTGAAGTGGCAATTGGTAGTTTTTTAGTTAACTATTTTGCACAGCCGAATATCGCGGGCCTTGAAGAACATGCTGCCGCTAAGTTAATCAGTTATTATTGGGGCGGCGCGATGGTAGGGCGCTTTATCGGGTCGGCATTGTTACAAAAGGTAGCACCATCAAAAGCGCTAACATTTAACGCGCTTTGTATTGTTGCACTGCTAGCTCTAACCATGTCTTCAAGTGGTAGAGTGGCCATGTGGGCGGTTTTAGCGATTGGCTTGTTTAATTCTATTATGTTTCCTACCATTTTTTCAGTGGCAATTGAAGGGCTAGGTTCTTTAACCAGTAAAGGTTCTGGATGGTTGTGCTTAGCAATCGTAGGCGGTGCAATTGTGCCATTGATCCAAGGTCTGTTCGCAGACAATCTTAATATCCAAGTAAGTTTTATCGTTCCTTTAGTATGTTACTTATACATCGCTTGGTACGGTTTAAATGTTGTAAATTGGACTAAGCGTTGGCATAGCATAGCTAAGTAAATAGCTGTCACTTTTCTTAAGGCAAGCATTCGCTTGCCTTTTTTGTTTCTTTTATATTTAAATTAAACCTCGGCTGAATACGTATTCATTGCAGATATAAGCGGAAATTATAGGAACGTTCCAAATTATATCTACTTTGACAAGTCTCTGGCAAAGTTAATATGGGCCTAACAATCCTTGAGCTGAGGCTAGCCCATATTCGATTTTTCAATCTATACTTTTTGTAGTTATCGAAAGTTAAGCAATAAATCGTCTGCTTTTTATACGAATGTACATGATTTAACTAATTTTGCTAAAAAATCTCAGATACTGACCGATACGATAAGACAAACCAGTTTAATTTTGTTACATATGAATTAAAGCCTGATTTGATCAGACGTTGTGTGCAACTTATGGCAACGGGTTTCAGCGTAAAATTTATAATAATAGGCTCATAATGTTTAAATCGTTTAAGTTCACTACCAAAGTCACCATTGCTGCCTCAGTGGTATTAGTGATGGTGTTAGGATTATTTACCGTCAATAATTTTATTGTGATGCGTAGTCAGACCCAAGAGCAACTAACCTTAGTGCTTCAAGAGATTTCTCAGTCTGTGTCACAAAATATCGCCAATTGGCTCAACGATAGGCTAGATATTGTTGGCTCTGTTGCGCTTGGTCATCGCGCATCTGACTCGAAAGAACAGATTTTGCGACGCTTAGCAACTGCCGATGCGGCGGGGGATTTCAAAAATGTGTACATAGGTATGCGTGAAGGAGATTTTATCCTCGATGATCCAAGTATCGTGTTACCCCCAGATTACGATGCAACAACCCGACCGTGGTATAAATTAGCACAAGAAAAAAACGGCACAGCCTTTACCAATCCATATATTGATGTAACCACCAATGAGTTAACAATTTCAGCTGTGGTTCCCGTAACCAGTGGTAGCGAATTTTTAGGTGTAGCCGGTGGTGACATAGATATGGCAACCATCACCGATATCATCAATGAAATTGACTTTTTGGGCTTTGGCTATGGTTTTTTGCTCGACTCAGAAGGCCGTATTTTGTCTCATCCTAATACCAAGCTAAATGATAAACCTATGGCGGATCTGTTTGGTAAGCGTTTGCCATTACAAAGTGAGTTTATCGAAGAAGAAATTGATGGCACTGAACGCTTAATCTCGTTTGTCAAAATGCAAGGGATCAAAAATGTTGATTGGTATTTAGGTGTAGTGATCAACAAAGAAATAGCTTACTCATCTGTATCGTCATTTAGAAATATGGCAGCCATTTATATGCTACTGGGTGTAATAGTCATCGTATTGATGCTGAAGTTATTACTAAAGTACCTGATGAAGCCAGTAGAGCAATTGAACTATGCGATTAAAGATATTGCCCAAGGTGAAGGTGATTTGACTCGGCGCTTACACGTTGAAAGTGAGGACGAGTTTGGTGAACTATCTAATTACTTTAATTTGTTCATAGAGAAAATTCACGACTCTATTTCTCAAGTAAGAGACACAACGATCACACTTGAACACTCTGTAGAGAGCTTGATTGCGCAAACTCAATCTACTTTACGTATGTACAGCGACCAAACGAAGCGAACTGACAATGTAGCGACGGCAATCAACGAACTCTCATCAAGTGCTGTTGAGATCTCAAACAACGCCAGTCACGCGTCTGAGCTGGCAACTGAGGCAAACAAACTGAGTATTGATAGCCAAACAGCATTAAACGCCAACATTGCTGAGATTGCCTCTTTGAGTGACAAAATGGCACAAGCACAATCAACCGTAGATAGCTTGGATAAGCACTCAGCAAGCATTGGACAGGTACTTGAGGTGATTAAAGGTGTCAGTGAGCAAACTAACTTACTTGCACTTAACGCTGCTATTGAAGCTGCCCGAGCAGGGGAAGCGGGTCGAGGCTTTGCTGTGGTAGCAGATGAAGTAAGGCAGCTTGCACAACGTACCCAAGACTCTACCCGAGAAATCGAAGCCACGATTATAGAGCTGCAACAGGGGTCGGCTTCAGCCGTTGCGGTGATGAAGTCTTCGCTTGAAGATTCAGCTAAGAGTGCTTCTCAAGCGACTCAGGCAGGCGAGAAAATGCATGAAGTAAGTAATGCGATTGATTCAATTGATGGTGTTAACCATGCTGTTGCAAGTGCAACGCAAGAACAAAATACCGTGATCCAATCGTTAGATAGCGACATTCATCATATTAGTGATCTATCTATTCAAGGTTCGGAGAACTTACAGGCCACGCTTGGCGAATGCAGACAGTTACAAGCTCAGTTTGATGAACTAGAAAAGATGGTGATGAAATTTAAAGTTTAATGTAACCATTATCTAAATTTAACAAAGGCCAGCCATATTAGACGCTGGCCTTTCTTGTCTCTAAATTAGAGAACATTGTTGCAAGTCAGGAAATAAAAGGCTTGTACAGGTAAGTGTGTACCTTTTATTTCTATTGTCATTTTTCTGTATTGTTTGCGCAACACTACTGTCATTAACCACCCTTAAACTGCACCCAATTTAATTACTAGCAAAACTTAAGGTGTATGCGATGAAGTGCGTTAACCCCCTGTTGTTGGCAGGTTTGCTTGCAACTGCGTCAAGCGTTCAAGCGAATGACTTAAACCAAGTCGTCGAGAAAAGTAGTGCAATTAACGAATCTGCACAAAAGACTCAAACCAAGATAGATTCAATTGCAGACTCAATGCAATCGCGTTTACAAAAGTTCAAAACTCTCAATAAAGAGATTGACGGACTAAATGTATATAACGCGCAATTAGACAAACAAATTAAAAACCAACTTGATGAAATGAACGCTATCAATGCGTCGATGGATCAGGTGTCGGTTATTGAACGTCAAATTACACCTTTAATGCTTCGTATGATCACGGGGTTAGAGCAGTTCGTTCAACTAGACGTACCATTTCTTCCAAAAGAGCGCGCAGAGCGTCTAGCTAGCCTAAGAGCGATGATGGACCGCGCCGATGTAACATCAAGTGAAAAATTCCGTCGTGTGCTTGAAGCGTATCAAGTAGAGGTGGATTATGGCCGCACTATCGAAGCGTATACAGCGTTATTAGATGTTGAAGGTCAAGAGCGTGAAGTTGACTTCTTACGGATCGGTCGTATGGAGCTACTTTATGTCACAAAAGATGGTTCTCTTGCTGGCAGCTGGGATCAATCTGCAAAGAAATTTGTAGCACTTGAAGATACAAGTATCAGCCAAATCAAAAAAGGCATACGCATAGCGCGTAAGCAACTTGCCCCAGATATGTTATCGCTCCCAGTTCACGCGTCGGAATAAGAGGTTCATCATGAAATTTATCAAGCAATTTAGCAAACACGCTGTTCTGGCAGCAACTTTAGCGCTTTCAACTTCTGCATTTGCAGAGGAAGCGTTGAACTTGGACTCGTTACTTAAAACACTAGAGCAAGGTCAAGTTGCTCAAAGCAAACAAAATCAGGCGCGTGAAGCAGAGTTTAAAGCTAAGCAAGATCAACAAGTCGCAATGCTTAACCAATTAACGCAAAAGCGTAATGATGAACTTGCACGTTCAGAGCGTTTAGAAACTCAGTTTGAAGAAAACGAAATTAAGTTACAAAACTTAACCGATACTTTGTCAAAGCGCATGGGCTCTTTAAAAGAGCTATTTGGTGTAATGCAACAAGTAGCGGGTGACTCAAGCAACAAATTCCAAACTTCGGTTGTGTCGGCGCAAATTCCTGGTCGGAGCGAATTTATGGATGAGATGGCCAAGAAAATGGGCTCAACGTCACGTTTGGCTTCGATTGAAGATATCGAAAAAGTATGGTTCGAATTGCAACGTGAAATGACAGAGCAAGGGAAAATCACTCGCTTTAACAACGAGGTTATCGTAGCTGGTGGTTCTAAAGAGACTAAAGAGGTAGTACGAGTTGGTGCATTTAACCTTATTGCTGATGGTAAGTACCTAACTTATAACCCTGTAACCAACACTATTTCTGAACTAACACGTCAACCGGTAGCTCGCTTCACAGAAACAGCAGCGGATTTACAAGCGGCTAAATCAGGCGTTGTTGAGTTTGCACTAGATCCAACAGGTGGTTCTATCCTTGGCCTACTTGTTCAAGCGCCGAATACCGAAGAGCAGGTTCATCAAGGTGGTGCTGTAGGCTATGTCATCCTTGGTGTTGGTGTTTTAGCGCTTATCATCGCACTAGAGCGTTTTATCTCACTTATGCTAATGGGTGCCAAAATTAACCGTCAGCTTAAAGATAGCACCGCACGTGATGACAACCCGCTTGGTCGAGTGATGAAAGTTAAAGATCAGTATCCTGATGTAGCGTACGACACGTTAGAGCTTAAATTAAGTGAAGCAATTTTACGCGAGATGCCAAAAATCACGCGCAATCTAACACTGATTAAGATCATCTCAGTTGTCGCACCACTGCTAGGTCTACTAGGTACAGTAACAGGTATGATTAACACCTTCCAAGCAATTACGTTATTCGGTACTGGTGACCCTAAACTGATGGCTGGTGGTATCTCTCAAGCGCTTGTTACAACAGTACTTGGTCTGGTAGTCGCAATTCCAACAGTATTCCTATACACATTACTTAATACCCGTTCACGTAACTTGCTACTTATCCTACAAGAGCAAAGTGCGGGTATCATTGCAGAGCGAAGCGAAAAAGGAGCGTAATCGTGGTCCTATTGGTTGAAGCAATCAATGCGCTACGAGAGTTTTTAGATACAGGTGGCCAGGTTCTGCTGGTCATCGGACTAATTATCTTCGCCATGTGGTTGCTGATTTTAGAACGCTTTATGTTCGTATTTGGACGTTACAGAACATACAAAAATGAACTGCTCGCAGCTTGGAAATCACGAAGTGAAAGAAACAGCTGGAATGCAGAGCAAATTCGCCAAGCGCAAATCTCACGAGCGGGAATTCGCTTAAATGCCAACTTACCTTACATCAATGTCATGGTGGCGTTGTGTCCACTTTTAGGGCTACTAGGTACTGTGACAGGGATGATTGAAGTGTTTGATGTGATGGCAATCACAGGCACGGGTAGTGCCCGTTCGATGGCCTCAGGTGTATCAAAAGCCACCATCCCGACAATGGCTGGCATGGTTGGCGCACTTTCAGGTGTATTTGCATCAACTTATTTGCAGCGAAAAGCAAAGCGCGAAGTAGAACTGTTAGAAGACAAAATGCTGCTTGATCACTAAATCGAGCAGCGAGAGGAAAATATTATGAGAGCTCCATTAGCTAAAGTATTTCAAGAAGAAGAAGCTGAAGAAATTAACATGACGCCAATGCTTGACGTTGTATTTATCATGCTGATCTTCTTCATCGTAACTGCTTCTTTTGTAAAAGAAGCTGGTATTGATGTAAACCGTCCGGAAGCTGCGACAGCCGTTAAAAAACAACGCGCCAATATCCTAGTGGCAATTTCAGATAAAGGTGAAATCTGGATCAACAAGCGTCAAGTAGATATCCGTGCAGTTCAGGCAAATATCGAGCGCTTAAAAGCTGAAAACCCACAAGGCAGTGTGGTCATTCAGGCTGATAAAAAAGCAACCACAGATATGTTAATTAAAGTAATGGATGCATCTCGTGCTGCTGGCGCGTTTGATGTTTCAATTGCTGCACAAGAGTCATAGGTAACAATTATGCGTTATTTAATAGCACTGATAATAGCAGGTGTTATTACGTTCTTCTTGTTCTTGGGTATGCAAGCGCTTATCCAAGGCGGGGAAGGCGCAATGACTGATCCTGTAAAAGGGAATGTGCTTGATTTTGTCCGTTTAAAGAAAGAAGAAACGGTACAGAAAAAAGAGCGAAAGCCACAGAAGCCACCGACGCCAAAAGAGCCGCCTCCACCGATGGATGCGCCACAAATGCAAAGTAATGATCTTGATACTGCGGGTGCAGACTTTGACTTTAGTGCGAACGTTGAAGCAGATGTAAATCTTGCAGGCGGTTTGGCACTTGAGTCAAGTGACGGTGAATATCTACCTATCGTTAAGGTTGCGCCTGTATATCCTCGCCGAGCACTTTCACGTGGTATCGAAGGATATGTGATAGTCGAATTCATTGTGACAAAGCAAGGCACAGTTCGCGACCCTAAAGTAGTGAGCGCTGAACCAGAAGCGATATTCGATAGGGCGGCGCTCGATGCAGCATTAAAGTTCAAGTATAAGCCGCGTGTCGTCAATGGTGAGGCGGTAGAGGTTGCAGGTGTACAAAATAAGATTTCATTCCAAATTAATGGTTAATGAGGTTTTCGAGGTGCGATTATGAAAAATATTAAACAACTAGCAATTTACAGCGCTTTATTTATCGCAGGCTCAGCTGCACCTTCTTTGGTGTCGGTAGTGCCATTGATAGATATCAGTACGGCTTATGCAGAAACTAAAACCACGCGTGTACCTGCGCTTAGAGAAAAGGTTTACAGTCAACTAGCACGAGCACAGAAACTTGCTGATGATGGCGATGTTAAGGCTGGCTTAGAAGCCCTAGATAGCATCAACGAGCGCTCATCAAGTATGAACTCGTATGAAATTGCAATGATGCATAACTTTTATGGGTTTATTTACTACAACGAAAACCAATTAGATAAAGCAATAGCATCTTTTGAAAAGGTTGTCGCTGAAGAGGGTATTCCTGAGTCATTAAGATTATCGACTACATTTAGTTTGGCTCAACTAGCAATGGCTAACTCTGAATATAATAAAGTAATAAAATATTTAGATAGCTGGGAGGAAATAAACGCAAGCGTGACACCTGATAATTATTATGTACTTCGTGCTCAAGCTAATTACCAGTTAAAAGAATACAAAGAAGCTGTAAAATATATTAATACAGCGATCGGATTAAGTGAATCAAAAGGTAATGTGCCAAATGAAAACTGGTTGGTTTTACAACGCGCACTTTATTACTCACTTAATCAACCTGAAAAGGTAACTGAAGTACTGGAAAAAATGGTTAAGCTTTATAATAAGCCTAACTATTGGATCCAGCTTGCAGGAATGTATGGTGAAATTGGTGATGAGAAAAAGCAATTAGCAATTTTTGAAGCCGCAGATCAACAAGGCTTTGTAAAATCACGTTCAGAAATGAAACAACTTGCGCAAGTGTATATGTATAACGGTCTAGCGTATAAAGCTGCAAAGGTTATGGAGCGAGGTTTGGAGCAAGGTGTTATAGAGAATAACGCTAAAAACCAGGCGTTTATTGCAGAGTCTTTGGTGCAAGCTAAAGAAGACAGTAAGGCAGTAGCGTATTTTGCAAAGGCAAGCAAGTTAGTTGAACATGGTAATTATGATCAAAGGCTTGCAGAAATATATATCAACTTAGAAATGTTTGATGAAGCTGCAGATGCTGCACGCTCGGCATTAGATAAAGGTCAATTAACGTTCGAGTCAAATGCCTATGTTGCATTAGGCATGGCTCAATATAATTTGCAAAATTTCGACGCTTCGATATTGGCATTTGAACAAGCTGAAAAACACAAAAAATCTGCAAACTTAGCAAAGCAGTGGATTAATTACGTAAAAAAAGAAAAACTACATAATGAGACTTTAAAACAAGCTTTATTATAGTTTTATAATCGCAACACCAAAGCCGCCTTCGGGCGGTTTTTTTATTTCAAAAATATAAATTGTCATTATTGTTTCTATAAAGTGTAACCCATTTGTAATACAGTGGCGTTACTTTAAGTCCAAGCTTTTTATGCGCTTATAATTATTATATTTATTGGAGATAAAAATGAAATTTTCTGGGTTATTCAAAGTTAGCCTTGTTGCTTCTGCATTAGTTTTAGCCGGTTGTGGCGGCGATATTAAAATTACGCCTACTGTTAACGATAGCAGTGTAAAGAATTCTAATAACACAACAACAACACCAACTACTCCTACTACACCAGATACTGGTGATGGCAAAGTTGAAAACCCATGTACTAAACGTACAGTTGCTGGTAACGAAGTTCAGGGTGAATTTAAAGCGCCACACTGTGTTTATGACACAAATTTTGCAGGCAAAAACCTAGAAATTGAAGAAAACATCACATTTAAAGCGTTAGCCAATGGTGGTGCACACGTATTTAAAGGTGCTATCCAAATGGGTAAAAACTGTGATACGACTCTTGGTTGTACCATCGAGAAAAATGGTCCTACGCTGAATATTGAACCTGGTACAACAATGGCATTCACATCTGGTGAAGCGATTGTGCGTATCGGTCGTGGTGCAAAAATTAACGCAATTGGTACCGCTGAAGCTCCAATTACATTTACTTCTGCAAAAGTTTACCCAGATTTTGATATCGCTGGCACCGGCGCACAATTTGCTGATTGGGGCGGTATCATGATTAACGGTTTTGGTTTAACTAACCACTGTAAAAATGAACAACGTGCAGCTGGCACATGTAATGCTGAGTCAGAAGGTATTGTTAGCCACTTCGGTGGAAATGATAACGCAGACGACAGCGGTAGCATCAAATATGCAAACATTTGGTACGCAGGTTCAGGTCCTCGTGATGGCGGTGAAGGTAACGACTTAAACTCACTAACGCTTAATGCCGTAGGTTCTAAGTCTAGTTTTGAATATTTGCATATTCACCAAGGTTTTGACGATGGTATCGAATTCTTCGGTGGTGCTGCAAACATCAAACACATCGTAGTAACTGATACACAAGATGATGGTATTGATATCGACGCTGGCTGGAAAGGTAATGCACAATTTATTTTAGTTAAGCACGGTAAAGTGACCACTAAAACAGACGTGACATACTACGATGAAGACGAGAAAAAACTAGTTACCATCCCAGCTGGTACAGAAGGTTACATGGGTAACAATGGCTTTGAGACAGACGGTGAGAAAAACGGCGGTGCAGACTACTCAGAAGTACCGGCATCTAACCCTACTATTGCCAACGTAACGGTTATCACCACAGATGGTAAATCTATTCGTGATAATGGCTCCTCACAAGCAATTGCATTTGATGATGCGATTGAAAGTACTTACTACAACACGTTATTTGTTAAGGCTGATGCATCAATTAATGGGACCAACTGTGTTCAATTTAAAGATGTAAGTGCTCAGAAAAAAGCTGCAGACGGCAAAATTAAATTCAACAACTCTGTAATGGCATGTGTTAAACAGTTTAAAGACGGTGACACATTTAACGCTGACGCAGGTTCTGGCTCAAAAGCTGAATGGTTTGCAAACGGTGGTTCAAGTATCATTCTTGATAACGCGCAAGGCGTGCTATCTGCAGATGGTTTTTCTACTAACACGGCCTCTACAGAAGTTACAATCCAAGCAAACGATTTAACAGGCGAAGGCTTAGACAAGACATTCTTCGAACAAGTGGATTACATTGGCGCAGTATCGGATAAGGATACAAGCAGCCCATGGTACAAGTGGGTACAAAAATCACTTGCTGCTATTAAATAATCAAAATCTTTTGTGATTTATATGTTTATCACGAAGTAGGCGCAGCTTTTGCGCCTTTTTTATGGTTTTTGGCAGGATTGCAAATGAATACTCATATGAAATTGAAAAAAATTGCGTTGGCAGTAAGTTCGGCGGTGGTTGTTGGAGTATCAATGCCAAGCATCGCAGCAGAAGACCAAGCAATAGAAGAAGTTGTAGCTGTTGGCACGCGCTTGCAAGGCAGTGCGGCTGCAGTAATCGAAGAGCGTAAAAATCAAGCGTTCGTTGCGGACATTATGGGCGCTGAGCAGCTATCTCGTACTGGTGATAGTGACGCGGCTTCGGCACTGCGCCGTGTAACGGGTTTAACGCTTGTTGATGGTAAATTCGTTTATGTTCGCGGCTTAGGTGAGCGTTATTCCAGCGCGCGCCTAAACGGTGCTTCAGTACCAAGCCCAGATTTAACACGTAACGTGGTACCACTGGATATTTTCCCATCTAGTATTATCGAAAGTTTAGCTGTACAGAAAGCATACTCTCCTTCGATGCCAGCTGCATTTGGTGGTGGTAATATCGACATTCGTACTAAATCAGTGCCAAGTGAATTTACGGCAGGTATTGAAATTGGCATTGGTATGAATTCAAACTCGGATAAAGGCTATACATATTCACGCCCTGGAAGCGGGCAGCCTCAAGCATTACATGATGCCGTGTTGAGTTATAGAGGCGATTTTAGTTTGGAAGGTATTGTTGATGCTGATGGCATTAAGGAAACCGCAACGCAGACGAGAGCTGAACAAGCGGCTGCGATTAATAAATCGCTAATTTTATCGCTACCTCGCGATCTCAAAGTTACCAAAGAATCGTTAGATCCGAACTACGATGTAAAGGCCAATATTGGCACTAGCTTCGATGAAAGCTATTTTGGTGGCACGATAGGGTTTATGCTTGCGGGCTCCTATGATAACGACTGGTCGTATTCAGAGCGTAAGACTGCGGTGACGGATGACGATCCTGCAGATAACTGTACAACGTCTCTTGCCACCGCAGAAGATGCCAGCACTAACTGTTACGTAACAGTGAAAGATTCAAAAGTAACTACTGAAAACGAACGTATTAGCGGTGTTTTCAATTTGGGTTACAAACTTGAACAACACAGTGTTAGCTACTCGAAAATATACCTCGAAGATAACGAAGATGAAGTAAGCTTATCCGTATCTCAAAGTCCTAACGGCAGTACGGTAAGAACTATTGCAGGTACGGGTGAAGCGCAACGTGCTCACAGTTTCAATTACGAAGAACGCAAATTAGACGTAGATCAGTTGATCGGCCAACATACTTTCCTTGATTATTGGGGAGTTGGTGCTGATTGGCAGTATACAGAGTCGGAAGCGGAAACACGCATCCCAACTAACATTGATTACCGTTTTATTGATAAGTTTGAGAACGGTGCTTACACAGGTTCGATTATCACTGGTGACGACAATAGAGCAATTTATTCGTTTACCAACATGGTTGATAATGTTAAGTCGTACAGCGGTAACATTACATTGCCACTTTCTTTTGACAATGTCGAAGTTACATTGAAAGCTGGCTACGACTTTATGGACCGAGCGCGTGTATACAATACGTCAAGTTTTGCTGTTAATAACAATACTGGCATCTCTATTCCAGTAAATAACAGCGCAGAAAATATACTTGGCTTAACAACCTACTTGGACGATGAGTTTGTTGGCAATAACAACTTTTTACTGACTTTTAACGAACCGACCGCACCGAGCGCGGATGACTATACAGCGGCTCAAAAAATTGATGCGGGTTTCTTTGAATTTGATGTGCTTTACGATAACTCGTGGCGTGTAAGTGGCGGTTTGCGCTACGAAGACTTTAAGCAAGTTTCTATCGGCACGTCTAGCTTGATCTTTGATAAGATCACTCAGGGCATTTTCTACTCACCCGAAAAAATTAAAGAAGGCTCAGTTAATCTGGACGATGTTTTTAGTTCGTTGGCTTTAACTTATTTGGCTGAAAGTAACTATCAGGTTCGTTTTAGTTACGGAGAAACGACAGTTCGCCCTGACTTACGTGAGTTAGTCTCTGTTGCTTACTACGATCCGCTTACTGATATCAAAACATTTGGTACACCAGGCCTTAAAAGTAGTGATTTGAAAAACTACGATGCGCGCTTTGAGTACTACATGGATAACGGCGACAACTTCTCGGTTGGTGCGTTCTACAAAGATATTACTAATCCAATCGAAACCGTACTGCGAGTCGGTGATGAAGATTATAGTGCTTCATTTGTAAATGGTATCGATGGTGAAGTGTATGGTATTGAAGCTGAATGGCTATACGACTTATCATCTGCCCTAAGTGGTGTATTCACGTCTGGTAACATCACATTAAGTGATTCAGAAGTATCAATTGACCCTGCGTTTGCTGGTAACTTAACTAACCCTACGAAGCGTATGACAGGTCATTCTAAATACGTAGTTAACCTACAAATGGGTTTTGATTCTGCAGATGGCCAGCACAGTGGTTCATTAGTATACAACGTGTTCGGCGAGCGTATATTGGCCTCAGGTATCGGTGGTCGACAAGATGCGTTCGAGCAACCGTTTCATTCACTAGATCTAGTGTACACTTGGTATCCGGACTTTAACTCTAAGGTTAAGTTCAAAGTGAAAAACCTGCTAAACGAAGAACAGGAAGTAACACAATCAGATCTTATTGTTAGACAAAAAGAAGTTGGTACAAGCGTAAGCATAAACTATAGCTACGAATTTTAAGTGCTAGACGATTTTTACTAATAACAACGAAAGTATTAAGCCAAGGCTATCGCCTTGGCTTTTTTTATCTCATAAAAAATAATTAGATTTGATTGCGAAAATATGACATGTAACGTAGACTATACGCTATCAGTTAAGTGAACTTGTACTGAACCAGATAATTTAAGTATAAAGCTCAGCACGTTAATAAATTTGTCATCTTTATACTTTAAAGTGCACACAATCTTAAAGGTTATAATTAAAAATTATAAACGAACCTCGAACCGAGTTCTGAATTGATGTCGTGAACATCAGATTAGGACAACCTTTACATGTTGTATCCAAACCCCGCTTTGCGGGGTTTTTTATTTTATCGTCATAACTTAATTAACTGAAAAGATAAGCTATTTTTTTATGTAATTGCCATTAAGTTGATTGTGTGGTGTGTTAGCTTTAGAACCCTAAGTTTACTCAATACAAGACTTATTGGTAAGGGCAGTGAGCCGTAGATAGCGTATCAAGTAATGAATTAGTCCTACTCAGTTCCCAAATTCCACCTTTGTTGCCAACAAAAAACGTCACTAATTTAGAGAAAATAATATTCAATTTTGGCTAGTCGAACCCTCTCATATTTGTTATTTTGGACGTCTAGACTCACGCAATGTCTATTAATTTTAAATGAAGGTAAAAATAACATGAATAAAGTAGGACTCGTTGGTTGGCGTGGTATGGTTGGCTCTGTGCTTATGCACAGAATGATGGAAGAGAATGATTTTGCACACATTGATGCGCACTTTTTTACGACATCACAAACTGGGCTTTTAGGCCCCGACTTTGCCGGTACTGCCAAACCACTACAAGATGCTAACGATGTAACGGCCTTGTCTGACATGGATATTATCATTTCATGTCAAGGTGGTGACTACACTAAATCAATTTATCCTGCTTTGCGTGAATCAGGTTGGAATGGCTACTGGATAGATGCAGCGTCGGCATTGCGAATGGAGTCAGATAGCATAATCGTACTTGACCCAGTAAACAGCGATGTAATAAAGCAAGGGTTAGAGCAGGGCGTTAAAACATTTGTTGGCGGCAACTGTACGGTTTCTCTAATGCTACTTGCCTTAGGTGGTCTATTTGAAAAAGACTTGGTTGAATGGGTAAGCCCTATGACATACCAAGCTGCATCAGGTGCAGGTGCGCGTAATATGCGCGAATTAATTGCACAAATGGGTGATATTCATGCATCAGTTGCAGAGTTGTTGAATGACCCAGGCTCTGCGATTTTAGAAATCGATAAGCTAGTTGCGAATAAGATTAAGTCAGATGATTTGCCGACAGACCAGTTTGGGGTGCCATTAGCTGGTAGTTTAATTCCTTGGATTGATGTTCCTATGGAGTCTGGTCAATCAAAAGAAGAATGGAAAGCTCAAGTTGAGGCAAATAAAATTTTGGGCTCTTCTAAATCTCCGATCCCTATTGATGGCCTATGCGTACGAATTGGTGCGATGCGTTGTCACTCACAAGCAATGACTATCAAGCTTAGAAAAGATTTACCGGTCGATGAGATCGAACGTATTTTGGCATCTCATAATGACTGGGTTAAAGTTATCCCAAATGATCGTGATAAAACAGCACAGGAACTTACACCAGTAAACGTAACGGGGACTCTTGATATCCCTGTTGGACGTATTAGAAAACTCAGCATGGGCCCTGAATATATCAGTGCCTTTACGGTAGGAGATCAACTGTTATGGGGCGCAGCAGAGCCGCTACGCCGTATGCTGCGAATTATTTTAAACTAAATGCTAAAAACATAAGGCGCTTCAAGCGCCTTTTTTATTTTTGCTGCCAATATTTAGCAAACAGTAGCGGAAACCGCTCTTTTAGTAACTTGGGCTTATTTTTAAACTTTTTGCCTTGCGGCTGAAAATTCACCACGTTGTGGTAGGGGAGTTCTTCGCCTGTAATGTCTTCATACAATAAACCTGCTACCAAATCGAGTTCGTCACAGTAAGGGGCGGGCAGGCCGTCATTCATTGGAACATGGTCATAATTAGCTAAACTATCAGGGTTACTCAATATCTGTTCTAGATTAGTCTTTCCTTGTAATATCAACCAATTACAAAAATCTAAAAAGTCATACTCGCTATTACAACCACACATAACATAGGCAAATGCCCAGTTATCCCAATGCCATAACTTACGCAGTTGTTGGGTGTAGAGTATGTCAAACTCCGCTATCTCTTGTTTATCTAAGGCTGAAAGTGCAGTTCTCAACGCAAGGTTTACATCATCATCATTTTGCACTGTAGAAATAATTTGCCAGAAAGTATCAATATTCATTTATAAACTTTTCATGCTTAATATGGTGAGATCTTACCATAGCTTGCAAAACAAGCGCACCTCTATAGACGTGCTGCCGTTATTGTTGTAGATTCGCGTGGCATATATAAAAGAGTGAAAAACGATGTTTGATAGTGGATTTGCCTGTATTGGATTAACTAACCCTAAAAGCCCAAGTAATGTTGGCGCAGTGATGCGAGCAGCAGGGTGTTATGGTGTCAATTCTGTGTTTTATACAGGTAAGCGATTTGAAAATGCGCGAAAGTTCACAACCGACACCAAAAAGGTATATCAAAGCATACCTCTCATCGGTGCTCAGTCTTTAGGTGATGTTATACCACTAGGCGCTACACCTGTCGCGATAGAGCTTATTGAGGGTGCAAAACCACTTACCGAATATGTTCACCCAAAAAGTGCATTCTATATGTTTGGTCCAGAAGACGGCTCTCTTGATAAAGAAACCCTTAAGCTGTGCCAAGACGTTATTTATGTTCCCACTCAAGGCTGTATGAATCTAGCGGCAACCGTGAACGTTGTTCTTTACGACCGGTTATTGAAATCAGGTGTAACCTTTAATCATGACGAAATAATTCGCAACAGCCGAGACAATAACAACAACATAGTATTAACGGATTTGTTGGCTAAGTAGTTACCAATTACAGCTTAATACTTTGTTAAACCAAGTTTTATTTTCAAATTTTTTGGTTGCGATATGCTCGACAATGGGTACCTCAATACCAATGAGCGATGCCAAGTGAATTTTAATCAGTGTTTTTAGCTGAGGCCCTGCTAACTTATTAAATTCAATAATTAATTCTTTGTTTTGCTGGTCGGTAAGTTTGACACCTTGGGTATATTGATATGCCGAATTGACCCAAAATAAATAGGCTTTTTTCGACTCATCTGGGTATTCATCAGAGAGCTGTGAAATATGCGGATATAATCGCAAAAAATCGATACTTTTGTTTTGCAAAACAAAAGTGAACAGCAGATTTATACCCGAATTTATATGGCCAGAGTGGTTATTCGCTAATTGAAATGCGGTTAAGGCCTCTCGAAAATGTGCTTCGGCTTCTTTTATATTGCCTTGGTCCATGGCAATAGTGCCAAGGTTGTTGTTGATTGTTGCCATTGCGCGCACGTCATCAAGTCGCATAGCGATGTTGGATGCCTCTGAATAAATAGACTTCGCAAGCGTGTAGTCTTTTTTATATCTGGCAACAATCGCACTACTTATCAATAAAGAGATCCGTTGGCTAGACTTATCTGCATGCTTCAGCGCACATGAGAAAACATGTTGTGCAGCGTCAAAATAGTTTGTTTTTCTTAGCCAAATACCCGTACCACTTAATATTGCCACTATTGTTTCCGAAAAAGCGGGTTTTTCATCCAATTTGAATAAGGTCTCTAATATTGGGTCTATGTCATCAAGATAGTTGAGTGTCAGTGAGGTTCTAAGCTTCAATACGTGAAATGCGACTTGCTGCTCATCAGGTAACTTATCAACGTTAGATATTTTATTGAGAATAGCTAAAGATTGCTCTGGATCTGAGCGCATAAAATACTGTGCGCGAGATATTTCATATTCAGGATCTGTATTAGATGAAGCCGTACTCAATGTACTCATTATCATGCAATAGCAGAAAAACAATAACGAAGCGGCTTTGTACAACAAGAAACACCATCATAAGAGTTTGAATATGGTTAATTATAGATTGCGCAATAATATGATCAAGCTTATTAACAATAAGTCCGATACTGCCTAGTATTGGACTTAGCTGGTGACATCTACACATAGATGGAGATAACGGTAAACGGATATACGTAACATCCCATAATTTACGTTATGTTAAATGATGTAATCTATTAAAGTCGAACTCCATTGATGCTGATTTATTTAAGATATTTTTGAGTGACTTTATGCGTAGTCAACGTAGATAAGTGAATAAGATCAACTGTTCTAACGCTAACTATCTAGGAAACTAAAATTGAGTGTACTTCAAAATCAATAGCGTTATTAAAAAAGCGCCTTCTCGTTGAAAGGCGCAAATTTAGTTATTTTTTCAAAGTAAACTGATATTGCCCTGTTGATTGACTGTCCCAGCTGTATATTTTGAAGCGGTAGTAGCCATACGGTGCTTGATATTCAATTTTTTCAATAGACTGTGGCTGGGTTGATGATTTAACGACTTCCCATTGTTGTTTGTCTTCATTCCAAACCTCTAGGCCTAACTCCAAATCAGCCTGGTTATCACCATTTAATAGTCCGGTTAGGTTGCCTCCTTGGTATTCAAACCACTGACCATTTGGCTGAATGTCCACTTCGTCTCGTGTTGATATTTCACCCACATATGTTTCACTATTATCATTGCTACCTTTTAGGTCTACCCGCAAAGCGGTATTGCTTACTTCGGTGTTCGCGTAAACATAAATGTAATAGGTTGCGTTTTGCGCTGAGGTTGAACAGTGCTCATTGTTGTTAGATGTTGCGCTTACGCAATCATAGTTTTGGCGGTTAGCATGAGCCCCACTTCTGACATAGAGATCTGCGTTGCCCTCACCACCCTTTAAGTTAAATTCTACTGAGCTGTAGCTATTATCAGCTGTTACTTTAAAACACATACCCGTATCTGCAGCGATGTTTTTAAGTGTAACAGTGGTGTTTGGCGTAAGCGCGTGTGCCTTACAACTGCCATCAACTGGGTCGTCATCTTTTAATTCAACTTCAGCGCTGAGTGTTAAGTCATCAAAGTCGCTGTATGCATAAACGTTAATGTAA
Organism: Pseudoalteromonas sp. S16_S37; assembly: GCF_014694405.1. Taxonomy (GTDB): domain Bacteria; phylum Pseudomonadota; class Gammaproteobacteria; order Enterobacterales; family Alteromonadaceae; genus Pseudoalteromonas. Next base: position 38,191 of record NZ_JAAUWV010000039.1, read on the forward strand.
TAGTTTCCTGCGGTGGTAGCAGATATGCACTCTTCGTTGGCGTTTTCGCCATCTGACTTACAATCATAGTTATGCTGCGTTGCAATTTGACCTTTGCGAACAAATAAATCTGCATCTCCATTATTGCCAGTTGTTGTGATGCGGTAGCGCTTTGCATTTGCACCCAGCGTTAGCTTAAAGCATTGTGACTGCCCTTTTCTTGCTGACAACGTTAATGATTGATTGTTTTCAATCACACTGACCGAACATTCAATAATAGGATCTGGTGTATCATACAAATAAGCTACGGCAGCAATATCGCCTTGGCTTAAGCGTTGGCCATTTCCTACATTGTACTCATTCACGTTCGTATCCAATATCTCGATGGTACGACGACCCCCTATACCAAACGCATTGATGCGATAATGCATAATTGAATCATAGTCATATTGACCATGTGCTTTACCTTGGTAGTTTGAAATGCGCTGAAAGTTGTATGCCATACTACTTGAGATATTGCCCCATAACAGACGGATGTAATTATCTCTGTCTGGGCGAGTTTGTTCATGAAATAGCCCGACCGCATGACCAATTTCATGCACAGCTGCACCGCGTCCACAGTTATTGGCAAGCGTAATTGTTTGTGCGCCACCTGAGCGACCAATCCAGGAACTACACCCACCACCGTTTTGAACGATTACATAATCGCGTTGGTTGGTGCGTGGCACCAGTCGAATACTGGTATTGGCGTGCCAATGCTCAACGGCGTACTGAAAGTCTCTACGCGCCTGAGCACCAAGGCTTCCATCAATAACATAAGGGATAACGCCGTTTGGCCATTTGTAACTTGAGTCTAAATGCCTCACAGTACCCTGTATAGAGTCAAAATCACGATGTACATTATTAACACTGGGTGATGAGTTAATGTTTAAGTGATAGCCGCGCTGTTTTAAGGTGTCTGTATGGCCCAAGATCATGTCACTCACATAGCCATAACCGCCTATATCTACTACGTTTATCAAGCTGCCATCTTTGTTTTGTATGGTATATGTTTCACGCCCTTCAGATGAATAGCCAAATAAAGATTCTCCTTTGTCGAGGTTTGGTTCGGGTGAATAGATAGGGATCCACTCTCCCGCTAATGTAGACAATGAGCAAGCTAACAAACTCACTGTTATTAGATGCGTTATCAATTGTTTCATCTTTATCATTAAAAAAGTCCTTGGTAGTAATTATAAATTTTGTTGCTAAGTGTTAACTAAGGCTGATTTTGTTTAATACGCTTTGATTCCCAATCAAAGACAGCGGCTAACTTAAGATGGGTTGTATACAAATTTTTGATGTTTTTATAAAAATAAAGTGACAAAAATAACTATTTTATTGTGATTTATATAAATAATTTCAATTAGTTAGAGTGTCGTGAATAATTGGATTTAAGCAGTGGGCCAGCAACTTCTTCGCGAAAAGCCAGATCTAAGGTGGCCAACGGTATGCTGCAGCAAATGTTTATTTATAAAAGGAACGAACAAATTAGAAAAAGTAACGTTAATAAAACTATATATATTTCAGGTGCTTTTTTGTTTTAGAGCAAAAAAATCGCTTTGTAATGCTCTGTAACACACATTTATTTACATACCTGCTACATTTATTAAGGTCTACAGGGAGAGGCGTGACGGCATGCATACTTAAAGGAATAAGTTCGCAGTACTTGCCCAACAGTAAACCCTAAAAAACTAAAGATTGAACTTTGTAACTTAAGCAAACGGTGCACATGTTTGGCGGCCACATTTGGTTGGGCCACATTTTGCTAAGTCATGCCTTGGCGGTACCGAACTGGTCGTTAAGTTGCTAATAAACAGATAACAAATCAAGGAAATAACAATGACCCATTGTAAACTTGGCAGTGAAATCGATTATAAAACTATCCCCGATTCAGTTGATATTGCGATTGTTGGTGCGGGTATGTCTGGCCTGTACAGTGCGTGGAGATTGCAAAACGAGACAAATGAAAATGATTTTGTCATTCTTGAGCGCTCCGATAGAACGGGCGGCCGTTTAGACTCCGACCTTATTAAGTTTAAAAATCAGAAAACAGGCCCTAACCAGCCAGACACGATTACAGTAAAAGAAGAACAAGGTGGCATGCGATTTTTGTTTGATGGCATGGACGACTTAATGGCTTTGTTCTTAAAGTTGGATTTACAAGACGAAATCGTTCCGTTCCCGATGAACAGTGGCGGTAACAACCGTTTGTATTTTCGTGGTCAAAGCTTTTCAGTGAACGAAGCAAAAGAGGATAACTATGCTATTTGGTCTGAACTTTATAATTTAGACCAACCAGAGCAAAGTATGAATCCAACTGAAATTGTGAATGTTGTTTTTAACCGTATTTTACAAGCTAATCCACAGTTTAACGAGCGTCCAAAAGTAAAAGGCCCATCGTTTTGGCAAGATTTCCGTTTAGAGTGTAAGTGGAAGGGTAAAGGTCTAAACGAGTGGTCTTTATGGGATCTTTTCTCTGATATGGGCTATTCGCAAGAGTGTATTACTATGCTCTATCGTGCACTTGGGTTTAATGGCACGTTTTTATCAAAAATGAACGCAGGTGTTGCATATCAGCTACTTGAAGATTTTCCTGCAGATGCAAATTTCCGCACCTTTAAAGACGGCTTCAGTACCTTGCCAAATGCGTTAGTTAAGGACATCGGTGAAAAGCGTATCCATTTAAAAACCGAAATTGAGGCAATTGATTACGATAAAAACTGCAAAGAATATATTCTGCGTTACACACGGACAGAAAAAGATGGTTGCTATGTGACGGGAACTCTTCGCGCTAAAAAGGTTATTTTAGGGCTACCTCGGCTTGCTTTAGAGCGCTTATTCGTGGGTTCAAACGCCTTCAATGAACTACCAAAAGAAGAGTCTAAGAAAATTTGGAATACGCTGCAAACCGCAACAAATCAGCCGCTACTTAAAATTAACCTGTACTACGATACACCATGGTGGGCAACAGGTATTACAGGCCGCCCTGCTGTTGAATTTGGTCCTAACTTTGCAGATTTACCAACTGGTTCGGTATATCCATTTTATGCTGTTAATGAACCGCTTGTTGCCGCGCTCATGTATCAAGAACGTAAAACTCATCCAGATAAAGAGACACAGGCTAAGTTGGATGAAATCAACGCGAAAAAATACGACCGCCCTGCTGCACTGACAATTTACTGCGACTACTTGAATATTAATTTCTGGAGCACGCTGCAAAACAAAGGTGAGTTGTATCACAACCCAAATCAAGATCAGTACGTATGTGAAGTGCCATCAGATATCTACCCTGCATCAGTGGCCGTTGTAGAGCAAGCGACGGCGTTCTTTAAAGATATTTTCGACACACGTTACGTGCCGCAACCCGTTTTAACAAGTGCGCGCATCTGGGAAGGCAGCGTTGATTTTGACTTACCTATGAGCCAGCAGTTTGGCTATGGTGTGCATCAGTGGGCTGTTGGCGCTGATGATAAACAAGTCATGGCGGATTTAACAGAGCCTCTTCCTAACCTATTCACTTGCGGAGAAGCTTTCTCTGACTATCAAGGTTGGGTTGAAGGCGCATTGCGCTCTACCGACTTAGTGCTAGAAAAAGGCTTCGGATTGAAGCCATTTGACGAGCTTTACAAAGAGCAAACTGGCGTTGCGCCATCACTTGCAATTAAGGCTGCCTACGAAGAAAACGCATCGCGATTGATTCATGAGTATATTGATCCAAAACTAAGCCTGAGTGATGCACCAGTAGACGACACTGTTGATAGAACAAGCGTTATCGGTGTGAGCTTAACCTACTTTGACAAAGCTTAATTAGACCAATTGGGGGCCTTGCGCCTCCTTTTTTTATCCTAATGTCTCGAGAATAAATATGAACAGTGTAATTGATAAATACTGCGTTGCTGATTATTTAAAGCAGCGTTTAGAGGAAATTGGTGTAGAGCAGATGTTTGGTGTGGCCGGAAACTACACGGCGGCGCTTCTGGATGTCATCTTATCTGACGATAACTCACCTATAAAAATATCTGGCAACGCCAATGAAATATGTGCGGGTTTTGCGGCGGATGCTTATGCTCGATTAAAAGGTGTAAGCGCATTGTATGTAACCTACAGTGTGGGCGCTTTTAGTTTACTAAATACCATAGCGGGTTCTTTTGTTGAGCAAGTGCCCGTTATTTTAATCAATGGCGCGCCAACAAATAAGGAAGATCAAATATCAAAGCAAGCTGGCTTGTTGTATTCGCACACAACGGGCTATGACTTCGTAGATATTCACATGTTTAAGCCCATTACTGTCGCAGCCGAGAGAATCATCAACGCGCAACAAGCGCCTTACCAAATTGATTCTGCCATCACCGCTATGCTGACTCAAAAGCGCCCTATTTATTTTGAAGTGGCCGAAGATGTGTGGCGTACCCCATGTCAAAAACCGCAAGGAAAACTTGCTTCAGGCGCTAATGCTACGATCACTGTGAGTGAGGCAAGCAATGCAGCCCAAGCTACAGTAGAGTTGATGTTAAGCAAACCAAATAGCATTTTTTGGGCGGGTATTGAGTTACAACGTTATGGTTTACAAGATAAATTCCTAGAGTTGTTGGGAATACTCAACCATTCGCACACGTTACCAAATAAGCATATCCATTTTGTGACTACAGCGTTGAGTAAGTCGGTTATTGAAGAGACTCATCCATGGTTTGAAGGGTGTGTCACGCTTAAAAACGAAGAGATAACCCAGCTTGTTGGCGATGACGGTGCGCTTATCGGCATTGGCGCTTGGACGACAGGTAAAGACACTGGCAACGAAGATATACGCAGCAGCAAAACTGTATTAGCCGCACATGGTGGTGTTTTTGTTGGTGCAAATTTCTATCCATCTGTGCAGTTAGAACAGTACCTAGACGCGCTGATAGCTAAGTTTACTGAGTTAGCGACAGTTGAATCTGTAAAGTTGTCAGGCTTACGCTTGACCAACGCATTGATGAAACAAGCGCGTACTTGTCCAAATTCAGATAGCACACTTGGCTATGACAATTTCTTCCACGCCATGAGTCAATGGATCAGCGAAGACGATGTGATGATTGTTGATGCGGGTTTTCCACTTATCGGCGCACAAGGGGTTAAAATTCCATCTCGCAATGGTTTTATAGCCCAGGCTGCATGGCTTTCTATCGGTTACTCCGTCCCTGCGGGAACTGGCGTTAAATGCGCTATGCCTGATAAGCGTGCGGTGGTTGTTGTGGGCGATGGTGCATTTCATGAAACTTGCCAAGCTGTTGCCGATCAGCATGCTTACGGTCAAAACACCGTGGTATTTGTCATCGCCAATGGTATCTATGGTATTGAACAATACTTAGTAAACCCCAATCCATTTAGACAACCGCCAGTTGATTACAAAGATGAGTTACTGGATAGCGTCTATGCATACAACGAGCTACCGAGTTGGAAAATTGCAAAAGTAACAGAAGCCTTTGGTGGCGTGGGTCGTACTGTGAGTCATATGAGTGAGCTGATGGCGGTGATGGAAGAAATAAGATGCAATCCAGATAGCAACTTTGTGGTTGAAGTATGTATTCCTAAAGAAAACGTCCCGTTGTCAATTGCACAAGAAGCTGGCAGTGCAGTTGGTGAAGATGAAATTGATAATCCAAACTGGCCGCCTGCAGGTAAGTTTTAAAATCACTCAATGATAAGGTTCAGTATTTAATTACTGGGCCTTATCCACAGTGTTCCCCTTCTATTCCATTTTTTTGTAAATCCCCTTTACACACTTAAAAATAGCCATAATAACTTAAGCAATTCTGTAAATAACTTTTTGTTTATTATAAAGTACAGGTGTTCTAGGAATTAGAACGCAGTAACCTAGTTTTTATACAATAAGTGGGTGTAAAAGCATTTTTAAAAGGAAAGCCAATGCAATACATTATAACTGCATATAGAGCTGGACCCCATTGGTTGGACACATAAGCTAACTTTTTAAGTGGTTGATCCAGTCATGCCGCGTATCTTTGCTTACCGAAGTAAACTTCATCAGGTGTTAGTTCGTTTAGCCCT
>NZ_JAAUWV010000040.1 GCF_014694405.1 Pseudoalteromonas sp. S16_S37
CTTTTTTTATTTAGCGATTCATAAGATCACTAAACATCATGAATGTTCCCCACATTTTCCAAAATTTCTAAAATCTCCATCTTATTGATATATAAACACTAGTTTTGGGGATACCTTAGATGGCAAATGGTAAAAAAGCGGCGTTGTCTTATACCGATATGACATTATTTGTTAACGATGCTGTTGTAACGACAGCTAACGTTAATGCTGATAACGGCGTTATTCACGTTTTAAATAAAGTGATTATGCCGCCTATTGAGCAACAGGCTTCAAGCAAAACTATTGCACAAACAGCCATAGATACCGCTGAGTTGTCAACGCTTGTTAGTGCTTTGCAAGCAGCGAATTTGGTCGATACATTCAACGATACCAGCAAAACGTTCACCGTATTTGCACCAACCAATAATGCATTTAAAAAGATTCCAAGTGATACGTTGAGCGCTTTACTGACTGATCAAACAGCCTTAACTGGGGTGCTGACTCAGCATGTTGTTGCAGACGCGAGTATTAACAGTATTGGGGCGTTTTCGGCAAATGGTAAGCAAGTTAATACGCTTGCGGGCAAAGCACTAAGCATCAACGTTGTAGACTTTTCATCGACCACCAATACCAACACGGATGTGATTGCCTATAGTTCACAAAATCAGCGTTTAGTGACTGGTAATGGCTCTGCAATGCCAGGTATGACAGTGTATGTATTCGATAATGATCTAGAGAATGCCAGTAGCACCTGTGTTGATGCGTGTGCGCAAACTTGGATGCCAGTTATAGCAACAGTGGATGGCATAAAAAACATACCCGGTTTGTCACTCATCACTCGCACTGACAGTACAACACAAGTTGCCTATTTAGGCCGTCCTCTTTACACCTACAGCGGTGATAGTGTTGTCGGTGATAATAAGGGGCAAGGGTTTAATAATCTTTGGTGGCAAGTAAGCCTACCGACTACCTCACTCCAAATCGCTGGAAGCAATGTCACAGTAACAAACATTCAAGCCAGTAATGGCATGGTGCATTTAATTGATACCGTGATCACCGAGGCGAAATAACGCCATGTTTTTATTGCATCAGTGCAACATGGCCTGTGATGCGTTGATGCAATCTTCTATTAGAAGTGCTTTTTTGCCAGATACTTGCGCTGTGACAATGGCACCTTCCATCAAAATACTCAGCGTAGCTACACAAGTTTGATTGTCACTGCTAATTTTATCAGCAATAACTTGCCTCACTTTTGATTTGTGTTGTTCACACAATTGACGGATCTCGCAAGATACATCACTGTATTCTCCACAAGTATTAATAAAAAAGCAGCCTCTAAATTCTCCTAATAGCGGCTCATTGTTATCAAACCAATCTGCTAATGACTCAAAGAGCTGTGTTGCTACTTCAAGGTCGTTTTTAGCGTTAGATAGCTTGCTTTCTAGCCATTGGATAAATACATGGTGGCGAGCTTCTAACGCGGCAAGTAATAATTCCTCTTTACTAGTAAAGTGGCTGTAAAGCGTTCGCTTTGCCACCCCAGACACCTTCAGTATTTCGTTGATCCCAATGCCATGAATACCATGGCTATAAAACAGCGTTAATGCTGTATCTATTAGCAGTTGACGTTTTTTGCTCATATATTTCTCCTTAAACACATCTTGACAAAAGTAGACCGAATTGTCTACATTTGTATGTAGACAATTCGGTCTACTTTTTGAGAGGGAATATGCGTAATTTAATTTTGGCTCTATTTGCGGGCTTAGGCGCAAGTTTGGCAATTGGTGTTTTGTCTTTTTTTGACGCCACATACAGCCATATCGCGTTGCTTATGGCGCCTTTTGGCGCGACAACGGTATTAGTTTTTGGTTTACCTGATAGCCCTCTTGCGCAGCCGAAGAATGTGATTTTAGGTCACCTAATAACTGCGTTTGTTGGCGTTTTTTTCACGCAATATATTGGTGTTACACCTTTGACACTGGCATTAGCAACGGGTGTAGCAGTTAGTGCTATGCTGATCACAAAAACAACACATCCACCTGCTGGTGCAAACCCGTTACTGATAATGCTCTCTGGACAGGGCTGGGGGTTTTTATTAACTCCGGTATTGATCGGTGCGGTTGCGATTGTATTAATTGGCAAGGCGATGCAGTTAGCAAAACAGCAGTGGGTGAGTGAACAAAGTTGACTAGAACCTCAGTATCAGTAAAGCAATTAACTTAAGAGATCCTGACTTTCGCCTAGGAAACGACCTAAGTATGTGCAAGTAGCTTAGAGGTTAATCATTCAACCTCTAAGCTGCGCTTAAATGGCACGAGTGGGGGGATGTCTTCTGCCCATGTGTGATTGCTACTTTCGTTTATTTCATTTAGAGCTTGAACAATAAAATCTATAAATACCCTGACTTTGGCCGATAAGTAGTCACGCTTTGGATAAATTGCAAAAACGCCATTTTCATACTGTGGCGGTCTAAAGTGAGGAAAAATCGACACAAGCTCACCGCGCTCCAAGCCCTTTTTAGCAAGAAAGTGAGGCAATTGTGCAATACCTAGTCCATCGGCACACATATAAGCCATCGCTTCACCATCGTCGGTGATATAACTGCGTTTTAGATCATACAGGCCGTAGACTCCGCCTTTATCGGGTAAAAATATCGGCTGTAAGGCATTGGTTTCTTTGATGCGAAATCCAATCCATTGATGAGTTTGAAATGCTTCTCGATGGGTTGGTGTGCCGTGTTCAGCCAAATAAGAAGGGGAAGCACAAGTTAAAAAGTCCATTGGACTGAGCCTTCTGGCTACTAATCTACTGTCTTTTACGTGCCCGGTGCGTATCGCAACATCGACTCCTTGTTCAATCATATCAACATGATAGTCGGTTACTTCTAAGTCTAAAGAAATATCTGGATACTGTTTGCAAAAGGCATGTAAAAGAGGTCGAATATACAAATGCCCATAGCATACTGCTGAGCTAATTTTAAGTGTGCCGCAGGGTGCGTCATTAAGGTGTTTTAGTTCTTCTTCACAACAGCTTAAATTAACAAACATTTCTCGAACGGTACTGGCATATCTGCTGCCAGCTTGGGTGATATTTAGTTGCCGAGTCGAGCGTTGAAAGAGTGTTAAACCCAATTGTGTTTCCAAACGGTTTATTGCTTTACTGACCGTAGATGGATCGGTATTGCAGACCCTCGCAGCACCTGCAAAGCTACCCTCATCACAGGTAGCGAGAAATAACTCTAAAGAACGTAGTTTGTCCATACCTTAATCTACCTCTAGATCCCTTTGCTTCACTATAACAAATATATTCCTGAATAGTATTCATGACTCTATGGGAGATCAGCCTATTTTTTAAATTTTTCATGTCCTTAGAATTTAGTGCAAGGAATAAACTTATTTTTGGCTAAGGAGCAAATAGTGGAGCACTCAATTGTAAGTGGTCATGAAGATACACCCGTACATCAACAAATAATAGTGTGTTTTATTCTCGCATTTATTGCTATGTCAGGGATTTTTTACGTCAATTTTTTACCCAGCGTGGTAAGTGCGTTAGTCAGTACTTTGAGTTTTGATCACGTGCAAGCTGGGCAAATCGTTGCAGTGAATGGTTATGGGAGTCTTACTGGGAGTATATTAGCGGTATTACTTATCAAGCGACTTGCGTGGCGACCTGCAGTGTTGCTTTCACTGTTTTTCATGGTGATTATTGACTTGGGTTCTGCTTGGTTAGACAGCTATAACCTCATGCTGACATGGCGATTTGTGTCTGGCCTATTTGGCGGTCTGGTAGTGGGTATCAGTTTTTCGGTTATTGCTCGATTGAATGACCCAGACCGCGCTTTTGGCATGTTGTTATTTTTACAGTTTGCTTGTGGCTCACTGGTTATCTATTTGATGCCCTATGCTCAAGAGACACTGGGCAATAATGCAGTGTTTTTTGTGATGGCGGGGTGTGCATTATTAGCACTAATATTTACTTGTTTTTTGCCTTTACTAGCGCTTAAAAACCCTAAATTTTCTTCTGATCCGCGAATAAAACCTCATAAAAAAGACGCATATTTATTGTTGTTGACAATTGTTTTGTATCTTATTGCAGCGAATGCTATCTGGGCATATGTTGCACTTATAGGTCAGCAAACATTGCTTGATGAAGTGCGTGTAAATACGTATATCGCTTGTACTGGATTACTCGGATTGCTAGGCGCACTGTGGCCAGTTATTCACGCCAGTCGTTATGGTCGATTAAATTGGGTTATAGCCGGTGTGGTTATGTCGCTTGTATCTGCCATTTTATTTAGTTTTTCGCATATACCACTTATCTACATAGGTGCTATGGCACTGTTATTTATGGCTTGGCCTGCTGTGCATTCTTATTTATTGGCGGTGAGTGCGCAATTAGATAGCAGTGGACAATTGAGTGCTATCGCAGCAGCGCTCTCTTACTTTGGGCTGGCAACAGGGCCTATGTTGGCAGCGAGTCTGCTAGAAGCGGGCAGTTTTAATAGTATGCTCTATGTCTGCGCCGCGCTGTTTTTCTTAAGTTTAATCTCATTAATAAGCCCCGTCAGTCGCAGTGAACCTTCTCAAGCAACAGAGTAAGGCGTATCACGCGATAGTAAGAATCTAATTGTTATTTAAGGAAAAAACATGATCCGATATTTTTTAAATAAAATGCTGCTAGCGATGAAGCATAAATATGACTACGACATTGGCTATATGCAGGATGTACTCAATGCTGATCTCATTGCATTTATTAAGTTTATGGGTTTTCAAAGTCTGTCTGCACATTGCAAAAATGTACCCGCTGAGGTGATATATGCGGCAAGGCTTAGGGCTATTATCTGGGAAGATTGTGGACCTTGTACGCAATTGGTCACAAACATGGCGCTAGAAGACAACGTGAGTGCCAAAACAATAGCAGGAATAATCAATTGGGATGTCAGCACACTGAGCAATGATATCATTTTAGTGATGGAATTTACTGACTTAGTGCTTACTCACAACCCTAAAGCCGATGAACTAAGAGCAAAGCTAAAACAAGCATGGGGAGAAGTAGGATTAATTAGCATCGCTCTGGCTATTAGCTCTATGCGTGTTTATCCAACTTTGAAATATGCATTAGGGTATGCAAAGGCATGTACACGGATCAACGTTAAAGGTGCCCCTTTGGTTCCTACCCGAAAGTTTGAGCTTGTAGTAGGGGATCGAAATGACTAAGCAGATTGCGACCATACTTGCCTCTGTGCTTGGTATGCTCTCTTTGGCGAACGGTGTTTTTATGCTTATTGCGCCAGAGACTTGGTATTGGTTAGTGCCAGGTGTGGCCGATAGGGGCCCATTTAACCAACATTTAGTCCGCGATCTCGGTTTTATTTATGCGTTAATAGGCACGGCATTTATATATGGTGCCTTTTACGTGCGCTATAGACTTCAACTTTGGCTTATTCCAGCGGCTTGGTTAGTCAGCCATGGCATATTTCATATTTGGGAGATTTGGGTTGGTATTTGTGGACCTGAGTTTTTTGTCATTGATTTTGCTGGCGTGACGCTGCCAGCTTTTCTCAGTGTTTGCTTAGTGTGTATGAGTTATAAGGGGATGGCTGATGAGTAAAGCAAAGCTTATCAGCATGTTGTTATTGATAGGAGTCACCCTTGGATGGGGTGTAAGTGCGATTACTACATATTCCGATAACCGATCACCCCTGCAACATTCTATAGACTGGCTGAGTACGCCCAGAAAAATAAATGCATTTAGCCTGATAACGGGCGAGGGAGTGTTTAATAATCAGTCACTAAAAAATCACTGGACCTTTGTTTTGTTCGGTTACCTAGATTGTCCAGATATATGTCCCATGAGCTTGGCGTTGTTGTCGCAATTTGCAAGTCACATATCGGGAGAACCTATTTCGGATAAAGTGCAATTTGTATTTGTTTCTATCGACTACAAACCACAACAAGTGCAAGAGGTTAAACGGTATGCTCAGTACTTTAATCATTCATTTATAGGTCTGACGGGTGAGCCATCACAGTTGCTCAGCTTAGCTCAAAGCCTGGGAGTTAGGCATAAGGTTGCGCTTGATAAAGACAGACCCTTAGTATCACATACGCCGATAATATCGATTATTGGCCCAATAGGTCTGCTAATGGGGCGCTTCAAGCATACGCTAGATGTACAGCTATTAGTACAAAGCTTCTTGTCTTATGAACTAGCACATGAAGAGATATCGTCGTTAAAAGGCCAAATGACGATAACAGGGAGTGCTATTTCAAGTGCGCGGAGTAAGTTATCTGATTCTGTCAACTCAACACTATAACCTTCTGCTTGAAAAGTTAGCCGCGAGACAATTTTATACCATTAATCCGCAATAACACTTAATCATTTTGAGGGGTTAAACCTGACTTGCAACGTTAAAAATTTTCCATTGTTATCGACAATGATTTTTACATCAAAAATAGAGCACTTAGTTAAGCGGATTGGTTTTAGAAATACGGATAGAAAACAGTATCTAAGAGACTTTTGAATATTATGTAGTTTTGTGCAAAAACAAGCTGTTTTACATTTACAGCGTGTTGTTAATGTGTTTCCATATGCGCTCCACAAAATACAATAAAACGCTACAACTCATAGCTATAGATGTACATCAAACAAGGGAGAAAATAATGATTAGGTCTAAACTCAGCCTTTCTATTAAGGCTGTCCTAATTGGCGGAATTGCATTGTCAGGTCACAATGCAGTGGCGAACACTGATGAGCAAGGTGCCGATAAACAAATCGAGCGCATTGTAACGACAGGTTCTCGTATTAGTCGCGCGGATGTAGAAGGCCCATCGCCAATCGTTGTACTTACAGCAGAAGACATTGATGCTAAAGGTTTCAATAACGTATTCGAGGCGCTTCAGTCACTGTCATCGGCAACGGGTTCTACTCAAGGTCAAGGTATTACAAACAGTTTTACGCCCAATGCTGAAACGGTCAACCTACGTGGTATGGGTGCAAACCGTACGTTGGTACTATTAAACGGTCGCCGTGTTGCTAACTATCCACGCGCATTCAATGGCCAAAACAACGTATTTAACTTATCAACGATCAGCGCTGCAGCAATTTCTCGCATTGAAGTACTGACAGGCGGTAGCTCAGCGGTCTATGGTTCTGATGCAATTGCGGGTGTAATCAACATCATTACTAAAACAGATGTAGATGACATTACTGTGCGTCTTCGCCATGCAACAACCGATCAAGGCGGTGGCGATAGCAATAAATTTTCAATTGCAGGTGGCTTTGGTAAAGGCGACTTAAATGTAAGCTATGCAGTTGAATACTCAAAGCAAGATATGCTGTTAGGTAGCGAGCGTGATTGGCTGAATGACTTTAATGATGGCCCTGCTACGAACAAAGAAGCAGAATATCAAATTGTAAACTCGCGCAGCATTATGGCTGGCACGATTGATGGCGGCTTTAAATATATCCACCCACAAGAGTTTGGTACTAATCTTTGTGACCAATGGGATGAATATGAACTGTCAGAACGTCCTACACGCGGCTTTTATTGTGGTAAAGACACGACGGGCGATAACTCATACATCAATGATAGAGAGCAACTATCGCTATATACTAACCTGACGTACCAGATTAATAACGAGCATGAGTTTTTTGCAGAAGCGCTCTACTGGGACAGTGAAGCGGCGAACCGCGGTGGGTTTGGAGTTGACTGGGGTACAAACACATTACCAGAAGGGGTTGCATTAGGTGGTCAATGGGTTTGGGATGCAACAAATGACCGTTACCTATACTTAGGTCGTACCTTTACACCACAAGAGATAGGCGATGTAAAAAGTCACTTCGAAGATGAAATGTTGTATACCGCAGCAGGCTTTAGAGGCACAGTACTTGGCGAGTGGGGCTATGAAGTGTCAATTGCACATAGTGCATCTGAGAGCTTTGAATATGAAAACCTCATCGCATCTGATAAAGCAATGGTGTACTTCTTAGGTAGCCCGTTAGAGGGGACAACGAGTGAGTTTAACCCTAACTTTGAGCGCTTCTGGAAGCCGCTAGATAAAGCGGGTCGTGACGCAATCGTTGAAGTGAATGATTCAAGCGCTGATGCATCTGTTACTACAGTAAACGCATCATTAACAGGTGACCTTTTCGAACTAGATGCAGGCCCTGTTGCATTTGCAATGGCAGTTGAGTGGTCTACAGAAGACTATGAAATAAATGTTGACCCAAGAACCTTGGATAAAAGCAAAGGTTGGGGTAACGGTTTAACGGGTACAGAAGGTAAAGGCGACCGCGACCGCTATGGTATGGCGGTTGAATTCAGAGTACCTGTAACCGATGAATTACAAGCGAGTATTGCAGGTCGTTACGATTACTACGACGATGAAACCGCGGTAGATGGCGCGTTCACGTATCAGTTAGGTCTAGAATACCGTCCGCTTGAAGCGCTACTTGTTCGAGCTAACTATGGTACAACCTTTAGAGCGCCAGATATTCACCAAGTGTATGCTGGTCCTTCAGGTTTTTATCAACCATTTACTGACTACTGGTTAGAAAGTAAGTGTGCACAAATTGCTGGCCAGCAAGCCACTGGCTTGTCTGCAGCAGAGCACGAAGCCGTTGCTTACCAGTGTGATGCAAACAATGCCGGTAAGCTACGTGAATCACAAGAGTTCCAAGGTGAAAGAACGGGTAATAAAAACCTAAAAGAAGAAACTGGTTACTCGGCAACCATCGGTTTTGTTTGGAGTATTACAGACAAAATGGACCTGACGACGGATTTATACCGCATTCGTATCGAAGATCAGGTAGAAAGCTGGGATACCAGTCACTTCTTCACAACTGAAGCTAAATGTCGTAACGGTCAAGAACAAAACCAAGCATTATGTGATGATGTATTGAGCCGTATCGACAGACATGCGGTGGGTGCCCCCGATGTAGCGATGACCGTGGATAAGGCTCGCTCTACATATATTAACCAGTCTTTGAATGAGCAAACTGGTATAGACGTTAACTATAAGGCCGGCTTTGACCTTGGCGCATACGGTGAATTTAATTTAGACCTTAAATACACGCATGTACTAGAAGTGGTTGATCAAAAATTCCCAGGTGACAAAATCGATAAAGAGTATCGTGATAGTTACTTAAACAATGACTTCCGTTCACGTTGGGATAACCGCTTTGGTTGGAACAATGACGACTGGAGTATCTCACTTCAGCAAACACGTTATGGTTCAAGCTGGAACGATGAAGACCCAGATCCAATACGTAACCCATCAGATAAACGTCGAGCGTATGCTAAGCGTATGAAGCCATGGTTAATTTATAACCTAGGGGTGACATATTCCATTAACGATAATCATTTTGTTAAGTTAGGTGTGAATAACTTACGTGACTCTAAAGCACGTAATGACGAAAGTTACGTCTACGGTAAACCATGGTTTAATAGTGAAAGATACCCAGTAACAACCGCTGTTATGGGACGTACGTTCTCATTAGAATGGACTGGCCGCTTCTAATCTTTAGTAAATTAACTTAGATAAGTTATAAATACCCGGCAATCAGCTGGGTATTTTTTGACCACCAAAAGTGAAACAATTTACTGTCTTATAAAATTTAGGCATAAAAAAACCTAGGCAAGCCCCTAGGTTTTTTTGTGTAATTTAATGGCCGACTTTAGTACGTAGCACTGCCCTTAGTACGAGGGAAGGCGATTACGTCACGTACGTTACCCATACCGGTTACATATGCAACTAAACGTTCAAAGCCAAGACCAAAGCCTGAGTGAGGCACGGTGCCATAGCGGCGTAAATCGCGGTACCAGCTATAATCTTCTTTGTTTAGACCCATTTCTTCTAAACGTTGGTCTAGTACATCTAAGCGTTCTTCACGTTGCGAGCCACCAATGATCTCACCGATGCCAGGCGCTACCACATCCATAGCTGCAACAGTTTTGCCGTCTTCGTTTTGACGCATGTAGAAGGCTTTAATGTCACGTGGGTAGTTTTTAATAACTACCGGTGCTTTAAAGTGTTCTTCAGCTAAATAGCGTTCATGCTCAGACTGCAAGTCAACACCCCACTCAACAGGGAATTCAAACTGTTTGCCACAGCCTTTAAGAATTTCAATTGCATCAGTGTAATCAACTTGCGCAAAGTCTTTTTCTACAAACTCTTCTAGACGTGAAATTGCACTTTTTTCGATGCGCTGTGCAAAAAACTCCATATCGTCACGACGCTCTTCTAATACCGCTTTAAATACATACTTAAGCATGTTTTCAGCAAGTTTTGCGATGTCTTCTAAATCAGCAAATGCCACCTCAGGTTCAACCATCCAAAACTCCGCTAAGTGACGAGACGTATTTGAGTTCTCTGCGCGGAATGTAGGGCCAAAAGTGTATATTTTTGACATGGCGCTGGCGTAAGTCTCACCATTTAGCTGGCCTGATACGGTTAGAAATGCTTCTTTACCGAAGAAATCTTCAGAGTAATCCACATCACCTTTATCTGTGCGCGGTAAGTTGTTCATATCAAGCGTTGATACACGGAACATTTCGCCAGCACCTTCACAGTCACTTGCCGTGATAATGGGAGTGCTGATCCACATGTAGCCTTGTTCGTGGAAGAAACGGTGAATTGCTTGTGCTAAACAGTTACGTACACGCGTTACTGCGCCAATCACGTTAGTGCGTGGGCGAAGGTGAGCGTGTTCACGTAGATATTCGATACTGTGACGTTTTGCCGCCATAGGGTAGGTGTCTGGGTTTTCTACCCAACCAAGCACTTCAACTGAGTTTGCTTGAATTTCGAATGCTTGACCTTGACCTTCAGATTTTACTAACACGCCTGTTACTTTTATAGAGCAACCAGCTGTTAAGCGGGTAACTTCATCATAATTATTGAGCGAATTAGGAACAACTGCTTGGATAGGATCAAAACAAGAACCGTCATGAACGGCTAAGAAAGAAATACCTGCTTTTGAATCGCGGCGTGTACGGATCCAGCCTTTTACTGTTACTTGGCTGTCGACCGCAACGGTGCCTTTTAGTAGCTCCGTTATCGCTATGTGGCTCATCTTCACTCCAATGATATAAGTTACCTAATAATTATTCGATTGTACCTGAAAAACAGTGCAGGCACGTGAACCGTATATTACCTTTGATAAAGCAATAAAAAAACACTCAATTGCAACTCTTTTACAAGTTAATCCGTTTGCAATGGAATTAGCCTAGCGTTTAGGTTGTTTTTTACTCTATTTGGCGGTGTTTTTGAATAATGGCACGCGCCAGAGCGGTAAACCATGATTATATTGTAAAGTTATGGCATGATAGTCGTTTATTTTATTAAATGATATTTCTGACTGTAGGTAACGTTATTGTCGATGAAACAAGTTTTTATTTTGAGAGGCTTACCCGGCTGCGGTAAGAGTCATTATGCGCAAACACTAGCGGACGAAATGGTCGCTGGTGACGAAACCCAATATTTGATCTGTTCTACAGATGATTACTTTTATAACGATGCGGGTGACTATCATTTCGAAAAGTTTAAACTATCCGAATACCATAACTTGAATTTAGCGCGCTTTATCAATGGCCTAAGTGAAGGCATTCCGTTGGTCATTTTAGACAATACCAATATAAAAAAATGGGAGTTTGTGGCATATAGTGCCGCGGCGACTGCGATGGGTTATCAGGTTAAAGAAGTGATCGTTGGTGAAGTAAAAGATAAATCACTGCAGCATTTATATGCAAAGCGTAACACGCATGGTGTAGCGCTTAGAACCATCAGTAAAATGGCGTATTTGTTTGAATGGTAAACGTTAGAACTTGATAACAATGTGTTTACATTGGTTGTTATTTGTCTCATAGTCGATTGACTCAATAATGAGTCAAAGGAGACTGGCAATGAAAATCAAGTTAAACAAAAAAACCATTAAAACACTCAAGCAAGACCAAAAAACACCGTTAGATGATAAAGCTACGCGCCAAATCGCAGGAGGTGGGTTTACCTCCGAATGGTTTAAAGAGCTAAGCCGAATGTATTGTTAATCAATGCGATGACTAATACCAATCCGCAATAACACTTAATCATTTTTAGGGATTAAACCTGACGCTAGCTGCGTTAAAAATTTCTCATTTAGAACAACTAAATCACAAAATTTCTGCCTTGCCTACATGGATGTAGGTACCTTGGCGATAGCAGGACGCGGTAGCGGTGCTATCAATAGGTTTTTTTGCCTCAAAATAGACTATTTAGTTAAGCGGATTGGTATGGAGAAACAAAAAGCCAACGATGAACGTTGGCTTTTTAGTTTATATTGCACAATTATTTGCGTTGGAACTCTGACGTTTCGTTCCAAGTTGGCCATTGTGTTTGCTGTGAAATATCGTAACCTACTCGGTAAAACAGCTGTAAGTCTTGTACGGCACCACTTAAGTCCCACTCATCACGGTAGCGGTCACATGGCTGATGGTAACAACCACGTAGTACTAGGCTCATACGTTTGCGATAATCTGCAGTTTGCTCATCGAATGCTTCAGTACCGCCACCTGCGTACATTGCAGGTACCCCCATGTTAGCAAATGCAAAGTGATCTGAGCGGTAGTAACCACCTGATGCAGGTTTTGGATCGCCAGATACTACACGACCTTGGGCTTTAGCGGCATTCTCTAGCATGGTATCTAATGATGACTTACCGATACCTACCACACTGATATCTTTTACTTTGCCTAACAGATTTAAGCTATCCATATTGATGTTAGCAACGGTTTTGTTTGCAGGGATCACAGGGTTTGCAGCGTAAAACTTAGAACCCAGTAACCCTTGCTCTTCTGCCGTAACAGCTAAAAATGTGATTGAGCGTTTAGGGCGGTTTGGCAACTTAGCAAAGGCTTCAGCTACTTCAATCATACCACCAGTACCCGTAGCGTTATCATGCGCACCATTATAAATCTGATCGCCTTGGCGGTTTTTATCAGTTCCTAAATGGTCCCAGTGCGCCGAATAAATCACGTGCTCATCAGGCTTTTCGCTACCAGGAAGGGTTGCGATAAAGTTATAAGACTTTGAGGTTTTAATTTTACTTTTTATCGTCACAGATGCAGTTAAATCACCCATGTCTACATGGTACGCGCCTTTAGCTGCATTGGCTTTGGCGGTATCAAAGTTCAAACCTGCCTTTTCAAATAGCTCTTTGGCAACATCAACGGTTACCCAGCCTTCAACGGCAACGCGGTCCATGTTGTTGTTGGCCTTTTGAAAACCAAATTGCTCACCGCTCCAAGAGTTTTCAACCACACTCCAAGGATATGAAGCCGGCGCTGTTTCGTGCACGATAATTGCTCCCGCGGCGCCTTGACGACTTGCCTCTTCAAATTTGTATGTCCAACGGCCGTAGTAGGTCATTGCTTCGCCAGTAAACATACTTTTGTCTTTGGTAGCAAAGCCTGGGTCGTTCACGAGCATTACAACCGTTTTGCCTTTGACGTCCAACCCTTCATAGTCGTTCCAGTTATACTCTGGTGCGTTTACGCCATAGCCTACGAATACCAGCTCAGAGTCTTTAATTGACTCAAGTGCACTGATCCGGCTAGTACCCATCACCATGTCTTTTTTGTATTGGTATGCTTTGCCGCCAATATCCAAAGTCATGTTTGAGTCAGCTTCGATAGACACCAAAGGCACTTCTTGAAAGAAGCTATCGCCATTGCCTGGCTGATAACCAAGTGCTGTAAATTGTTCGCTCAAATAAGCCAGCGTCAGCTCTTCACCCTTTGATGAAGGCGCACGGCCACCAAATTCATCTGATGCCAGTGTTTTTACATGCTGTGCGAGTTGCTCGGCATTAATACTGTTGTAAGCGGCTTGCACATCTGCGCTGGTGTTAGAAGCTGTCGTTGCACAGCCGCTAAGCACCGCGATAGTTAAAGCGCTAAGAGTCATTTTTAATTTCATAGCAGTTCTTTTGTTATTTAAGACGGCTAAGTATAAACATAAAATTTGCAAATATTCGAGCAACTGCGGTAGGTAGCGCTTTGCTGCGCTCAGAGGCCATTGGCGCTTGGAGCAACTTAGGGTAAAATGGCGCAAAGAATTTTATATAGCCAGTAATGAAAAAATTCACGCCACCAGAAAAATTTGAGTCGCACAGATTAGTTGGCGGCGCATTCGAACATTTAAATGACATTTTTAAACTCCAAGAGCAAATTGATTGGCCCAGCTTTGAGTGGCTCAACAGTTTAGTTGATACAAAGAATCATCAAGCCAAGCCCATTGAATTTGTCAGTGATGCCAAGCTGCAAGATGAAACGCGTTATTATGAGCAAATCATTTTTGAAACAGGGCAGGTACCTACCAGGGAGCAAAACTGGCATGACTTGTTTGGCGCAATGATCTGGAGCTTGTTTCCTAAAAGCAAATCTTTACTTAATAAACGCCATATTGATGAAATTAATGTTCATGGTTTAAAACATCGCAGTAAGCAACGTAATGCATTGACGCTTTTTGATGAATGTGGCGTTATTATCGCGATGACCGATGAAACGTTTGCTGCCAAGCTTAAAGAACATCAGTGGCATGACGTTTTTGTGCATAGTCGTGCGCGGTGGGGCAATGATATTAAGCCATTTATATTCGGTCATGCTAATTATGAAATGCTGACACAGCCTTTTGTTGGTCTAACCGGTAAAGCGTTATGCATGGTGGTAGATAAGCACTTTTTCAGCTTGGACCTTACAAAGCAATATGAGATGTTAGACGCTCAATTAGTCAACATGATACAAAGCGATGGTGTGCTTGATGATAACTCGGCATTGTCGCCACTCCCCTTGTTAGGCGTGCCCACTTGGTGCGACGACAATCAACATCCTGAATATTATGATAATACTGACTATTTCAGACCAAAACGAAGGAATACGCATGATAGAAGTCAAGGCGCTACAAAAGCGCTTTAAATTGACCAAAGAACATCAGCAAAAGGGTAAGTCTAAAGACATAAGAGAGCACGACGGCTATTTTCATTCGGTAAAAAATGTCAGTTTTTCGTGTGCTCAAGGTGAAGTGTTAGGGTTACTAGGCCCAAATGGTGCGGGTAAAACCACAACGCTACGTATGCTCTCAACTGCATTGAAGCCTGATAGCGGACAAATCACCATAAATGGCCAAGACATTATCAAAAAGCCGCTAATTGGGCGACGCTCTATTGGCTTTTTGTCGGGCTCAACAGGGTTATATGGTCGCTTAAGTGCGCGTGAAAACGTAGAGTATTTTGCCAAATTGCATGGCTTAAAAGGGCGGGAGCTTAAGTCTCGATGTGATGCTCTTTTTGAAAAGCTCGATATGACTGAGTTTTTAGATAAACGCGCTGAGCACCTTTCAACGGGAATGAAACAAAAAACCAATATCGCACGAGCGGTTATCCATCAGCCAGACGTTGTGGTGCTAGATGAACCGACAACGGGTTTGGATATTATGACCACGCAAACGGTGATCAACTTTATTCGTGAGCTCAAAAATAACGGCACACCGGTGATTTTCTCAACCCATCACTTGGACGAAGTTGCACTGCTGTGCGATAGAATTTGTGTGATTGATAAAGGGGTGAGTTGTTTTGACGACAGCGTGGCGCAGTTCAAAACACAAGGGAAGAGCGATGAGCTAAACCAAGCCTTTATGAATCTGTTACAAGGAGCTGCGCATGTTTGAGGTATTTAAGAAGGAGCTATTAGAGCTTGTTAGAGACCGAAAAACGCTGTTTTTTGTGTTAGCCCTCCCTATGCTGATATTTCCTGTGCTCATGGGGCTAGTTGCATTTTTAGGTTCGCAGGCTGCGCTCAAAGCCGAGCAAAAAGTGCATACCTATTACATCGTCAATGAGCAACATAGCGCACAATTTGCTGAGCGGGTTTTTTACCATAAAAGCTTTAAAAAATATGATGGAGAACAACAGTTTTCGACTATCGATGAATTAAAGCAAGCGGTGCAAAGTGGTGCGATTGATGTGGGGATATTTTTAGATGCAGATCCGACTCAAACGCTAGAGCGCGGTGAGCAAGCAAGTTGGCAAGTGGTCTTTAATGATGCGCAAAGTATTAACTTTATATACGACAGACTTAAATCAATAGCGAATGAATTATCCGACTCGTTGCGTGAACAAGCCTTGATTGCATTGGGGGTAGACAAACAAAAGCAAGCGGCAATGTTGCAGCCGATCTTGGTTAGCAAAGTAGATACGGCAGATAGGCGAGAAAACCTTGGCGAAAAACTTGGAGCCTTTATTCCCTATTTATTGATCCCTCTTGTGCTTATGGGCGCGAGCTATCCAGCTATTGACCTTGGCGCGGGCGAAAAAGAGCGAGGCACGTTAGAGACGTTATTATTAACGCCAGTTACACGCACGCAATTGGTGTTGGGCAAGTTTTTAACGGTATTGCTCAGTTCTTTAGCCTGTGCCACAGTCACTGTGCTGAGTATGGCTATTTGGGTATCGGTTGCGATTAGTTTTGTGGAGCTTGATACCATAAAGTCAGCGTTTTCGAGCGTGACGAGCGTTGATTTTATGTTGATATTTGCGCTGTTGGTGCCCATAGCGGCTATCTTTTCGTCTTTGGTTTTGGCGATTTCTATCTACGCTCGTACTTTCAAAGAGGCGCAAAACTATATGGCTCCTTTGAGTATGGGGGTGTTTTTGCCAATCGTTATTTCATTGATGCCAAATATGGTACTCAACGCAAAAACAGCACTCATTCCAGTGACTAATGTTGCATTGGCAATTAAAGAAATTGTTAAAGGCACGGTAGATTACGGCTTGCTAACTATGATTGTGTTAACCTCGATTGGCCTTGCTGCGCTATTGCTAGCATTTTGTGTTAGGTGGTTTTCTAAAGAAACCGTGTTATTTAGATAGCTTAGATGGTAGATAAAAAGCGCGATGTGATTTTTAAAGTATCGCGCTTTTATTATATTTACTGAAAATATGCGCGAACTATTATGCCGCTTTAGCTTTGCCTGTGGTTTTTATTTTATCAAGCTCAACCACATTGATAACGTGCTGAATGTCTGACCAATGCAATAACTCAATTCGGCCGTTTTGACCTTCGACCAGCGCGGTACAATTCTCAATCCAGTCACCATCATTGCAATATACGATGCCATCTTGCACTTTGATGGCAGGTTGGTGAATATGGCCACAAATGATGCCATCTACTCCTTGCTTTTTCGCTTCATGAATTGCCGCAGACTCAAATGCACTAATGGCTTCACGGGCTTTGTGTACACGATTTTTAAGCCAAGATGCTAATGACCAATAGTGGCCCCCATACAGGCGGCGTATACGGTTCGTCCAGCGATTTAAAAATAGCAAAAAGTCGTAAGCTGCATCGCCTGCAATACTTATTAGTTTGTTATAGCGCGTAGCTGAATCAAAATCATCGCCATGCAGCAGCAAAAACTTCTTACCCAGTGAGGTGGTATGAATAAAGGTTTTGTGCACTTCTACGTTAAAGAGGCTTTTACCTACGTAGCTGCGAAACGTTTCATCGTGGTTACCAGGAATGTACACAACACGTGTACCTGATTCGGCTTTAGCTTGGATACATTCAAGCACTTTGTAATGGGAAGGTTGCCAATAAAATTGACGCTTCATTGACCACAAATCAACAATGTCGCCCACCAGATAGAGTACATCACAGCGTGTGCTGTTTAAAAAATCTAGCAAGTAGTCGGCTTTGCAATCCTTGTAGCCTAGATGAACATCCGAGATCCAAATACTCGGGTAGTACGTTGTAGTCATAGTCCGTGGCCTCAAGCGTAATAAAAACTAAACTAATGCGCTTAGATGAACAAACCATTACATTTATACGACATATTAGAGAAGGTTATTATTTAAAATGAATCCAGCAACAGTTAGCACTGAAATTACTCTCTTACCTTATGCTGTATGTTGTACATCATTTTAGCTAAGTTAACGCTTAAGTTAGAATAACGATATCTACTTGCAACAAAGCAGCAAGGATTTAGCATGCGTAAAACAATACCTGTATCACTATTAAGCCTTTTAGTAGTTGCCTGCGCGACAAGTAACACAACACAGATTCAAAACAATGCACCTGCATACTATATCGACTTAATTGCAGATAAGAGTCAGACACTGCTCTATCAATACTGGATATGTGCGAAACAATAATCGCATTTCGAGGCTTTATGTTTTGCTATTTGCATTGTTTAATCACATTTTAGTGATGAACTTGATTTGCTCGAATTCGATTTTCAGTATGCTTTATCCTTAATTGATATGATACAATAGTTGCGTTTTTTGTAATTATGAAGCTCAATAAACAATCTATAGACTTGAGCATGTTTGATTAGCTGCTTTATTGTCTGGCTATTTTGAATGTGTTCATGTGGCCCAAACGAAATGTCGAAAATAAAGAGTGACGGTTTAACCAGTGTTGGCTATACATTATTTATGGTGTTTTTTTTCGTTGTGACGGTATCTGTCAATGGCGATCACTTTAACTAAAGAAGAAAAAAGCATACTGAAGAATGTGTCGATCCCGCCTCGTCCTGAAGTGCTGATCCAATTCTCTCAAGAGACCAAAAAACCAGAGCCTAATATAAGTGCGATCGCTAATATCTTGCATGCAGACGTTGGGATTTCTGCGGCGGTGCTGCAAGTTGTAAATTCTGCAGCATTTCGTCGTAATAGAGAAATTGAGTCTATTGATCAAGCAATTATGACTCTTGGTTTGAAGAGACTCGTGCCACTGGTCAAAGCGGTCGCATTGAAATCAACGGTTGGACACAACAGTGCGATGAGCAACTTCTGGGAGGAACAAACTGAAATAGCCCAATATGCCTCAGTGCTCGCCAATGCGCTGCAAAAACCATCATTGGCTAACCATGCTTATATGCTCGGTTTATTCCATTTTGTTGGCGTGCCAATCCTTAATCAGCATTTTGATGATTATGAAAATATCATTGCTTTAGCTGATGAAAGTGGCTGGGATCATGCTGCTACACAAGAAATGGCACAGTACAAAACCAACCATGCAACCATAGGTTCGTTATTGGCAGCTCAGTGGGGCTTACCCAAGGTCATGGTCTATGTGATCTATTATATGCATGACGTGGAGGGGATTTTTAGTTCTGGAGAACTCGATAGTACTGGGTTGGGGTTATTGAGCATTTTGAAAGTAGCGAGGCATGTTGCTTTTTTAAAAGCTAACCCTGACAAAGAAGACCCAGAGTGGCAAGCGGTACAAGAGGATATCCTCGATTATTTAAAAATTGATGAAAGCGAAATGTCAGATTTGATTTTGTCTATTGATGAGTAGCATTGCATGTCTTTATTGTCATCATGTTACAATTTTGTTTTATGTAACTACATTAACAAAGGGCATTTAGTGTAACACTACGAGCATTAATATGAGCTAATTCCGGTGTTATTAAGCATGAGCCAGAAGTGCGTGATGAGGTGGATGTTGCGCCCTTAACTAGGTTTTTCAGCTATGTGTTGCGATGTACGCTAGTTGATGGGAGATTAAACGTTTAAAAAGAGGGTAAACGTGACGTTTACCCTTGGCATTTAATAACGGTAGGTGATGGATGCACCCATGTTTTTCGGGTCGATGACGCCAACGTAACCATGCTCGTAATGGCGTCCAGCAGGTTCAACGTAATTAAAAGCTTTTTCATCAAAAACATTATTGATAAATGCTGAAAACAGCCAATTGTCTATCTCATATTCGGCTTGGATACGTGATATCGTGTAATTACCCGCTACACGCTCTTGAGTGTTTCCTATCTCTGTGAAGTATTCGTCTACTTTGACGGTACTAAAACGCATGTTCAACTGATCTGTAACCCAATAAGTCAAAGCGACATTCGCGGTATAACCAGGAGCCGAGCTAAGCTCTTTACAGTTATAAGCAGCGTACTGGACAGAGTTGTCTTTTATTTCACTACGTAATAAGCCCAACCCTGTTTTTATTTGCAGGTCGTTGGTTAGCATTGCAGACAGCTCAAACTCCGTGCCGTAGGTGATCACTTTGTCCATGTTTGAGATTTTTCTAAGTACACCAACAGCTTGGTAATTGCTGTAATTGTTATAGAAAACGTTAGCGCTTAAATTAATATCTTTATTAATCGCCGAGCGAATACCAAGCTCATAGGTGTTTACTGTCTCTGAGTCGTAGTAGTAATATTCACCCGTTTCCCATATTAGGGCACCACCACCAGAATTATAGCCACGTCGTGCGCTTATTGATGCTGTACTGTTTTCGTTGATATGGTACTGCAACACAAACTTTGGTAAACGAATGGTTTTATCTCTATCCAGATCTGATTTACTCAATTCTTGTTTAACTTGTCGGTTAAAACTACGTTGCTGAGATTCTTTCTCAATACGGCCACCGACGGTCACCGTAAAAGGCGAGTAGGGGCGGTAGCTTAGTTCCCCATAAATTGATTTAGACTCACTACTATCATCACCAAAATATGAAAATGAACTCTCGCTGTGATAGTTTTGTTCCCGATCAAAGTAAGCGAGACCGACAAAACCTGACACAGTGTTATCTGTATAATTTAGTTTTAAATCAACACTGCTATTGTCTTCAGACATTTTCATGACTTGGTCACGAGCTGGATTAGCTTCATAGGAATCAAAGCCCCAATCGTAGTCCATTGTAGACATCAGTACTTCGTAGTCTAGCTTGTTATTTAACTGATAATTTAGTTTAAGGCTAGTCGTATGGGAATCGGTATTCATGTAACGCTCCCACACTGGCACAAATGCCCAAGGATCATCAGCGATATAGTATGTGCGCCCAGTATTACCTTTTTCCTTGCTGACAGCGTGGCTGAGCAACGCTTTGAAGCCACTATATTGGCTAGGTTGCCACAACAGCTTAAAACGCGTTTTTTGAGTGTTCAATTCGTTTAAGTCAAAGCGAGCCGGATTACTATCGTACTCAACACTGTTGTCATAATCATCACCATCAACACGTTGTACAGTTACTCTAAAAGCCAGTTCATTATCAATCAAAGGTCCCGATGCCATAACCGATGTATCGACATAGCGATCTTGGTTACGATATGCAACTCGTCCCGCGCCTTGCCAATCAAAGGAGGGGTCTTTGGTTTTGATAAACATAGTGCCGCCTATACTGTTTTTACCGTGGCTGGTTGATTGTGGGCCTCGGAGAACCTCAATTTGCTCAATATCCCACATACCTGTATCACCAGTTAGATCGGCCATAAAAGGTTCAGAGATGCCATCAATCAGGGTTGATACACGTGCTTTAGCACCACCCGATACGCCATTGAAGCCCGACGCTGAACCATTACCCGAAACACCGCGAATGTCGGGTTTTGCGCCTGGCAAAACAACAACGTTGGCTATTTCTGCGACCGCACTGCTTAAGCTTAAGTGCGTTAGGTCTTGTAACTGGGATTCGTCAATAACAGCAACGGAAGAGGCCGTATCTTTTAGAGAACGATGTGTTTTCTCACCCATTACAACGATGGTTTCGATAGATTCGAGGTTTTTCTTACTAACGTCTGCGTAGCTAAGGGAAGAGGAAAAGGCGCAACTGATACAGATTGTTAATAATGACTTTTTGGTATAAAGCTTGTTTACCATGTTAGTCCTTGTTTGTTGGTTAAAAAAGCGAGGAATTAAAATATTCACACAATGTAAATAAAAGCGATTATCATATCAATTTCTTTTTGTGTTGCTGTAACGAAAACATTCGTTATAATCTAGGCTGCATTTTTAATTTGTAATTGATTGAGAAATGGAGTTTTTATCGTGTTAGCTTTGCTATTTATTGTTCTGCTAGTCGCAGGATTAGCTATTTTGTACTGCGCTAATAAACATCAACATTTGCTGAACAAACCTTTGTCTTCTAATGCAAAAAAAATTGGCTACGTTTTCTTGTTACTGGCTGCGTTATGCGCGTTCTTGTTGTTTGTAGGCTCAGCTGTTGTTTTTTCATACTTGATATCTGTGATGGTGCTCACTGCTTTAATTCCCTTAACAGCGTTACTTCTTTTTGGTAAATCTCAATGAACAGTGTTTTTAAGCAAAAAAAATTTAAGTCACAGTGGCTGGGCAAGACCATAACTGGCTTAGTGTTAGGTCTGGGGTTAAGTTTTGCTCTAGTAGGTCTTTTCGCTTGGATAGGAGCTGATAGCTTAAGCCAATCTCTTAGTAATGAGCGGTTGTTATGGCGCACTCAGTTTAGCATGTGGCTTATCACACCAATTTGGTTACTGATATTTAGTTTTGTTTATATGTTTAATAGTGCTAAACAGGCTGTACTTTGGTTGGGAAGTGCCACACTGGTGGTTTTTATCATGCTGATAGTTGCAAGGGGAATATCATGAAAATTCGTTCTGATATATTGCGAGCTTACCAATATATTCATACTTGGACAGGGATCACCGCAGGTTTACTGCTATTTATTGGCTTTTTTGCTGGGGCTATCACTATGTTTGCGCCTCACATTGATAAGTGGGCAACCCCACCGACAGTCCATTTACCTCAAGTTCAAAGTGAGCAATATGATGCGTTAATACGAGCTGTATTTGCAAAGTATCCCGAATCTCAAAATGACGTTAAGATAAGTTTTGAACAGGGGCATTCACCAGTCACTTGGTATCAACAAGGTAATCCTAGAGAGCTGCGCTTAGACGATCAGCTGTGGCATGCTAGCTTTAACAGCACTGAAGAACTTATCTCACATACTAGAGGTATCAATGAGTTATCGTCTTTGGTTGATTACCTGCATCGCAGCGCCGGCCTAGTTGGCGAAGTTGGGCACGATCATTTTGGTGTATACGTGCTAGGGGTAGCGGCAATTTTATATTTTCTTGCTTTGGTATCAGGACTAATACTTTTGTTACCGAGTTTGACGAAAAGTTTTTTCGCATTGAGGACGAATAAAGGCGCTTCTCGCTTTTGGTTGGATACACATAACCTTATCGGTATAACAAGCCTACCATTTCACATTGTTATTGCGGTCACGGTGATTGTGTTCGCGTTTCATGACTTTTTTTATGCCGGGTTAGTTAAAATTTATGGTGATAAGCCATTATTTGCTCGCCAAATGCCCGCCACAGTTGAGTTTAAAGTTGATAACTTACCTAGCTTAAATGAGATTATGGCTAGAGCTAAGGTTTACGCACCCGATCATCAAATCACAGAGATAAATCTTAGCCGATTGAACAGTAAAATGCCTTCAGCATCAATCCAGTTAGTCAGCGATCAACATATGTTGCGTGGCCCTAAGTCTGATTTCTTGTTTATGAACCCATATACCTTTGAAGTAACGACAAGCAGTATCACAAACGGCGATCAGGGTATTTGGGGTGACATAGTTACCACTATGTTTGGTTTGCATTTTGGAAGTTACGGTGGAGAACTAGGGCGCTGGGCATATTTTATTATGGGTATTTTGGGCGCAGTGTTGTTTTATACTGGGAATTTACTTTGGATCGAAAAACGTCGTCAACAAACACTGCCAGTACAATCAAAATCCAGTCGCTTTATGGGTAAGTTAACGGTAGGTGTTGCGATGGGGTCGATACTCGGTGTTGCTACCTCATTTGCGCTCACTAAGTGGATTGTTCTTACAAGCCTAAACATCAACCAAATTTATATGTGGGTGTATTACAGTTGCTTTATTTTGACTTTACTTGCCTCATTTCTATTCGGGATGAGTCAAACGGCTGTCGTATCACAAAGACTGATAGCGGTGCTCTGTTTGTCGCTACCCGCAACTTCACTCTTCGCACTGTGCTTGCCAAGTCTATCTATTTGGCCAGCTAATGAGTTTTCTTCCGTAGTACTAGAGTTATGTGCAGGTGTTATCGGCATTATTTTTTGGCACATGGCAAATAAGACTAAACAGCGTGCCTATTATGGCGATCAGAATAGTGTTTGGTATGTGGGAGATAAAAATAGTACATCAAGCATTAAATTGAGCTTGTCTGCTTAGCGAATATGATTCGTATAGTCTCAAATAACAATAAAGGAAAAGTACAGACAATAATAATATGCCAGTTCACAATTAAACTGGCATAATTTTCAGGCAAGTTGCCTAATCGCGTTTATGATTCATTTTGTATACTTTTGATCTAGGTTTATCTGAGACTTTTTTATCAGATTCTTCAGGTAGTTTAATTGCTGGAAGACGCTCATCTGGTTTTATATCTTCAATACGGCGAAGCGTATTTACCTGAATATGGGGCCACAATGTTGTTTCACCGCTTGAGCCAAACATAAATTCAAAGTCGACAATTTGTTCATATTGTAACTGTTGAATTGTTTTGGTCTTGCCTTCGTTTTCCCAATCGTCTATTTCAACGTCTTCAAGCCACATGCGATAACGCATTCTTACAACTCGACAATACCGCTCAATCATCACGTTATTAACAGTGGCACCTTGAACACCTGTATCATGGCGTGAGTCTAGTTCAATTAGGTCGTACGATTTAAACTTAACGGTTTTGTTAAATTCACTTAACTTCAGGTTAGGTTGTACAGTGTAAGGGTATTGTGCGCCGAACTTATTGTAGTTAAAGATACGCAAAAAATAGGCTTGAGCGCTATTAAGACCAAGTTCTTCGCGTGTTTCGTTTGTCCACTCAGGTTTGTTTTTAAGTGTCGCATCCTTGAAATCTCTTTGTGGGTCTAGCCCCATTGTGGGAGATATAGAAAGGTATTGTGGTTCCCAAAGGTCAGCAATTTTTGGGGCTTTTGCTTTAGAGCAACTTTCGGTCACACCTCCTGTTATGTGGATTGTTGTACCGTGTGGGATCACGCCAGAGCGAGATATGGAATGCGGAGGCACAAACTGTGGGCCTAACTCATTTGGCCCAATGACTGGTGCGCCGCCATCTTCTTCGACTGACTCTAAGCTAGAAGGATGTTGGAACAAAGAGTGGGGGTTTTGATACTGGCCGTTATCTTCCCAAGGCATAGTGTTGTCACCTAGCCAAAGATACATGCCATTCTCAAAATGTTGTAGTTCGCCATCATTATCAATAATGGCCGTTTCATATTTAACTGGACCGTTAAACTGCTCGTTAGATCCTGCGCGATTACGAACGGGGGCGTTAACTTGTGTGAAGGTGAGCTGTTCACGATATTCTTGGGACTTAAAGTGAAACACACCGAAAATAGTTTCTGAAGAGGTGCCTGGAGAGGGCATACAAGTGGTGTGTAATCCGGTTGGTCCATCTTTCCAGTTCACCCATGTGCCGTGAAGTTTTTGCAATACACCAAATTGTGCTTTCTTAGGTTCACCCTCGCGCCACTCTGGATAGGGTCTGACTGACGACTTTTGTAATTCGCTTGACATGATATGCTCCTTATTTTCTTTGCTAAATTACCACTAACGCTATTCAGTCATGTCTAAAAGAGAAGTATCATTTCCAATAGAATTGACTGAAGAATCGAAGGGTAAACGTTTAGAAAAGATGGACCAAATTGTTGCCCTTGACAATTACGAGAGATTACACGCCAATGATTAGATTAAGCTATTGATAGGGAGCGGATATCAATCGTAGTATTCAATATCGTAAATCTCACCCACGTTTTCGAGTAATTGTTGTGTCGCTACAAATAAACCCGATTCTTCGAGTTGCTTGTAGTCGGAAAATATCAGGAGCCATTCTTTTAGTAATTTGAATGAAATATAGTGTCGGATAGCTGTGGGTGTGATCGGTATTAGACTAAGTAGGTTATTTGAATCTACGCAGGTCAAACCATCCCCTAATGAAGGTATCACCCCCGATAGTGTAAAACTATGTTCAATATGGATTTCTTCACTTTGGAAGTGAAAATAAAGGTCGTAACTCAAATGGGCAAAACTACGCTTATCCTGTTCAAACACTTCCAAGTGAATACCGTCGTTGTCTACTTCTAAGCGCGCTGGTTCGAACCCTTCTGAGCGGCGAGTTCTAGTTGATATGGTATCTTTTTCAATTGATAGGTTAGAGGCCTTAAACTTTTTCTCGAAATGTTTGTGATAACTCAGGCTTTTGTATTTATAAAAAAGGTACGTGATTATTAAAACAATGAGCAAAACAATATTGTACATGGCGACAAGTTTCTTTGGGGGTTTTTACTAAAGGACTGGAATGAAGGGCAACGAAAATAGCGTTAAGCGATCTGTACGATCGAACTTAACGCTATCAAGTTGTATTATTTAATTAGCCACGGATCTGAGCTGTAATTACTGCTACAGCTTCATCGATATCAAGCATCAGCTGTTCACCTGTACGGCGGTTTTTAAGCTCTACTTGGTTGTTATCTAAGTTGCGTTCACCGATAACAAGTGTGTACGGTACACCAAGCAGCTCCATGTCGTTGAACATAACACCAGGGCGCTCTTTACGGTCATCAAACAACACGTCGATACCAGCTTGCTTAAATTCGCTGTACAAGCGCTCTGCAATGTCAGGAATACGATGAGACTTGTGCATGTTCATTGGCACTATCGCAAGCTCAAATGGTGCAAGTGCAGTAGTCCACTTGATACCGTGGTCATCGTTGTTTTGCTCAATTGCTGCCGCGACTATACGAGATACACCAATACCATAACACCCCATGGTCATAATTTGGTTTTTACCGTTTTCGCCAAGCACCCCGGCATTCATTGCTTGCGAGTATTTAGTGCCTAATTGGAAAATATGGCCCACTTCAATACCGCGTTTGATTTGTAGCGTGCCTTTACCACAAGGACTTGGATCGCCTTCAACCACGTTGCGCAGGTCAAATACTTCATAGTTGCTAACATCTCTGTCCCAGTTGATGCCGCTGTAGTGTTCGCCGTCTTTGTTTGCACCTGCAACAAAGTCAGCCATAACCGCAGCGCTTCTATCCACGATAATAGGCATGTTAAGGCCAACAGGGCCAAGCGAGCCTGGGTGAGCACCAATGGCTGCAAAAATATCTTCTTCTTTGGCCATTTCAAGCGGTGAGTCTACCAGTGGGTGCTTTTCTGCTTTTAACTCGTTAAGTTCATGGTCACCACGTAGGATCAAAGCAACTAAACCGCGTTGTTCGTTTTCATCTGGCGTACCATAAACAATAAGTGTTTTAACGCCGCGGTGTGGTTTAACACCGTGTTTGGCTTTTAGGTCTGCAATGGTTTTAGCGTCTGGAGTTGCAAAAGTGTTTAACTCTTTACTTGGCTCAGGGCGTGCTTCAGTCGGTGCGAGTGCTTCCGCTTTTTCGATGTTTGCAGCGTAATCACTTTCAGTGCTAAACGCGATTGCATCTTCACCAGACTCTGCTAATACGTGGAATTCGTGTGACACGCTGCCACCAATTGAACCTGTGTCAGCGATAACTGGGCGATAATCAAGTCCCAAACGCTCAAACACATTACAATACGCTTTGTGCATGCGCTGATAAGTTTCGGCTAAACACGCTTCAGTCATATGGAAAGAATAAGCATCTTTCATGGTGAATTCACGTGCGCGCATTACACCAAAACGTGGGCGTACTTCGTCACGTACTTTTGTTTGTACTTGGTACAACGTTAAAGGTAACTGCTTATAGCTGCTGATCTCTTTGCGTACTAAGTCGGTGATAACTTCTTCGTGTGTTGGGCCAAGAGCGAACGGTCGGTTGTGTCTATCGGTGATGCGAAGCAGCTCAGGACCAAACTGTTCCCAACGGCCAGATTCTTGCCAAAGATCGGCAGGTTGGATAACAGGCATGAGCATTTCAATTGCACCTGCTTTGTCCATTTCTTCACGCACAACTTGCTCTACTTTGCGTAGCACTTTTAATCCAGATGGCAGCCAAGTGTATAAACCTGAAGCCAGTTTGCGGATCATACCCGCACGTAACATTAACTGGTGGCTGATAATTTCAGCATCTGATGGCGTTTCTTTTAATGTCGCCAAAATATATTGACTGGTACGCATGATGGTTCCGTTCGTAATGTAATTGTTTTTCAAAAGTCTAGCGCGTAGTTTATCAGCGCTAGGGCGCTACACAAAGTGTTTATTCGTGGGTTATCTCAATCACTTTATTGTGTTGTTCGTCAACTTGCCAACGAATATTGAATTCGTACAAGCTCATGCCGTAAAACTGGGTTTGTTGCTTTTGTTTTTTATAGGCAGGACGCGGGTCTTGCTTGAGCACATTGGTGATGAATTCTTGCAGATCCGGATATTGCGTTTGCTTTGCAATGAAATCATTTGCTTGTTCACTAAACTCAACAGTCATAGGCGTTTGGGGACGTGTATCTGCAAAACCTGCACTGGCATCCGTCATTGCGTCGGAGTAGGGTAAATATGGTTTGATATCAACAATTGGCGTGCCATCTAGCAAGTCTATGCCAGAGAGCAACAGGGCCAATTGGCCATTTTTATATTCTACCCCTTCAAGTTTTACTGCACTCATACCTATAGCGTTTGGGCGAAATGTGGCGCGGGTGGCAAATACCCCTTTGCGTTCGTTACCGCCCAAGCGAGGTGGGCGAACCAGTGCTGAGTAACCTTTATCTGCTGTTTCGTGAAAACGAAACAACAGCCATAGGTGACTAAATTCTTCAATACCACGAACAAATTCTTCTCGACTAAAGTCTTCGCAAAATACCAGCTTTGCTTTTGCTTGTGGTACAAGCCTAGGTTGGCGTGGAATAGCAAATTTTTGTTTATAAGGCGATTGGATATAGCCAATAGGTTGAATTTGATAGCTTTGCACTGTTGTTATGTCACTACTTTAAATAAAGGCGGCCGCGATTGTAGCGCGTATGGGCCTGTTTATCTACGCTCAACGGGTTATAGGCGGTGTGAAGTTAACCTAAGGTTTAATCTTCAATCGTGCGCTGCAATAAAGACTCGGTTTCAATGGCGATTTCTTTCATTTTTATCGCGTATAACTCAAGTTTTTTTTGCTCTTCTGTTTTTGGTTTAAATTGCGGCACAGGTACTGGGTAGCCGGCTTTATCCATAGCAATAAAGCTGATAATACAGTGGTTACTTTCAACTAAGGATTGCTTTTGTGGGTCACCGCAGCGTACACGAATAAATATCTGCATGCTGGTTTTGCCTGTATGGGCAATTTGCGCTGATACTTCAACGATTTGGCCAACTAGAATAGGGCGTTTGAATCTTACGCCAGCTACAGAAACGGTGACGCAGTAGCTGCCACTCCAACCAGCGGCACAGGCATAACCCGCCTGATCTATCCATTTCATAACAATGCCACCGTGTACTTTACCGCCAAAGTTTACATCGGTGGGCTCTGCTAAAAATCTAAATACCACTTCTGAGTGTCCACTCATAGCTTAGTGCTCTTTATTTGCGACTTTTGATTAAGTATATGCAATATTTAGATTTTTGCTGGTCTTCGGATAGGCAGAGTAAAAAGGGGCCATAGGCCCCTGCAATTTAGGTTGGATACACTTTAGTAAAGTTACATATTTGGATAATTAGGACCGCCGGCACCTTCTGGTGTTACCCAAGTAATGTTTTGGCTTGGATCTTTAATATCACAGGTTTTACAGTGAACGCAGTTTTGTGCGTTAATCACAAACTGCTTTTCACCTTGCTCGTTCTCGTTCACCTCATACACGCCAGCAGGGCAGTAGCGCAGGGCAGGCTCGGCGTATTTTTCAAGGTTGACGTTAATAGGAATACTGGCATCGGCCAATTGCAAATGGCACGGCTGCGATTCTTCGTGGTTGGTATTAGATAAAAACACCGACGACAGCTTGTCGAAGCTCAATTTGCCATCAGGTTTTGGGTAGCCGATGGTTTGGCATTCAGAAGCCGGCTTTAACGTCGCATAATCATGGTGCTCGTCTTTGAACGTAAATGGCAAAGACCCAGAAAAGATATTTTGATCTAGGGTGTTGTATGCGCCACCTAAAATTCGGCCAAACTTGTGAATGGCAGGGCCAAAATTACGAGACTGATACAGCTCATCGTATAGCCAGCTTGATTTAAATTTATCAGCAAAGCTGGTTAAATCCGCAGCAGGTTGTTCTGAACTCAACGCTTCTATAATGCAGTCAGCAGCTAACATGCCTGACTTCATCGCAGTGTGATTACCTTTGATTTTGGCAAAATTAAGCGTACCTGCATCACAGCCTACCAATAGGCCACCTGGGAAATGCATTTTAGGTAAACTGTGGAACCCACCTTTGGCAATTGCACGAGCGCCATAAGCGATACGTTCACCGCCCTCTAACACTTGAGCAAACACGGGGTGATGCTTCATGCGTTGAAACTCATCAAAGGGGCTCAAATACGGGTTGCTGTAATTTAAGTCGATGATAAGGCCAACCACCACCTGATTGTTTTCGGCGTGATACATAAACGACCCACCATGGGTATCGTTTTCAAGTGGCCAGCCTGTACCATGTACCACAGTGCCTTCTTTGTGTTTGGCAGGGTCGATTTGCCAAATTTCTTTAAAGCCAATGCCGTAATGCTGCGGTGTTGCGTCTTTATCAAGCGCAAACTGTTTAATAAGTTGTTTGCCTAAGTGACCACGACAGCCCTCTGCAAATACCGTGTACTTAGCACGCAGCTCCATTCCTGGCATATAGCTATCTTTAGGTTGGCCGTCTTTATCAACGCCCATATCGCCGGTGATAATCCCCTTAACTTCGTTATCTTCCACAATCAGTGAATGAGCACTAAAGCCTGGGAATATCTCTACGCCTAATTGTTCTGCTTGCTCGGCTAGCCAGCGACATACGTTGCCCATCGAGACAATGTAGTTGCCATGGTTTTTAAATGTTTTTGGCACCGCGATATGTGGAATGCTGGTGGCTTTATCGTTACTTTTAAATAGATAAATGTCGTCTTGCGTAACTTGCGTGGTGATTGGTGCGCCTTTTTCTTGCCAATCGGGTAGTAGTTCATCTAATGCTTTGGTTTCAAAAACAGCACCAGATAAAATATGTGCGCCAACTTCAGAGCCTTTTTCAACGACACAGATCATGAGTTCTTTTTCTTGTTGCTGTGCCTGTTGTGCTAGTCGGATTGCGCATGACAGCCCAGCAGGGCCAGCGCCAACAACCACAACATCGAATTCCATGGTTTCGCGTTCAACCATTTTAACCTCACTATATTTGACGGTGTATTAACTAAAAAGAGGTTTTAGTTTTTATTACGTTAAAGTAAGGTTATTTTAGGTTGACGTTTACGTCAACAGGAAGTAGTCTGATTCTATAAAATAAATATGTTGACGTAGACGTTAGCTTTAAGAATAACCAGATGATGGAGTAACCATGAAAGTACTTGTGCCAATCAAACGTGTGATTGACTACAACGTCAAGGCAAGAGTTAAGCCAGACAACAGTGATGTTGATTTAACGAACGTTAAAATGGCAATGAACCCATTTTGCGAAATTGCTGTTGAAGAGGCTATCCGTTTAAAAGAAGCGGGTACAGCCAGTGAAGTGATAGCCGTATCTATCGGTGATAAAGCATGCCAAGAGCAGCTTCGTACCGCATTAGCACTGGGTGCTGACAGAGCCATTCATATTGAAACTGACGCTAAACTTGAGTCTTTGCATGTTGCTAAACTGCTTGCCAAATTAGTTGAGCAAGAGCAGCCTGAGCTGGTTATTCTAGGTAAACAGTCAATTGATTCAGATAACAACCAAACAGGTCAAATGTTGGCGGCACTTACAAAACGCAGCCAAGGTACATTTGCGTCAAAAGTGGTTATTGAAGCTGGTAAAGCGCAAGTAACTCGTGAAGTAGATGGTGGTTTGCAAACGGTATCGTTAACTCTACCAGCCATTGTTACAACCGACTTACGTTTAAATGAGCCACGTTACGCATCGCTACCAAACATCATGAAAGCCAAGCGCAAACCACTAGATGTGATTGCAGCAGACAGCCTAGGTGTTGATCTTGCGCCGCGCATCGAACTGGTTAAAGTTGAAGAGCCAGCTAAGCGTGAAGCGGGTGTCATTGTTGAGAGTGTTGAAGAGCTAGTAACCAAATTAAAAACTGAAGCAAAGGTGATCTCATGAGCGTATTAGTTATTGCAGAGCATGAACATGGTCAACTAAAGCCTGAGACCGCAAAAGTTGTCAATGCTGCCGTTGCTATCGGTGGTGATGTAGAAGTATTAGTAGCGGGCCATAATGTGGCTGATGTTGCCAACAGCGCGGCATTGATTGCCGGCGTTAATAAAGTACGTGTTGCTGATAGCGCTGCGTTTGAGCACCAACTAGCAGAAAACACCGCCGACTTAATCGTCGAGTTAGCATCAAGCTACAGTCACATTTTAGCGAGTGCTTCAACAACGGGTAAAAATACGTTGCCACGCGTGAGTGCATTGTTAGATAAATCACAAGTTTCTGAGATTGTGGGCGTAGTTGACGCCGACACGTTTAAGCGCCCGATTTATGCAGGTAATGCCATTGCAACGGTTAAATCTAATGAGTCGCAAAAAGTGATCACGGTTCGAGCAAGCGCATTTGACGCACAAGTCGAGCAGGGCGCATGTGAAGTTGAAAACTTGTCTCTGAGCATGGACAACGCGTTAAGTGCTTTTGTAAGCGTTGAGCAAACAGAATCAGAGCGTCCAGAACTTAACGCCGCACCAGTGGTTATTTCTGGTGGTCGTGGTATGCAAAACGGCGAAAACTTCGCATTACTTAACGGTATTGCAGATAAGTTAGGCGCTGCAATTGGTGCGTCGCGTGCCGCTGTGGATGCTGGCTTCGTTCCAAACGATATGCAAGTGGGTCAAACGGGTAAAATCGTTGCTCCGGATTTGTATATTGCCGTAGGTATTAGTGGCGCGATCCAACACCTAGCGGGTATGAAAGATTCCAAAGTGATTGTGGCCATCAATAAAGACCCAGATGCGCCAATTTTCCAAGTTGCCGATTATGGCCTAGTAGCTGATTTATTCGATGTGCTACCAGAGCTAGAAGCTGCATTATAATAAGAGCAACAAAATTCTGGTTGTTAAAGCCGTGTGCCGAAAGGCCGCGGCTTTTTTTGTTTTATTTAACCAATAAACTATTTGAGTTATATAAGCTTTCTGTAATTGACAGCCCACACATGAATAGCTTTAAACTCATTTGGCATCAGCAGTGTTGTTAATAAATTTGCACTAGGTACAGATAGTAACATTACTCAAAAAGAGCAGAGCAACTAAGTTATTTTTGATATAACAGGTGCTGAAGCCGCAGCTACACGTCGAAAGTATAATTTTGGTGCATTGATTAGTTAGTTTTAAGAAGAAGTCATGCAATATATACTCAAGCTTTACTTTGGTCACTAGTAAGAAGCAGATAGGTATGATCAAAGTGGGAGGGTGCCATTTTTGTTATGATTTGAGGCTTTAGTATCAACACCATCAAGCTAATCATAAACTGATTTTGTTACAGATTATTCAAGGTCGGGATATTATATAATCATCAATAATTTCTTAAATGACACAGATTTAGTTTAAATTGCAAGGTGTTGTATTTATTATGGATTCAACTTATCATGTACCCATTTTATTAATTAAACCGATATCCACAATAAGTGCTAGCGTGCAGCTAGGATAATTGCTGTACGTCTATGTAAACATATAAAAGGAATGCTATGAAATGCATATTTAAACTCGGCTTGTTACCTGCTTGTTTCGTTGCCTCGAGCTACGTATCTGCTCACTATGATTCGCAGCAATGGAACGCAAAGTTTGATTTGATAAGCAACCAGTATCAGGCGCAATATTCAAAAGGCTTCATAGACTCGGCTAGTTTAGCATGGGCAGAAAGCTACTATTTGGACGCTTTGATCGAGATGTACCAAGCCACAGGTGATAGTCAATATCTTGATGTGTTTAATCAACGAGCTTCGATGGTCATAAATAACTCTAAAGATGACGCAGGTCTCGGGCTTGATGGCTATAAAGGCTGGAGCACCAATAGGTATTCTAACGATGGTGTAGAAAACATTGGCGCAGAGCTGGTAGATAGCGGTGACGCAACGTTGCCAAAGGGCTGGCATAGATGGCAATCCAGTTCATTAACTGCTTATAGAAATACTGCGGAAAAGGTATCTGGCCAAGCTGGGTTCACAGTAAAAACAGCGCCACCTTCAGGAGGTTGGCAAGTTTTGCAAACACCCCTTGTTAATCTTTATAAAGCAAGCAAAGAGTATGATTCTAATCGGCGCTATCACTATTCTTTTACTGCGAAAATCGAAAACTGTGATTCAGCTGTGAAAGGGCAATTTCAAGTTTATGATTTTACGACAAAGAAGATACTCGCAACTACTGATGTTGACTCAACGCAATATCACACATATCAAGGGGAGTTTGTAACGCCGGTAAACAACGCGCATGATGTGCAGGTTCGCCTTTACGCGTCGGAACATATAAAACAATGTACAGTTCATTTTGATGACATTAATGTAAAGGCCGCTGCTGAGTATGTTGTACATGACGGTATGATAGCAGCGCCCTTGGCGAAGTTTGTAAAGCTAGCGCGACTAAATAAAATGCCTGAGCGCTACTATAATGATGCGCTTACATATTATGACTTTCTGACAGCTCAGTTATTCCCTAAGTGGCAAAAAGATTTAAAACCCACGCTTAGTGGATATCGTGTTTACCGTTTTGCCGATGATTCTTCAAGCCGCAAACCGGCTCAGTCTTTACCACACAATCAATATCTTGCTATACAGCGTGCTTATGCGGAACTATCCCAAATCCCGAATATTGACCAAGAATATGTCGGTTTAGCGCGTGATCTAATCTTGAGTTTTAAAAGCCAGCTTAAACAAGCACCTTATACAGATGCGAATGGCAATCCTAGTTACCGTTATCAATGGAGCTATTGGAATATGTTGATGGCAAACGATACGATTGCCGATGGCTTTGATTGGACCTCAAGTGAAGACACTAGCCATGGTAATCTTGATATAGCAGCGGCTGTTAGTAGTTATCATGCTGGGATTGGATTTGATGAGCAGGAGATGGGTTATTTTGCCAATACGGCGAAATTTATGATCAGCGATTGCGGTTCGTTTAGCCTGCGTGTGAATAACTGTTATAGCAAAGCACCGAATAACTCTTTGCGATGGTGGATGCAATTAGCTCAGTTCAGCCCGTATATTCATCATTCAGCTCGTACCATCTTGGAAGGCGACTTTGATAGTATTGTCGGTGTAAGCCAACGTTATTATATGGGCGCAATTGCACAACTGCTCAAAGGCTATATCGTATATGCACAGGAGTTTGATAACCCGGCGGAACAAACGTTGCCATCAGGTTGGCGTTATTGGCAGTCAAACCCGAAGACGGCACTTTTGAGCAATCAAGCGGCACATTCAGGTAGCATGGGTCTAATCGTAAAGAACGACCCTAGTTATGGCTGGCAAGTAGCGCTAAAAGAATTTGCTTATGAGCCCAACGCGAAATATAGATTATCTGTGATGGGGCGCGTATTTTCAGGGCAAGCGAACGGCAGAGTGATGATTTACGATGCTACAGCTAAAAAGGTGATTGCTAATTCCGTCTTTTCTGCAACTGATTGGCAGCATGTGACACTAAAATTTGACGCACCACAAAGTGCTGATCATACGCTTCAAATTTACTTGTACTCTTCTAATTGGAAAGTTGATGCAGAGATACATTTTGACGATTTAGAGATTTATCGAGTGCAATAACAAGCGATTATAAAGGGCACCCACTTAGGTGCCCTCAATCCAATTACTAAAGTGTTTTCATATACTCAATCACTTGCCATTTTTGCTCTTCACTCAAGTCAGTACCATAAGCGTGGCCTAAGTTGGAATTACCTGCCATAATTTTACCGTTGCTCGCGTTGACTCTGAACTTATTGAGACCTTGCGCAGTATTAAATCCGACGTTGACTGGATCAAACTCACGGCTTCCAACCCAAAACTCCTTAACGCGTTGCTCTGGTTTTTTCATCAACTCATATAAGTTGGGCACTGAGCCATTGTGTAAGTAGGGGGCTGTTGCCCAAATACCGTTAAGTGGTCTGCCTTTATAAACGCCGCCGTCTAGTGTGCCGTCAACACAGTCGGTTTCTGCTTCATCCGCTTTTTCTCCGCGTTTTTTGAGGTGTTGTACTATCAAAGTCTCTAGCTCTTTGACCACGCTTATCTTATTGCCGTTAGCGTCAGTTCGCTCAGGAATATTACCGGCTTTGAGCGCTAGAGGGAGGTCTTTTAATACCAGCCCTACAACGCCATTTACTGGGATATCTATTGCATTATCTACTTCTTGAAAGGTTGAGCCGATTAGAATGCGCTCTTTTGTGCCCTCTAAAATCAGTGTTTTTGCCATATGACATGACGCGTTATAGGCGGTGGTGGGATCTGTACCAAGTTCACTAATGAGCGTTTGGTTTGCGACATAATCTAAATGTTCTTTATCGCGCGGAATGACTTGGTGGCAGCTAGCGCATTGTTGTTGGTAGATAAGTTCTCCCTTGGCCGCTTTTTCAGTATCGATAGCCGGAAAGTATTGAATTGGCCACTGCGGAGACTTAAGTGTTTTAACCCATGACTCTAAGTTGCCAAGGCCAATCATGTCCACCGTTGAGCTATATCTAAAGTGTTTACCCCAAAGGCGCTGCCAAAATGGCGCCTCTTTTATTTCTAACTCACCAAATACACCTACCACTTCACCAATATTTCGTACCAATGGCCCTATGATAGGCGTATTTGGTGCAGATGCATTCCATTGCACCACATCAGATTGGTGGGTACCCCAAAGAAATGGGTATGACACAGGACCCGTAGGAGTATTTTTATTGCTTAAATCATTGAGTGCAAATGCGGTACCCGCGTTTTGTATGTTGCCAAATGCATCTAGTCGCGCATAGCTGGTGAAATCTTGTGGATAGTCATTGGGTAGGGAGTTAACTACTTGGCGTTGTGCTGTTTGTAATGCAACGCTCTGCAATCGCGCTTTTAAATCATTTTTGCTTGTGGTGTTGTAGCTTGATCCTAATACATTTTTTGCGAAACGTTCAAACTTATCATCGTCGTTTAGCGTTTTATTGAGTGCAGCTACGAGGCGGTCAAAAAACAACACAAAGTTTGCTAAAGTAGGGGCACCATCAATGAGTATTTTTGTGCCTTTGTAGTCTAGCTGATTTGTATGGCAAGCCGCGCACGTCATACCTACCCAGTTTTCGCCGGTCGTCTGGTTGCTGTGCAAAGCAAACCCAATAGGAAGGCCTCCTGGATTCTTTTCGCTTGCTTTGCTTGGCAAGTAGCGTAGAGACTCCATATGTTCCGTGTGGCGAAATAGCTGCGTGCTATCGGCTTGTTCAAGCCAAACAAACCAATTATAAGGAATAATTTGCGAGCCTTGGTTGGTAAACCAAAAGCTTTCACTGATTTGCTGGCTCCATCCTTGATCTAACCATGTTCGTTTAGGTACTTCGCCTTGCTCCGGCGTAATAGAAATGGGATCTGGTTGGGCGTTATGCTGATTTGTGCTGCAGCCGACAACGGTGATAAGGCCGACAGCGCTTAACGCAGCCGCTAGACGTAACTTGCTCATTGGTTTTCCTTGCAATAATAAATGTAAAATAATAGTTATTAATTGTTACAAATGCTATTACAAAGAATTACAGAAAGAGGAAAATGCAATACTAGGAAAAACAACAAGCTTCCTAGTATTGCATTGGAGCGTTAGAAGTAAGCGCGAATACCCAACTTGATGTTACGACCCGGTAGTGGAGCTTGCTCTTTAATGAAGGAGCTGTGAACAAAACCAAGTTCATCTGTTAGATTATCAAGATTGAGGTAAGCAACAAAATCGATATCACTTTGTGTAAAGTCATACTGCATACTTGCGTCTACCAAGGTATACCCAGCAGTTGTAGTCTCGAAACTGGTGATATCGCTTTGTTTGTTGTAGCGAGTAACGGTAAAGTTGCTAGTGAAACCGTTGTGTGAATACTCATATTTAACACCAAGCTTATTGCTTGGAATGCGTGGTAGCGCAGCATTGTTTTTTAGCTCAGCGGTTAGTGTGTCGGCAAAAACCTTCACGCGATTTTTGTCGTTAATGCTGTAGTGCGCATCTAACTCAAAACCATAGAGTCGTGCATCTTGACTCGTAAACTGAAACACGGGGAGAGCACCTTCATGGTCATGATCAGACACCTCGATACCGTGCGCTTCACTAAACATCAAACCGGTATTTTTTTGATAATAGTAATTTTCGATATCGTTATAAAATACGTTGATTGTGTAGCCAAAATCTCCAATAAAGCGGCGAAGGCTCAAATCAATGTTAGTCGCGGTCTCTTGCTTTATGTCATTAGGTTCAAAATGCACTTCACCGTCTTCAAAGTGATATCCTAAGCCAAGCTCATAAGTACCTGTAGCAATGTGCACACCATTTGAGAGCAATTCAGCTGTCAGTGGTGCGCGCTCTGAACGAGATACGTTTAAAGCGACATTGTGACCATCGGTAAACTGATAGACCCCACCGATAGAGGCGCTGATGTTGGTCATATCAAGTTGGTAGGCGATTTCAGACTCAGTCTGTTCATGTTCATCCTCAGCGTGGTCTTCATCATGACCATGATGATGCGCTTGCTCTGTAACCTTGCTACTGAGCTGGTAGTCTTCGATGCGAGCACCTAACTCTAATGTAAAGTCACCAAAAGCACGCTCTTCTAGTAAATAAAGGGCGTGAGAGGTGGTTTTGGTTGCTGGCGTGAATGCTTCTTCGCCCTGCGCTTTGTAATCGCTATTGCTATAGTGGTAGCCAAAAATGCCGTGCCACTGTCCTAGCTTATGTTCAAGGCTTGCTCGAAGCTCTTTTGACTCATTGCTAAATGTTGTACCAACAATATCGCCTTCTATCTCACTGTGTTGATAGTCGGTAAAACCTGCACGTACGCTTACTGATTCGACCCATTGGTTATGGAGAGCGTAGTTAAACAAAGCTTGCCAGCGG
The DNA here is from genome assembly GCF_014694405.1 of Pseudoalteromonas sp. S16_S37. Lineage (GTDB taxonomy): Bacteria > Pseudomonadota > Gammaproteobacteria > Enterobacterales > Alteromonadaceae > Pseudoalteromonas. Next base: position 38,920 of record NZ_JAAUWV010000040.1, read on the forward strand.
TCTTGCTTTACTCGTGCAAAGACGCTGCCTTCGTCAGCGTGTTCATGATGAGCCTCGTCATGCTCATCATGCGCTTCTTCCTCATGCTCATCGTGTTCATCTTCGTGATGGGCGTGACTGTGAGCAGGCACGCCATAGTCGGTATCTATGCGACCGTAAGAAAGGCCTACAGTTAAATGTTCATTTACAAAACTGGTGCCTAAATTAAATTGTTGTGAGTCGATAAAGGTGTTGTCGACCTTGCTTGCAATTTCAGCATGTTCCTCATGCTCTTCGGCGCTTTCATCTTCGTGATGTTCATCGCTGGGTAAAGTGAAGTTAGGCGTGTCGTAATCTCCACCTTTGCGGCTGACACCATCAAAATGGAAATTAAAACCGTTGTTGCCCGTCTCTAGTAAAGCGGCATAAGTATTAGTATTAGATACACTGTCATGACTATACTCGGCGGCGCCATTGATTGACTCTAAAATATCGCTTGGAATGCGGTTATCAACAACGTTTACCACACCACCAATAGCACCCGAACCATATAGTAAAGTTGCAGGACCACGTAACACCTCAATTTGTTGAGCCGATAAACTGTCGTTGCTGTTTGCGTGATCTGGGCCAACACGCGATGCATCGCTGCTATCTAAACCATTTTGCATAACCTTTACGCGAGGACCGTCCAAGCCTCGAATAATTGGGCTTGATGCGACCGGTCCAAAGTAACTGGCGTTAATACCTGGCAAGCCTTTTAGGGTTTCTCCTAAGGTAGGCTTAGCTGAGTTCTTTAACTCATCACCACCTAGTACTGAGACTGGGGCTGCCATTTCAACATTGTTTTTGTGCAGTGCCGAGGCAAATACAACAATGCTCTCAACGGCGCTCGGCTTTAGTGTAACGCTAACAAAACCACTGTCTTCGCTTATTTGAATACGCTCATCTAGGTAATTATTTTTTGATATATGAAGTTGAGAATCGGTATCAACAGAAATTGAAAAAAGGCCGTTTTTATCTGTACTGATAGATTGAGACTTACCGTGCAAATGAAGTTTTGCACCGCTTACGGGTTGGTTATTGTGATCAACCACTTTGCCTTTTATCTCGCCAGCAATTGCGTACGAGGAAAATAAAGCGGAAATAATGGCACTACTTAAAAGGGACTGCTTGATCATAATTTTCGACTTCTAGTAAAGAGTTATTGTTAAGTGTTGTTATAATATAACACCACTAAACTTCGCTTTCAATAATGTTATATTATAACTTTAATTTTTTTTGATAATGCGATCATAACTCCTATAGTTAGAGGGAACGTAAACTTGGGTACTTATTATGAGCAAACCGTTTGTTTTTAAAGCACGATTGAATGTGGCTGACTTGTTTCACCATGCAAATCATCAAGAAGTGTTTACAACAGCATTGCAAAAAGCAGAAACCTTAGAGCATTTTGTGTTAAAGCTTTTGGGTTATTGCGCCTTATCATATGAACAAAACGCACATCTAAATAGCTTTGCTGAAAAGCAAAAACCCGATGTTTGGCTAGAAGATGAGCATGGTTATATTACCGTTGCTTTGTACGCAGGCGAGATGGATTTAGATGACATTGTTCGCATTGCTAAGCAATCTCAAAAGCTTGTATTACTTATCAAAGAGAGTCCTCAATGGTTTGATTCTGTACGTGAACGCTTAAGCTATGTTGATAATATGAGTATTTTCCAATTGGAGGCTGACTTTGTTGATTCCCTCAGCGAGGCGTTAAGTAGAAGCTTACATTGGGATATTGTTATTGAACAAAACCAGATAAGTGTAAGTGACAAGATAGAATATTACGAAACAACGGTGGTTAAGCTAGTGTAACGCAGTGCGCTTTAATTACTGTATTAGAGGCGCTCTTTTAAACGTCATAGGCGTTGTTTAAAGAAACAGAACCACCTTTAGCGCCTTCGAAGTCAAATCGTGCTACCTCACGGTGTGTTGATGACCACCATTTTGGCCCTAAAGCCGTCGCCATCAACGTCAGCAGATCTTTAATAACTGCTCAATTATGCTTTATCTTTTTTTCAAAAAGTTACGTTTAATCCATATAAATCATAACGCTGCTATCAAAAACACTTATGTTATGTAAAATGCTGGTAGATCAACGTCCATATTTACAACGGAGCAGTAATAGCCAAAATCACTACTTGATTAACCTTATATGTTGGCGCACAAAACTTTTTGTCACCACTGATACAAGAAACATGGTCGTTTAGTTTCTTTCTCTAAACAGGCTAAACCGAGTTTCACAAAGTCCATTGGTGCCATTATTGTGGGAGTTCATATGCAAACGTGCTTTGAGTTTGAACGTCGGGTTAGTTGTGTTGATTACTATTACATTGCGACATTAACTCGTTGATAAATTGTCATCGCGCGTAGTAGTGGGAATTTTTATTAATGATAGGAGAAATTTGATGTTTGCAGTGATATTTAAGGCTAAAACGGGTGTGCAAGATGCTGAATATTCAAAAACGGTGGGACTGATGCGTGATTTGGCATTTAGTAAATACAACTGCCAAGACTTTATCGCGGTGACTGAAGGGGAGCAAGAAATTGCAATTTCTTATTGGAATTCGCAAGAAGACATTCAAAGGTGGCATCAGGATAGTCAACACAGTGTTGCCCAGCAAATGGGTAGAGACAAATGGTACACATCATACATAGTCGAAGTTGTTGAGATAAAAAGGCGTTACAGCTTTTGTGAATAATGAAACAAAGTGGTTTAAGGCGCTATTAAACCGCTTTCTTTGTTAATTGAACTGTATGCGTTACTGATACTTTATAAATATTGCTATGATCACTGCATATTTGGCGATGAGTCATAATTTGAACAACAGAGAGTTAGGTTGATGTTAGAAGTATTAGTATTGGCAATTGCGCTGAGTATGGATGCATTTGCTGTCTCTATCGGGCTTGGCTCGAAGGAAAAACAGCATATTACCGGTTTAGCGCTAAAAGCTGCCATTTACTTTGGTGTTTTTCAGGGGCTGATGCCTCTTATCGGCTATTTAGGTGGTAAAGGAGCGCTTGGTTTCGTTGATGGATATGCGCATTGGATAGCATTTGTATTATTGCTGCTGATAGGCGCGAAGATGATTTACGAGTCGGTATCTGAAGGAATAGAGGATGATATCAAAAACATTACCGATAGAGTGATGTTAATGCTTGCAATAGCAACAAGTATTGATGCGATGGCTGCAGGTTTTTCATTAACACTGTCTAATCAAAACCCATTTTTTGCTTGTGCAATAATTGGCGTTGTAACGTTTGGGTTTAGTTGGTTAGGCGTACTAATAGGTCACAAAAGTGGCACTTGGTTAGAAAATAAAGCAGAGTTCTTTGGTGGTGTTGTGTTAATACTGCTGGCTTTTAAAACACTACTCCTCTCGTAGGCTGTCGAAAGTCTAATTAAATACATAAACTTAATAGTTGGTTCAGTTCTATCTACATAATATTGAGCGAAAAAAATCTTGTCTGCTAGTATCAGACAATGGTCATAAATTTTAGAAAAGGTAGAGCAAATGAAAACTGTTTTTTTAGTGCTGGGGTTAGTGTTTTTAATGAGTGGTTGTAAGCTCACTCGTGTAGAAGGTGAAGTACAAGACTAGAAGTGCAAGTCAGTACAAAAGATAGCACTGATGCAGATAGCCCAAGTTCCTCTAAAAAATGTCTACCAGGGTTGAAAAAGCAAGGCCGTTGTAAAGATTAAAGCTGCTGATCTAGTATCAACGTATTGTAACTAAAAAGGAGGCTACTATGTGGCTGAGATACTTAATAATTGCTTTGATTTTTATATCAGTAGATACCTTTGCACAGCAATCTATCACGCCAAACGAGTTGTTAATAAACCAGATGTCTGCGAATTCTTATACGATTATCGATGTAAGAAGTGAAGAAGAATATAATGCCGGTCACCTAAAAGGCGCAATTAATATTCCACATAATGCGATTTCTGAACATTCATCACTGCTAAACACCCTTAAAGAACAGCATCTTGTGGTGTACTGCCGCTCAGGGCGCAGAGCAGGGCTGTTTATCGACGCACTTAAAAAAGATGGTTTTAAGCTCGTTCACCTAGATGGTGATATGAATGGATGGCTGAAAGAAAATTTGCCTGTAATCGAAAGGGCGCAAAGTAATTAGCCCGCGCGGGTTGTTATTGGTAATAATGAAGTCGGAGGACCCTGTAACACATTTTGTGTAACTGCCAGTTTTAAATAACATCTTTTAATCGGTCTTCGAATTCGATCATAAATCGATTCAAGGCCGATTTCCAATTTCTTATCGGCATTGTCCAT
>NZ_JAAUWV010000041.1 GCF_014694405.1 Pseudoalteromonas sp. S16_S37
AACGGTTTTCTTTGACTAATTCGAGATGTGAAAATAAAGACATTGCGATAGATAAATAGGAAAAATTAACGCTATTAGATCATAGATTTTCCTTGTTTACAAAGTGTGATCCCGCCCTGAGTGATATAGCGGTTCATCTAATCGAAAATGGAGTTAGTTCACATTATTCAAATCAAGGAAGTGTATTAGATATTCTTAGAAGTAGAGCACTTGAATTTCGAGGGACAGAAAGTTGGCATAATCTTGACGTCTTGGACAAAGTCTACCATTTTTTTATTATGGGTCTAGATGCTCATTTGACGAAATGGTTTGTCAGGCTAAGCCATTTCAGATTCGAAAATACGAGGGAGTACTACCGTGCATTTATACGTAATCTGCATCAACTTACTTTAAAAGAGCATTTGCAAAAGCAGATAAGGTATCAGTATCAAATTAAATCCACTGAAAAAGGGCGGTTATTTTTCATTGGAGAATCGTTCGGAGAAATATCAAAAGATGAAGGTAATAAGCTATATGTAGACTTGACAGATAAATCAAGAAAAGAAATGGTTAATTTAGCGTTGATAAAAATTAAGCTAGAAGGGGACCTTGTAGCATATAAAATCAATATTCTAGTTGAAGTGCTTTATCGGTCAAAACTTTTAACTGATAGTGAGTATAATTTGTTTATTTATGGTACAAATAATGTGGTTCTAAACTCTTTTAGCAAGCTAGGAATCAGCTCTCGACTATTGAGAAAACTGGAAGCTGACGGACAATTTAGAAATATCAAAATAGATAACAATGGGCATATCGATATTAATGATGAATTTAGAGATTACCTGTTAAAGCAAGACGATTTTACTAAGTTTGAAATGCTGAAATATTTAAATGTTTAAATTGGGAAAAAGTGCATTGCTTCTTGAAATAAGCTCTTGTTTTAAAAAGTTACGGAACCCTTGAGCTACGCAGCTAAAGAGTTCTGTGTTTGCTAAATCCTGCAAAAGTGGATTGTCTTACAAGATAGATAAAGCGAGTTGTTAATTTTTAACCTACTACTATTTTATCAATCCGTCACCATCAACGCTCTATACGTATCATACGCAAATTGGTCGGTCATGCCGCTTACAAAGTCTTGTAGTAGGCGGCAGCGATAGTAAAACTCAAAAATGGGGTTTTGCTGTTGCTCCTCGCTCAACGCTTTTACCGTTTGCTGGTATACCGCAACAAATTTATCTGAGATGCGGTTGAGTAGGCGTACCTCTACGGGATAGTCTTTGCTTTTATTGATGACTGTTGCGAATTGCTTGGCGTTTAAATCCAATAAGCGTTGGTATTCGCTTAAAATACCTGAGGTGATTTTGTAGCCTTGTAGTTCAAGCTGTTCTACTTCTTTGTGGTTAAAAACATAGTTAAAAGCCACGTTTTTAAGGGCTTGGGTAATGGCGAATTGGTAGCTGTTGTCTTCAAGTAGGGCTTGATTAAAACTGCCGTGGTACACGGTCTCTAAGTTGTCAACAAAGCGTTGTGTGGCGTGTTTTACCAAGGGGTGCGTTAAGCTTACGCGCAGCCAAATAAAAAATTCGTTGTTAAAGTTGGCCGCATTGGCAGTGGCTTTATCAAACGCGTATTGGCATTTTTGCGCAATAAAGTCGGCATAGGGCTGTTGGCATTCTGGCAATGCTTTAAGCTGGCTTTGATACTCTTGGTTTAACACCACCATTAGCTTTTCAACACTAATTAAGCCCTTTTCTACCGCGTCTTCAATGTCGGCTAGGCAGTAAGAGATATCATCGGCCGCTTCCATAATGTACGACACTGGGTGCCTGTGGCCCGGCGTTATTTGTAACTTGTCGCACAGCGTATGCACAAAAGTTTGCTCACTAAAATAGTAGCCGACCTTTTTTTGTAGATAGCTTAGCGGCTGAGTTTTGTTTGGTTTAGGGTCGGTGCCACAACGGGTGTATTTTAAAATGCTGGCCGTTTGGCAATAAGTAAGATTTAAGCCGCACAAAGTATGCACGATGCGAATGGCTTGGGCATTACCTTCAAAGTGACACACATCAAACAACAGTTTGTTTTCAATAGAGTTTAAATTTGGTTGCTCTTGTTGATAAAGCTGCGCGAGATTATTTGAATAGGTTGTGTGCTGCGACAAATAACGTTTAAACCAATCGTTAATTGCTGCCTCGCCAAAATGGCCGAAGGCGGGGTTACCTATATCGTGCATTAGGCACGCCATTTCAACGAGTGTTTCGAGTGCTGCGCTAAGCTCGGAGTGTAACTCGGGGGCTAACTGCCTACGTTGTAGCTCTTTTGTAATCGACTGGGCAATAAAGCGGCCATTTTGTTGAACTTCAAGGGAGTGGGTTAATCGTGAGCGTACTGCGGCATTGCGCTCAAGCGGGAATACTTGTGTTTTTTGCTGTAAACGACGCAAGGCGGCGTTGTTGATGATACGCCCTCGATCACTTTCAAGGCTACCTTGTAGTGTTTGCATGGGGTTGTGCGGGCGCAGCAAATTAATTTTTGTATTGAAGTTCATACGCGAGCTTAAAAAATAATCGTTTTTGCATTGTATGGGTTATGCGTTAGCTTGTAAATTTTATGTGATTTAATGAGGTCCTGAAACTAGTTCAGGATGACGAGGGGAGGTGTGGTTGTTGATGAGGTTCTGAAATAATTTCAGGGATGACGGAGGGAGGATGTAACGTGCTGTAATTTACCTATTCAGCCTTTAGCCACTATAGTTCACGGTGAGATACGTTATAAGGAAAGTATTATGTTACCGTCAAAGTTTAAAACACAGGCGTTGAGCTTAGTTGTGGCTTCCACTGCGCTTAGCGTTTTTGCTCCCGCAGCCAACGCATACTCAAAAGAAGTATGTAACCTTGAGCCAAGTTGGTTTGCAAGTCCAGTTCCTAACCCTAACGAGGGGCCAAATAGCCCGTTTGCGTTTAAAGATGGTAAAGACAATTCAAGCAATTGCGACTTTCATCAATGGTCTTGGAACAAGTTTTTATATTTAACTCAGTCGGCTAAAGCGCCAGGCGGACTGTTTATGTTTGGCAATGGTTTTTGGCAAGTTGATAACGCATTAAAGCCATATTTTGAGCCGTGGAACGACCTACTCAACCCAACTGGTTTAATGCCTACCAAGCACCTAATTTTGGAAGACTTTAATCAGGCTGGACATGGCGACCCTATTATTTACAGCAAATACGGCGGTAAGTCGGTTTACTTCTCTATTCATGTAAACGATACCTTTATGAAATCTGCAATGGAGCATCCAAGCGCTGATCCTAAAGCAGAGTTTGCGGTGGGTTCTGTTGAGATGAAAGTAGCTTGGATTGATGTTAAAGACCTACAACAAGTATACAAAGGTGTTGATTTATCGAAGCAATTTTATATCCGTAAAGCTGTGTATAAAACCGACAATAAGTATAGCGACCCAACCGATGTGGCGATGATTGGTATGCACGTGGTGGGGGTTGTTGAAGACCACCCTGAATTTATTTGGGCGACGTTTGAGCACAAGTTAACCGCGCCAGATTATTATAAATCGGGTATGGAGTTTCAAAAGAGCGAGGAATATTTACAACAAGATAAAGTTGTGAGTACCAGCGATAATTACCTGCTTTATAAAGGCGGCACTGAAGTGCAACATGCCCACTTAAGCTACCCCGCAACCGAAAAGCATACTAATTCTTTTCGTTTATACCAATATGGCGTGCCCAATGGTTACCCATATACCAACAGCAGCGACTCTAGTTTAGGTGCGCCACAATCGCAGCAAGAGCGTGATGTTGAAAACTACAAAAATATCGCGCGTTTAAATAGCGAAGTGACGGCAAAATTGGCCCAATCTAACCCGGTATGGAGCAACTACTTTTATGCAGGCTCAGTTTGGCTAAGTACCTTAGGCTACAACTTTGATAACGGTATTAGTGGAGATATCGTTGGAAAAGACAGAAACGATAAACTACGTGGCTCTTTAGCGGTTGCCAATATGACTATGGAAACTTATACCCAAACGTTTAGCACCACTACGGGTACCAACCCGCAAATTCAGCCTGAAAACTGCTTTGCGTGCCATGGGACCAGTAAAGGTCAGTCAACTATGCAAGTGAGCCATATTTACAATAACTACTTGCAGTGGATAAAAACCGGTCAAAAATAGCTTTCTCCCAACGATTTAGTGGCACTGTTTCCCCAGCAGTGTCACTTTATTTATCTGGTGTTACCTCTTTTTGTCATATCGCGTTGTCTCTTTGTCACTCTGATTTTGTTTCAGGCTCCCTGTTGATGCAGGGAAGATCCTGATCTTCGTCAGGATGACAGAAGGGGGGGGACGCATAGGATCCGTTAGGATGACGGAGGGGAGGATGGCAGCGCCTCAGCCATTTTTGTTATTCAACATATGACACTAATATGAAATGCTGGTTTTTCATATTTTGTTAATAAAACTTTAATTTTTTATCTATAGTGTATTTACTCCAAAAAATACAAAGGATTAAAAATGAAAATGTCGTGCTTACCAAAATCACTTGCTGCATTAGCAATACTTTCAACCTTTAATGCCGCTGCACTGCCCAAGTGTGCTGATGCCACTTGGATGGAAATTAATTATGCCAAACCACAACTACCTGATCGCGGCTACCGCAACGGATTGAACCGTTTTATTACTTGGTTACCTAGCTTTCATATGATCCACGATGTGGTGGTGGCAAAGGGTAATACGGCAACGCTTACCGCTAAGTTTGATTATGGGGCGGTGACGCATAAAGATTTAGAGTACGAAACTGTTAGATTTTATATTCGCGGTGAGCAAGACAGCCAGTGGCAGTTTTTATCGGAAAAAGTCACCAATAGTGATGGTAAAGCATTTGTGACTATTCCTGCTTTACCAGCAGGGCAGTACCGCGTTTATGCAGGCGTGCCTGCTGATGGCAGTGGCACAGAAGGGTTTGTTACAGTGGTCGACCCAAATACCCCCGCGGTCTTATTTGATATTGACGGTACATTAACCCTGTCAGACGAAGAAGCCATTGGTGATTATACAGGTATTGATAGAGCGGATGCGCGCGATGGTGCATACTCTCTCGTACGCCGCTACATGGACTTAGGTTATCAACCTGTTTATTTGACCGCGCGCGTTTATTGGTATGCTAAGGGCACGCGTAGCTGGTTAGACTGGCTTGGGCTGCCTGAAGGTATCCTACGCACCACAATGAGTAACGAGACCAGCCTTTACAGAACGGCCGAATACAAAATCGATCAAATCAATCGCTTTAGAGCACAAGGTTTAAACATTGTACGTGCCTATGGTAATGCCAAAACCGATGCCGAAGCCTTTATTAAAGCAGGCATTGGTAGTCAAAATAGTTTTACAATAGGTGAAGATGCGGGCCACTTTGGTACCACTGCCATTTTAAATGATGGTTATTTTGACCATATTTCACAGTATGTGGATAACTTTGCGCAAGCGCAGTGTGAATAACTCTCTGTTTATTCTTTGGGTCTGTGACAATGATGCTTACAGACCCAATGTAGATATTAAGAAGTCACGGTGTTAGCAGGGCGTATTTTGCTCGCTTTGCTAAAAATGCGACCCTTTAAGGTGATCTGTAGCATAGTGAACACTAATACAGCTTGGATGCATACCGTTACTACTGATATGGTCCACATTGTGGTAATGGTTAATGCTTGTTGGCTGATATAAAAAGCGATTAGCAAACAGAAACTCCCAACCCGAACCGTTGTGCCAAGCAACGAAGGCAAAGTATTGCCAAATGCTTGAAACATTGCTGACGCTGAAAAAACGAGCCCCACAGGTACAAAATTTAAACCAACATAGCTTATAAATGTAGTGGCTGCGCGGACTACCTCAGGGTCCTCACTAAATGGGCTAAAGAAAACTTCCGATATGAAAATGCAAGGTAATGAAATCAAGCCCATAAGTATCACAGTAAACAATGTGGTTATTTTGTAAGTGACATAAACACGCTTTAGTTTGCCAGCGGCATAGTTTTGACCTGCAATTGCAGGGGCTGCAAAAGCAATGGCCATAACCGGTAAAAATAATGATTGCATTATTCTGCTGCCTAAACCAAAGCCAGCTTGCTCTGCGGAACCAAAATCTGACAATGCCCAGTAAATAACTGCCATATAAAAAAAGGTCAGCAGGAGCTCACTACCTGCAGGCACACCAACTTTTAATAATTGTTTTAGAGTCGGCCAGTGATGTTTTAAATTGGTTATTTCAAGCTCTAAGGTATTGTCATGAGTACGCAAAAACTGAATTGCTAATGCCAGTGCCGTAAATGCAGAAATTGAACTTGCAAAGCCTGCGCCACTAACTCCCATGGGCGCAATAATGCCCACGCCAGTTATAAGTACCGGAGACATTATGGCATTGACCAATACAGCAAACATTTGCATTGCCATAAAAGGTTTTACCAACCCAGCGCCGCGCATTGATGAGGCAATCACTGTGAGCACAAATTGCGCTGCAAGAGAGGGTAAAAACCAATAAAAGTAGTCAAGACACGCTTTAAAAGTCGCTTCATCTGCTGCAATGGCTAAAAAATATTTATCAGCGGAGCTATAACCCAATACCAAACTTAGCAAGGTGATCACAATGGCATAAAACATAGCATGGCTATAAATTTTATTAGCTTGAGGTTTGTCTTTACGGCCAATGGCATGGGCAACTAACGTTGCGCAGCCTATATTTAATATTTGTGTTACCGCCATCACAAAAAAGAATAAATTACCCGCAGTGCTAACGCCTGCCAGCGCTGCACCACCGATGTGCCCAACAAAATATAAATCGACAATAAAATAGAGGGTTTGCAGGAGCATCCCCATCGCAATCGGGACTGCCATGCTCATAATGTGTTTATGAATTGGGCCTTTAGTTAAATCTTGCATTTATATCCTTAACAGAGAACGATGGCGCTGATTGTATTGTCATCAATACATTTCCACATGATTCAAATTGCGCTTTATAGCACGGTGATGGTTTGCATTTTGATAATATGCACCAGCCGTTGTAACTTTGCTAGAGTTTCACTTGTGGGAACAATGCCAAAGTTGATCCTTATACAATTTTGATACTCATTGGTTGTGGTAAAATATATACCGCTGCGCACAAAAATATCTTGTTGTGCTAACAAGTCGCTGACTTCGTTAGCGTTTAGTTCGCCTAAGCTAAGCCAGATCACGAGTCCACCCGTTGGCATATAAGCTTGGCAAGTTACGGGTAAATTATGGGTTAAAACTTGGTTGTAGATTTCTAGCTGATTGACCAACTGGCGATTCACTTTGGCAATATGCTGTTGGTAATAACCTTGTTGTATGTATCGAGCCAGTGCCAATTGTATGGGTTGGTTAACTCCGAGCGTTCTTACTTTGCGTTGTGTAATGTATTGCTCAAAGTAGCGCCCAGGTAAACACCATCCTACCCGCAAGCCTGCTGCAAATGTTTTCGATACGCTTGAACACCACAAAACCCAGCCTGAGTTATCAAAATGTTTGATTGGTAAAGGAATAGCCGGAGAGTGGCTCAGCTCTCTAAATACATCGTCTTCAATAATTGGCGTGCGATATTGCTCCGCTAAGGCTGCAAGCTTTTGCTTTTGACCCGTACTTAAACTGTGACCTGTGGGGTTTTGATGATTTGCAGTAATAATACATGCAGTTACTTGCTGTTTTTTCAAAGCGAGTTCAACTTGCTCAAGGTCCAGGCCCTCGTTGGTACTTGGAATTTCTAACACCCGTCGACCTAGCATATTTAACATATCCAAAAGGCCCGAATAACAAGGCGAAGAAACCAAAATGGTATCGTCTTTGTCGCTGACCGTCTCGATTGCGAGTAACACGGCATCAAGGCAACCGTTGGTGATCACCAGCTGCTCAGAGCTGGTTGCAAACCCTTGTTTTATGAAATGCGCACATAGCGCTTCTCTGAGTTTTACCTCGCCCCGCAAGTCAGCATAGCCAAACGTTAAGGCGCGATCTTTGCCTATATATTGCCAACACTTTTGAAAGCCAGCTTTATCTATCAGTTGTTCATCTAACTCTGCTGTGGCAAATGATTGGCTAGGCATTACAAAGTCACAGCGTATATTCTGCGGTTGTGCAGGCTGTGCGGTAAAACTTGGAAAGTCATAGCGGCCATTGGCACGAGAGGGCCTCGTAACAAAATAGCCTTGTTTGGGTTTGGCGACTGCATAGCCTTGTTGCTCTAAATATCTGTAACAATTTAAAGCTGTGGTCATGCTCACTTGTTGTAATTGAGTAAAAACACGCAGCGATGGCAAAGCATCGCCCACAGTGTATTGCTCACCAAGGATGTCATCTATGATGGTATTCGCTAAGCTTTGATAGGCGGGTATTTTGCTCATCTGTTATCTAAATATCTTAAAAATCTGTATCTGTTATCTAATCAAATTGAGCATACACTAAAGCCTAACACTTCACCATTTTGAGGCCAAAATGCAGTTTAATCTTGAGAACAACCAGCAATTATTAAAATCGTTAGGCTATTTTTTTGAAAAATTTCATCAACAACTCGACACCTTACCGGTCGCGAGCAAGCAAATTCACTTACCCGATATTGCGCTATCAGAGCATCCGCGCTGTTTAGATGAATTAAATCAGGTAATTGAAGCGCAGCTAAGTGAGCATGTTTCTGGCAGTAATGGACCAAGATACTGGGGCTTTGTTACGGGAGGCGCTAACCCAGTTGCAACGTATGCAGATTGGCTTGTGACTACTTACAACCAAAATGTCAGTAAAGGTGGCGATTCGATAGCATCCAGTTTCGAGCGCCAAGCGATTAACTGGCTGTTAGAGCTGTTTTCATTGCCAAAACAGTTTAGTGGTTTATTTACCACAGGTGCTACTTCAGCCAATCTGTTAGGCGCATTAGTAGCAAGGCAATTTGCAGGCGCTCAACAAGGTATAGACATTGCCAAGCAAGGGATGTTTGCACTAGATGTACAGGTGTTTAGTGCTTGCCCTCATGCTAGTATGATAAAAAGTTTGGGCCTTGCCGGTTTTGGTCAACATACTTGGCAGTCGATTGCGTGTTTAGCTAATAGTGAAGCGATGGATGTAGATGCACTAAGTGAAGCGCTTAAAAACTCTCGTGCCAAAAGCAAGATTGTTCTTGCTAGCGCAGCAACCGTGACAGGTACTGATTACGATGACTTAATGCGGATCAGTGCGTTGTGCAAAGCACATAATGCTTGGTTACATGTAGATGCAGCATTTGGCATGTTTGAGCGATTAGTAAGTGGCCCGACAGGTAAAACGCGTGGTCTTGAGCTTGCCGATAGCATTACGCTTGATTGCCATAAATGGCTTAATGTGCCCTACGACTGTGGTGTATTTTTAACCCGTCATCATGATGTGCTTAAACAAACATGTCACGTTGGTGCGAGTTATTTGGTACAAAGTGATGAGTTTGACGATTACTTGTCGTTGGGTATTGAAAATTCGCGCAGATTTAGAGCTTTTCCGGTTTGGTGCACTTTATTTGCCTACGGTCAATCTGGTATTCGTGAGGCCGTTGAGCGCAATATTTCGCAAGCAAAGGCGCTAGCCCAATGGTTAGATAGCAGTCCTTATTATGATCTGTTGAAACCTTGTGAGCTGAATGTGGTGGTATTTGCGCCAAGCGCTAAGCATCCATTGTCATCATCAGCCGAGTGCCAAAAAATGATCAACAGCAGCGGCGAGATTTTTGTTACGCCGGGGCAATGGCAAGGCAAAGCGACGATGCGCGCGGCGTTTAGCAACTGGTCTACACAAATGAGTGATGTAGAGCGGGGGGTAGCTGTGCTTGAGCGTATAAGTCAGGCATAAACCAACATACTACGTGTTTAAGATGTAAGGTTATGAAACAAGTTCAGAATGACTAATTAAAGCCAGAATTACGGATTAGCGTCAGAATAAACAGAATCACATTTAAGAGAGTGATTAGCAGGACGACTATGCGCAAACAACATATGTTGTCTTCCTGGTGCAGTTCAGGATCTCTAAGCAAATGGCATTAGCTATCAACCCGCTATTTTGTGTGCTGTTGAAGGTTTGCGTTATACGTATTCAATGGTAAGTTTGTTGTATCTTAAGGCTTATGGTTTAACATCTTTGGCTAAAAAACGCTTTCAAACATTAATTTATTGCACCATTGTGCTTATTTTGTTGCTATCGGTTTTTATATCAAATGGTGTGCTTGAGCACGTTCAAACAATACCGCAGCAAACTGATACACAACAGACAAAGGCCGTTATTTCAACACAAGAATCGGTCGACGTTGTGCCAAAACCAAGCCTCAATACTCAAAGCCGCACGAGCGTTGTTGAGCGTTACTGTGATATGAATGGCTTTATAGAAAACCAACAGCAGCGCTCACAACAGATCCTCACAATGTTGAGCCCTGAGTTTAGGCATATACAACATGTATTTAGCGCGGGTACTGGGCCGACAATCGTGTTGTCGGTGTATTACACGCAACTTAAAGAGTTAACGCTCGATATGATAATCGAGCGTTTAAGCTTAGTACATGGCATCTATTCAGAGTTGTTACCTGCAAGTCAAGGCAAGTCCGTAACGCTTAATCTAGTGATTTTATCTAACCGTACTCAGTATGAAGACTACACTTCTCGTTATGGTTTTGATCCAAGAACCAGTCAGGGGGTGTTTTTTCATGGCAGTAACTCTGCGTTTGTTGAGTATAAAAACGACCAACAGGTGATAAAAACTGCCGTTCACGAGGCTGTACATGCGATGAATTTAAGGTTGATTGGACTAACCCCCAGATGGCTCAATGAGGGGATGGCACAGTTATTCTCAGGGGTTGATTTGCAAGAAGGGGCGCTCACTTTTGATGTAAAAAAAGAGTATTTGTTGGCAGAGCCGCACGATATTTACAGCTTGCTGGCGTCAGAATCGCAGTGGGAGAGCATAGATACCGATAAACTGTATTACAGCGGTTGGTCTTGGCTGAGTTTTTTGATGGGTTCCGAGCAAGGGAGGGAAACCATGGCTCGGTTGTTAATTCAAGAAAGCACTAATCCCTGTAAGGTTCTATCTGGTGATGAAACTTATCAGATACTTCAAAGTGTATATCCTACTTTTGAGCAAGCTTTTTATGATTGGCGTCAAACACTCAATAGTCGTTCTGAGTAAGCTTGGCGAATAAATAAAAATGCCTTTTTGCCAGCAATGTATGCTGGCAAAAAGGCGCCTCTGGGGATGAGGAAATATTATAGCTTAGCCAAAATTTGCTTTGCTGTCGTTCTGGTTAAACAAGCCGCCATGGGTGATTGCTGAAACTTTTTGTGGCTCACTTGCTGTGTGTCACCGCTGTGCTGCTGTTCGTCGCCGACAACGTTGACTCTACATTCAATACCGTTTTCTAATTCACTGTAATGCAATTCGACTCGCTGCGCTTTGAAGATCACATTCTTGTATGGATAACCTTCAGTAGTATTTATTTGCTCTACGGCTTGCGTATTCGCATAAGACGCAGTGGTGAATAAAACAAATAGTAATGTTGCTAGTGTTTTCATGGTGTGGTCTCTTATTTGTCTGTTGGTGTAAATGAATTATTGAGCTGTTTTAACGGGCAGACAAACGATAAAAACTTCCCTATACTTTAGTTTTTCTTAATTATATGTGAGTTGGGAATGAGTTTACCTCCGCTAAAAAGCTTGCAGTATTTTATGCATGCAGCGCATTTAGGTAGCTTTAAACTAGCTGCTGAACAGTTGTTTGTGACTCAAGCGGCAATTAGTCAACAGATAAGAGCGTTGGAAGCACATCTTGGTTGCGAGCTGTTTATCAGAGAAACTCGTAAAGTAAAACTAACGCGTCAAGGCGAGCAGTTATTACCTCATGTGTTAGGGGCTTTTAGTCAATTCGAAGCGGGTATAAAAGCCCTCAAACAAGACCCTTCTCCAAATACCTTGAACTTGTCGGTGTTACCCTCCTTTGCGGCATGCTGGTTATTACCAAAAATAGATGATTTTCAAAAAAAGCATAATGATATCAAGCTGCGTATTGACCCTAGCGATCAACTTGTTGATTTCGAACAAGGCGAAGCCGACTTAGGTATCAGGTTTGGACAAGGCAATTATCAGGATTTACATAGTGAATTGTTGGGGGGCGACCAAATGCTGTTAGTGTACAAGCAAGGCATGTTAGAAGAAAACAAGCCTCTAAAAGCACAATTGTTTGACCATCAGCTGATCATGGATGTGTGTCCAGATGCGCAGCGAGCTTGGCAACTACTATTTGATGAGTTGCTGATTCAACCGGCGCAACAGCCTAGTTTTTTAGAAATAGATAATGCGGCGCTGGTGGTGCAAGCCGTTTTGTCTGGGCAGGGCATTGGTATGCTGCGGCGCAGACTTATCGAGCCTCAGCTTGTGCATCAACAACTACATGTGTGGCAAGGCTTTGAGCTAATGTGTGAGTATAAATACTATCTCGTTGGACCAGAACATCACTTTTCTTGGCCTAAAGTTGATGCGTTTAAAAGTTGGCTACAATCGCATTTTTGCGAATTCGTGTAACCAACTATAAAGGCGCATACTGTAATTGACCTCAGCTTAGGTTAATCAGTAAGCATGTGTTTTAACTGACTCGCACAGGGTATAAAGTCTATCGAGCTTTTCACTGCCTGTGCGTTCGTCCAATTGCGCAACGGCTGATGCCACTTTATGCCAAGTACCTTCTTTTTTGTATTCGAACATACCATAACCAAACTGCCAATCCTCATTGAGTAACAACCTGACTTTGAGGTTTTCAACTTCTTTTACTTCGCCGTTAAAGCGTACTTTAGTGGCACAAACACCATTTAAAACGATAACAATAGTGGGTTTATTTACAGATGGGATATATTGCCAATCTCCATCCACAGAAGATTGCACATTCGTGTTTGTGTCAGTGGTCGCGTATACTTGGCTGACACCGATTAGGTTATTTGCTCTAGGGTTAATTAACAGCTGTAGGGTTAGAGATAGATCACCTAGCTGGTTTGGCTTATTAGGCTTTAGCAGATAGGCGGCAGGTAGTAACTCAGAGTGATCGCCAATTAAAGTATTCATTGCATTTTCCTTTGTTGCCGTAGTGAGCTGTGCATCATGGTAAAGTAGTAACTACTAATACTGCAGGTTAAAATTCAATCAAATTTCTAAAATGTGTAAATTACACTGGATTACACATTATTATTGCAGTTACCCTTTAGCTACAGTGTATCTAGCTGGCACTAAGCTTGCTTTATCAACTGGGTGGTTTTAGCTATGTGCAATAGGTATCACATGGCAAAAGATATTGAGGTGTAAAATGCGTCAGCATGTGGTTTTTACTATCCTGTTTTTATTGCTATTATCGGGATGCTCAAAGGATTTGGCAATTAGCGAGGGGGTTGTTCACCAGTTTGAGGTTGAGCCGTTACTTGTTGGTCAAATTTCCGACGATGGCAGATTGTTGCTTACGGTCACAGCATCTGAGCAAGTTAAAGTTTGGCGTACAGCTGCAAAACAAATTGAGTACCAAGTACCACAAAATGAGCTATTAAAACCTGTTCGACATGCACTGTTATCTCGAGATAATACGCTATTGATAATGGCCAACTATGACACTCTTGGGGTTTGGTCAGTGTCGGGTAAAGCATTTGTGCATAAAGTACAATTTAGTGGTGTTGATCCAATGGCGGCGATTAGCCATATTGCGCTGTCTCCTAATAATGGCAGAGTGTTGGTGGCGATGACCGATGGTTCAGTGAATATGGCTGACTTGAACACGAGACTGAATAACCGCTTTAAGCCCCACGATAGACCGATAGATTTTTTGTCTTTTGGAAATCAAGGAGAGTTATTTTTAACCGGTGCGCAAGATGGCAAAGTCGGGTTATGGCAGTTTGGCTCTCCAAAGGCATTATTTGAAAAAGAGTTCGCCCATCGGGTAACAAGCTTGAGCGTTAATCAAGACTTTTCACGATTCTTCGTTTCAGATGGACTAAATGCGCAGCATATAAAAACGCTTACTCGCGGTGAAGAAGTTACTAAGCTAAATTATACGGCGCGCTTTAAAGTATTCAGAAAATCTCAGTTTATTCCCACTGCTGAGTTATTGGCTACATCGTCTTCTAAGTCGCATTTAAGTTTGTGGAATACGCAAACTGGTGATGAACTGGGGACTTGGACAATTAAAACCCAGCGAGAAGGCGCTACAATCGTGTCTATGCATACGACGCAAACAGGTAAGTTGTATACCCTAAATAGTGACGCTATGTTAGAAAGCTGGGACTTAAACGCACTAAAAACGCTTTGAATGTAAGGCATCAATAATGATTAGATTTGCTCTGTTAGGGTTGTTTATTTATATGCTGTTGGCATGTAGTGAGCCTGTAGTGCTTAAATCTACTAACCAATATCAATTTAGTGATGCGCTGGTGCTTGATGGGCAGCTATCTGGGGATGGTGAGCAAGTTATGTTGCTCATCGAGGGGCCAAATCTGGCGATATGGCGGGTATACGATAAACAGACTGTGATATCCCTTAATGAAACTCAGTTACCAAACAACGTGCGCACAATCCACTTTAATGAGCGTGCTAATTTATTATTGGTAGCGGGCGACAATATTGTGCAATTTTGGCAGTCGCTAACAGGGGAGTTGATTGGAAGTTTGGAAGCCAAAGGCGTTGATGAGTTGGCAAGAGTATCAGCGTTATCAACATCAGATGATGGCGAAGAAATCGCCATTGGTTTTACTGACGGATCAGTGTCTTTATTTAGGCACAAAAGTAAAGAAATGAAACAATTTATGCCACATTCTAGTAACATTGTTGCCATGCACTTTGTTAAAGGCAATAGAATGATTACTGGCTCTCATGATGGCTTGGTAAAAGCGTGGGATACGCAATCGGGTGATAATTATTATCAGCGCGAATATAGCTCTAGACTCAGTAGCTTAACGATATCAGCTGACCAACAGCAGTTATTTGTAGCCGATGCATTAAAAACGCAACAGCTTCTGTCAGTAAGTAATGGCGAAATAATAAGCGAGTTAAGCTACATCACACGATTCAAATGGTTTAGACACGCACTGTTCATACCGCATTCTAGGTATCTTGTAACATCCACGCCAAAAGCAGAACTGAGTATTTGGGATGCAGTTTCGGGCAAAGAGCGGTTAAGTTGGCAGATAGATGTTCATAGTATGGGAACCACCTTATTAGACATGGTGGTCATTAACGACCAGTTAATAACACTCAGTAGCGAAGGGGTGATTGAGACTTGGCCCTTAAAGTCTGCGTTAACTGACCTTTAATCAATTTACTTATATTTGTATAATTGTCGTATGCTAAATTTATCTATATTTTTTAGTCACATATTTGGTTTTCTAAAGCCAAACAAAGCACGCATCGTTTTGATGTGTTCAGCGTTAGCGTGTGCGATGAATGTGCAAGCCCAGAGCGCTCTTTCGGCTGATGTATGTCGTAGCTTTTTGACCGAGGCCCAAAAGCTAGTTAGCTTAGGCGCCAATCAAAAGGGCCATTCATCCTACAGTCGATTGCAGCGTCTGGAAGAGCGGTTGAGATTATTTTGCCCCGATTTTAACTTTGAGCTAAAAACGGTTAATGCGCCGAAAAAGACTGTAAAGAGCGATAACAAACCCCTGTTACAAGTTGCTGCCACTGATCTCAAACAAAGTGATGAACAATATCAAGACGCAGATAAACAAAGCGCATGGCTGCAATTTTATAAAGCCTCTGAGCGTTGCAGCAAAGCGCGTAAAACCACACAAGAACATGTTTATTGCAGTGAAGAAATTGCACAGCAAAAGCGCGATTTTGAACAGCAATGGCAACAGCAATCAACGGCTCAAGTTTCATCGTCTAGCGCAAATATAGGACAAAACCTGCAGGCATCTGAGCAAGTCAAAACGCATGTTCCCAATGCTGTTCAGGTTGAATCAAAACAGCCTGAGCCTCAACTACGTAATACTCATCAATACGAGCAATACGCACAAAGCCAGCAGCAAACGTCAATATGGCTGCATGTTGGCCGTTACGTGTGGTTTATTTTGTTAATCGCCAGCATATTAGTGGTGACTGGTACGGTCTGGCCTTATACAAGACGCATACTTCATCATCAAATAAGCCGTATACTATTGAGCTCTTTCTTAGCAAAATCTTTACCTAAGTCGGATTATAACTTGGTTGGTAAAATACATTTTCTTGCTGATGGCAAAATGCATCATATCGATGAGTTAGTTATTTCAAAGTATGGTATTTTTATTGTGCAGTATCAAAATCAAGGTGGTGCTATCTGGGAGGACGCACATTCTGATCTTTGGACGCAGAGTATTGATGATGAAAGGAATTATTTTGACAATCCGCTCACTGAAGTAGCACAAAAAATAAAATGGCTGAAGGGGCTACTGGATATCGAAGCGCATGTTGAAGGTTGTATTGTGTTTCCAAACGATGTGTTTTTTCGCACACCCATGGCGCAGAAAGTTTGCCTTTATAAAAATGCACCCAGTTACATCCAACAATTTGACGTAACGGTTTTTGAGCCTCAACAACTTGATATGCTTAAAGAGCAAATAAAGCTATATCAAAAAGATATGTCTTTTACTCAGAGAATTACTCAGTTGGTAACTCAGGGCCCATAATGTTTTAAGTCAGTGCGCAGGTAACACTCATAATAAGCATGTAAATGAGCGTTACCTTTGTGCAGAGTAGGGGTCTTCGGCTAGAAGATAAGCGCGTAAATCAGCTTTTTGCTCTTGAGAGAGCAGCCAAGTGCGGATCTCTTTTACTTTGTCGTATACATCATCGCCAAATTTAGCTCGATAATTGTCAGAAAAACTCTGTTTTGCATTATCTTGTCGGATCCAACGTTGCCAATTGGGGGTTATTACAGCATTGAGACAACCTGCAATGCCCTCTTGTTTTAGCAGCTCCCATTCACCTTTGTCTAGCCATAAACCGCCAGTTGCAGAACTATAGTCAAGTTTGTGCACATGTTCTGCGGTGAGTTTAAACTTGCGCATAAAAGTTCCAGAGATGGGGCACAATAAAGCCATTTTTGTATCCGTAATATCTGATTCTTCAAAGCTTACATCACACCTAAATTGAAATTGAGGATTCCTTTCTTTCCAAGCAACATAGTCTTCTATTAATAGCCAATTTCCATCACAGCAATCACAAGTGTGTGCTCTAAATAAACCATCAATAAAACTAGGTACCAACGCACCGCTGTTACAATTTGTACAATTCATATATCCATTAGCTCAATTATTTTTAATGAAGGTAAAGAAACCGCTATATGTTAACTATTTTAAAGCGTCAGAGCTACAAAAATGCACCTTTTCAATAGTTTGACTACTTTAAATTTACTTATTGAGATTGTGAGCCAAAAAGATATTAAGTTTTAAGGTTTCTAACAGATATTAAGTTTTAAGGTTTCTAACTGCTTTCGAGAGCACTATTTGGTATCGAAAATGTTTTTAAGTAGCTATATGTAAGGTGTTAGACATAAGAATGCCAAATGACTTCCTTGAGGAGAGGTGTCAGAACTGTGCACTTTTTAAACGTAAATCAAAGACAACAGCATGCATTTTTGTTTACTCGCTCTGCTTTTATTTAGAGTTAACAAGCGAGTACCGTTTTAATTAAACGGTACTCGCAACCTCAGAAGAGGCTTATTTAACGATTAAGTCTTCTTCGATAAGATAAATTCCGTTTGGATTGGTCAGACTAAACACTTTCACCGCGAGTGTTTTACCCGCAGCATTTTCACATTCAATCATTTGGTATAAAACCGGCTGACCTGCTTGAGAGTTATCTACAGTTGTGTGCGCTAAAAACACATCGGAATGAAAAGGACCGAAGCGACCTTCGTTATGAAATAGGTTTAATTCTACGCCCCGATTGGACAGTGTGGTGCAGCGTCCATCGTTACTTTGGTTGTTTATACGTAAATGACTATTTACCTTATATGCGCTGTGATAGCCGTAGGTATTGGGTCTATGGACGAAATGGCCTTTAGGCTCTACATCAACTTGCCACTGGATAATCGGTGCACCTGGGATATTAACCAATACTTCGTATTCCTCTCCTTTAGAAGTTGTACAAGATGCTCTCAGTTTCTTATTTTCTGTTAAATACTGCTCAGGTATTTGTGCGGTAGCTTGTTGAATTGATACCTGAGCTGGCACATTGGAAATATTCGCATGGGCAATATGCTCGCCAGTTGAGTGTGCATACACGTTAGCATAACTGCAGTAATCACCTTCACTGCGCGGATGAAGATAAACATTGAGCTCATGGGCAAATTCACTGGTGATAACGGATGTTGCAATTGGTCCTTCGTTATATTCGGTGACACGTTCAAACCCATCGATATCAAATGCTTGATTTGGCAGCGCGAAGCTACTGTTTGAAATGGAAATCGCGATAAGGGTGGCAATGATACTGAACTTTTTCATACAAATGATTCCTTTTGTGTTCATTGTGAAAGTACTGGCTGTTTTGCAAAGGGCCCTTTTAGTTTGCAAACCGATCATAGATACAAATGACAGCGCTGACAATTGTGGTTCAGTTACATATTGTGATTTAAATCAATATTTTATAAATAAGTTTATAGAGTGACTTTTTAATGAATTAATACGGAGGCTGCGTAACTATTTGACAGGTTTTTTCTCTATAAAAGCATTACTGAGTTTGCATGTGTCTTCCAAGTTCATCAAAAGATCTTCCAAAAGTCCCTGAAAGTTCCTTGAAAGTTCCTTAAAAAATAATGAACTTTGAGCCTGTTATCGGTAATATGTCGCCATTTTAAAATGATAATAATATAGAGGCTGTGTTTGTATGGGACAAATGATGAAAGTGCCACATACCTTAATCTTGCTGTTAGGTATGATGGTTGCGGCACTTGTAGCAACTTGGGTGATCCCACAAGGTTTTTTTGATACTGCGACGACGGATTCGGGGCGTCAAATGGTGCTGGCAGGCACTTATCATTTGGCTGAAAATACCAAATTGCTAACGCCATGGGATTTGCTTAAAGCAATACCAAGGGCATTTGCAGCGGCACAGGATGTCATATTCTTTGTGTTGATAGTGGGCGGAGTATTATCTATTGCACGTGCCACAGGTACGGTTGATGCGTTGATTGGCCGTTTGCTAGAAAAACACGGAGATAAGCCACAAAATTTAATATTTATGGTGGTTTTTTGTTTTGCTTTAGCATCTAGTGCTATCGGTACAGCGGGAGAGTATATTCCATTTGTATTGATTTTGGTGGCGTTATGTAAAGCCATGAAGCTAGATGCGATGACGGCGGTGGGTATGATCATCGCAGGTTACGGGATTGGCTATGGCGTGTCTGCATTCAACCCCTTTACGGTTTTAATTGCCCAGCAAATAGCTGATATTCCTGTCTATTCTGGTATTTGGCTTAGATTAGCGATATTTTTGCCTTTTGTGCTAATTGGCTTTCACCATGTCTGGCGTTATACCAAACGTGTTCAAGCAAACCCTGCGCTTTCAATGATGAAGGATGTGGAGTGCCCCTTGGCAGGTCAAGCGCAGCAAAATTATCCTTCGCTTAACAAACGTCATCAGCTCATTTTAATGTCATTTATCGTGACTTTGGCAGTTGCTGTTTGGGGAATAGCTACGCTGCATTGGTATCTCTATGAGCTAGGGGGATTGTTTATTGCTTGGGGTATATTAATTTCTATCTTAGGTAAACTATCAGCCGATGACGCTGCGCACAAGTTCATAGATGGCGTGTCTGATCTTGTTACAACGGCGATTCTTATTGGTGTTGCACGTGGGATTGCATTGATTTTAGAAGATGGACAAATTTTACATACCATAGTTAATGGCTTATCTACACCGCTGTCTTATGTAGCAGCTGAGGTGTCGGCGGTGGGTATGCTACTTATTCAAACATTGCTTAATCTATTTATTCCCTCAGGCTCTGGGCAGGCGTACGTAACGATGCCGTTGATGGTGCCAGTAGGAGATTTAGTTGGAGTACCTCGTCAAGTTGCGGTGCTGGCCTATCAGTTTGGTGATGGATTTTCAAATATGATTGTGCCTACAAATGCGGTCCTTATGGGGATCTTAGGTATGGCGGGCGTACCTTATACACACTGGTTTAGGTTTTGTGTACCATTGATGGTAAAACTCATGCTTGCGGCCAGTACAGTGTTGGTACTTGCGGTTGTATTTGGTTATGGACTAGACGTTCAGCCCCAATTGTAAAAAATCTAAGCACTTTTGCTGGCTGATTATAGCTCGCAAAAGTGCTCAAGGATTTAATAGAATGGTTGTTAATTAATCTTCACCGGAAAGGTAAGTAGCAAGCTGTTCAACATGTTTTTTTGTCTCGTCTATCAAAGAGGTTATCTGTTCTGCTGAATCAGTGGAGCTTTGCGCCAAGTTTCTCACTTCATCTGCAACGACAGCGAAGCCGCGACCCGCTTCACCGGCGCGAGCCGCTTCTATGGCAGCATTTAATGCAAGTAAGTTTGTTTGGTTGGAGATATTATTAATAGACTGAACGATAGTACTAATTCTATCCAGTACCTGTGACATAGCTGAATGAGTTTGAGTTATCACTTTGTTTTTGCTTGAAACGTCTTCCGCATAAATTAAAACACTGGCTACATTGTCCTCCATATCTTTAATCGGTGTGGCGACGATATCTAGTCTGACTTGCTTATCTTGATAGTGCAGTGTTAATTCATTTTTAACGGTTTTACCTTGCATTAGCTCATCCCAATCTTGGGTCGGAAATTGTTGCTGCAAGTTGCCTACTTGATTGCTAAGTTGCTCGGTTGAACTGACTGAAAAAAGCGTTAATGTTAGCTGATTTGCTGAGGTTATAGTGCCTTTGTTATCTAGCTCTATTACAAGGTTTGATTGCTCTATTGCTGCCATTTTTATGTCAGACTCGAGTGAGCGTTTTTTGGTCTCATCAATGTTGGCTTGTACCGCAACAAAATTTGTTAATTCGCCTTTGTCATTCAGCACCGGGTCAATGGCTAGTGAGATCCAGTATGGATTACCTGATTTATCATAATTTAAAATCTCTTCATAAAAAGGTTGTTGAGCACGCAGTTTTTCAGCGATTCGGGCAACGGTTTGTGGGTTAGTATATTCGCCTTGCAGTAAATCTCCTGGCTTTTTACCCAATACTTCTTCTTGTGTGTAGCCTGTCATCTCAACAAAGCCATTATTGACGTATTCAATTTGACCTAGGTGGTTGGAGATCACCACAGAGTTACTGGTGTTGTTGGCCACTAATGAGAGTTTTTCAAACGATTTTTTGGCGTGGTATTGCTCAGTTACATCTTTGATAAAAGCGGTATAGAGTACTCGGCTCTCTAGTTCAATTTTCGATAGTGACAAGGCTACCCAAATGGCGCGTCCGTCAAATGTGTTAGTTGGAAGCTCGATAGAGGTACCAACAACTCGATTTTGACCTGAGGTGCGGTTGCGATTCACATAACTATCATGATTGGGTTGGATATCTTTAGGTACTAGTATCTTTACATTTTTGCCCATGATGTCTGACTTGCTGCAATGCCAAATTTTTTCTGCGGCAGAATTAAAAAAGATAATATTATTATTTTCATCTATCGTGACAACGCCATCCACACATTGCTCTAGCGTTTGATCTATGATGGTTTGTGCGTCTTTCTGTTGTGTAATATCGCGTACTATAGCGGAATAAAGGCGCTGTTTGCCTAAATCAATTTTTGACAAAGATAGACTTATGGTTTTTCGACCACCAGATTTCGGTTCAACGAATAACTCTAATGTTTGACCGACGAGCTTATCGTCACCGGCATGTCGATGTCGATTTACATGTTCATCGTGGTTCGTTCTAAACTCAGCAGGCACAAGCATTTTGACATTCTGTCCAAGTACCTCTTCGGCACTGTATCCCCAGATCTTTTCTGCGGCGTCATTGTAATAAACTACTGAGTTTGTATCGTCTATTACCACAACACCGTCTATAGAAGCATCGAGCACACTTTTATACAACTTTGATACATCAGACTGAAACCAATTGAACATATTTACCTCCCACTTGTGTGAGATATCTTACGTAAAGTGCGAGTTTTCCGATTTATAGTTGGCAAATAAAATAAAGCGAAGTTCAGGTAAGTTAAGTAAATCGCTAAATATATGGTTCTGGAGATTTAAAAAACGCAGCGCTGGAAAAGAAAAAGTGCGCTGTGTTAACACAGCGCAGCTAGATTATTTAACTAAGCAGTTAATGCGGGTCAGTAACTCTGATGGAGGAGTTTGCCTTACATCATTTAGGTATTCTTCAAATGGTGGAAAGTCTGCCAACTCTACTTGGTTATCAGGTATCCACTGACCAAATAGCCAATCATAGGGCTTGTCTAATTCTGTGTAGTCACCTTTGAACAGGACACTCAGGGCCGCACCTTCTGGTAATTCAACAATTTGTAGCTGCTCATCGGGTAGTTCAATGTTCGCATCGTCAATGCTCATGCATGCCATTGATCTTAATTGGTCTTTGTCTACGGTTTTAGGATCGTCGTAATAAATACCAAACGAGCGCGAATGCTCGTTGAGCAACCCCGCACTACCGGCTAGCATACCAAGCTTTTCAAATGCTTGACCTATTTGCATGTAATCTCCTTGATGAGGTAATGCAACTAAAGTTAAGGCTTCACTGTGAATACGTTCTACGTTATACATCTGGTTATACTCCTTTGGATGAGTTGGATAAAACACAGATCGTTCAAGTTCTTTGGCGCTACGAAGCTGGCGATATTGGTTAGGGGTTTCGCCATAGTGTTTTGTAAAAGCTCTATTGAAAGCTTCGACACTGGCATATTTTACCTGCTTAGCGATGTCTGCCTGACTTAAACTACTGTGCAGTAACAGTGTTGCCGCTTTAAACAAACGCATTCTTCTAACTGTTGAGTTAATGGTTTCGCCTGTAAACTCTCGATAAATACGATGAAAATGATAGGCAGACATATTTGCAAGCTCTGCTAGAGAGTTAACATCCAGTTCCATATCAAGGTGCTCGTATAGATAATCAATCACTTTGAGTAATCTTTGCCTATAGCTGTGTTTGGTCGTATTTTTGAGAGTCATAGCGTATCCTTTGAAGCAAATTTATTGGTACAACATCTTACCTAATAAAATTCATGTTCGTTATAGTGACAACGCAGACAATGTATCGCAGGTGCAATTGATAATGTTTGCTAACTTTAAAATTGCATGGCTAAATTAGTGGACTGGGTTTTCTGCTAACTATTGCAAGCTCGAAAAACATTTTTAATTTCATTGCTTAAAGACTCGATATAGGCTCTGCATTTTTGTTTTTCTAAATCTAAGGCTGCATCCTCTAACTCTTGTAAAAAGTATGCACAGCGTTCAGCACCTATGGCTTTAGCCGAAGTTTTCAAATAATGGGCCTCTTCTTTTATTTCCTTTAACTTGTCTTGTCGGTAATGGTCCGCAATTTTTTGCAAACTGCCTTTTGCTTGCACTAAAAACTGTTGCCTAAAGCTATTGATCTCTTCAAGATCGTCGCCTAACAGTTCCAACATGACATCTTCATTCAACGTTTGAAGATTTTCTAAAGCGCTAATTTCCATACCATCTCTCTAGTGCGTTTTTAAACTTGGCCAATGTAACTGGCTTACTGATGAAGTCAGACATGCCAACCGACAAGCAATACTCTTGATCTCCTTTCATTGCCGCTCCTGTAACAGCAATAATTGGGATCGCTTGTTTTTTATCCTTATCTTCTATTTTTCGAATTTGTCGTGTTAACTCAAACCCGTCCATACCAGGCATATGGCAATCCGTTAAAACTAGCGCATAATCTCCGCTTTGCCACATTTTTAAACCCTGTATTCCATCTGATGCCAATTCACAATTGTAGCCTAGCCTAGACAGTTGTTTTACCATAAGCTTTTGATTAAATTCATTATCCTCAACTATTAGCAGAGGGAGTTCATGCTCGGTAGTATTACTTGGTGCTAAGCTTGTATCTAAATCTACAACAAAGTCATCTTCTATTAATTCCTCTGATGCGGTGCTCGTTTGCTCTTTTAATTGAGTTAAATACTTCTCAAGGGTAAAGAAGGTGAGAGTGTCTATATCTAGCTTAAATACACCTTTAAAGCGCTCTTTTACCTGACTCAATATATCTTGCTGATATAAAATTAAGAGTTTGTGAGTAATGATGGATTTTGCATCTAACTCATGGATGTCAGTCATATTCTCAATCATAAGTATATCTAAGCAATGACTACCTGTGCTTTTAGTCGATAATTGGCTAATCGGTTGTTGTGTGACGTTATCGCAATAGAATGACAGCCTCTCTAGAATGTGCTCACAGCGAGCTCCATCATGTATGTTTGAGTAAACGTTGATACACGGATATAACAGGGTTTTTTGCCGAGTCTTAAAGTTCCAAATAGGGATGTTAACAGTAAACTCGCTACCAACGCTTACCTCACTGTTAACAACGATTCCTCCTCCCATTAGCTCGACTAATCTACCACAAATAGCGAGTCCTAGACCTGTTCCCCCAAAGCGACGAGTGGTACTTTTGTCAGCTTGAGTAAAAGGAGTGAACAGCTTTTTTAATGTATCTTCGTCAATGCCTATACCATCGTCTTTTACCACTATCACAAGTTTGCTAACTAGGCTGTTAATTTTTACGCACGACAATTCTATCGATACAAGGCCACTATCTTTTGAGTCATTCACACTGAACTTTATTGCATTACTAACCAGGTTGAACATCACCTGCCGAATACGGTTTTCATCTCCGTTCAACACAGATGGCATATCTTTGGCTTCAATTACTTTTAATTTAACGCCTTTTTGTTCTGCAATTGGACCAAAGATAACAATGATGTTGTTGAGCATTTTCGATACATCAAAATCGTAGCAATCAAGCTCTAATTTACCTGCTTCTATTTTGTTGATATCAAGTATGTCGTTTAAAATAGACACTAAATTATTGGCGGCGATTGCGGCGGTATCTAGCAACTCTTGTTCTTCAAAGCTATTGTCTTGATGGGTTAGTAAGTCTAAGGCCCCTATGATTGCATTCATCGGTGTTCTTAACTCATGACTCATCATTGATAAAAACTCAGATTTAGATTGGCTGGCCATTTCCGCGTGTCTTACGGCTTGATTTAATTCTGCGGTTCTGGATTTTACTTTTGCTTCGAGGAGTAAATTAGACTCTTCAAGTTTAGTTCTCGCTTCATAAATGGATGTATGGTCAATAATTACGCCGTCTAAAAATGTCGTACCGCTCGCACTATCTGTGCTTAACACACCTTTTGCATATATATAAATGCTTTCACCATTTTGTAATATACATCTGTATTCGCGTTCAAAATCTAGGTTTGCATTAAATGAATGTTCGATGGCTGCTTTTACTGACGTGACATCGTGAGGATGTATATGGCTTATCCAGCTGTCTAAATCACCGTGGTTTTCCTTTAAAGGGAGGTGAAGTAATTTGCATGTTTGGTCATCCCATCGAAAATACAAGCTTTGACTGTTTCTTGTTGCACTCCAAGTACCAATTCGTCCACCTTCTAGTGCTCTGCGTCTTCTCTCATTTTGCTCGTATAATTTGCAGTTCAATACCTGAGAATAAACATTTCTTTTTAAAATTCCTTTTAAGATATCTGGTGTTGATTCGTCTTGTAGACCTTGGCAAATAAATTGTATTGTGGATGAATCTAAAGAGTGCTCTGTACGAACTTCTAAGCAGAATGGTTTTTTGTCTAAATTCGCTTCTTTGAATGTTTTTAAAACAAGGGCTTTATCCGTTTCGCGAAAACTATTTACTATCTTATCTATCGGGACCGCAGTTTTTTGCTCCAACGCTAGCAGTGCTGCACAGGTATTAGAAAGTTGAAATGTTTTTTCTGAGATGTTGTACATCCAACTGCCGGTCACATAATTTGGGGATTTTTCAGAATTCACGCTAACCGCTTGATCAAGGACCATCAGTAAATAGGTCGTTTGCTCTTGAGGTAGAATCGCAATGTTAACCTGTTTGTTACTTATCGTCGCAGGCTGAGTTTGATTGAGCCATTGGCCACTTAAGCTTTGTGAAATTTCGTTATTAAAGTTGATGTATTGTTTTATTGAAGTTGTTTTTAGCTCATCTATGTTTTTATTGAATAAAGTAACAGCTGCATCATTTAGGTCTAATATGGTCAGACTATGAGATACCAATACAGCGGGAGTTTTGGTGATATCAAATTTCATAGTAAACCTCAGTTAAGCTAGTGAAATTACGCTAATGAGTGAGATTGCACTTTTCTACAGCTTTTAAAATGGACTGCTTGGTAGACGGTTTAGCAATATAGGCTGCAAGTCCAAGGGAAGCCCATTTGCGAATCAACTCTTTGTTCTTGTTACTTGTTAAGGCAATAATAGGAATACTTTTGCAATTAGGGATATTACGAATATTTTTTGTGGTGTTATAGCCATCTAGTTCGGGCATAAATAAATCCATAAAAATCAAATCGTATTTATGTTTTCTCAGCATTTTTATTGCAGTAAGGCCGCTGCCGACACTTTCTACTTCATGACCCTCGTCTCTGAGGATTTTACTTATCATTTCTCTATATATTTCATTATCTTCCACGACCATTATTTTCGAGTTTCTCAGTTGCTTTTCTGAGCGAGCCATATTGTCGCCGTTTGCTAAGGGTAAGTCTAAAAAGCCATCATTCTTGCTGTGGGCTTCTTTTTTGGGCTCTGGTTTGGCCTCTCTAAGTTGGGAAGCATGTTGGCTGGTGTGAGGTATAGATTTTTCAGTTAATAAAGCGGATAGCTCAGCAACGGAAAATTGCTTGCTTTTCAGCCTTTTTGTTAGTTCAGCAACGCTGTCTGCAAGTTGCGATTCGAGTTTGTCTAGTAAGGGGTCAATATGTTTTGCTTTAAGGTCTTGGATCAATGCAGTTTGTACTTCATTTATCCCTGCTGCTTGATCTAAGTTTTCTCGGGCGTCTTTTAATGTTTGTTCTGCAGATTGATGATACTCAGCTGCATCGTCTATTAATTGCTTGAGGTCTTCATCTATTCTGCCAAAATGCTCCTCTCTTATTTGTGTAATATCATGCGCCTCTTTACTACGTAACAAGGCATTGTGCAAAATCATACGTAAGCGATAGTTTTCATACATAGGTTTGTAAATGAAGTAGTCTCTGAAAATATTTTTCATACAACACCTAAAACCGATGCCAGATTCTCTGTTTTCGCATAATAGGATGTTTTCGTGAGGGTAATCTAAAGTGCCTTCCTTAGCCAAGCGGCTATAAAGCTCAACACTTTTGCTAACTGTTGACATGGCGATGATAATAACCAGCGGGGTTGAGTCTACGATGACTTCGTGCATATCACTAAAGTTGTTCAGTGTTCTAAAAGCAGTGATTTGAGATGATATCACTTCAGTTACGCCGGCAAGCTCTTCTACATCATCACACAAAAGAACGACTTTTGGGTGGCGCTCTACATGTTCAACTTCTTTACGCGTCATGTGTCACTTCCTAGTTCTCATGGTCATAAAAACTCGCTCTACCTTTGCTCTTACTCAACTAAACAGGGCAGATACTTTTGTCGTTTTATAAATTAAATATAATCGCTAATTCCTCAATTACACATCTAACCTCTTAACACACTTTGGCTTTTCCTTTGACTATAGCTAGATTGTTGCTCCAACGTTTTTAAAAATTGCACCTTTTCTAAAGGTAGCGCAAAGAGATAACCTTGCCCGTAGTCAATTTTGTAATTATGTAAAAAGTTCAGATCCTGTTGTTGTTCAATACCTTCTGCTACTACTTTTAGATTGAGCTTTTGAGCCAATGCAACTGTGGCTTCAATAATAGCTTGTTTATCAGAATCTATTGCACAATCATGAATAAAACATCTATCTAACTTTAGTTCACAAAAAGGAATTTGGCTTAATTGTTTTATTGAAGAATAGCCTGTACCAAAGTCGTCTATGGCTAACGAAAAGCCTTTCAATCGAAGCCTTAGCAACACATCGAGCGATTGAGCTAAGTTTTCAATTAACAGACTTTCGGTAACTTCAAACATAATCATGCTAGGAGGCACATTGTAGCTATTAGCCAAATCTGCCAGTCGCTCTGGCAATTGCAGGTCTTCTAAGTTTTTTACGCTCAAGTTAATGTTGAAGGTGAGCTCTTGTAAAAGACTGAAGTGCTGTTCGATGAATTCGAACGCTTCATTGACTACAAAAATGGAGAAGTCATGCACCAAGTCAGAATGTTCAATAAGATCAATGAAGTAATATGGTGATAGTGTGCCAAACTCTGGGTGATTCCATCTAACCAAAAATTCTGCACCGACAACTTCCTCATTTAATAAAGAAACTTTGGGTTGAAGATACAAGCACATTTGCTTGTCATCGATAGCATGTTGCAGCTCGTCAACTTGAAATGAGTGGGGCTGGAGATTAGACGCTTGTCTGTGACACAGGCTAAATAACGACTCCATTAATTGCTTGATTTGGCCTGCGGTAACCGGTTTATCAATGCCTGTAATGACGTTAAGGTTTCTTAACTGTGCGAGATTTTTTGCCATTTTTATTATTGTGTTGTCTTCACCGCTGAGCAGAACGATAGACGAACTGATATTTAAATCAGATAAATGGCGAAGAACCTCTATGCCATCCATTTGTGGCATGTTGAGATCCAAAAATATGAGGTCAGCCTCGTTGTCTTTAACATGCTGCAGGGCATCAGGGCCATTAGTAAACCCTGAAAAATGGATGTCATATGACTGCGATAACAAGAGTTTTAGCTGTGTTAATATTAACCCATTGTCATCTATCGCAATTACTTTCAATGATTTATCGGCATTCATTTTGTAGCCTTTTATTCACGTACAGAAGCTTGCTTAAATATCAATGCAAGTCGCTAAGACTTAGTATAGATGTAATTTCAGAACATACATCATTGAATTGAGATGCACAGTGGGGAAGTATGCTTGCGATTTCATCGGCATGTTGCTCTTTTGCTGCTTGCTCTAATTTTAGGTATAAATCGGCCAGATCTACCGCACCAATAGCCTTAGCGGAAGACTTGAGCTGGTGAGCTAGGCTTCGAACCAATGCGATATCGGCTGGGCTCTTATGCAGTTTGTCCATTATGGGGTTGGAGTCGTTAATAAAACTTTCCAAAAATACCCGTTGTATTTGCTTGTCATCCCCAACATAAGTTGACAGCAGAGATAAGTCTAACAAGTTTCCGTTGTGATTTTTAGCCTGACTGTCGGTTGTAGTAGGAGGCATGTTGTTGACCGTTATGGGGGAAGGCATCCATTTGAGTAGCAAGTTTTTAAGATAGGCTAATTCAATAGGCTTGGAGATATAATCACTCATACCACAAGCGATACATTTTTCTCTTTCGCCACTGAGAGCGTTAGCGGTGGCAGCGATAATTGGGATCTCTTTTTGCACTACGTTTTGCTTTTCAAGCGCTCGATACTTTTTGGTAAATGTGTAGCCATCCATAATAGGCATATGGCAATCAGTAATAATTAGCGCAAATGAATGAGTCGCGATAAATTCAAGTGCCATTTTTCCATGCTCAGCAATCATGCATTGATAACCGAGGAGGCTCAACTGGCGTCTAAATACTTCTTGATTATATGTGTTGTCTTCAACTACCAAAATTAACTGATCGCTTTGTTGCGCTTGCTCAATGGTAGGTAACGCTAGCTCACTGTTATTAACCACGTGAGCAAGCGGTATATCAGGGCTGATAATTCCTTCTTTTATGGCTATATGCTCAATTACTTTGAAGCTGTAATAGGGGTTGTAGTATATAGGTTCAAAGCAATTTTCAGTGGGGAGTGGCACTGTAAAGTTATCGCTTACCAAAATGATGTAACATGTTTTATTGTTGTTTGGTTCAAATTGATAGTTGGCGGTGACTATCTGTTGATAGCGTTCTAAAGTCACAATCACATAGTCAACATTTAAAGCATGGATATTGGTGTCATTTATGTTGATCCAGTTAACCACTTTGCTTTTGGCACCATGTGCGATTAGGTTTGTATGCAAGTCCTGTTCAAAAATATCTCCATCACCGAGTATGCAGACACTCACATTTTTAAAAACAATCTCGATCTCGTGTTCGCTCTGAATAGCGCTTTTACTGCAAGGAAGCGTAACCTTAAATGTGCTACCGATATTTTCACTGCTTTGACAGATGATTGACCCTTGCATCATGGTAACAAGCTTTTGAGTAATGGATAACCCTAAGCCCGTACCGCCGTATTCACGTTGAATGCTGCTGTCAGCCTGGGTAAATGGTTTGAAAAGCGACTGCTGTTGCTCATCAGTCATGCCTTTACCATTATCTGTGACAGAAATATCAAGTTGGTTTTGATCTAGTTGCGATACCGAAAACTTGATTTCGATGACGCCAATTTTACTGGATGATGTCTTGGTAAATTTGACCGCATTACCGATGAGGTTAAGTAAAATCTGCCTGATCCTTGTTGGGTCTCCTAGTTGCCAGTAGCCTAGATCAGGGTCAAACATAAAATACATTTGTAGGTTTTTTTCTTTTACTTGGTGGGATAGAAGCTCCGCGATTTCTTTAACAACACTACGCCAGTTAAACGGCACTCTATCGATTATCATTTTACCGGCCTCAATTTTTGAAAAATCGAGAATATCATTAATGATTCTCAGTAGCATGAGCGCTGAGTTTTTTGCAACAGAAGTTAAGTGGCTCTGTTCTTGAGA
The DNA here is from genome assembly GCF_014694405.1 of Pseudoalteromonas sp. S16_S37. Taxonomy (GTDB): domain Bacteria; phylum Pseudomonadota; class Gammaproteobacteria; order Enterobacterales; family Alteromonadaceae; genus Pseudoalteromonas. Next base: position 30,835 of record NZ_JAAUWV010000041.1, read on the forward strand.
TAGCTTACTTTGATTGAGTAAATCAAGCACACCGACTACACCATTCATCGGCGTTCTGATCTCGTGGCTCATGGTAGCTAAAAAACGAGACTTGGCGTCGTTGGCAAGTTCGGCTTTGGCTTTGGCATCTTCTAACTGGAACGCATCTTGTTTTCTTTGCGTGATATCGTGCTGGTACATCAATATCGACTTGCCATTAAGTGTTTCGATTGTAGTAATGATGACTTCGAACCATATTGGCCCTTCGGTGATGGCGTATTCGCACTCAAGCTCAGCTAAATAATTATCCTGAAACTTTGCTTCTCTAAGGGCATCAATCAAGGGTTTCTTTTTAACGAGCGGCAATGTGTTTATAGCATCAAGACAGTCATCGCCTACATTAAAAAATGTGTTTAAAAATAGTCCGCCACTAAATTGGTCAGCGTGTTGAGTTTTAAACCAGTATTGATTAACTAAGGTTATTTTTGCTTGAGAGTCCAGCAACAAAATAAATGCAGGTATGCTATCGAGGGTCTGCTGTAGCAAGCGTTCAGTCTCTTTATTTTCTTTTAAGGCTATTTCTAACGCAATTCGCTGCTGGTCTGCTTCTTCCATTTTGGCAAGGGCTGCTTCACGCGCTGCTCTTAGAGCTGCTTGTTGCCTTTGTTGGCGATTTTGCTCCATTACTAATAAAGTGACATTTTTTATAATACCCACAAGCGTTTTGTTTGTGGGGTCGTGTTTGTCTTGTTCGGATAGCTGCCAATTTGCAGCAAAACCAACATGGGTAATATAGGGCAAGTTCTGTGTTGTGAGTTGCAGCGTGATTGATTTTAGGCTGTTGTGGTCTTTTATCGCTTGCAATAATAGGTGGCGGTTTGGTGGCGCTATCAGCCGAAGTAAGCTGCGAGCAGGGTAGTGACGTGTTTCGCTAGGCAGATTTAACATGTTGGAAAGTTCTTTTGAAACATCAACATGTGAACTACCATAGCGCCATTCCCACGACCCCATGCTGGCCATTTTTTGAGCATTGTTAAGCTGGATTTTATCTTTTTCTAACTGTTGCTCTGAGCGCGCAAGCTGCACAAAGGCTTTATTTTGCACTCGGTATGCAATGAGTAATATGGCACCACCCAGTGAAAGCAAAATGAGCAACTGAATAGTAAACTCCTGCTGTACACTCTGTATCACCGCATTAATTGACGCGATTTCTTGTTCTGCGCCGATCCCGATATCCAGTGCGTTATCCCAAACCAGCACTCCCAATACTTTCTTACCCAAGTAGTTATTGTATTGCCTTTGAGTCATTGGGTTTAATAATGGCTCAACTGAAGCTACAAGGCTATCTTCGTTTGATTGCTGTTGATTGATATAGGCACTTCTGTGGGTGATGATGTTCTGATTATCAAAATAAATAATGTTCGAGTCAGAATCTAAAAATGGTGATTTAAGTATAGATATCAAAGGTGTAAGGTCATCCAAAGAGTACCATATTTGATAGGGTAAAGCGCCGTATTCGTTGGCCAGTTGGGTTGCAAAGTGCGTACTTAATTTATTGTTAGTAAAAACGGTAGTTACAATAACTTTCCCTTGCTCGGCGAGGTTTTGTCGGTGTTTGGTTTGCTCAAGTGCAAGCTCCAATCTTTCGTTGCCATTGAGCAGCCATGTTTGCTTTTGCGTATCGTAAATAGCAAAGTTAGGGTTAGTGAGATTGCGTAATAGCGTTGTTGAGTCTTCTAGCTGCGCTTGTGTCAGAGTAAAAAGTGTGGATTGCATAGATGCTAAAGCGTTTTTTGCTGGTTGATACCAAATAGCCTTGACACTTTTTAGTGTATGGACTGCGTTGTTTCTTAGCTCAGCAGTTAACTGCAGTTTTAATTGGCCTTCAAGCTCTCTTTGACTGACTTTATGTGCCAGCAGCATGACTAATAAAATTGAAAATAGTACGAATGAGAGCTGCCAATAACTAACGGCATTATATCTTCGTATTTCATTGGGCTTCATTAGTAACCACATAGAGTAGGTCAAAATACCACCAACAACTGTCACTGCAATAAAAGTAATAAAAATAACTTGGCACTTAATCTTTGTGGTACGTATATGGTCGTTTGAAAGCCTTTGGCTATTGCGTATTATTTGAGAGCTAAGGGCTATTAATTCGTTAATATAACCTGTACTTATTTCCCACCACATTGCTGGGGGCATGTGAGCTTGTCCTTGGTTTCTTAAAGTGTTCATTAAGTTCGCCAATTGCGTTTTATCTTCAGAGCTCTCAATTTTCTGGATGCTATCTTTTACCTCTTTGGTTACATCCAAATTTATAAGCAGATGGTTTAAGTTCGCGTGAAGGTAGAAAATATTTGGAATGATTTGATTTTTTTGCGCTTGTGGATTGCTCAGATACACACCAACATTGGCTCGCAGTTTTCCTGCATATTCAATGGTGTTTAATAAGTTTAAATAAATAGACAAATCGGTATAAAAGATGTGACTTTCGTTGTAGCCGACAAAAGTTTTGTGCTTAATCGCCAATACCGTATCAAGTAGTGATTCAATGATTTTAGTGTATTGTGAAAAAGACTGCGTCTTGGTTGTTTGTTGAGCGCCTACTTGCGCCCTTATTGTTTCAACTTGGTGGTAATAATCATTAAGCATCTTTATGGTGTTACCATGTGATGTTACGTAATCTTCCTGATTGTATAAGTTAATGATTTTTTTGAAGTATTGCTCAGTCTCATGTTGATATTTTAATAATAAAGGATGCGTTTGTGATTCGTTGCTGTCATCGAAAATATAGGTTGTGCCTCGCTCTCTTTGTAGTGAAAAGATGATATCTCCAACAAGTAAAAATTGTTCACTGTTGTTTAGTACTTGTTGGTACATTTTAAGATTTTCACTCTCAATATGGTGTTGTTCTAAAATGCTATCTAATATGTAGAAACAGCCTAGTAGCAAGCTAAAGCATAAGAACTTTTTCAAGATTTTTTGCATATTTTTGTCACTAAGTGGCTTTAATAAACTACTATAGAACAAGGTCTATAAATTGCTATTTAACTTCGATATGAAAAAACCCGAAAAGCCAGCAAATGAACCTCTAAGGATTCAAACACTCAATCAACTAGGACTGTTAGACACTGAACCTGATCCTAAACTAGATAGACTGACCGAGTTTGTAGCGCACGTCTTTTGTGTACCTGTAGCTTTAATTAGTTTAGTTGACAGCGAGCGACAGTGGTTCAAGTCAAAAGTTGGTTTGGATGCGTGCGAAACGTCTCGCGATATTTCATTTTGTGGTCATGCTATTTTAGGACCTGATGTTTTTGTTGTACCGAATGCGCTTAAAGATGGGCGCTTTAAAGACAACCCGTTGGTAACGGGACCTCCACATATTCGATTTTATGCAGGTGCCCCATTGGTCCATAAAAATGGCAGTGCATTAGGTACGTTATGCTTAATCGATATAGAGCCTCGCACTTTTGATGAAGATGACATGAAAGTGCTTAGAGAGGTTGCAGATAAAGTCGTTAATGAGTTTGGCTAAAAAGTGGAGGATAACCAAAAATAATCACTCACTTGCAGGTTTTTGGTGCGCCTGTAGTTAAAAATCGTTACAATTGTGACTTTATATCATTACCCTTGCGGTGCTTTTCATTTTTTAAGGTTTTCCATCTGTCGATGACTGACATCACAACTCACCAAGATTCTAGGCGCAGGTTACTGTTAGCGCTTGCTATTACATGTTCGTTTATGGTTATTCAGTTGATTGGCGCGTATTACGCTAATTCGTTGGCTGTACTAGCTGATGCTGGGCACTTATTTGTACACAACAGTTCTTTATTCATTGCTGTTATCGCTTCGAGCATTGCTGTTTATCTTGCTAAAACTTTTAACGATGGTTACAAAAAAGCCGAGTACGTAGGCGGGCTCATTAATGGTATTTTGTATTTGGCTATTTCGGTACTGATAATCGTTGAGGGGGCGCAACGCTTTGTACACCACAACGATGGTCATCAATTAGAGGTAAACTCATACTTGATGTCTGTGATTGCCAGTATAGGCTTTTTATTTCATGGCTTGTCAACATGGGTACTATACAAAGGCCGAAAGGATAGCATTAATGTCTATGCTGTATTTTTACACTCGTTTTTCGACTTATTATCTACCGTATCCACATTTCTTGCGGGGGTCATGATCTACGTAACTGGTTGGGAAATAATTGATGTTATCTCAAGCTTGCTGATTTCAATGTTTGTTTTATTAACCGGCATTAAAGTTGTAAGAAGTTGCATCAATGGACTATTTTTCGCTCGTATCGTGTTACCAAAAATTGCGCATGTGGAAAAAGAGATCCTCAAAACTGAGCACGTTGAGAATGTGCATAACATAACGGTTAGTGAAGTAGATGGCATGTTGGCAATAGGAGCCCACATTGTGTTGAAGCACCATTGTACGATTGAGCTACACGATGCGTCTTGCAGAGTACAAGTTGAAAATGTGTTGAAAAACAGATTCAACGCTAAGCAGTGCGTACTGCAAATTGAGAGCCATCAATGTCCAAATCATTAGATTCAATAAGACTTGTTTTATATATTTAGATACTTGTTTGTCATATTGTGATCAAGCTCGATTTGGGCGCATTAGCAACAAGATAACTAGATGGAGAACAAAGTGGTTTTTTACGCCTAAATTATGCCTAAATAGTTGGCAAGATGAGTATTTTCTTTTACCTTTAAAGGGTTGTTTTTCAGGAATCTCAAGTGCCAAGTTATCTTCACAAATTTATGCCGATACTCTTGACTGTACTTTTAGGTACATTGGGAGGGGCCGCCAATTTATTGCCATTCTTTTTCTTAGATGCATCGGAATTTTTATTTGGGCAACTATTTGTGTTGTTATGCCTGGTGTTATTCGGTTGGCAATATGCGCTTGTTGCCGTGGCAATTGGAGCTGGGTTTATTTTTTATCGCTGGGGGCATAGTTGGCCCTCAATTGTTTTCTTACTTGAAGTTATTTGGCTGCAAGTATTTTGTGTTACAAAAGGCAAACCTTTTTTTGTCAGAGGGGTAGGCTTTTGGTTGTTAATTGGTCTGCCGATCTTGCTGTTTTTTGGCTATTACTTACTGAGTTTACCTAATCTGGTTATTGCCACTGCCTTGGCGAAATACTTTATCAATGCGGCGCTTTATCTCGCCATCATAGATCTTCTAAGCTTCTTTTTTATAAGACATTTATGGCGAGCGCACCCTTTAAACTCCATATTGAATTATACAATTAGCCTGTTGATTGTTTTGGTCGTACTAATTACTTCAATAGTGCTAACTAACAATAGCTATCGAAGGATAGAGTTTGAAGTTCAAGAGCAATTACATACTTCAGCTAATAGCATTAGTACTCAACTGAATGATTACTTACAGTCTTATCGAAGAGCTGTTGTTGGTGCTGCAAAGTCGGTAGAGTTAGGATTAGATGAAAATTCAGTTATTAAATCATTGATAGATTTGCAACCAGACCTTAGAACTGCGATCTTTGCAGACAAAAAAGGGTTAATTACAGCATTTTATCCCAGTGTATTTAATAGTAATCCAGTTACTGAGTCGCTATCCGTTGTTGATAGAGAATATTTTGTGCAAGCACCTTTTTATCCCGACGGTTACGTTTCTTCTATTTTTCAAGGACGCGGTTTCGGCAATGACCTGATTGTAGCTATTTCAGCGCCAGTTTTTGAAGGCGAGCATTTTAAAGGAATTGTTGAAGGGTCACTGTTGTTCGGTTCTTTTTCTCGTTTTCAGCCGAATATTCTAGCCCACACCGGTGATGTGGTTATCTTAGATAATGATAATAAAGTTGTTTATAGCTCATTAGAACAGTCGTTTAATGCACTCGATATTGTTGATTCAAGTATTATTGCGAGTTGGTTTGACAGCGAACAAACATCCTACACAACCAGTACAGGTGAAGTATATTATCGCCACGCGGTGAAAGTAGATGGGCTCAGCTGGAGTGTAGTGACGCTACTGGAAGGCCATGTTATTAGATTAGCGGCAGCTTCTGCATGGATGAAATCTTTGTTACTCGCATTGATAATTATTGTTCTCAGTAGCTTTTTTGTGAGCCAGCTATCACGATTTTTAGTCAAACCCATTAAAGCCCTAAGCGAAGACATAAATCGTTTTGAACCAAATACCATGCTGAAAAACTCTGCGGGAGAAGAAGCCAGTTGTTTGGAGGTGATAGCATTGCAGCAGCATTTCAATCAACTGGCATTTAAATTGACAATGAACTTCTCAAAGCTACAGCTCGCAAATGATGAAAATCAAGAACTTAATAAAAAGCTTACCAATTTCAATCGAGAACTTGAACAACAAGTCAATGAAAAAACAGAAGAGCTTCTAGAGGCAGTTGCTACGGCAAATAATGCTAATAAAGCTAAAAGTCGCTTTCTAGCTAATATGAGTCATGAAATACGCACGCCTATGAATGGCATTATCGGTTTAACGGGGCTCTTACTGGAACAAAAGAAAGGTGACGAAGAAACACTAAAGCAGCTCGATATTGTGAATACTTCTGCAAAAAATTTGTTACTTATACTTAATGATATTCTTGATTACTCTAAGATTGAAGCTGGCGCTTTAGTGCTGGACCTGCATCCAACAGATGTACTTAAAATGTTTGATAGTTTAGCGTCCTTATTCAAACAAGTGGGACTGCGGGAAAATGTTGAGTTTGAGTACCTGTTGTCTCCCAAACTACCTAGGTGCTTACAGATTGACTCGCTGAGAGTTACCCAGATTGTTAATAACTTACTGAATAACGCAAGTAAATTTACGGAGCAAGGGAGGGTGACATTAAAAGTTGATTATGAAAACGACAAACTGATTGTGAGCGTAATAGATACAGGGATTGGGATAAGCCAAAAACAACAGCAACGGTTATTTAAAGAATTCACTCAGTTAGATGTCTCTACGACTCGTCGTTATGGTGGCACTGGATTAGGGCTAACTATTTCAAAGCGTTTAGCCAATTTAATGGAAGGTGACTTGGAGGTTTTGAGTCAAGAAGGACAAGGCAGCTGTTTTACCCTATCGATACCTGCATTGGGTGCTGAGTTGCCGGTTGAAGATAAACTCATTGATATACATCTCGATTTGAGTGATGTAAGTGTATTGCTTGTTGAAGATAATATGGTTAACCAAATCGTGGTGGCAAAAGCACTGCAAAGCACACACTGTATTCTTCACAAAGCGATGGATGGTATTGAGGCGTTGGCATTTTTAAAAGAACATAGCGTTGATATTATTCTGATGGACTGTCAGATGCCTAATATGGATGGGTATGAATGTACTCAAAATATACGAAAAATGCCTAATATCTATGGGCGCCCTTATATCATTGCTATCACTGCCAATGCTTATAATGAAGATCGGCTAAAGTGTTTACAGGTTGGTATGGACGGATTTGTGGCAAAGCCGATAGATAAGGAGCTGTTGTTTAAGGAAATAAAGCAGTGGCAGTCACAAATAAAGTACAATTAATGCATACTTACGCCGATGATATTTTCTAGCTCTTTTGCGCTAACAGGCGTAGAAAAATAATACCCTTGCATTAAGTGGCAACCAAGCTCTTTTAAAAATACGAGCTGTTCTTTGGTTTCTACCCCTTCAGCAATACAAGACATGTGTAAACTTTTCGCCAGCAAGTATATGGTTTTAATGATAGATTTGTTGCTACTTAACTCGTTCATTTTCCGCACAAAACCTTGATCTATCTTGATAATGTCAATCGGGAACTGGTTTAAGTATGTCAGTGATGAGTAACCTGTTCCAAAGTCATCAAGAAGCAAAACAAAACCCGCTCGTTTAAGTTCATGAAGGGAACGTTTGGCTTTTTCGGTATCTTCCATAAGCGAGCTTTCTGTGATCTCTAGGCGCAGTACTTCTGGACCTAGACCAAACGCTCGTAAAATATTTATCAGGTTCTGCGCTATATCTGATTTTAAAATGTGCACTGCAGAAAGATTCAGAGAAAGATAAAAACCTTTATTGCCATCTAATAGCGAGTTTAACTCATATAATGCGCGTTTTAATGCTTGCTCGGTCATCAGTTCTATGAGACCAACTTCTTCAGCAATAGGAATAAAGTCCAGCGGTGAAATGGGCTCGCCTTGATATTTCCACCTCATGAGCAATTCAACACCGACCACTCTGCCACTTATTATGTTCACGATTGGTTGATAGCAGTTGTATATTTCCCCGTCTCTGTAGGCTGTTTTTAAGGCATTTTCCAGCGTTAACTTTCTAGAAAACTGGGAGTTCATTTGACTGGTGAAAAACTTAAAGCCATTTCTTCCTGCTTGTTTAGCATGGATCATAGCGATATCGGCATTTCGAATAAGCATTTCAGGAGATTGAGCGTCAAAAGGGTACATTGCCACACCGATACTTGCTGATATGCTCATAGATATGCCGCCAATTTCGATTTTGTTCGGTAAGCTTTCAAGCAATAAAGTGGCTAGTTCACTGAGTTTATGTGGAGAGTGTACATTTTTAACCAACACTAAAAACTCATCGCCACTTTGACGGCCTAATATACAGTTGTCATTTAGTTTTTGAGAGATCCGCTCGGTGATTTTTATTAATAACTGGTCGCCGGTGTGATGGCCATATGCATCGTTAATTGGTTTAAATTTATCCAGATCAATAAATAGTAATGCACAATATTTACCAGATGATTTTGCATTATGTAGTGCAAATTCTATGTGCTGGAGCATCAAACTTCGATTTGGCAATTTGGTCAATGTATCAAAATTGGCAAGATAACGAAGTTCACTTTCAGCCTGTTTTTGCTCTGTCAAATCTGTTATTACAATAACATAGTGCTCAATCTGCTCTTTGTTTTTTGAGATTGCATTAATACTTAAGTGGATCGGGTGTGCATTTTGATGGGAGGTTTTAACCGTTAATTCTTGTCGAATATTTTGGTTAGGCTCAAGCTCACTCATCCTTTCTAACAAGCTATTGAGTCTATTAAGCCCTACAACATGCGCTAGTTTACGAAATGACAGTTCTTTAATCGCGGTTTCTTCATCTAGTTCAAAGGCTTTACAAAAGCTCGTATTTGCGGAGAGTGGGTTAAGTTCAGCATCTAAAATTAAGATCCAGTCACTCACTTGGCTAAATGCTTCGCCAAGTATCGTAGCGCGTAAATCAACCGCTTTTTGTTCAGTCACGTTAGTATAGATACCCATGACCTTTTGCGGTGCACCTTGTTCATCAAAACTCAGCACTTGACCAATATCATGATACCAAAGCCATGGCTCTGTATTTCCTTTAACACGATATGTGAGTGAAAACTGCTTGTCTTTTGTTGAGTTGAGTATTTGATCCCATACAAATTGCACTCTACTTCGATCTTCTGGATGAATAACTTCAAAGTATCTTTTTAATGGCACCTTATCATCTTTAGATTTACTCAATGAGCAATCTACATTTCTGTTTTGTGTTACCATGTTTGACGTGAGATCGACTTGCCAAACACCGCTTCGAGTAGTATTCAATGCCATTTCTGTCTGTTGTTTACTGACCGTTACCTCATGCAATGCAGCTTCAATTTCTCTGCGTTTGCTGTAACTTTGCCGACCCCATACAAATAGCACTGCAAATCCAGTTACAAAATAAAGCCAAAAAGCTAAAGGAGACGTGAAAATCGAATGCTGCACTTGAAACGGCAAAGTTATAACATCAACGGTTGTGTCGTTTCCCAAGGTTTTTTGCTCAATAGTCAAAGTGTATTGACCAGGCTTTAGCTGATTAAAAAACAGATAGCTTGTTTTTAGGTTGTCAAACTTAATCGCTGTGGGACCTTCTAAGTTAGCACTGTATTCATAAATGGATTGTTTGGAAAAGTCGAAGTTACTGAACTTAATTTTTAATCCCAAATCATCTTGCTGTAGTACCAAGGGATTGTTTTTCAAAAAATAAGGAAAATATTCTAACTCTCTCGTCATCAAGCTAATATCGGTGATTGAAAGCTTTACATCGGTGTTTTGTGTTGTAATGAAGTCTTCAGGAGAAAACCAGACCATGCCACTGATTGTACCAAATGCAAGTTTCCCATTTTCAATTATGGCACTTGCATTGGCATTAAATTCTCCATTAGGAAGTCCATGATTAGTATCAAACTTTTTGATTTGCTTGGTTTTAATATTGAATTGAATCAGTCCAGATTGGCTGCTTACCCATAAGTTACCGAAGTTATCGGATTGTATCTGATATAGCGTTTGAGAGCCGTCACCTGTTGAGGTATCAACTTTGAACTTGACTGATAAGTCTTTAGCGTCAAGAGCAACAATTCCTTCGATAGAGCTTGCGAGCCAAATTGTACTATCTGGCGTCGCTACCCAACTATCAATCACGGAGAAACGTTCTGAGTCTTGTTTTACGAATTCATAGATTGTACTGATAGTGCCTGTCTCTTCGTTATAACTAATAAGGTGTTGCTCTGTACTAAGAAGGTATTCATTTGGCCTTGAGGGTAGCGGTGGCAGAAACTTATAGGCAGTATCAATATCTAATTGTTGGGTTAAGTGAGTTAATGGTTTCACTTGTTGGGATTTCACATCGTAGACAAAAAATCCATCTCTACTGATAAAAGCAATATTTTGCTCATCTAATAAGCAAGATCCCCAGTTGATTGTTTCGAAGGGGTTCGTCATTAGTTTAGATTGTAATGGCGGTAGTCTGGTTTCACCGCTGTGTTTATTCAACAGCAGTAAACCGGTTAAGGTTTCCAAAAACAATTCATCTGACGGGAGGCTGTTAGGCTCTATTATTTTGTACACGGCATTGGTCGCGTAGGCCGCTTTAGGGTCAACATTTTTATAATAGTGTTTTGGGTTGTCATCAGAAAGCGAGCTGAACCTTAACACTCCATTGTCAGTACCTAGCCATATCTCCCCTTGAGAGCCTTGATGTATAGACCATATATTATTGTTATTAATAGTCTCATTGGTTGCTTTGAGCGCTTTGAAACGTAATGATGTCATTGGCCAGTAATAGGCACCTTGATTTAATGTAGCCATCCAGATGTTACTGTGTTTATCAAACATTAAATCAGTAACACTTGTTTGAGATAACGCATATTTGCTCTGTTGTAGTGACATCAGTTTTTCGGCTGATTTTTTACTGCGATTTATTTTATAAACACCCAACTCGGTGGCGATTAGTTCTCCGTAAGGAGTAATTTCATGATCCCAAATATTGAGTTCTGGCACTAAGGTATATGTGGCATTTAATTGCAGTAAGTGATTGTTTACCGGTATTATATACAAACCTTGCACTGTGCCTACAAGTAGTCCAATTGCGGGGTCAAGTCTAAGCAGTTTTATATTGTTATTGAGACTGGTTTGAGCTTGCGGATCTAAAAACTCTTGTTTTAAAAGCTGTAACGACTCGAGATTTAATACAAATAGCCCTTGGTTTGTCCCCATCACTAATTGCTTATCTATTTTTAGCAATGATCTGATATAACTATGATTTTCAAGCGTAGAGACTAATTTTGAGCGTTTGGTTGATAAGTCTATTTGATATAGGAAATTATCTATGCCTGCATATACCGAGTTACCTATTTTTATAGCCGCAGTGACTTCAGAAAAAGCATTGGTGCTGGTTATTAACCTGCCAGAATAGATCTGCTCAATTTTGAGCGTGTTTACGTCTAAAAGGTAAGCGCCACTAAAAGCCGTTGAGATAAACAAAGTATCTTCATCAAGTAATTTTAATAGCGAGATGTGCTTTGTTGATAAGTTTACGGGTTCCTTTACTATTGCAACAAGGTCGCCATCATAGCGGTTTAACCCTAAGTGCGTACCAATCCATACGTAGCCATACTTATCTTGAACAATGTTACTTATACTTGCTTGAGATAAGCCTTCTTCAGTAGACAGGCGGTTAACCGTATTGCTGTTAAGTGCAATTGCATTACCTTGAAAAACAAGCAGTAAGCAAAAAAATATAATAAGCACACAGCTTCGATGCATTTAATAGCCCTTTGTGGTTTATTTAACTTTTAGCGCTGTCTCCTGACATCTATCCGCATTGTGGCATTGACGGGTAAGGTAAATCCATTTGTGATTACAAAGTAGGCCAAACCAATAATTTAACACGGTATTTATATTTAATTCCACTGCAGTTAAAGTTTCTGCAGCAGGAACGTCAGAGAGAGTCTGCATTCTTTTCCCTTATATACACTTTAGTATAGTTTGATATAGATGACATGAGAGAGCTGGACCCCATTGGTTGGACACATAAGCTAACTTTTTAAGTGGTTGATCCAGTCATGCCGCGTATCTTTGCTTACCGAAGTAAACTTCATCAGGTGTTAGTTCGTTTAGCCCTTG
>NZ_JAAUWV010000042.1 GCF_014694405.1 Pseudoalteromonas sp. S16_S37
CTTTAAATTCAGGAGAGTGGTTTCTACGTTTTCTAGTCATCATCTATTCCAATATTTTTGGTTACTATAAAAACAGAACAATCACTTAAAGTCATGTCCGAAAATTGGGGGCCAGTTCTGAGTGCAGAAAAGTTATTGCACACAATATGTTGTAGTAAGAGTTTGGGGCATTGATTTATGTGAATGACAATAATTATCATTTTTTATATTTATCTAGTTGATAACTATTTTTGTTTAGATTAAACTCAGTTTCAGTTAATGTAATTGAGATTGGTTTGTATTCATGTACATCTGTATTTGTCACGGTGTGACTGATAAAAAGATTGCCCAAACAATTGAAGAGGGTGCAACTAGCATGCGAGAGCTAAGCCAACAACTAGGCGTAGGTACTCAGTGTGGCAAGTGTACAAACTGTACTAAAAAGATCTTAAATGAAAAACTCATTGAGATTGTAGATGTAACAGATCAAGTAGCTTAATAAGCATTTATTAGATTCCAAAAAAGGGCCACAAGGCCCTTTTTTATTGTACAACTTACATTTGAGACTGAAGATAGTTTTCTATTCCCATCACTTTGATGAGGTTCTGCTGGGTTTCTAACCAGTCAATTTGTTCTTCTTGCTCATTCAAAATGGCATCAAGCGCTTCTCTGGAGATATAGTCACGCTTTTGTTCAGCTAATTCGATGGCTGATTTCAAGTCGTTCAATGAAAGCTGCTCAAACTCCATGTTGGCTGCAATCATTTCTTCGCAATTTTCACCTATGCGCAGGCGACCAAGGCTTTGTAGATTTGGTAAGCCTTCTAGAAATAAAATGCGTTCAATTAATCTGTCTGCATTTTTCATCTTTTGGATTGAGGTCTTATAGTCAGCCTTATCAAGCAAACTAAAGCCAAAATCTTTAAACATGCGCGCATGTAAGAAGTATTGATTAATACCTACCAGCTCGTTAGCCAATACCGCATTCAATGAAGCGATAACGTCTTTATCACCTTTCATATTTATTTCCTACTTATAGTTGCGATTGGATATAGTTGTGAGTGCCGATTTTATCCATCAGGCCAAGTTGTTGCTCAAGCCAGTACACGTGATCTTCTTCGGTATCGAACAGTAGCTTTTCTAACGTTTCGCGTGACTGATAGTCTTGCTCTTGCTCGCAAATAGCAATGGCTTCTTTAACACTTTCAACAACTTCTAATTCAAGTGTTAAGTCATTTTGCATCATAGAGCGAACATCGTGGCCAATTAAAAGGTCGCGACGCTTTGTCATATTTGGTATGCCTTCCAGGAACAAGATACGTTTTATCAACCAATCTGCATGTGTGGTTTCTTCTTCCATTTCATGATTTAAGCGTTCGTATAGCTTGTTGAAACCCCAATCATCATACATGCGAGAGTGAATAAAATACTGGTCGATTGCAGCCAACTCATTGGCTAAAAGTGCATTAAATGCATCAATAACGCGTTGCTTACCTTTCATAACATCTACCTGCTAGTAACTAATTGAGAGCCAGTTTATAGGAAAGACGTGTTCTGTCAATTAAAATTCTATAAAAATCATGCAGTTAAGTATTGATTATAATTCGCATTACAGTTAATTTTTGTATCTCTATGCGCTAATTTAGGTTGCTGTGAGGTTGTATCTTAGGCTCATACAACAGAGCCTAAGATGCGATTTTGAGAAGGCACGTACTGGTTATTTGTGCTTGTCACTCATGTTCATTAATTGTGCAGTTTGGTGATTCTTTGCATCGAAAGCGACTAAAAAGAATCGGCAGTACAAAGAGTGTCAGAAGTGTAGAAGAGGCCAACCCACCAATTACAACTGTTGCAAGCGGTCTTTGGATCTCAGCACCAACGCCATTGGAGAGGATCATTGGGATAAGACCCAAAGAAGACGTCAATGCAGTCATCAAAATGGGTCTTAATCTTGATGTAGCGCCATTAAATACGGCGGTGTGGGTGTTTTCACCAGCGGTGATACGTTGATTGATACTTTCTATCAAAACCACGCCGTTTAGCACCGCAACACCAAATAATGTAATGAATCCCACCGAGCTTGGAACCGACAAATATTGCCCAGTAAAGTACAGAGCAAATATGCCGCCAATAACCGCCAGCGGTACATTAATTAAGATAAGTAACGCTTGGGCCACAGACGAAAAAGCAAGGTAGAGTAATAGGGCTATTAAGGCCAGCGAAATGGGCACTACAATACTTAACCTTTTTTCAGCTCTTTGCTGACTTTCAAACTGTCCACCAATGATAACCGAATAACCCGAGGGCAAGTCGATTTTGGCGTCGATTGCAGCACGTATTTGAGATACCACACTGCCCATATCTTTACCTTGCACATTGGCCTGAATAACTATGGCTCGTTGCACATCTTCACGCCTCACCTGTGGTGGGCCTGATTTGAATTTAATTTCAGCAACATCGCCAAGTTTTACCCAAGCACCCGTTGTGCTAAGCAGCCTGAGTTCATTTATGACTTGTTCATTTTCTCTAAATTGAGCATCCAAGCGTACATAGATATCATAACGTTCATTACCGTTGATAATTTGTCCCGCGTTTGTGCCACCAATACCATCTCTGACTAAAGACATAATATCCGCTACTGACAAACCATACCGAGACAGCTCTGTGCGCAATGGACTAATGACAAGTTGAGACTCTCCAGCAATTTGCTCTAAGGCAACATCAGCTGTGCCATCAATTGTTTTAACCAGAGTCTCAATTTGCTTACCTTTAGTTGCTAAGGTTTCAAGATCTGGTCCAAACAATTTAATCGCTAATTGCGCTTTTACACCGGATAACAGTTCGTCAACTCGCGTCGCAATGGGTTGTGAAAAGTTAAATAACAAACCTGGATGAACCGATAGTTTATCCAGCATCAAGCTTTGTAACTGATGGCGATTAGTTGCGCTTTGCCATTGCTGTATCGGTTTTAGGCCAATATATATTTCAATATTATTGACGGGTTCTGGATCACCGCCAATTTCAGCTCGACCAATGCGGCTAAGCGCATATGTTACTTCGGGGAACGACATGAGTGTTTTTTCGAGCTCTGGCGCAACTGAAAGTGCGGTTTCAAGACTTGCGGACGGGGCCAAAGTTACCCGCAAATTAATCGTGCCTTCTTCGAGTTCTGGCACAAACTCAGTGCCAATTTTTGGCGCTACTAGCAGTGCGGCAACAAATAATGAGATAACACCTATCAAAATGAATGAGGGAAAAGCCATCGCTCTTTTTAGCAACGCGCGATAACAATAGTCTAAGGGCTCAAGTAATACGCTTCTGCGAGGGCGTAATTTGTATTTAAATAAATAACTAGCCAGTGCAGGTACAATAATGACGGCGACGACTATTGCACTGACTAACGCTAACATAATGCTTTGCGCCATGGGTTGAAACAGCTTTGCTTCTACGCCTTCAAAACTAAACAGAGGTGCAAAAACAATTAAGATAATTAAAGCTGCAAATATTACTGGTCGCGCAACCTCTTTACTGGCTTGTCTTACAACCTGCTGAGGGGCGACTGAGTCATTTTGGTGTAGACGTTTAAAGATGTTTTCGACCATCACAACCGAGCCATCAACTAACATACCTATCGCGATGGCAATGCCGCCAAGAGACATTAAATTTGCAGATATCCCAAGCCAAGACATCAGTATCAATGCGATGGCTATTGAGATAGGAATGGAAATAAGTACCAAAAATGTCGCCCGTAGGCTCATCAAAAATAGAGCTAAGATGATGATGATAAGCACAAAAGCGATGCTTAGCGCTTGTACCACAGTGTTAACGGCCTTTTTAATCAGGTCGGCTTGGTCGTAAAAAGGCTCAAAACGCACGCCTTTAGGCAATGTACGTTCAATCAGCTTAACCCGCTGCGCGATTCCCTCTATGGTATTATTGGTATTGGCATTCATACGTTTTAAAACAATGCCTGTAACCACTTCGCCTAATTGCTGTGTTTTACCATGTTGGTCTCGACGGGTCATGGTCACCGCACCTTGGCGAATTTCGCTACCAAGTTCAACAGAGGCCACCTGAGCGACCGTGATCACAGTGCCATCAATTGTTTTTACTGGGACCTGTGCCAGTTCTGCAATGCCGTTTTGTGCACTGTTAAACCATCCCATTCCCCGCACCACAAGCTGCTCTTGGCCTCTTTGCATATACCAGCCCCCTGCGTTTTCGTTGTTACTTCTGAGGGCTTGGATCACATCCTGTTGTGATAGTCCATAGGCTATCAACTTCGTGGGATTAATATTTACTTGATATTGTTTGACCTCTCCGCCAAACGATAGGACATCCGTAACACCATCAATGGGCATTAGCATCAGCTTTACGACCCAATCATTAATGCTGCGAAGTTGCATCACGTCAATATCTGCATCAGGCTCACTGACAAGCAAATACTGATAAACTTGACCAAGGCCAGAGGTGTTAGGACCCATTTGCGGTGTTCCTAATCCAGCTGGGATCAATTCCTTGGCAGTTTGTAAACGTTCAAAAACTAACTGCCTTGCGAAGTAAACATCAGTGCCTTCTTTAAATACAACCGTAATACCGGATAAGCCTGTTTTGGATATAGATCTGACTTGTTCTACACTGGGAAGCGCATACATGACTGCTTCTATGGGGTAGGTGATCAACTTCTCAACTTCTTCTGCTGCCAGTCCTGGAGCTTGGGTATTGATAGTTACTTGCACATTGGTTACATCAGGGAAAGCATCAAGATTTAGCTTTGGGATCACAAAAAACGCCCCACTCATCGTCGCAACAAGTGCTAGTACTACAAGCAGTCGATTATCAATAGCCCAATCAATTAAGCGATTAAACATAGTAATTACCTCGCCTAGTGGTTGTGAATGTCGAAGTTACTTTTGGCAAACTCAGAGGCGATAAAAAACGCGCCTTGAGTAACCACTTGTGTCCCCAGCGGTAAGCCTTTTATCTCTACTAACTCACCAAATCTTCTGCCTCGTTCAACTTCATAAGCAGTAAATTGGTTTTGCTCTTGGGAAATAAATACTTGCCAATCGCCATCTTCGCTCCTAACTAGCGCTGTTTCTGGGACTGCTAGGATAGGCTGTTCAGTCGGGAGGTTGAAATACACGTTAACAAACATACCGGCATGAAGTCGGTCATCTTTGTTATTGACGACTAAACGCACTGTGCGAGTACGGGTAAGTGGGTCAATAGTGTGAGACTCTTGGATAACTTGGGCATCATATGCGTGGTATTGAAACTCAACAATAGCGGTACTTTGAGCACTAATGTGCTCGCTATCATTGGCTGATAATCGCGCTTCGACCCACAAATTTTGCTCATTGGCGAGCAGTAATAAAGTTTGTCCTGTTTCGACACGTTGCCCTTGCGCAAATTCATCTTGTAAAACTACGCCATTGATTTGGGCATACAAAGTGTATTGGCCTAGTTTAATTTCATTTTGCGTTGCCAATGCAGATATGGCGTTATCGTTAAGGCCCAAAGCAGTTAATTTCCCAAGGCTTGCTAAGTAGCGAGTTTTGGCTATTACACGCTCGCTTTCGCTAAGCGTTTGTTGACGCATGTTTTTGACACGTAACCATTCGCTATGAGCCACCATATAATCAGCTTGTGCTTCGGCCATTGACTCACTGAATAACGTCACCAGTTTGTCGCCTTTTTTTACCTTTTCACCTAATGCGACATGTCGCGTCATGATGACTGAATCAGTGCGAGGAGAAACAATATAACTGGTATAGCCATTCTCTTTGAGCTCACCAGGGGCATAAAGACGCTGTAGCAAAAATTCGGGTTTTAACGTGACAACTTTTACTTTGGCTAATTGTTGCTGCAGTTGATTGAGTGTCACAGCTTGGCTGTCATTGTGCTCACTTGAGTCTGAGTGTTCAGTTTGTGGGTTTTCGTGATTGTGGCCTTGCGCT
Source organism: Pseudoalteromonas sp. S16_S37 (assembly GCF_014694405.1). Lineage (GTDB taxonomy): Bacteria > Pseudomonadota > Gammaproteobacteria > Enterobacterales > Alteromonadaceae > Pseudoalteromonas. The sequence goes on from NZ_JAAUWV010000042.1 coordinate 5,939, forward strand.
GCATTGGCAATTTTAAAAGGGCCACACATTAGGGTCACGGCAAGCGCTGATACTACCGCTGTGGTAAATTTAAACATAGTTATCTCTTTATTATCCATATGGTTAATGGAAATTCTTTTAAACAGACACATAGAGCTACGCGCTGCTTGAACAGGTTGCGTACTACCTATGTGAGATTAATTAGCCTTTATGGCTGAGAAAAAGAGGGACTATGCTCTAGGCGGTTTATATTGTGGTTCATGGCGATGCAGTGCTTGAGTGCATTCATTATCCATGATGTTACGTGATTGTTTGATGTATAGGGCCGTGATTGGCTTGCTGACAAACCAACTTAAATGGCTGCCGCTACAGTGTCCACAATGATGACAATCCTTCACATTATGGCCACTTTGGTCATATTGCTCAGTCAAAGTTGATACTTGCTGGTCGTGGACATGCTCTATTTGCAGGTGCTCGATATCAATCTGATGAATTTGCGTACTCGCAGCCATAGCCCCAACAGATTGCAACGCAATTGCGAGGGTAATAAATAGACTGAGTAACGTTTTAAAATTCACAGTGAATAAAAAGCCTTAGGATAGAATTGGCGCTCAAATTAGCAAATATTCTTTTTAGGGTCAATGTAATAGAACCATAAGAGGAGACGGCTTTTTAAGGTTTAGTTCCAAATCTGGCTATCGAACAGAGCGTTTTGCGATAGACTAGCCTTAATTGAGATTAATTTATCGAAGCTTATGTATTCTCCAGATGTTTGCCAAAAAGCGCGAAAAAGCCGAGACCACCGTTTTGATGGCTTGTTTTATGTCGCAGTTAAAACGACTGGTATTTATTGCCGGCCAATTTGCCCTGCACCCGCTGCTAAAGAAGAAAATGTGGAGTATTTTGAATACGCGCACAATGCCGCAGAGGCTGGATTTAGACCTTGTATTCGATGCCGACCTGATGCCGCGCCTGGCAGTTATGCTTGGCTTGGCATACAAACTACGGCCGTGCGAGCAAAAAAAATGATCGACGAAGGTGTATTATCGACACACACCACCGCAGAATTGGCAGAGCGTTTGGGAATTACACAGCGCTATCTAAATAAGCTTTTTAAACAGTTTTATGGAACCAGTCCTAAACAATATGCATTGTATAAGCAATGTGATTTTGCCAAACAGCTGTTACAGCAAACAGCCTTGCCTGTTGCGCATATTGCTTTTGCTAGCGGGTTTAATTCATTACGGCGGTTTAATGATGCTTTTGCTCGATTGTACCAACTATCACCAACGCAATTGCGAGGCGGTGTAGAAAACTCACAATCGCATATCACTTTATATTTACCCTACAGACCACCTTATAATTGGCAGGTATTACATAATTTTTTGGCAAAAAGACTGATTGAACCCGTTGAATGGCTTACTCAAAACAGTTATGGACGCACTTTTCGTTTAGATATCTTTGATGGTGCGTTTGAAGCTCACTATGAGCCAAAGCAGCATAGGTTCAAAGTAGAAATAGCCATTAATGATGTTGCGGGTTTGCATTTAGTGGTGAGTAACATCAAAAGAGTACTGGATTTAAATGCAGACCCTCTATTTATAGAAAATCATTTAAAAAGTGCGTTGCCAAAAACATTCGAATTTACTCAAGGATTGCGTTTACCTGGTATCTGGAGTGAATTTGAAGCGGGAATTCGTGCAATTTTAGGTCAACAGGTGAGTGTTGCTGCGGCAAGAAACTTACTCAAAACTCTGGCAAACGAGCTTGGAGAGCATAATCATTTAGGCCAGTTGCTTTTTCCTGAACCAATCGCAATGAAGGATAATGAATTTGGCTTTTTTAAAATGCCAGCTAGGCGTAAAGAAGCTTTGACCAGTTTTGCAAGCTATTGCTTTAACACAAACGGCAATAATGAACTTGATCAATGGTTAAGTATAAAAGGCGTAGGCCCTTGGACCGTTGACTATGCAAAAATGCGTGGACAAAGTAATCCTGATATCTATTTAGCGGGAGACTTGGGAGTCAAAAAAGCGTTTGCACAGTATGGAGAATTGGATGTGCACGCATGCGCCCCGTTTCGTAGTTATTTAACTTTTCAATTATGGCAACAATTATGATTTATCAACACACCATGCAGACACCAATCGGTGAGCTAACAATCCAATCATCGAACATTGGCCTGACCTATGTGGGTTTCAGCCCCAAGATGAAATATGAAGAATGCCACAATACATATACCCGTCAGGCCTGTGAGCAGTTAAGCGAATATTTTGCCGGCTTACGATATACGTTTGCTGTTAGCTTTGACTTACAGGGGAGTGTGTTTCAACAATCCGTTTGGCAATTACTAACGCAAGTTGAGTATGGAAAAACCAACACATACGGCTGGATGGCAAATCAATTAGGTAAACCTAAAGCTGTTCGCGCTGTTGGCGGTGCTAATGGTAAAAACCCCATTAGTATCATTATTCCTTGCCATAGAATTATTGGCGCTAATGGCACGTTAACGGGTTATGCTGGCGGTGTAGAGAAAAAAGCATGGTTGCTTAAACATGAGCAGCAAAATAAATTAAATTAGATATACTTATCAGCATATAAATAAACTATTTGGAGTGAACCCATTGCGACAGAGGTCACTGATAGGTTTGATTTTTGCTTTTGTATCTTTGCCTATTTACGCTCAAACACTGACTTTTTGCTATGAAGATAAGGAATTGGCTCCTTCGTATATGGGAGTTGGTTTGAATGTTCCTAAGGTTCGCCCTGGCGTGAGTATCGAAGTGTTGCAAACAATGTCGCGTGAGATTGATGGATTGCATATCGAGTTTGTTCGTGAACCGTGGCAAAGGTGTTTACACGACCTCAAGCGTAACAAAGTAAATGCAGTAATAGCCAGTTATCGGCAAGAGAGAGCAGAGTTTATGGTGTTTCCAACGACCGAAACAGGTGAGTTGGATACACTACTGGCACTGAACCAATTTGGTCGTTGCTTGGTTGGTGATAGCCAGTTTATGGATGAACTAAAAACGACAAAGCGCAGTTTTAACTTGGCTATTCCAAGAGGGTATTCATCTGCAAATAGCCTTGATGACAAGCGTTATGTTAAGGTAGATACACTCTCGCAGCTTGACGCGTTTGATTTAGTAAATAAGCGTGTGGTAGATGGCACCATCGGGCTGTGCATGATAAACGGCAAAGCCGTTAAAGCATTTCCCTATGCCAAAAATCTCCATGCGTTTTATCCACCGTTTGATACCAGTTTTGGGTTTTTAACCTATTCAAAACTGTTTTATCAAAACAACGAAGCATTGGCTAAGCAACTATGGCAACAGCTGGCAAAATTTCCATTTGCAGATGTTTACATGGAGTACTTAGCATCGGAACATCAACAAATCGACAGTCACGTTACAGATAAACCTAGTTCAAAGTAACGTAGTAAACACGCTTAACTTTGGTTAGACTAACGGCATTTTTGGTTTCAAGATAATTCCATGGCACAACTTTACTTCTACTATTCAGCTATGAATGCTGGAAAATCAACAACTTTATTACAATCAGCATTTAACTACAGAGAACGTGGTATGACGCCTTTTATTCTTACCGCTGCAATTGATAATCGCGCAGGCGTAGGTAAAGTGGCTTCTCGTATAGGGCTTGAGGCAGATGCCCATGTATATGATGCACAAAGTGACCTGATGCAACTAATTCTCGATGAACACAGTCAGCAAAAAGTAGATTGTATCTTAGTTGATGAGTGCCAGTTTTTGAGTAAATCACAAGTGAATGCGTTAACTGATGTGGTTGATGAACTCAAGATACCAGTACTTTGCTATGGTTTAAGAACTGATTTTAGAGGCGAATTATTTGAGGGTTCTCAATACTTATTAGCCTGGGCTGATAAACTCATTGAACTAAAAACAGTGTGCCATTGTGGAAGAAAGGCTAACCGAGTATTGAGAACGGATGAAAATGGCATAGCCATCGCTGACGGTGCTCAGGTTGAAATTGGTGGCAACGACCGCTATGTTTCAATGTGTCGAGCTCACTATAAAGCGCAATTGAAAGAAGCACTTAAAGCCGTTGAATAATAGGATGCGCAACACAGTATCGCGCTATTGGTAATAATTAACGATGGATCAAAAATAATATGGCAGGAGCAAGCTTACTCTCATTGTTAGACGATATCGCTACTTTGTTAGATGATATCGCGCTTATGAGCAAAACAGCCGCTAAAAAAACAGCAGGTGTTTTAGGTGATGATTTAGCGCTTAATGCGCAGCAAGTAACGGGAGTAACTGCAGATAGAGAGTTGCCGGTGGTGTGGGCTGTTGCCAAAGGATCATTCCTCAATAAGCTGATCCTTGTGCCAAGTGCTTTGCTTATCAGTGCATTCTTACCTTTTTTAATCACTCCTTTATTGATGCTCGGTGGATTGTTTTTGTGTTTCGAAGGTGCAGAGAAAATCATCGAAAAGCTGTTTCATAAAAATACCGAGCACGACAGCAAAGCAAATATAGAGGTGGTTGACCGCGTTACCTATGAAAAAGATAAAATAAAGGGGGCGATACGTACCGACTTTATTCTATCTGCTGAAATCATTATTATCTCTTTAGGGACTGTAGCGACGCAGACTCTTAGTACACAGCTTGGCGTGTTAAGTGTCATTTCCGTAATAATGACCATCGGCGTATATGGGCTGGTTGCGTTGATAGTCAAGTTAGATGATATGGGGCTTTATTTGTTGAATAAGCCTGATGCAGGGCAATTTAAAAAAGCCATAGGTTCTGCACTTTTATCCATTGCCCCTAAACTCATGAAAGTCCTTGCAGTTGCAGGTACCGTGGCCATGTTTATGGTTGGTGGCGGTATTTTAACTCACGGTTTGCATAGCGTATCAGAAGCGATAGATACGTTGAGTGGCACTATTGCAAATTATAGCTTTTCTTGGTTTGAAGCTGTTTTACCGAGTATTTTTAGCACTATTTTTGGCTTACTTGCAGGCCTTATTGTTGTCGGCTTTGCCTTTGTTGCTGCGAAATTGAGACACACAGCGAACACCTAAGTTGTTGGCCGCTACTTATATGGCGGCCTGTGTTTTATGCGCTTCAGGGCAAAAAAGTGTTTTAATCTGAATAACGCCATGCTAAGAAGCGGCTGGTTTTTTGGCCTTGGGCCATTTTCACGACTTTGACCACTTTTGGCTGCTGCTTTTTTAAATACTGTTTAAGGGGCGCTAAATTATCTTTGTTAGATACTAAGCAAGTAAACCAACCTACCTGTTGAGCGTACTCTTTACTTTCTCTAATCATGTTTTTGATGAACTGACGCTCACCTCCGTCACACCAGAGCTCTTGGCTTTGCCCACCAAAATTCAGTTTGTTACTTGGTTGTTTGGCTAGATTTTGCCACTTACGCGTAGACCCCTTTTCAGCGGCGTCTTTACTTGCATGAAATGGAGGATTACACATGGTTACATCAAAGTACTGTTTCTGCTCAATAACGCCCTTAAATATATTGTTCGAGTCATGCTGTTGAACGAGTTCAATGTTTAGCTTATTTGCCAATACAATGGCCTTTGCACACTTAATTGCAATCGGATTGATGTCGCAGCCCACAAATTGCCAATGATATTGTGAGCTGCCAAGCAAAGGATAGATTACGTTAGCCCCTGTGCCGACATCCAACACTCTAATTTTAGGGTTTGGCTGTGTTTGTTGTAATAGATCTGCTAATGCGTGAACGTAATCGGCACGTCCTGGTACGGGGGGACATAAAAATCCTTCGGGTATTGACCAAAATTTCACATTGTAATGGTGCATCAATAGCGCTTGGTTTAGGCACACAACGGCATGACGGTCACTAAAATCGATACTCTCAGTACCTTTAGGCGTGATAGTGATGTACTTGGATAGTTCTGGCTGCGTTTTACACAAGGCATGAAAGTCGTAACCTTGGCGATGTTTGTTTCTACTATGCATCAATATTCAATGTTATGGTCAGGGCTGTCCATTATATCGTTTAGCGCTTAAATGTGACATACCCAGTCAGATTGCGAGCTGCCAAAACTACTGGTAGGATGAGTTAAATGGTTCGCAATAAGAATAAACAATGATAGAACAACAGTCTCTTTTTATCAGCTTAGGTGATGAGCAGAAGTTACATCTAAGATACATTGCACAGCCCAACAGTGAAGGGCCAGCCGTATTTTTTATGCACGGTGCGGTTGAGAACGGTAAAATCTTTTATACCGAGAGTAATAAAGGCTTGGCGCCTTTTTTAGCATCTCTAGGATATCGCTGCTATGTAGCAGACTTGCGAGGAAGGGGGTTAAGTCTGCCCGAGATCTCGGCTAATTCAAACTATGGTCAAACAGAAGCCATTATGGAAGATATACCTGCAATGCTGGATTATATATGTAAGCACAGTGGTGGTTTCCCGCGATTTTGGGTAGCACATTCATGGGGCGGCGTGCTGATGAATAGTTACTTTGCCCGTTTCTGTGATGCGATTGAGAAAGTTGACGCGTGTGTATATTTTGGGTCTAAACGCTCATTGCATAATCGCCATGTGAGTAAATATCTGCAAGCAAATCTCATTTGGTATGGCTTAGCGCCTTTGTATACCAAAAAACATGGATTTTTGCCTGCTAAAAGCCTCAATTGGGGCAGCGACAATGAAACGAAAAAGTCTCATCAACAGGGCATGAATTGGGCTAAACGTAAACCTTGGATAGACAGCGATGACGGTTTTGATTACGCCGCCAGTTTGAAAAATATGACGCTTCCACCGATATTGCATATTGCGGGCGTAAAAGACAAAGCCTTAGCTCAACCTATTGATATTAAAAAATTTATGCAAGAATCAGGAAGGGGAATTCAAGAGCTAAGGGTGTATGGCCGAAAAAATGGACACCAGCATAATTACGGCCATATTGATATGCTAACTCACACAGAAGCGCACAAAGATCAATTTAAGGACTTACTTGATTGGTTTGCTCGTTTTGATCGGTTTGCTCCTCATTAAGGAGTTCAATCATATCCTTCTTATAGTGCTGCCAGCTGGTCAGTGGTGCTTTACTAATTGGCTTACGTACTTGGGCTTTACTCAAAGTGGCCACTGGACGGTGGTCTTCGTAATATTCCATGCATTCAGGTTCATAGTCCTGCCCTAAAAACCTCAACACACGGTTGATTGTTTTTTCAGGTTGGGCTATCAACGACTCATAGCCCAATGTTAGGATATTTTTTGGAATGCACTTTTCAAAATGTGCCATTAAGTCTATTTCAGCCTCTGCGTAGAGTTTGAATTCGCTTAAAGAGCAAAAGTAAGGCTCATCAGCATCAAAATGGTTGCTATATACAGACCATGCAGTTGCGCCAAAATCTCGAGTGAGATGGATAAATCGCGCATCAGGAAACAACCTATAAATCATACCAATATTTTGAAAATTAGCGGGTAACTTGTTAATAACGACTTCGTCAGGAACTCGCTGCTTTTTAATTTCATCGATATATAAGCTTCGGCAATAATCTGAGGAAGAAGTGCTTAGATTTGAAAAGCAGTACGGAAACGGCGCTTCTGAGCGTTTCATCAGATATGGCACTATTTTATCACTAAGCGCAGTACTCTCGCCGATTGAACCTATACAACTGTGTTGTACCAGCATTTGCTCAAGTAACGTAGAGCCTGTTCTAGGCAAACCGATGATAAATGTTGGAGTAAACGTAGTTGTTACCCGGTCGGTTGGTTTTTTAAAAAAATCACTATCGAAGTGTTGTTTTATTTGCTCAAACAACGGCAACATATCTTTGGTTCTAAAATCACAGTATCGCAATTGTGTACTATTGGCGAGTTTGAAATATGTAAATGCTTGATCGTAGTGTCCAAGACGATGATGACATTTTCCAAGTGCATAGTAGGTGACGATGTTTAAACGTTTATCATCGTATTCTTCAAGCAGTTTTTCTAAAGGGGCGATGAAGCTTGGTAAGCTACTAGTAGATGCTAGTTGTACAAGCTCTCGAAAAATATAGGGAGTGACCTCTTCATTTTGACAAGTAATACCTTGTGTAAAAATAGTTTTTGCTTGGCCAATAAAGCCGTAGTCTAAGTAAAACTGACCAAGTTCATAATGCGCTCTCGCACTGTGTTGTGCAACATTTAGGGTGTATTCTAGTACCGTTTTAGCGTCAACGGGGGAGCCAACTTGGATAAAACAATGGGCGAGGGTGAACAAAGGCTCTAATTGTCTAGGTAGGTTTTCACACGCTCTACGTAAGTAATATATTGCGCTATCGTAATCATCTAGTTGAATGCACAATCGGCCTAGACCAAACAATGCTGCCCCGTTACGATTATTTTCTTTTAATACGGCCTTGAACATAAACTCAGCCTCTCTGAGTCTATTTTCATCCATTAATTCGTTGGCTCTATTTATTAATAACATTCGATGGGATCGTCTACTTCTGGTATCTAAATGATAAAAACAAAAAGGCGAAATAGCCAATGCCATTTCGCCTTTACTGCTGGGTTACAGTAAAAAATTAGAAGGTGTAAGTTGCCTTCACATAGTAGAAGCCACCGTTGATACCATACGGAGACGTCTCATAGTATTTACCACCCCAATTGTTGTTAGGAATACCAGTTCCTTTTTGGAAATCAAGCTTTTCTGCTTCTTGATCGAAAATGTTGTTTGCACCTACAGTCAGGCTGACGTTCTCAGTAGCAAAATACGTTACCTCTGCGTCAAATGTTACTGAGGGATCCGCCATGATAGCTGTTGCGTCATAGTCTACGTGTACACCTTGGTATTCACCAAAGTAGTTGTAACGTACAAAGCCTGTGAAATCTTCCCACTGTTGTGTCCAAGTAAATGTTGCACGGTGGTTAGGTAAATCTTTTTCTAAGCGCTTAACCTTAAAGTCACCAGTAATTTTAGAGAACTTATCAACCTCAGTTTCATTCCAGTTATATGCAAACGCAAAGGTTGAATAACCACCAAGCATATCCATTGAGTAGTTTGCAACTACGTCAACACCTTGTGTTGTTGTATCGAAGTCATTGGTAAAGAAACTTACCTGAGCAATACTATCAACATTAGGTACGCCATCAGCTTTAAGAGCAGCTTTTTGAGCAAGTGTTAGGTCAATTTTATTTGACTGACTGATACGGTCTTCTACTTGAATGTTGTAGTAGTCAATTGTCATGAACAAGTCACCTGATTGATATACTGCACCAAATGTATAGCTATCAGACTCTTCTGGCTCAAGTTCAGTACCACCTAATATTTTTGACACAGGGTTTGTTGGTGGTAGTAGTGCTGAGTCAACTAACACGCCGCTGCTTAGGTTAGTTTGTACGTTACTTACGTTAGCTTGACCAACTGTAGGCGCACGGAAACCGGTACTAATTGAGCCACGGAATGATAAATCATCAGTCGCTTGGAATTGAGCAGTTACTTTGTAGTTAGTAGTAGAACCAAAAGAATCGTAATCTTCGAAGCGTAATGCCCAGCCCATCAAAAACTCTTCAGTAAATGGCGTTTCAACATCTACATATGCAGCATAGTTACGGCGTGTATATTCACCCGCTGCAGATGGTTTGAATCCAGGGAAACCATTTGAGCCGATACCAAAACCTTGCTCTGTTAGTGGACCTGCGATAAATGATGCTTCATCACCAGCAATTACTTCAAAAGTTTCTTCATGCCATTCTAAACCTGCAGCAACGTTCACGTCGTAAGCTAAGCCAAAGTCATAACCTTTAGAAATATCTGCATTGAAGTTTTTCTCAAGCTGGATGTATTTACCTGGGCTAAAGTCCATTGGTGTTTCTGCACCAAGTGAAGCGTTTACCGTATTGGTAATAAAATAACGAGATTCGTTACGGCCAACTGAACCGCTTAAGTCATAGTAAGCGCCTTTCATAAAGCCGTCAGAAATTTCACCTTTGGTACCAATTGTCAGTGAAGTATCTGTGATATTACCACCGAAGAAAGGAGTGAAACCCGCAGGCAAAATTTCATTAAATGCAAAACAGTTTGACGCTGAAAGTGAGTTCAGAGCATCTTGATCAGGTAAACCGTTAGATTGAATTTCTACAACAGGACAGTTTAGCTGAGCATCGTAACCATCATTTGAGCCTACAAGCACTGTCGGTGTTGCGGCATCCCAAGCAGCCTGTTGAGCTTCATCGGTTGGGTGTCTTCTTGTTGGTGCACCATTTACTAAACGAATGTTGCCACCATAAACGCCAGGTCGTGTTGTTGGGTTACGATAGTAGAAGCCGCCTTTTACATCACGCTCTGAGTAGTTACCGAACATGTAAAATTGAGAACTGTTTGATAAATCAAGGCCAACATTACCGAATAGACTAATGTCATCTTTAATCTCTGGTGCACCCCAAACTTGAGCTGGGTTTATAACACCTTCTAAACCAGCAGCGGTGAATGCGGCTGCGTCTGGGCGTTGAACACTTCGGCTTGTCGCATCAGCATTTTTATATTGAAAACTAAGGTTAGCAAAGCCATCGTCGGTAAATGGTAAACCTATGTTACCTTCGAAAGTGGTTGTGTCTCCATCACCCTCAAAGTACTGGCCTTGCTTAACAGAGAAGCTGCCGCCTTCTGACGAATCTTTTAATACAAAGTTTATTACACCAGCGATAGCATCAGAACCATATTGCGCTGCTGCACCATCACGTAACACTTCTACTTGTTTAAGTGCGATGCTTGGAATAACAGAAATATCCGGACCTTGTGCACCATCGTTAATACCACCGCCTAGAAATGCGATAACAGAAGAGCGATGACGACGTTTACCGTTAAGTAGGATCAACGTACTGTCAGCAGGTAAACCACGAAGGTTTGCAGGGCGTACTAAAGAAGCCGCGTCGCTGATAGGGTTTTGGTGTACGTTAAGTGATGGAACAGACCCTTTTAAAAGCTCTAGCATATCATCGCCACCAGCCTTACTTAGTTCTTCACCACCGATGATGTCGACCGGTACTGGTGAGTCGCCTACTGAACGAGGTGCTGCACGCGAACCAACGACCGCTATTTTTTCAATCTTTTCTTTCTTAGCTCCATCTTCCTCAGCCATAACGGTTGTTGAAAATAGACCTACAGATGCAGTTGAAGCGATAGCATAAGTAATTGCACGACTAATCGCGTTTAATTGTAGTTTCATCCTGTTACCCCAGTTTGATTTTTTGTTGTCATAAGCTTTTAAACAAAACTCATGTTTGCTTTTTATTGCAACTTATATATACATATCATTAACTTGTGATGCAAATATTCTTTGCACCCGTTATAACCGTAGCAGTGATTTAAATAAAGGCAAATTTTTAAATAAGTTTTCGAAAAATCTTAGGGTTAGCTGTAAATTACAGTTAAAAAATGAGGGGAAAATAGAGATAAATTAAATTTTTAATGCAATCTGTTTGGTTGTTATTTGTCCAGATTGTTGAGGTTTTGTTGGTATTTTAACCACTCTTTTCTTGCTGCCCTATACGTGTCCCAAACACAGGGGCAACAACTTCCACCCCCGCAGCATTCATCTGATTTGGGCTTTTGTGGTTCATTTACTTGCTTTGCTGATGATTCTGTCATTTTTATGAACAATTAAGACTAAAATCACATAGTACCATTAAAAGAAAATTTGCTAAACTCGGTTATAACCTATTTGGATAGTGGAATTGCATGAGGCTGATAAGAGTAGTTCACAAAGCACCTATTAGAGTTGCCAAAATATCGAAAAGAAGACAGCAAATCAGATTGCGACGTGCAATGATCGAATTAAAACTGGCTTTGTCTCAGGAAAAACAAGAAACCAAAGAAATGCTAGATATCTATAAGAGATATAGCTCTGGAAAAGCGCATAAGAGTGAATTAAAAGTTGCAAATAAACAATTTTTTGATTTGCTCAAAGGTTTAGGCCTTGGCGTGTTTGCATTATTGCCATTTGCGCCAATCACTATCCCTTTGATTGTAAAATTGGGTCAGTGGGTAGGTGTTGATGTGCTACCTAGTTCGTTTTCATCTAATAATAAAGCTTCGCGTAAATAAGTGATTTAAAGCTCGTAACTTGTTATTCTTAAATTAGACTTTTTAAAGTACGAGACAAATTATAATGCGCGGATTACTTGTTCAAGCCAACACTGGCATACCCATTCATTTCGTTTTGAAATCTCAGCTAGAAGACTGGCTGAAATCTCAATCGGCTCTAACAAAATCTTTTGTTGGCGCACTAAAATCAACCAACACAAAGAACTTTTTTATTCCGCAAGAAAACAGCGATAAATTAGCGTTAGTCGTGTGCTTAGTCGACTCGCTTGACTCGATGTGGCTAGCGGGAGATCTTGCTAAACAATTACCAAAAGGCGTTTATCAAATTCAAGGTAGCGAAGAGTTTGTTGAACAGCAAGCGTTGAGTTTTGCTCTAGGTGCATATCAATTCTCTGTCTATAAATCGATGGCGAAAATCGAATCCCAACTAGCAATTGCAGATAGTGCCATGTTAGAGCGTGTGGAGCGCTGTGCAGAAGCTATTTATTTGGTGCGAGATTTAGTGAATACGCCAGCCGCTGACATGATGCCTCAACACCTAGCTGAGACGATGAGTGAGTTGGCTGAGCGCTTTAATGGTGAGTTTACTGAATTTATTGGTGATGAGCTTCTTGAACAAAATTATCCAACAATTCATATGGTTGGTAGGGCAAGTGATAATAAACCTAGACTATTAGACCTAACATGGGGCGATGAAAAGCATCCAAAACTCACTTTGGTCGGCAAAGGTGTATGTTTTGACTCCGGGGGGTTAGACCTCAAGCCAGCCGCTGGCATGCGAAACATGAAAAAGGACATGGGTGGGGCTGCACATGTGATTGGTCTTGCGCAAATGGTGATGGCGGCAAACTTACCAGTGCGTTTACGTGTTTTAGTTCCCGCTGTAGAGAACGCAGTTTCGCGTAATGCATTTAGACCGGGTGATGTGATTAAAACCCGCAAAGGTATTACGGTAGAGATTGACAACACTGATGCCGAGGGGCGTCTGGTATTGTGTGATGCACTGGCTGAAGCACAAAGCGAATCTCCAGATTTATTAGTTGATTTTGCTACTTTAACAGGGGCTTGTCGAATCGCATTAGGCACTGAGTTGCCAGGCTTCTTTAGTACGGATTCAGAAGTTGCAGCAGGATTAATTGAACATGGCTTAAATGCACAGGACCCAGTATGGCAGCTGCCTTTGTTTGATCAGTATAGGGATCTATTCAAAAGTGATGTGGCTGATATGGCAAACTGTGGTTCTACTCCATTTGCTGGCGCCATTACGGCGGCGCTCTATCTTAAAGAGTTTGTCGAACCACAGCAGACACCATGGGTGCATTTTGACGTAATGGCATGGAACGTACGTTCCCTACCAGGTCGACCTGCAGGTGGCGAAGGGTTAGGTTTGCGAGCAACGTTTAACTATCTAGCTAATCGTTACTCTAAATAACACGTTAAAGATGAGCGGGTTTGTGATAACCCGCTTTTTTATTTGCTAGGAATGTTTGCCAAAATGGCTTTCATTTGTTGCCAATATAAGCCAACCGTGTCAATTTTTACTTTCTCATCAGGAGAATGAGGAAATTTAATGGTTGGGCCAAATGAAATCATATCCATATGTGGATAAGGTTTTTTGAATAATCCACATTCAAGTCCCGCATGGATCACCATAATGTCAGGCTTTCTACCATAAATATCTTCATATACATCGCGGAATATATGCAATATTTGTGAGTCGGGATCTGGCTTCCACCCAGGATATGCGCCAGACAATGTAATATCGGCACCAGTCAATGAGGCCAGTGAATGCAAGGAACCTGTAACATCTTCTCTACCAGAATCAATCAGGGAACGCACTAAACAGAGTATCTCTACGCATTCATCTGTGCTTTCAATTACGCCAACGTTTAGTGAAGTTTCAACTACACCTTCAATATCATCACTCATGCGCACGACGCCATTTGGACAGGCATTGATTAAGGCTAATAGTTTGCTTTGCGACGAATTGTTCATAGGGGCAAGGTGCGAGCTATGTTCTTTGATGCTTAAGCATAAGTTAGTTTCGATAGACTTTAGTTCTTCTTTTAACAATGTCTCAAATGCTTTTAGCTGGCTTTCAAAGTGTGCTAATTCTGAGCTTGGTAACGCAATTTGGGCATAAGCCTCGCGTGGGATTGCATTGCGTAATGAACCGCCCTTAATGGCAATAAGGTGCCAATTAATATCGGTGACATGATGTTGTAAAAAGCGCGCCAGTAACTTGTTTGCGTTTGCACGACCAGTATGAATATCTACACCAGAATGACCGCCTTTGAGCCCTTTTAATGCAATTTCAAAAACACTCATATTGGCTAGGGGTTGGCGCTCAACACTAAGCTTAATGCTGGCATCTACGCCACCAGCACAACCCATGTAAATTTCACCTTCTTGCTCTGAGTCTGTATTGAGTAAGATATCACCACTTAGCCAGCCTTGTTCAAGGCCAAATGCGCCAGTCATGCCGGCTTCTTCATCAATTGTGAGAAGCACTTCTAAAGGACCATGAGGAATATCATCAGCAGCAAGAACTGCTAAACATGAAGCCATGCCAATACCGTTATCTGCGCCAAGCGTAGTGCCTTTTGCTGTAACCCATTCTCCATCGATGTATGGCTTTATGGGGTCACAGGTGAAGTCATGATCAGTATCATCATTTTTTTGTGGCACCATATCGATGTGTGCTTGCAGCACTACCGCTTTTTTATTCTCCATGCCTGCAGTTGCATTCTTTTTAATGAACACGTTGCCAGTTGGGTCGCGGCGCACATCAAGCCCTTGGCTTGTTGCCCATTCTACAATGAATTGAGCTAGCGCGTCTTCGTGTTTAGAAGGATGTGGAATTGCACAGATTTGATCGAAGAACTGCCAAATTGCTTTTGGTTCTAGTTGGCCAATTTCAGAATATGGTTTAAACAAGGTGTTTTCCCTACTTGAATGAATAAATTAAATTTTATCATTCAAGTAGGGAGTAATGCGACCGCTTTATTGGCAAGCTTTAACCGCAGGAGCTATAAGCTCAAGCCCAGTTTGTGTACAAGGTTCTAACTTGGCGTCACTTAGTTCAATAGGAGTTACTCGGTCTCCCCATTTTATGTAGCTTGCCGCCCATGTTAGGCCGGCACCAAATGCTGCAGACATAATGTTACTGTTGGGCTTGATAAGTCCGTTTTCAACTGCTTCACACAGAGCAATGGCAATGGTTGCTGCCGAAGTATTACCGTATTTATCAATGTTCACCATAACCTTATCGTCTTGAATATCAAGGCGTTGTTGAATTGCTTGAATAATACGTAGGTTTGCTTGGTGTGGCACTAATACGTCAATATCACTAAGGCGCAAATTAGCTTGAGCAAGTACATCATCGCAAGCCTCGCTCATGCCTTTGACGGCGCGTTTGAAGATTTCTCTACCTTCAAATAACAGATCAGAAGGCCCGGTCGGCTGATACTTATTCATATCTGTTCCGTAGTTAGCAATGTGCAGAATATCTCTATCACCGCTGTCACAGCCCGTTTTTGTACCGAGCAAACCACAAGGTTCTTCACTTGCTTCTAATACTACGGCTCCTGCGCCATCGCCAAACAGTACGGCGCTGTCTCTTTTCGCCCAGTTTACGTACCAAGTCATACGCTCAGCGGCAACCACAACGGCACGTTTAATCATCCCAGCTCTAATTTGCGCGGTAGCATTTTGTAGCGCGTATAAAAAACCTGAACAGGCTGCATTGGTATCACATGCGGCTGCACCAGTTGCCCCGATATTTTTTTGCACAAGAGATGCGGTGTTTGCAACCATCGTTGAAGGCGTACAGGTAGCTAAGAGAACCAAGTCAATATCTTCACCGGTTAATCCAGCACATGCGAGTGCATGCTTACTCGCTACTGTTGCCAAGTCAGCTGTTGAAGCATGACTTACTCGGCGCTCTTTTATACCGGTTCTGCTGCTAATCCATTCATCATTGGTATCAACAATTTGGCTCAGTTCATCATTTGTTATTTTGGCTGGTGGAATACACTTTCCCCATCCAGTAATTTTTGCGTAAATCATGCGGTTCTCTTATTCTTGTCTGACCAGAGGCCAATTTTGGGCATTTATAGCAAATATCGTCAGTGATCACCAGCTGATATTGCCTACAGGCTTCAGTGTAGACTAGACTTATACTAATGGTACATATTGATCTGTAAGGTATTATGGCTAACAAAATTAGAGCGGAATTACTTGAACATCTTATAGAGCAAGAGCGCCAATTACTTGAGCCCAGCGTGCGTCAGTCATGCAATATGCTTGATAGGTTACTCAGTGAAGACTTTTATGAAATATCAGCTAATGGTCTGATTTTTGACAAAAAGCATGTTATTTCTCGCTTACCCGATGAAAAAGTGCCGCAGTTTTATAATCAAGCTTTTAAAGGTCGCATGCTGAGTGAACAGCTGGTGCAGCTAACTTATCATGCGGCCTATCGTCGTAGTGTAAAGTGCCAACTTAACTACTCAGTTCGTATGTCTTTATGGCGTTTTGAAGATGATTTGTGGAGACTGGTATTTCATCAAGGTACGCCCTGTGCCGAGTTTAAGTTGTCTTTGGATGACTGATCCAAGTCATTAAAAACTGCAGTTACCCTTGTTATTTAAACGTAATGAGTTAGATTAGGCGCTTTTAATTTAACTGCGATCGCGATGTTCGTTTTCTCTCCTAACTCCGCTATTGGGCGTTTGTTGCTCTTAAGAACCACAGCAATTGTTGTGCAATTACTGATGGTACTTGCAGGGTCTTTTGTATTTTACAAAGACATCAATTTGTTACCGGTACTTATAGTCATTGCTATTGAGTCTGTATTCCAGTTAGCGAGTGTTTACGCCTACCGAAATACCTATGAAGCAGCACACACCGGAATGCTCCTACAATTACTCGCTGATGTGGTATTTTTAACGATACTGTTATCGCTTTCAGGCGGTGCGAGTAATGCATTTGTCTCTTTGCTATTGTTGCCCATCGTTATTGGGGCTGTGACCTTACCCAAGCGTTTTGTAATTGTTATAGCCGTGAGCGCAATCGCAAGTTATGGCTATATGTTTTGGCAAATGCCCAGTGGACATATGCATCATATGAATATGACCGAGCACTTTGCGGGCATGTTAGTTAATTTTGTATTTAGCGTACTAGTGATAGTTTTTGTCGTGATGGCATTGGCCAAACAATTACAGCAAAGAGAGAAAAAGCTTGCCACAGCACGAGAAAAGCAACTGAAAAACGAGCAGCTCTTAGCTTTGGGAGCTGCTGGCGCGCAAGCGACTCACCAGTTAGCAACACCCATTGCAACTTTAGGTCTTTTGCTCGAAGAGGTTTATGAAGAACACCCCAAGCATCCTGCATGGCAAGAAATACAAGCCGCATTAACTCAATGCAAGGAGCAATTAGAGGGTTTTCGAGCGCAAACTGAGTATTTGAAAAATGCACCATCTCAAGCATCTATAAAAATTGGCGATTTGCTAAGTGAGTTGAAAAGTCTAGCAGCGATGCAATTTAGCACCCAAACAATAACTGTAGAGGTGAGTAATCAAGATGACCTCATTTGTGCAGACCCATTATTAATACCTGCTTTACTCAACGTTATTGCTAATGCTGCAAGAGCTAATGAGCAAGCATTGCAGAGTAAGATCCAGATAAAAAGTCGTTCGGAGGATCATTTTTGGAAACTCACGATAAGTGACTTAGGCGCAGGGATCGAGCCTCATAAATTAGTGAAGTTAGGCCATGATATTGTACCGAGTGAACATGGTTTGGGCATGGCATTGGTTTTATCAAACGCAACACTTGAGCGCCTACAAGGAAAAATGACGATTGAAAATAACCCTCAATGTGGTTCCACCACAAGGATTATATTGCCGTTAACGAAGGTGACTATATGACCATGAAATTACTGATCATTGAAGATGACATCGCACTTGCAAACACGTTGGCAAGACGATTAACAAAACATGATTTCAAGTCGTATGTTGTCAACGACGTGAATGAAATATTACAACAGTGCCAGATATTACGGCCAGATTTTGTATTGTTGGATATGAACTTAAATGGGGTTTCTGGGCTTAAGTTTATTGCTGACATACGAGCGTTTTTACCTGCCAGCCGCATTGTGTTATTGACAGGTTTTGCAAGTATTGCGACAGCAGTAGAGGCGGTTAAGCTCGGTGCCGATGACTACTTATCAAAACCTGCAGATACGCGTTTAATCGTACAAACACTTCTTGGTCAAAATGGTATGAACGAACAAACCTTAAATACCGATACGATGTCAGCTGAGCGAGTGGAGTGGGAACATATTCAACAAGTGCTCAAAGTGAATGACGGGAATGTGTCTCAAACGGCACGACAACTCAACATGCACAGACGCACTTTGCAACGAAAATTGCAAAAGAGACCAGTCCTTAAATAAGCCCCTTTGTTGGGCTGGCTTACTAGCGCAAAAGCTTGGAATGAAGTTTCGCTCTTTTAGGTTATAAAACGCTCAATTTTAGGGAATATTTAGTGAAGTTTGCTCAAGGTTCAACTATTGCCTAAATTTAAATTAAAATGTTCAAAAGATTTTTGCATGCTGACTTTCGATTTAAATTATTGGGCCGTGCTGCTGGCAGCATTGTCATCATTTATGCTCGGCGGTGTATGGTACTCGCCGTGGTTATTTGGCCACAGATGGATGGAATGCTGTGGTTTAACCGATGTGGACCTACAACAAAGTGATCCTAAGCTCATTTATGGAGGAGCGTTTGTTTTGGCTTTATTAGCTGCTTTTATTGTGGCTGCATTATTGGGCAAAGACCCTCTTCTACTTGATGCCATTACTTTAGGGGCCTCGATAGGTGGTGGACTCGTCACGCCAACTTTGGGCATTAGCTACATTTTTGAGCAAAGACCGCTTACTTTATTTTTTATTAACGGGGGATATCATACTTGCCAGTTTATTTTAATGGCTTCTGTACTAAGCATAACTGGGTAGAATGTGATGGCTAAGCCGAATAAAAAAGGACCTGTACGCACAGTTGATATTTACTGTGCTAGCTGCAGCGTTGCGTTATTCAGATATCGCAAAGGCGGCAAGGGGGCATTGGTAAAAAGCTTTATGGAGCGCATTGTAAAAAACCACACAAAAAACAACACTCATTGCCCAACATGTGAACAAGAATTTGGCCGCATGACCTTAATAAGAGGCACACCTGCTATTAAATTTGTTGGTGGTAAAGTTAGGTTTAAGTAAATAGCGGACAATTATCCTGTTTCGGTTATACGCAACTGATAATATTGCAGCCGTTTGTGCTGTTTCAACGATTGAAAGTCACCCTCCCCACGGAACGGGCCAGTATGTTTGGGTGAGCTAAAGCCAATTGTGGCATTTGTGATGGACAAAAACATGATCGATATTCTTTTTGACGTAATAGGTATGAGTGGAACGAGTTTGGTAGTTGGGGCATTTTTTATGCTTCAGTTAGGAAAAGCCGCGCCAGAAAGTTTAACCTATAACTTAATGAATCTCAGTGGAGCAATCCTATTGCTGATCAGCTTATGTTATAACTTTAACCTAGCTAGCTTCGTTATCGAGTTATTTTGGATAGCAGCGTCAGTAATTGGGTTAGTTAAGTACGTAAAAGCTAAGCAAAGCGCAGTAGCTACATAAATTTCAATAAATTACACTTTAAAGCTTGCACGGCTGCTGATCATTTGTATTATTAATATAATGTGAAAGTCGCTGTGCTGTTGTCATAATTTATAATCTGCTTTCAGCCAGTACATGTAGCTTGGCTGAACTATGCATAAAATTCGAAATAAAACAACAATCCTGCTCGCTACGTGGCTGATATCTAGCGCATGCCATGCTAAAACTGAATCTGACCTGTTTTCCCTATCTTTTGAAGAACTCTTAGACGTAAACATTAATTTAGCTACCAAGACAGATGAAACCAGAGCCAGTGTTCCCTCTAGCATCACCGTATTCAATCGCCAACATATAGCGCTGCTTGGCGTAAACAATGTCTATGACTTGATGAATTATGTGCCAGGCTTTCAATCAACCAGAGGTGATTGGGTGGGGGCAGTGCCAAAAGAGCATACTCGAGGCATATTTTTAGACAGTGGTAACGTGCTAGTGATGTTAAATGGGCACCGTTTAAACGAATCATCCTTTGGTAAAGCATCCGTTTACATGCCTCATATTTCAGTCGATGTAATTGATAAGGTTGAGTTTATTCGTGGTCCCGGTTCTGCGCTTTATGGTAGTAATGCGTTTTTGGGGGTGATGAACATCGTAACCTTAAAAGAGCATAATCAGCTGAGTGTTGGAGTTGGGGAACATGGATTTACGCAAGCAGCAGCTAGTTTCCACAAACCACTGGTAAATGATTTAAACGTATACGGTAATATTTCGTGGCAAGGCCAGCAAGGTGAACGATATACTCAAGGTGTAAAAGACCCGCTTGCCAGCTATTTTATTGAGTTTGGTGGACAGTGGCAGGACCTAAAATTTTCAATATGGCATAACCAAACACAACTTAACGGTTTTGTAAATTTAGCTGGTTGGTCAGACGAAAATAAGCATAAAAGTCAAAATATTGCCGCATCAGTTAGCTACCAATTACTGCGCAACGAGTTTTGGGATTTAAGCACTACGGTCAAATATATCGAACACGATATTTATTCGGCTGGCTTGATTGCATCGGCTCAAGAGTTAGGACTGGAACACGACTTTTTTGTGGGGCCTGATTGGCAGTCTAAAGATTTAACTTTTAATCTTGATGGCGCATACCGAGTGAATGGCGCGATAGCACTGAATTTTGGTATTGAATATTCTGAAGAAGAGCAGTCCGAAGCGGGTATCAATAGTAGTTATTATGATTTTAATCGCGGCGATGTGTATCTTGGTGAAGAGTTTTATCAAAATGGTGTAATCACTGTTAAACCGCATCAACCTTTTAATACACTGCTACAGTCCTTTGATTCAACCGCTGTTTATGGACAGCTAAAATACTTAGTGACCGATCAAGCAACATTATTTGTTGGTGCAAGATATGACGATGTAAAGGATATTGATAGTAAATTGTCACCCAGAGTGGCGGCACTTTATGCGCTATCAGAGCACAATACCTTCAAAGTACAATATGGCGAGTCTTTTCGTACCCCCGTTAGTAATGAATTAAATTCTAATGATGATGTGACGGTTGGAAACCCTAATTTGACTTCAGAGTACGTAAAAACAACGGAGTTGGTTTGGCATAGTAAATACAGCAACTGGGAATTAGATCTGGTTTTATTTGACAACCAACTGAAAGATTTTATTAATCTGGTGCCAATTGATACTAGGCAATTACCTGTTGAGCAAAGACGCTTTACTTTTTTGAATACCTTCAACACTAATATGCAAGGCTATGAGTTAAATGGCAAATTTAACGTTACTAGTCGTACTTGGTTAGAGCTGGGTTACACTCATCTACTTGATGAGCCGTTTAATCCGAGTTTTAAGCGTTTCGCATCCGTTGCCGTGACCCATAATATGGACAAACTACAGATTAGCTTCAATGCGTTATGGCGAGACAGTGTATTTGTTCAATCGCCAGAACCTGGGATTTTAGACAATTATGACCAGGGCGCTTATAGCCTCATAGGCGCTAGTGTTTCATGGCGCTTAGGCAACTCTCAATCAATCGCCATGAAAATCAAGAACCTGTTCGATAAGGATTACGTGATATTTGAACCACGTATGAGCGACGGAAGAATCCCAGGTTCTGGTAGAAGCATCCAACTTCAGTATGTGCAGAAGTTTTAACGATTATAACCTAATCCAATTTCCTCTAATTGCTACTATTGAATAGTGCAAAATAGCCTCTTCGCGTAGCGTAAGCTAGGGCGCTGTGGGTAAACTGCGGTTCATTTCTTGTTAAATACCTAATTCCGAAAATATCAATAGTAAAATCAATAAGATGTATGGGATGTCGTTTAGCAATCCTAATTTGAATAAGTCTGGATTCGATTTAGGTCTGTAAACCTAAATGAAAATAGTTATTGAATGCATCATTGTTATTCGTTACCATTCGCGTCGCTATAATAACCTTACAAAAATTGGGATTACTGTGAAAAATATAAAAACTATTGCACTCTCGCTCGTATGTGTTGGCGTTTTGGCTGCTTGTGGTGGCAGTGACAACAAAGTTACTAAACCTGTTGATCAAGGTAATGGTCAAACAACAGGTGAACAAACTGTGGTTGTACACCCAGCTGCGACTTTTGAAAATGTGGTTGCAGCTAATGCTGACTATGCTTTTGCAGTTTATTCTGATGCTTTAACAAGTGCTAAAGCACTAAAAGAAGCCATTGATAAATTTGTTGCAACGCCAAGCGAAGCCAATTTCATGTTTGCCAAGGAAGCTTGGTTAAGCGCACGCGAACCTTATGGACAAAGTGAAGTATTTCGTTTTCGTGAAGGACCAATTGACGCATTAACAAAAGACGATCAAGGTAATTGGACGTTGCAAGATGGTCAGGGACCAGAGGGCGCAATTAATGCTTGGCCATTGGCAGAAGCACTGATTGATTACACTCAAGACATGGATGGCAACGAAGCTCGTGGTAATGCTGCTGTATATCAAGCAGGTGGTAACATTATCCAAGACAGCATTACCTTCCCTCAGATCACAGCAGATTTAATTCGCGAAAAGTTTGAATTAGACGGAGAAGAGGCAAACGTAACTTCGGGTTATCATGCCATTGAATTCTTATTGTGGGGTCAAGACCTAAACGCTGATTTAACTTATACCGCACAACGTGATTACACCGCAGGTCACCGTCCTGTTACTGATTATTACACCGCTAATAACATTCCTAGCAGCGAAGCAAATGGTCGTACTTGTACGTCAGGCGAGCAAGGCTCATCAGATGCAATCTGCCAGCGCCGCGCTGATTACTTAAAAGCGGCAGCAACTTTACTAGTAGAAGATTTACAATCGGTCGTTGATGCGTGGCACCCAGAAACTGGTTTTCATTATCAAGAATATACAAAAGCAGACAATGCGGCTGCTAATTTAGGCGCGATGCTTGAAAGTATGGGACGTTTGAGCTTCGGAGAATTGGCTGGTGAGCGCATGAGTATTGCGGTTCGCACCGACAGTCAAGAAGATGAACACTCATGTTTCTCTGACAATACCCACAGAGATATTTTCCTTAATGCAAAAGGGATTCGTAATACTTACTTAGGTCTTTACACCCGTGCAAATGGTTTAGAACAAAGTGGGCCTAGCATCCACAATTTGTTGATCACTAAAGGCCATGAAGAGCTAGCGCTAAAGCTAAAAGCGGCACTTGATAAGACGATGGAAAAAGTACTTGTTATTGATGAAACGGCTAAGGCGGGTATGTCTTTTGACGTTCAGATCCAAAAGGCGGCCAATCAAACTCAAATCTACGCTGCGATAACTGCGTTAGCTGAGCAGACAGACCTTATTCAGCAAGCAATTAATGCATTAGGCGTTTCAGCGGAAGATCTAAAACAAGATACTGACGAAAATATTTAACGCTTTAGCCTCAGGTTTGGATAAGCGCTTTAAAATCGTCAGTGCTTGTAATGTGAACTACCAATGATGGGATTTTGTTCACTAACAGGGTGGATTATCCGCTGCTGAGGTTATTTGTATAACTCATTTAGGCTGGCTCAATGTCAGCCATTTCAGTTTCTGACGCATAGATACATGCTCAGATGTAGGGGCACTGAAGTGACACACTCATTTAATAAACTATTTATACTTCTAGCAATATCGGGTTTAAGCGCTTGTGGCGGTGGTTCACAAAGCACTTCGGATAATCACAACCAGAACAATGGAGGTGATAAAGGTGAGCAGACATCAACGGATACACGTGCTTTTAACATCGTGTTAGAAGATGGCTTGAATCCCCTGCTAATCAATAAACCAGATAACGGCGAACATCTTAGCGCTGGGTTAGCTACAACAACTATCATCGACAATAACGCCTACAGTAAAGCCATACCTGCGATTGTTGACATACCTCAACTAGATGCAGTTTTCAAAGCTGGTGATCATACATTTCGCGGTAATCATGATGGTCAGGGTCCGCTGTTTAATAACACGAGCTGCCAAGGTTGTCATATCAAAGATGGACGCGGGCAAGTGCCAGCCAGTATTGATGAGCCTATGACTAGTATGTTTTTGCGCGTAGGCGACAACTTAGGTAACGTCGAGCCAGTCTACGGCGACCAATTACAGGTATTCGGGACAATCGCAGGGCAAAGCACAGCAGCGCTGGCCAAATACCGAGGAGCACTCGACGAAGGACTTGCTTATGGAGAGGCTTATACGTGGGTTGAATATGAGACAGTTACTGGCACCTTTGCTGATGGTCAAAGCTATGAACTTCGTAAGCCTATTTATAAAATTAAAGACTTAGCGTACGGAGACTTTATTGAAAATGTACAATTTTCTCCCCGCGTAACGCCACATGTTTATGGCTCTGGTTTACTTGAGAGCATTGCGCAGCAATCATTGCTTGCGTATGAGGATCCAAACGATGCTGATAAAGACGGTATCTCCGGGCGTGCCGCATATACTGTTCATCCTGTAACAGGTGAGCGCCAAATAGCACGCTTTGGACAAAAAGCAGTGACTGGCTCTGTCTTACAGCAGATATCTGGTGCTTATCGCGGAGATATGGGGGTCACAAACACCATTAACCCTGGCGAGCCTTGTACTGAAGCACAACAGGCTTGTATTGCACAGGCTGAGCTTGAAAATAATAAGCACCATGATGGTGTAGATTTAAGCAATGTAGATTTAGCACAAGTTGAGTTTTACAACCGTACACTGGCTGTTCCAACGCGTCGTGGATTTGATGTGAGTACGCAAACTTGGCAAGCAGACATTTTAGCAGGACGTGAGCAATTTTATGCGGCTAAATGTCACGCATGTCACGTACCTCGCCATAAAACAGGTGCTGCACCTGGCAGTGTATTAGGAGACGTAGACTTGGTTGGACTCTCTGAGTCACGAACCAATATTACTGCTTTAGAACAACAAGTTATCTATCCCTATACCGATTTGCTACTACATGATATGGGTGGCTCGTGCCGCGTAACTAAAGAACTTGCGGATGGCCAATCATGTATACAAGGTCAGCAATGTATTTATGTACAACGTTGTGAAGGGTTAGCCGATGGGCGCCCAGAAGGGGACGCTACAGGAACAGAGTGGAAAACGCCAGCATTATGGGGTCTCGGGTTAGTGCAAACGGTTAATCCAAAAGCCACATTTTTACATGATGGCAGAGCAAGGACAATTCAAGAAGCTATTTTATGGCATGACGGAGAGGCTAAAGCATCGCAGCAAGCATTTATCAATATGGATAAAGCGCAGCGTTCTGCATTGTTGGCGTTTTTAGGCTCGCTCTAATGTATGTAGTACACCTATTAGTTGTTGCGCTACTAGCTAGCGCAACTGCTTTATACAGTGCACCGCTAAATGCTCAGGAGTTTGCTTTAGAGCAAAAGCCAAGTGTAACTGTTCCTGCTTTTTCTGAGCAAGAGCTGTTACCCGGTGGCAAGGCTACGGCAAGTCGGACGGCAAAAAGGACGTTTATTCATCCTGCTGGTAATATTCCTACCATTGAGCAATTAGATTTCTGGGATGGCTTTTCATTTTTCAGAGATCCTTGGGTTGCATCACCCGCTATCACCAGCGATAGGGACGGATTAGGGCCGTTATTTAATGCTCGTTCCTGCAAAGCTTGCCATAACGATGGCGGTAGAGGGCGATTGAACCGCAGTGGTGAATATGCATCTCCTGCGTTGTTGTTCAGATTACTAAAGAATGATGGTGTTGGTGCTGATAAACACTACGGTGGTCAGCTGCAGCCCAATGCTATAAGACTATCGCATCACAAGCTTACTAAACCTGTCATCGGTGAGGGCAAGGTGCGGGTTGAGTATCAGATAATTAAGGGCGAGTATCCAGATGGCTCGACATACAGTTTAAGAAAACCTAGCTACCATCTAGAGCAATTGGGTTACGGTAAACTTGAGCCCAACACTGTTTTGTCACCACGCTATGCACCGGCAATTTACGGTATGGGATTAATTGATGCGATTAGTGAGCAAGACTTATTGGCTCAACAAGACTTTGACGATCTTAACGGTGATGGCATTAAAACCCAATACAATATGGTAAAAAATGCGCAAACTGGTCAACTACAGATAGGGCGTTTTGGCTTCAAGGGGCTGCATGCCACGTTAGAGCAGCAAGTAGCTGGTGCGTTTGTCAATGATATTGGCATTACCAATCCAATCTTTCCAGAAGAAGCCTGTACGGATGTGCAGCTGATGTGTCGTACAGCCGCCAGTGTAGACCCTAAAGGGACGCTCGACATTCCGAAAAAGCTGCATGATTTAACGGTTTATATGAACAAAACCTTAGCAGTTCCCAAAGCACGAGACTTAACCAGTGAGCGAGCCCAGCAAGGGCGAACACTATTTTATCAATTGCGTTGTGATAGTTGTCACACGCCAACTTATAAAACGCGGCCAGATTATCCCATTGCAGCGTTACAAGCTCAGCAGATCTACCCCTATTCTGATTTTGCACTGCACGACATGGGGAAGGAACTTGCTGATGAAGGGATTGAGAATCTTGCATCGGGTGCTCAGTGGCGTACTCCACCGCTGTGGGGAATTGGGTTACAAAAGCGCGTACAAGGGTTTGAAGCATATTTACATGATGGTAGAGCACGGACACTTGAAGAGGCGATTTTATGGCATGGCGGTGAAGCGCATGAGATCAAAAAACACTTTATGAATTTGTCTGCCAAACAGCGCAGTGCGTTAATTTACTTTTTACAACAGATATAAGCTTAGTGAGAATTATAATGTTAGTTACAGATAAAAAAGCAATTCTATTGGCCTGTGTTGCCATCATGAGTACCGCGTCATTAAGTGGTTGTGGCGGCGGTAGCGGTGGTTCTGATACTAAACAGGTTGATAATAACCAACAGAACAATAACAGCACAGGCGACAACGCGAGTACGCAAAATAAACTCACCGCGGATCAAGGCTATGACAAATTAACCACGAGTTTGGTTGATGCTGTTATTACGCCAACTTACCAACAAGTACACGAGTACGCTTTGGCATTAAAAGCGCAAACAACAGCATTTTGCGCTAGTGAACAGCGCGATCAAAACAGCTTAGCTTTGCTCCAAGCTGCATGGCAACAAACCAACTTAGCTTGGCAACAAGCAAGAACAATAAAAATGGGCCCGATCGCTGAAACTTTTCACTATTCAAGAATTCAGTTCTGGCCAATATCGGCTGACAAACTTGCTAATGATGTCGAGAGCTTAATAGCCGAGCAGGCTGATTTTTCGCAAGGCGTTGCGGCCCTAAAGCACCAAGTACAAGGGTTACCTGCGTTTGAGTACATCATTTACAATACCGATAAGCCACTACTTGGGTCTGCTGACTTTACCACGCGTTGTGCATATTTAAGTTCGATAACCGAAAATGTCGATACCATGATAATCAATAGTATCAACGCATGGCAGGCTGGCTATGGTAACGCCTTCAAAGCAGGAAACGGTTCGTTTTCAAGTAAAAAGCAGGCACTGGAAAAGCTTTTGACTATCTGGTTTGAATATCTAGAGATTGTTAGAGATAACAAGATTAATGACCCTCTAGGGCTTGAAATTCCGGGTAAAGTTGAATTGGTCGAAAGTGTTTTCAGTCAAACCTCTGTGAACAATATCAAAGCCAATATCCAAGCGCTTGAAAAGCTATACCTAGGTTCTGACGGCTTTGGTTTTGATGATTACTTAGTGCAAGTCAACCAAAGAGAGGACGTAGCTACGGAAATTAGCCTGCATTTCAAAGCAGTATACGATGCTGTCGACGCAACACAATACAAACCAATGAAAGAGCTAATTGCAACGAATGAAGGACGTGCTCAGCTTAGTACGCTGGCAACTACTATAGCGAATTTACGTAGCTTGATGAGCAGTGATTTTGTACAAATTACGGGCTTAGCGCCTGGGTTTAATACTAACGACGGAGATTAACTGTGTTACCAAATGCATATACCAGCACGATGTCTCGAAGAAGGTTTTGCAAAAGCATATTTGCGATCACTGCAAGCATTTGTATTGCACCCGCCTTGAGTAGTTGTAGTGTGAATGCATCCGGCCTATTTGCCAGTGCTTATACTGATAATCAGGGTAAGCACTTTGTTGGCTGGTTTGACCAACACGGTAAATTGTTAGGTTCGGTGGGTATTGAAAGTAGAGCACATGACTTGTGTTATGTGCCGCACGACAATTTGTTGTTAGCTTTTTCTAGACGCCCAGGGCGTACAATGTACGTAATTGATGTAAAAGAAAATAAAATCAAGCAACAAATCGACAGTGGTGAAAACCAGCATTTTTTTGGTCATGGAACTTTAAGCTCAGATGGCAAACTGTTATACACAACTGAAAACCGCTTTGATGACTCTTACCAAGCTTATCAAGGGCTAGTTGTTGTTAGAAATACCAATGACTATAAAGTTGAAGCTCAATTTAATAGTGGTGGTATTGGTCCACACCAGCTGGCAATGCTAAAGCATCAAGATACGCTTGTGGTGGCTAATGGCGGGATCCACACGCATCCAGCCAGCCCCAGAACCAAGTTAAATATTGATACCATGAAACCAAATCTGACTTATATCGATATACACTCGGGTGAAGTTGTTGAGCAAGTGACCCCAGCAGATCATCAGCTTAGTACTCGCCACCTATGTTTGTCTGGCGATGATACCGTCTATGTCGGTTGTCAGTATCAAGGGGCCGCACATCATATCCAGCCGTTAGTGTTTTCACACCGCAGAGGGTCACCGTTGGAGGCGTTAGCAGCCAATGAAGCTCAGTGGCGCTCTTTTAAACAGTATATTGCCAGCTTAGCTGTTTCTAATGATGGTAATACTTTGGCTGTTACATCACCAAGAGGTGGGGTAGTAGGACATTGGGATAGACACAGCAAAACGTTACAGAAAATTGAAACTAAGATAGATTGTGCGGGAATAGCGCCTTTTAAAGATGAGTTTATCGCAAGTACAGGCAATGGCATGCTTGCTACGAAAGAGCTGCGTATGAATCATGCTCTGCATTGGGATAACCATATGATTACTATGTAAAAACTTGAATTTAGTCGTTTGAAAAAGCGCAGTTCACCATATTTCTATTGGCTAACTGCGCTTTTTTATATCTAGCATCTTTAATCTATCACCATTTCCGTTCTCAAAACTTTACGTTGTTACATTTGTATCTAGCAAATTGGAGCGACAACTCTGTCACATCGAGCTAACTACGTTGCCATAATTAGATAATTAAATCCACAAAAGCCTTGTTTTTTGGTTAATTTATTTGACATGGGACTTAGCTAAGTATTTGCGCTTGAATATTATGTTAATAAATGTAAATCAATATTTACAAAATATGCGTGTCTGCAACTACTTTCACTATTAATTATTTCTAACTTTATGTTTTATAAGGTTATATTATTTATCAAGTTTTTGTATATTTTTTGTTAATTTTTGTTGTGTTTTTTTTATCCACTCAACTAAGCTGGATTTAGCGAAGGGTCTTTAAATTAGACATCTTTGCAATGAAAGTCAGCACAACTGACGGATACAACATAAACAACAATTTGGAGCGTAAACGTGAAATTATCAAATATCACTTTAGCCACACTTTCAGCATTAGCTTTAGCCCAAATGGGCACTGCAGCTGCTGCAAACAAGCAATTTTTAAATCAAAATCCAACTATTAATACAGCCGTTAACTCGCAAGCTGTATCGGTTCTTTCAACTAAGCCTCGTGATATTGTGGGTTTAAGTGCTGACAATGAGTTGGTTTTGCTTAAAGAGTTCAAGCAACCTAACGGTGATGTAACACGCCGTTATCAGCAGATGTATAAAGGTGTACCGGTCGTTGGCGACACTGTGATTTTATCATTTGATAAAAATAACCAGTTGAAATTTGCTCACGGTGCAGCCGTGTTTGATATTGCTGCTGACTTATATTCAGTAACGCCAACATTAGATATAGATATGGCGATTGCACGTGCAGAACAAGCGCATGGTATGAAGGCGTTAAATGCTAAGGGCGACAAGCTTGAAAAGCATAATGAAACCTCAAAGCTGGTGGTATGGGTTAACAAGAAAAACAAAAAGGCGTACTTAGCCTATGAGGTACAGTACGTTGTGTATGGAGACAATCCTTCACGTCCATATCAAATCATTGATGCGCATACTGGCGAGTTACTGTTCAGCTATGAAAACTTACAACATGCTGATGGCACGGGCCCTGGTGGCAACCAAAAAACAGGTCGTTATGTTTATGGCACAGATTACGGTTATTTGAATGTGAGCCAGTCAGGCAGCACCTGTACTATGAATAACACGAATGTAAAAACGATTAATTTAAACCATGGTACATCAGGCACGTCGGCACATAGCTTTACTTGTCCAGAAAACACCACCAAAGAAATTAACGGCGCTTTTGCTCCATTAAACGACGCACATTACTTCGGTAACGTTGTTTTTGATATGTATAACGATTGGCTCGGTACTGCGCCATTGTCCTTCCAGCTAAAAATGCGTGTTCACTATAGCAACAACTATGAAAATGCGTTTTGGGATGGCAGCGCCATGACTTTTGGTGATGGTAAAGATAGATTTTATCCGCTAGTAAGCCTAGATGTTTCTGCGCACGAAGTGAGTCACGGTTTTACAGAGCAAAACTCTGGACTTGTTTATAGTGGTAAATCAGGTGGTTTGAACGAAGCGTTCTCAGATATGTCTGGTGAGGCAGCTGAGTTTTACATGAAGGGTACAAATGATTGGCTAGTAGGCCAAGAAATATTTAAGTCACAAGGCGCACTTCGTTATATGAACAACCCAACGCAAGATGGCCGTTCAATCGACAATCAAGCTGATTACACATCTGGTATGGACGTTCACCACAGCTCAGGTGTATTCAACAAAGCATTCTATAACCTTGCAACGACAGCAGGGTGGGATACTAAGAAGGCGTTCTTAGTCATGGCTAAAGCTAACCAAGAGTTTTGGACAGCCAATACTAACTGGGACTTAGCGGGTAATGGTGCTATCGATGCTGCTTGTGCGCTAGGTTTCGATACCGATGATGTAAAAGCTGCACTTGCTGCAGTGGGTGTAAACTCAAACGCAAGCCCAGGTGGTAACTGTGGTGGTCCAGTAACAGATGAGGAAATCTTTAATGGAGTACCTCGTACTGGTATCTCTGGTGCGTCAAAAGCGCAGCAGTTCTTTGTTTTAAATGTACCAGCTGGTGCGACTAACTTGAACTTCGCAACATCAGGTGGCACAGGTGATGCGGACTTGTATGTTAAGTTTGGTGCTCGTCCTTCGCTAGATACATTTGATTGTAAGAGCACAACCTCAACCTCTACTGAGAACTGTGCAATTAGCAATGTTCAAGCAGGTACTTACTTTGTGATGGTGGAAGCGTGGAACCAAATTTCTGGCGTAACACTAACAGGTAGCTTCTCAACTGATACAGGTGGTCCAACACCAATTGACCGCACAGAGTCAAACGTGTCTGTTGCGCGCGGTGATTGGGCTCGCTTCACTCAAGACTTGAGTGCGGGCTATTCTTCACTAGATGTGACCATTTCCGGTGGCACTGGGGATGCGGATCTGTACGTGAACTTTGGCTCTGAGTCGACAACTTCAACATACCAGTGTCGTCCGTACAAAAACGGCAACAACGAAACGTGTACGATTGCCAACCCGCAAGCTGGCACTTGGCACATCGACCTACGTGGTTATAACGCCGCAAGTGGTGTAACGCTTAATATCAAAGCAAATTAATCCACACAGTGTTAAGGGAGCAGATTTTGCTCCCTTTTTCATGCAACAGTAAAGGAAAACAACATGTATAAAGCAATAACATTGTCCTTAGTTGGAGCCAGCCTAATCGCTGGTTTTGTGGCAAAAGCGGATATGCTAGACGATGAAAAAATTTGGGTGACCATAGACCCACATGCGGCTAAGCATTACCAATTAAAAAATATGATGAGTGGTCTATCGGTCAATACTCAGACAAGTGGCCTCTCAAACGCCGATTTAATGCAAGTTAATCAAGGTATGGTTGGTGAGCTAAGTGCCTTCATGCACGATAATTATCACCGCTGTGGTGGTTTTGTTGCGCATAGCTCTTATCAAGAGGCTCAGCAATATTTGGCGCAATTAGCTGAGGTAGACCAAGGTACCATCACACCACTGCTTGTTGACTATACCATTGATAATCCTGATAGGGTAAACAGTCTATTAAGTCAGATTTCTGCTAATAACTTAACCAACACGGTTAATACGCTTACTGGATTTCATAACCGTTACTACACCCAGCAAACAGGTGTAGATGCGGCGCAATGGATAAAAGGTCATTGGGAGCAATTGAGTGCATCTCGAAGCGACATTACAGTTGAGTATTACAGTCATAGCTGGTCGCAATCATCAGTGATTGTAACTATCCTTGGCAATGAAAAAGCAGATGAAATCGTTGTGCTTGGCGGTCACTTAGATTCTATTAACTCGTCAAATCCTAGCTCTGGCAGGGCGCCCGGTGCGGATGATAATGCGTCGGGTATTGCAGTATTAACTGAAGCATTACGTGCAATTGTTGCAACTGATTTTAAGCCTAAACGTACTATTCAGATTATGGGATATGCTGCTGAAGAAGTGGGTTTAAGAGGCTCTAAAGCGATTGCGCAAGCGTATAAATCACAAAACAAAAATGTAGTAGGTATGGTGCAATTTGATATGTCTGGTCGAAATGGTAGCACGCAAGATATTGTAATGATGACCGATTATACTAATAGCGCGCAAAACCAATTTTTAGGCCAGCTAATTGACACTTATCTGCCATCAATAAGTTATGGCTTTGATCAGTGTGGCTATGGCTGTTCAGATCACGCCTCTTGGTATCAGCAAGGCTACGCGGCATCCATGCCGTTTGAGTCTTCTATGTCTGACAGTAACAGGAAAATACACACTATCAATGACACTGAGTTTGATGCCAATCACTCTAGTAAATTTGCAAAATTGGCAGTTACGTATCTAGCAGAACTTGCCAAAGATGCAGGTACAGTTGATCCAGAGCCAGATAACAAATTAGTGAATGGCGTGGCAAAAACTGGCATATCAGGCACATCAAAGCAACAGCTGTTTTATACGCTTGAAGTACCAGCCAATAGCACTTCTTTAAACTTTGTTACAGCTGGTGGCACAGGAGATGCGGACCTTTATGTTAAGTTTGGTGAAAAGCCAACATTACAAAGCTATGATTGCAAAAGTACCACATCGACCAGCAATGAGCGTTGTGATATCTCAAATGTGCAAGTGGGTACTTATCACGTTATGGTCGAAGCTTGGAATCAAATAAGCGGTGTTAGCCTTACAGGGAGTTATCAGACTGTGGGCGATGGACCAACACCTATAAATCGTCAAGAAAGCAACTTGAGTGTTAACCGTGGCGCTTGGCTCAACTTTGAGCAAAGCTTAGTAGCAGGATATGCCAACTTAACGGTGACTATATCTGGTGGTACAGGAGATGTGGACCTGTATGTTAAACATGCAACCCCTGTATCGGATACAGTTCATGACTGTCGTCCGTATAAAAATGGTAACTCAGAGTCTTGTAGCTTTGATGCGCCAGCTGAAGGGACTTGGTATATTGGCCTTAAGGGTTATAGCACCAGCAGTGGTGTGACATTGACAATTAACGCGCAATAACCTGCCAATGGTCTGTTAAGTAGGGTAGAGGCTGATGTGCTAACCCTACTTAACGATTTATTTACCTTTACTCTTGTTGTCGCTTACGCTCTCCTTCATACTCTGTGCAAAATGTTAGTTTACCCTTGTGCCAAGGCTTAACTCTTTGGCGATTGATATGAACGAAAAAACCAATAATAATTTTAACTCAAATACGCTATTACTTTTTTTAGCACCTTGTTTATTTTTACTTACCTGCTTAACCGATGCCCCCAAAGGGTTATCGCCAGAGGCATGGCGTACCGCTGGGTTGGCAATCTGGCTGGCTATTTGGTGGGTTAGTGAAGTTGTGCCAATTCCTGTTACTTCGTTAGTGCCAATAATCGCCGTTCCTTTGGCTGGTATCAATGATATTAAGTCTGCAACGAGCTTATATGCTCATCCATTAATATTTTTGTTTTTAGGTGGGTTTTTAATCTCAATAGCCATGGAAAAGTGGCAATTGCATAGGCGTATAGCACTTCACACTATGCTGCGCTGTGGCAATAATGCCAAAGTGCAGATATTAGCTATGATGTTGGTAAGCGGATTTTTATCCATGTGGATAAACAATACCGCAACAACACTGATGATGTTACCCATTGCTTTATCTGTGATCCATGTTCTGCGAGATAACGGCAGCGATTGTGATAATTATGGTAAAGCACTCCTTTTAGCGATTGCTTACAGTGCTAGCATTGGTGGGGTTGGTACAATTATTGGTACTGCTCCCAACGCGCTGATGGCAGCTTATTTATGGGAAAATTATCAAATAAAAATTGGCTTTGCGCAGTGGATGATCTTAGCTGTGCCATTTAGCGTGTTGATGATAGTTCTCTGTTGGCTATGGTTAACGCGGTTTGCCTTTAAGGTAAAAACAACGTCTTGTGATGCTGACTTAGAAAGTCTGTTTAAACGGCAGCTGAGCTCTTTGGGTGATATGTCATTGGCAGAAAAGAACGTGTTTGCGGTGTTTGTATTTGCCGCTGTTAGCTGGATATTGCGCCCGTATTTATCATCTTGGAGTGGCTTAGATATCACGGATACCGGCATTGCGATTGTGGCGGCATTGATGTTGTTTGTGCTTCCTTCTGGGCAACCTCAGCAGCGTATTATGGATTGGGAGTCAGCCAATCAATTACCTTGGGGAATATTGCTGCTATTTGGTGGTGGATTAACTTTAGCATCTCAAATTAAAGGCTCTGGGCTTGCTGATTATGTCGCAAATTCGCTTGCTGGCGCATCAGTGGTTCCCATCATTGTTGGTGTATTGCTGGTGTCTGCATTGATTTGCTTTCTTACCGAACTGACCAGTAACACAGCGACAGCAGCTGGATTTTTACCATTACTGGGGCCAATTGCAGAGCAAATTGCAGGTACGCCACTAATTTGGGTTATTCCTGCTGCAATTGCGGCTAGTTGCGCGTTTATGATGCCAGTTGCGACACCGCCCAATGCTATCGTTTTTGGCTCAGGGGAGCTAAAAATAAAAGATATGATCAAAGCCGGTTTTGCGATGAACATCATTGCCATTATATTGATCACAACATTAACTTTGACTGTTGGCGCATGGTTATTTGGTTATTAAAGTTAAAAGAAATCACTCACTATCGAACACTTTGCGTTGCAACTGTCACTTGATATAGTGGTCCAACGACTTAAAAGGATATGTACTCAATGCATGTAGAACCAATTTCACAATTGAATAAGCAGCTAATGGCATTACAAATGGCCTATTCTGGTGAGCCTTATCAAGATTTGCAGGCTAGGATCAAGTTGCTCAAAACACTTAAAGAGGCACTTGTTGCACATAAAGATGAATTGGTTATGGCTGCTAATGACGACTTTAACGGTCGTACAGAGTTTGATTCTGTATTTGGCGATATAATTCCTACCGTGAGTGCGTTGGAATATATGTGCTCCAACCTTAAGTCTTGGATGAAACCACAAAAACGCAGTGCAGGTATCATGCTTTGGCCCTCTAAAGCATCGGTGCAATATGTACCCAAAGGAGTGGTCGGAATTATCTCTCCTTGGAACTATCCAATTCAGCTGGCACTTTTACCGGTAGCAACTGCTTTTGCTGCCGGCAATAGAGTGATGCTAAAGCTAAGCGAGTTTACGCCTCAAGTTAACAAAGTGATTAAAAAATTGTTTGTGGAGCTCACAGAACACTGTGTGATAGTTGAAGGCGATCACACGGTGGCTGATGCGTTTTCGCAATTGAAATTTGATCACTTATTTTTTACTGGGGCGACCGAGATTGGCAAAAAAGTAATGGCTGCTGCTGCCAAAAACTTAGTGCCAGTAACGCTTGAATTGGGAGGTAAGTCCCCCGTGATTGTTGCTGATGACGCGCATATTAAACACACAGCTAAAACAATTCTATTTGGTAAGTTGCTAAACTGCGGTCAAATATGTGTTGCCCCAGATTACGTGTTAGTCACCAAGCAACAATCTGAGTCGCTAATTAAAGAGTTAAAAGCGCAATATAAGGCAAATTACCCTAAGCAAGAAAGCGATGAGAAATTATCTAGCATTATTAGTCAAAAGCAATTTTCTCGATTACAAGATATGTTGGCCGATTCAAAAGCTAAGGGGGCAACGATATGGCCTTCATTACCAGATCAAAACTCAAATCAACGTATGGGTCTTCACCTAGTGATAAACCCAAGTGCAGCAATGGCGGTGATGCAAAGTGAAATATTTGGCCCGATCCTCCCGATAGTGGTCGTTGATAATGTTGAAGAAGCTTTGCAATACATTGAGTTGCATGAACGGCCTTTAGCAACCTATTTATTTAGCGATGACCCATCATTAATTAACAAGGTCAGTAAAACCTTACGTACTGGCACCTTGGCCATTAATGAGGTGGTCATGCAAGTTACGGTAGAAGATATTCCCTTTGGCGGAGTAGGGTATTCAGGGATGGGGCAGTATCATGGAAAAGAGGGATTTGTGTCATTAAGTCATGCAAAGAGCATACTGCATAGCGACAAAAAAACCAGACTTCGTACCCATTTGATGCTTAAGCAATCTAAGGTACTCACGCATTTTGTTAAAAAGCTTATGTTGAAGTGAAGAGTCTGTAACTAATTTTGTGTAACTGCCTATCACAACATACTCTATTGAGAGTTAATGATAGGCAGATGCAAATGAACAAAAAAGAACTTGAAGCTTTCGCAAAGGAAGCGGCCAAAGGCATAAAAACACCTGAGGATTTGAACGAGTTTAGCCAGATGTTGAAGAAGATCACCATTGAAGCGGCATTGAACGCTGAAATGGATGAGCATCTGGGTTATGAAAAACACCAAAAGGCTACATCAAC
>NZ_JAAUWV010000043.1 GCF_014694405.1 Pseudoalteromonas sp. S16_S37
CGTCCGCCGCTCGTCATCTTCTAGCAAGCTAGAAATGTTACCGCTCGACTTGCATGTGTTAGGCCTGCCGCCAGCGTTCAATCTGAGCCATGATCAAACTCTTCAATTAAAAGTTTTTTCTGTCCCGAAGGACATGCTCAATGAATTCTGATTTTGATACTCACCTAATATAAAGATGAGATATCGAATTGACTGTGTTGCAACAAGTAAACTTGTTGCCGTTGGTCACTCACTTTCCATTAAAGGAAAAAACATTGAGACTCTAAATTTGTTTGCGTCCCTACCTAAGTAGTTCTGCTGTTAGAACTCAATCTGTACGAGTGCCCACACAGATGATTGCTTCATATTTTTAAAGAACGGTGCGATGATTCAGCGCTTGGCTCATCTCGCTAGGGGTGTGCATTCTAAGCATTCCCTATTTTTTGTCAACACTTAATTTTTAAGTTTTCAGAAGAAGTTTAAATCTTAAGTTTTACTCGACTCTGACTCGTTGTTGCTTTGCTTAAGTTGCTCAGCGCTCCGTGTCAGTGGGGTCGCATTATAGGGCGATCCTTTTTTTGATCAAGTGTTTTTTTAAGAAAAGTGATAAAAATAGATCGTTCGCCTACTTTTCGAGCTGAACATGCTGTTTTCGCCGTTTTAATAGGCTCTCCTGTGATATATTTGACCAATTTATTACAGATCACTCGGGCAGAACCTATTTGGGTTTTACATCGCAGATAAAAATAAAGGAATGTCCGGTACTTTAACTTCGAGTTAGCTATTTTCTATCTATAATATGAGGGTATAAGCAAGATATAGAGTTGATGGGTATATAAAGTGACACGTTAGCTTAATTAATCAATGGTATGTGTGAGAAGTGTTTTTTCTTGGCTCTGAAAATAAAAAACCGCGCACATGATGTGCACGGTTTTGCTTAATCATAAAATATTAAGCTTCAGCAATAACGATTACTTTAATAGTAGCTGTTACGTCTGCATGTACTGAGATTGATACGTCAAATTCACCAGTCTCACGGATAGTACCTAGAGGTAGACGAACTTCTGACTTAGCAACTTCAACACCAACTGCTGAGATAGCGTCAGCGATGTCACGAGTACCGATAGAACCGAACAGCTTACCTTCGTCACCAGCTTTAGAAACTAATGTAACTTCTGCTAATGCTTCAAGTTTCTCAGCGCGTGCTTGCGCAGATACTAATTCTTCCGCGATTTTCGCTTCTAAATCAGCACGACGTGCTTCGAAAGTTTCGATGTTTGCTTTAGTCGCAGGAACTGCTTTGCCTTTAGGGAATAAGAAGTTACGTGCGAAGCCAGATTTAACTGCAACCTGGTCACCTAGGCTACCTAGGTTAGCGATCTTGTCTAGTAGAATAACTTGCATGTCTCTACACCTTTTAAAAACTGTTAATCAGCTGCTTACTTGTGTAAGTCAGTGTATGGAAGAAGGGCTAAGTAGCGAGCACGCTTGATAGCAGCTGCTAGCTGGCGCTGGTATTTAGCGCTAGTACCTGTGATACGGCTAGGTACGATTTTGCCACTTTCTGTTACATAGTTTCTAAGAGTAGCTAGATCTTTATAATCGATTTGTTGTACGCCTTCCGCTTTAAAACGGCAGAACTTACGACGTCTGAAATAACGTGCCATGAGTAATTTCCTCAATTAATTCTTTCAATATGTTGTGCGTGTAGTACGAGTTGACTCAAACCATTTCGGTTTTCGTGACGATTTAAAAAACCTCGAACTTGTACTGCTTGCCCAACGTATAAATGCTGTGTTTGAGACTGGAACTGTTTCCCGCTGGCGACCACTTGAAGTCGAACATAACTATTACGGTTAAGATCTGCTTCAACTTGCATTGATTTATGCTCAAGCACAAAAATACAATGTGGTATACCGGCTGGGCTTTGATTAAATTTGGGTGTTTTACAAATCACGCCCGAAAGCACATATTGATTTGTATACAGGTCAACCTGTTTTTGCACCGCAAACCCTCAATGTCCAGAGTCAATAACGATTAAGCAGTAGCTGCTTCTCTTTTCTCTTCTCTTACTAGAGGAGATGCTTCAGTTACAGCAGTTTTAGTACGCATAACTAAGTTACGTAGTACTGCATCGTTGTAGCGGAAAGAAGTTTCAAGCTCGTTGATTACTTCAGTTGGTGCTTCAACGTTCATAAGAACATAGTGTGCCTTATGAAGTTTTTCGATTGGGTATGCCAATTGACGACGACCCCAGTCTTCTAAACGGTGAATAGTACCGCCAGCTTCAGTGATAGAACCAGTATAACGCTCGATCATACCAGGTACTTGCTCACTTTGATCTGGGTGAACCATGAATACGATTTCGTAATGACGCATGGATATTCCTTACGGTTAATATAGCCTTTTCCCGTTTCGGCCAGTCGGGTGAAGGCAAGGAACTAAATGTGATAGCCGAAAGAGCGCGTATTTTACGTAGAGTTGGATTATTAAGCAATTAAAATTTGTTATGCAAAGAAGAAATTTAAAAAGGAATTGATAAAAAAGAGATTCTAGATGGAGATTGGAGCGGCACACGAGGTTCGAACTCGTGACCTCGACCTTGGCAAGGTCGCGCTCTACCAGCTGAGCTAGTGCCGCATTCCAGATTTGCTCATTTTCCGCTGTGTGTAACTTTAAGGTCACATCTAACGTTTAAGCAGCCGAGCTAAGTACTGCTTTGTAATTCTAAAAGGTTGGAGCGGCACACGAGGTTCGAACTCGTGACCTCGACCTTGGCAAGGTCGCGCTCTACCAGCTGAGCTAGTGCCGCATTCCAGAGTTGCTCATTTTCCGCCATGCGTAACCTTAAGGTCACATCTAGCGTTTTAGCAGCCGAGCTAAGTACTGCTTTGTAATTCTAAAAGATTGGAGCGGCACACGAGGTTCGAACTCGTGACCTCAACCTTGGCAAGGTTGCGCTCTACCAGCTGAGCTAGTGCCGCATACGCAATATTTTCTTTACTTAAGAATGTAAAAACCCCGCTAAGGCTTCTCGTCTTAAGCGGGGCAGGATTCTACAACATAAAAAATGCTTTGCAAGCATTTTTTTAAATATTGAAAAACTTTTCTTGATAGATTTTCAACTCCATGATGGAATCTTTAATATCATCTAAAGCCAAGTGTGAACTTTTCTTTTTAACTTCATCTAACAATTCGGGTTTCCATCGACGGGCCAGTTCTTTTACCGTACTGACATCCAGATTGCGATAATGAAAATATGCTTCAAGTTCTGGCATGTATTTGTTTAAAAAACGGCGGTCTTGACCAATGGAGTTACCACACATTGGCGATTTTGCAGGAGGTAACCAACCTTTTAAGAAGTCCAATGTTTGTTTAACCGCGTCTTCCTCTGTAAATTTACTTGCTTTACAACGTGCAGTTAGACCTGAACGACCATGTTGGTTAGTACACCACTCATCCATATTATCTAGCAACTCATCACTTTGATGAATGGCGATAACCGGGCCTTCAGCTAATATATTTAAGTCACAGTCAGTGATCACTGTGGCGATTTCGAGGATTTTATCTGTCTTAGGTTCTAGCCCCGTCATTTCGAGGTCAAGCCAGATCAAGTTAGATTCATTAAACGACATAGACTACCTTAGCGGTACTTTCCTTTAGATCCAATGCAATTAGATATATCATATTAGCTTCACCAGTTGACCTAAAGCTTTTTTTTAAAAAGCGGGGCATTTAATTGAGTTATAGACCAATTACATGCAGCTCACAAAACAAACAGTACAGGAATAGGCTAATTTAAACAAATTATCTTATTTTTGGCCGGTAGACCAAAGTAACATGGCAAAAAAGACAAAACTAAGTAAAGGCCAATCCAGACGGATCAGTGCCAACCATCAAAAGCGGTTGCATAAAGCTAAACAGCAAGAGGCAAACCAACAAGACAGCGCTTGGCAAAGTGATAACTTGGGGCCGATAGAACCTGCCGTGGTGATCAGCCGTTTTGGCCAACACGCAGATATCGAAACCTCGCAAGGTGAAGTGCTGCGCTGCAACATTCGACGCACTATAAACAGTCTAGTGTGTGGTGACGAAGTATACTTTCGCCGCGCCAAAGTCAGCGATGGTGACTTGGCTGGTGTTATCGAGACCACCGAAGAGCGTCGTTCTCAGCTCACACGCCCAGACTTTTATGATGGTGTTAAAGTTGTAGCAGCCAACATAGATCAAATTTTGATGGTATCGGCAGTATTACCTGAGTTTACGCCCCATATTATCGACCGCTATTTGGTAGCCTGTGAGGACATGGGCATTGAGCCTATTCTGGTACTCAATAAAGTCGATTTACTTGATGATGACAGCCGTCAGTACATTGATGAAGTACTCGATATTTACCGTAACTTAGGTTATCAAGTATTGTTAGTGAGCAATAAAACAGGCGAAGGCATCGAAGCTCTGAAACACACACTGGCAGGTAAAAATAATATTTTTGTTGGTCAGTCTGGCGTTGGAAAATCCACTTTAGTGAATACAGTGCTACCCAACGCGGAAATATTAACGCAAGAAGTGTCAGAGAACAGCGGTCTGGGACAACATACAACAACAGTATCTCGACTTCATCACCTGCCCAGTGGCGGTAACCTGATTGACTCTCCGGGGATCCGTGAATTTGGGTTGTGGCATTTAGAGGTGGAACGCGTGACCTGGTGCTTTAAAGAGTTTAGGGAGTACATTGGCGGTTGCCGCTTTAGAGACTGTAAGCACCTCAATGATCCTGGTTGTCTATTGGTAGAGGCCGTAAACGAAGGTAATATCAGTGAATTGCGCTTTGATAGCTACCATCGCATACTCGAGTCCATGGCTGATGGCCGCGCGGGCGCTCGCGCTCCTCGTGTTTAATTTTACGCTGATATCAGCAAAATTTTTTTAGGAAAATAATAACGTGAACTTGGATAAATTAAAAATTGCCATGCAGTATGCGCTGCCAAAACACGCACTATCGCGCCTTGTTGGAAAGCTCGCCGCTGCCGAGGCTGGCGCGCTGACAACGCAATTGATTAAATTATTTATCAAGCAATACAAAATTGATATGAGCGAGGCGCTTCACGAAGACCCTGCACATTACAAAACCTTCAATGAATTCTTTACGCGTCCTTTAAAGCCGGGTATTCGCCCTCTCGCTGAAGATAAAAATATTATTGCCCACCCTGTAGATGGGGCAATTAGCCAGTTAGGCGATGTTGTTGATGGTCAGATCATTCAAGCGAAGGGTCATGACTATAGTTTGCAGGCACTTTTAGGTGGTAAAGAAGAAGACTTTTTACCCTTTAGCGGCGGTAAGTTTGCGACTATTTACCTAGCCCCAAAAGATTATCATCGTATTCATATGCCAATCGATGGCACATTAAAGCGCATGATCTATGTGCCTGGAGACTTGTTCTCAGTCAACCCATTGACCGCGCAAAATGTACCAAATCTGTTTGCTCGTAATGAACGTGTAGTAGCGATTTTTGATACCGAAATTGGCCCTCTTGCAATGGTATTGGTTGGTGCAACCATCGTAGCGAGCATCGAAACCATTTGGGCGGGTACAGTAACGCCACCAGCAGGTAAGGATGTGTTTAGTTGGGATTACCCAGCCACTGGCAGCAACACAGTGTCGTTGAAAAAAGGTGAAGAAATGGGTCGATTTAAACTTGGCTCTACGGTTATTTTAGCTTGGGGTGCAAACCAAGCCGACTTCCTAGACGGTGAGCAACCGGAAACAGTCACTCGTATGGGCACGCCTTTTGCCACCATCAAAAAATAGCCTCTTATCTCCTAAGGCTAATCGACATTGGCCTTAGGACTTTCTAACACGCAGCACTACAAACCATACATTGACGATCTTTGACTATTTGCCAAACGTTCTGCTTAAGCGTCATACCATCAACACTAGCAAAATAGCATCCACTGTGATGACCTAAAATGGTATTTATCGCTAATAACGCTTGCTGCGCGCCGATCACGCCAAGCAGTGGGCTCAATACACCAAAATTATCGCAGTTGGTACTTTCTACTTCATCGCTTTGAGGAAATACACAAGCATAACAAGGTCCATTCTCTCTAAAGTCAAAACACATCACTTGCCCTGAAGTAGCTATTGCAGCGCCAGAGATCAGTACTTTTTTGTTTTTCAAACAGTAACTATTAAGTAAATAACGCGTCTCGAAGTTATCGCTACAATCAAGCACAATATCTGCATTTTTTAGCAAAACTACCACATTGTCAGCGGTCAGTTTAGTACACAGCGGATTGAGTTCGATACTGTTGTTAAGACTCGCCAACACTTTACTTGCAGCATGGCTCTTTCGTTGCCCTATATGACTGACTTTATACAAAATCTGCCTTTGCAAATTCGACAACTCAACCTCATCGTCATCTATAAAAGTGAGTGTACCTATACCACTAGCAGCTAAATAAAACAGCGCAGGGCTGCCCAAGCCACCACAGCCAACCACTGCCATGTGGGCATTTTTGAGCTTAAGCTGCCCTTGCTCCTGCACCTCTTTTAGTAATAAGTGGCGGCTGTATCTGAGCCGCTCTTTATCATTTAGCTCCATTATTATGCACTCTGTAAACACGCTTTAAGTTGTTCGATTGCTTTAACATGGTCCTCAGACTCGGTGATCGCTCGCACCACGGCAATACTACCCACCCCTGTTTTTACTACTTCTGAGGCCACTGACAAATCGATACCACCTATCGCAACCGTCGGGTATTGCTGCGTCATCAAAGGTACAAACTGTGAAAGTTTTTCAAGGCCTTGTATTTGCCCTGTCATATCTTTGGTTGTGGTTGGATAAATTGCCCCAAATGCGAGGTAACTGGGTCTGTAGTTATGTGCTCTGAGCATTTCGTAAAAACCATGCGTAGACACTCCCAATCTTAATCCGGCTTGCTGAATGGCTCGCAAATTGGCCTCACTGAGATCTTCTTGCCCTAGATGCACCCCGTAAGCGCCGTGTTTAATGGCTAATTGCCAGTAGTCGTTAATAAACACCCGTGCTTGGTATTTTTTACCTAAGGTAATGGCCGTTTGAATATCTGCTTCAAGTGTTGCTGGATCTGCGTTTTTAACTCTTAGCTGCACGGTTGGCACGCCAGCGGATAAACATTTCTCTACCCAATCAACATTATCCACTACCGCATAAAGACCTAGTTCACCATCAGTATCAGCAAACCCAGCAGCAAAATTAAAAGGGTTGGGCTGTGCAAAATCCAACTCGTCTGCTAGCCAGCTGCCCGCTTCTATCACTTGTGGATAATACGCTAAGTTGGTAGGGAAACCGGTTTGTGCAACAGGGCCTATGCCTTCACCATACCGTGTTGCCGCATGCAAACCTTGATTAATGTAGGCTTTAGCCATTATAAATGCGTCTTTGAGCGGGTAGCCTTTTGCTAAACATGCGGCTATCGCAGAAGATAAACTGCAGCCCGTGCCATGGGTATGTGGAGTATTAATTGTTTCATTGCCAAGCCAGTATTCCTGCCCTTGCCAGAGGCAGAAATCAACACAGTACCCTTTTGGATAATCCCAATGCCCACCTTTGACAACAACGGATTTAACCCCCATTTCCACTAACTTACTTGCGGCTTCACGAACCGCATCAGGGCCAATTAAATACACCCC
The DNA here is from genome assembly GCF_014694405.1 of Pseudoalteromonas sp. S16_S37. Taxonomy (GTDB): domain Bacteria; phylum Pseudomonadota; class Gammaproteobacteria; order Enterobacterales; family Alteromonadaceae; genus Pseudoalteromonas. The sequence goes on from NZ_JAAUWV010000043.1 coordinate 7,652, forward strand.
AGTTAAAAGCTGAATTTCTTGCGTATTCGGTGTTATCACATCAACCAGTGGCAGCAGATGCGTTTTTAAAGCATCAACTGTGTCTTCTTCTGTTAACTTATCGCCACTGGTAGCAATCGCGACGGGGTCATACACAATAACCGGAGGCTGTGACCACTTTTGCTTATAATGACTAAGGTGCTCTGCAATTAATTGAATTTGCTGCACGTTTGCCAGCATACCAATTTTTATTACGTGTGCTGGCATGTCAGTTGCCAAGGCTTGAAGCTGTGATTCAATGACATCCGTTGCCACCGAATTAATTGCCTCTACGCCTAGGCTATTTTGAGCTGTTAATGCTGTGATAGCTGTACAGGCATGCACCCCAAAGCTCTGCATCGCTTTAATATCTGCTTGAATACCTGCACCACCACCTGAGTCTGATCCTGCAATACTCCAAACTACCTGTGCCATTTCAGACTCCTCATTTATTTGTTAGTTACTTTGATGCCAAAACGGCATACCCATTGTGGGTGTTGAAGGTGCCGCAACATCTTTTTCGGGCATCGCTTGTGCAACATAAGCCGCACGCCCTGCTTGCACCGCGTGGTTAAATGCCTTGGCCATTTTTACCGGACACCCGGCGCCCGCTATCGCGGAATTAAGCAATACCGCATCATACCCCATTTCAAGTGCTTGGCAGGCATGTGATGGTAAGCCCAAACCTGCATCGACAATGAGTGTCATATCAGGTAAGCGCTGACGTATCATTGATAAGTTATAAGGGTTTAAAAGCCCTTTACCCGTGCCAATAGGAGCGCCCCAAGGCATGAGCACTTCACAACCCAGTGCAGCCAAACGCTGGCATAATACTAAATCATCGGTGCAATACGGTAATACCTTAAAACCCTCAGACAGCAATATTTGTGTTGCTTCCAACAATGCCACTGGGTCTGGTTGCAAGTTATATTCATCGCCAATCAGCTCTAACTTTATCCAATCAGTCGCAAAAACTTCTCTGCACATTTGCGCCAATGTCACCGCCTCTTTCACACTATGGCAGCCTGCTGTATTGGGGAGCACGGTTAAACCGGTGTCTTTGATCAATTGCCAAAAGTCATCTCCCGCCGAGACCGAGTTTTGACGACGTAATGACACAGTGACAATTTGCGACTGTGAAGCACGAATAGCCTCTTGCATTACTTGTGGCGAGGGATACAAGGCAGAGCCTATCAATAAACGGCTCTCAAACCTTTGCCCATAGATGTTAAGCGGTTTATCGTCTCGCATCGCCTAGCCGCCTTGAATTGGAGAAAGCAATTCAATGCTGTCACCTTCCGCTAAATGCGTTGATTGACACTGACTACGTGGCACAAATTGACCATTTAGCGCCACCGCATAGGGCTCTTTCGCATCAGTAGCATCAATAAATGCTTGAAGTGTATGCTCGGTTGACTCTATGGTCTGACCATTAAATGTTATTTTCACAATAACTCCTTACTAAGCGCTTGCTTAACGACAGCTGGAGCAAGCAAATAACCATGACGATACAGGCCGTTAATACTGATCACCTTTGCATTCACTGAAATTTTTGGACGGTTATCAGTAAAAGCTGGCCTAAGCCCCGCATTAAGCGCCATCACGCGCGCTTCTGCAAAGCCGCTGTGCACTGTATAGGCAGCTGATAGCAACTCAAGGGTTGAGCGTACTGTTATAGGCCCATCATCTTGCGATTCAATTTCAGTGGCGCCAATAACAAACTCATGATTGGGCTTAGGCGCAATATAGATAGGATAACGCGGGTGCATCAGTCGTACAGGCCTATTGAGCGTTACCTCAGGTGCGTAAACTCGCGCGACTTCACCTCGTACACCACGCAAACCAGCAAGCTGTTTTTTAGCCCCGATACCTCGACAATCGATGATCCAATCGAACACTTCGTCGTTGACTAGTGCGTTGGAGTGCTCATCATGCTGTAACTCGAATGACTGACCAAAGTAGAATCTGCAATCCTTTGTTTGCAGCAACTCAAAGCTTGCTTGATAGAAAGCCTGATTATCTAGCTGGCCTTCACTTGGCAAATAAATGCCTTGGTGAAAGCGCCCCGCAAGTTCAGGTTCAAGTTTAGCAATATCTTGACCCGTTAGTTGCTGCGCTTGATGTCCCGCTAATGGCTTTAGACGCTGTGAAAAACTGCGCAAATCCCCCATATCTTGTTGATGTGCAACAATCAGTGTACCTGTTTGTTGATACATAACAGGGGAGGGCAGCATAGCAAGGAGCTTCGGCCACAGCCCCATCGCTTCTACGCCAAGCTGCGCAATGTCAGTGTCGCAGATAACCGATTCAGCCATAGGTGCTAGCATTGCTGCAGCAAGCGCACCTGCACCATTATCATTAGCATTGGGAGCGGCTTCAAAGATACTCAGCTGATATTGCTCGTGTAGCATCAGTGCCGCAACTCGGCCCACGAGACCAAATCCTAAAATCGCAACCTTTGGTTTTTTCATGTTTATCGTCTGCTGTTTGCAATTAATATTGAGCGAGTGATAGCTGATTTAGTGCTATCACCCACGTCAATACTAGGTTTTAAACGAAAAGTTAAATTGCCTTGTGATAAATTTCAGAGCCAGATTGCTTAAACTCTTCAGACTTTGCTCTCATTTGGGCTTCAACATCTACCATTTTGATCTCAATTGCATCGCCAACGTTGTTTGGATCTATTCCTCTTGCTTCAAGGTCTTTGGCATAATCACGCACTTCTTGGGTTATCTTCATTGAACAGAATTTTGGGCCACACATCGAGCAAAAATGCGCTACTTTACCTGACTCTTGCGGTAATGTTTCATCGTGGTATTCACGGGCACGCTCAGGATCTAAGCCTAGATTGAATTGATCGTGCCAACGGAATTCAAAACGCGCCTTTGATAATGCGTTATCACGCACCTGGGCACCGGGATGACCTTTAGCTAAATCAGCCGCATGCGCTGCTATTTTGTAAGTGATCAGGCCTTCTTTTACATCTTCTTTATTGGGTAAGCCTAAATGCTCTTTTGGCGTCACATAGCACAACATCGCACAGCCATACCACGCAATTTGTGCTGCGCCAATACCAGATGTAAAGTGATCGTAGCCTGGTGCTATATCGGTCGTTAACGGGCCTAATGTATAAAATGGCGCTTCATGACAATGCTCTAATTGCTCTTTCATATTTTGCTCAATCATATGCATTGGTACGTGACCTGGGCCTTCGATGAATACTTGTACATCATGCTTCCAAGCAATTTTCGTCAGCTCACCCAATGTGCGTAATTCAGAGAACTGCGCTTCATCGTTCGCATCGGCGATTGATCCAGGACGTAAACCATCTCCAAGGGAAAAACACACATCGTATTGCTTCATGATCTCGCAGATATCTTCAAAGTGGGTATACAAGAAGTTTTCTTTATGATGTGCCAAACACCACTTAGCCATAATCGAGCCACCACGAGATACAATCCCTGTTACGCGTTTTGCTGTCATGGGCACATAACGTAGCAGTACACCCGCATGGATTGTAAAATAATCAACTCCCTGCTCTGCTTGCTCAATTAGAGTATCTCTAAAAATCTCCCACGTGAGGTCTTCAGCAACCCCGTTAACTTTTTCAAGCGCTTGATAGATTGGCACCGTGCCAATTGGTACAGGAGAGTTACGCACTACCCATTCGCGTGTTTCGTGAATGTATCGACCCGTTGATAAATCCATAACTGTATCTGCGCCCCAACGAGTAGACCAAACCAGTTTTTCCACTTCTTCTTCAATAGAGGAAGTTACCGATGAGTTACCTATGTTGGCATTGACTTTCACTAAGAAGTTACGGCCAACGATCATCGGCTCAGATTCTGGGTGGTTGATATTGTTTGGCAAAATGGCGCGACCACGGGCTATTTCATCACGCACAAATTCAGGGGTAATAAACTCTGGAATTGACGCACCAAAAGACTGACCTTTATGCTGCTGGGCAAGGATCTCTTCTTTGAGCTTAGCACGGCCCATGTTTTCACGGATCGCCACATACTCCATTTCTGGTGTGACTATTCCTTGGCGAGCATAATGCATTTGAGTCACATTTTTACCTGCTTTTGCGCGGCGAATTTTTGGTAAGTGCTCAAAGCGAATATGATCTAGCCCTTCATCCGCCATGCGCTGTTGAGAAAACTTAGAGGTGACCGAGTCAAGCCACTCAGTATCATCGCGCGCATCAATCCACTCTTTACGCAGTTTAGGTAAGCCTTTACGTACATCTAATTTAAAGTCAGGATCTGTGTATGGGCCAGATGTGTCGTATACCCGAACAGGTTCGTTTTTCTCATAGACAGGGTTATCTTCGGTACCACCTACAAAACTATCTGATAGGGTGATCTCACGCATACCAACACGCACACCCGCTTGCTCCCCTTCAACATATACTTTGTGAGAACTAGGAAAAGGTTGTCCCGTAAGGTTGTAAATAAATTCAGATGCCGCGGCACGTGTTTCGCGGCGAGATGGTTTGCTACTATTGTTTGACATGACTTGCCTCATTGTTATTTAAGGGGTCTTGTCAGATCTCCAAAAGGAGCGAGATGAGGTTAGCCTCAGATGATCGAGTTTTATGACATCATAAAACTCTGGCAGCCTACAAACATCTGTTTGCAATACAGGCAGCTTGTTCCCTACGCAGGTTTTAACCTGATCAGGTTCACGGATCCCGCAAAATGCGATCTCAGCCCAAAGGGCACTCCGACAAGTAACGAATTAGCAACGAGTGTACTGGAGAAGGACTTAGCCTGCAACTCGAAAACGCAATTCTGGCTGGCCTTTAAAAATCAGCTCATTTTCAATCATGAGCACAGGTACACCACTTTCAAGCATTTTTAGTAACATTTGTTCTTGCTGATTGGTATGTTCATCACACAGTTTACGTGTCATTCCCATATGAGATACCTGAAGTGAACTATTGCGCACCATTCCTTCTCCAAAGAATCGATTACAACCAGCGTTGCCGGCAACTTGCATGGCTTCTATAAACTCAATAGAAATGTCACTATTAACAACTAATTTCCCATTGATATGACTCAGCTGCCACTTGGTATGCTTTAGCTGTATATCACCTACTTTTTCGGTTGATATACAGCCAACTAAAAACGCGCACATCACGCAAGATAAAAAGAAAGATTTCATGTCACACTATTACTCACTAAACTCGTATAATTATACACATTTAACTGAATTTAGCGGCAATAAATAGCTATTTAGAATCGAAAAAGCGCATTTTTAGCGCTAACTTCATGAAAACAAGCTTTGAATTTCCTTACATAGGAACGGACGTCCCCGTTCATTAACTGAGGTGCCTGTCACAATAGCATCTAGCATGAGTTTGTCATCAGACTTACGAATAACTTTTTGTATGAAAATGAACTTCAATTTGCTTTGTTGTTGTACCTCAACTTGCACATAAAATTCATCCCCTGGTTTGAGTGAGTCTTTAAAGTTCATTTCCGAGCGGATCACGACTAAATTAACTTTATCTCGAGCTAACGCGGCAAAATCAACGCCTTTCGAAAGTAAAAACTCGTGTCTTGCGTGCTCTAAATAATTAAAATACACCCCATTGTTCACAATTCCTTGTAAATCACATTCGTAATCACGCACTTTGAAATCTACGCTAAATACCACTTGAGCCCCACAATATAAAAGTAAGCTATTAATAATTGGCAAAGTTATAACACATTTAAACGCGATTTTGGTTTTAACCTAGCGGTCATTTGCTAAAATGTGCGCAACTCAAACGACAACTGCCGGACTATGAATTCAAAATACTCTTTACTCAGCGCAACAATCATATCGCTGCTTTCTTATAACTCATTCGCCAACGACACTTCTATTGAAACTATTGAGGTAACTGGTGATTTTAAAAGAGAGAGCATTCAAACCTTAAGTACAAGTGCCATAGTAATGGGTGATGACATCATCACAGCTAGAGGCGCCACTCATCTAGAGCAGATGTTAAATAGTGCAGCAAACACGAACTTTACCGCAGGCGCCTCACGAGGGCGCTTTGTGCAGATCCGTGGTATCGGACTACGCTCTCAATTTGTAGACCCTATTCACCCAAGTGTAGGCATGTTGGTAGACAACATTGACTACTCAGGTTTAGGAGGCAGCGCGTTACTTTTTGATACAGAACATGTGGCTATTTACCGTGGTCCTCAAGGTACACGCTTTGGAGCCGATGCGATGGCAGGTATGATTGATGTCCATACTCAAGCAGCCACAAAAGAGTCGGCCTTAAACATTAAACTTGGTATCGGCAATTACCAAAGTAAAGATGCGGGTATCGCAATGGGCGGAGCTGTAACTGAGAGTACCGCTGTTCGAGGTAGTTATTACTTACAACAGTCTGATGGCTATACCGATAACGTCTATTTAAATAAAGCCACACAAAAATTAGATGAGCAGGTTGGCAGAGTTAAATTACATACGCAATGGAGTAACTCGCTAAGTACTGAATTTGTTGCCCATCACATCAATATTGACAATGGTTACGATGCCTTCACGCTATATAACAACCGCCAAAGCAGCGCTGATGAACCAGGTCAGGACAATCAACAAAGCAATGCCTTTGCAGTTAAAACCCTTTATACCGGCGCCAAACTCTTTGACCTGTCGATACTTGTCAGTCGATTAAGTGGTGACACACTATATAGTTATGACGAAGATTGGACTTGTAATGATGCTTCTCGAGCAGATGTATGTGCTGCAGGGCTTCACCCTGACGGTTACAGCTCAACAGATAGCTATCAGCGTGAACATGATAGAGGTACATTAGAGCTCACGTTCTCAGATAAGCAACAGAACTGGGTTGGTGGTATTTCTGCCAAGCGCAAGCAAGTAGAGCTTACACGCGCGTACACTTGGCAAAGCCAAGACTTTAACTCTCATTACGATGTAAGCCATCTGGCATTGTTCGGTCAAAAAGTCACACACATATCTGACAAAACCGACCTCATTACCGGGCTACGTGCTGAGCGATACGACACCGATTACTTTGATAACAATACTATTACTGGCAACAATGATGATTGGATGTGGGGTACAAAGCTAGCCTTAGAACACTATGTCGTGCCTAGAACGATGATTTATACCAGCCTGTCTCGCGGATACAAAATTGGGGGCATTAACGGCGAAGCATTAGCCAGAGCGAAAGATGAGCAGCTAAATGTTCAACCAGCCCAGTATAACTTTGCTCCTGAATACCTTTGGAATGCAGAGTTTGGTGTAAAGGGCAGCTCAGAAGACAAACGTCATACGGTTAGAGTCAGCGCTTTTTACATGCACAGAGAAGACATGCAAGTAAAACGCTCTTTGGAAGTGGACAGAAAGTTTTTAGAGTTTATTGATAATGCTTCTAAAGGAAGAAATTACGGAATAGAGGTTGAAGGACAGTTTCATTATACCGATCGTTTAAATTTCACTTATAGTGTGGGTTACCTTGACACCAAAGTTAAAGGTGACTTTATCAACCTGAACTTAGATGGTCGAGAGCAAGCTCAAGCACCCAAATATCAATACTCCATAGCGGCTAATTATTTTATCACAGAGCAATTAGTTGCCGCGCTGTCATTGGATGGCAAAGATGATTACTACCATTCAATCAGCCATGATGCTAAGGCAAACAGCAGCAACTTAATCAATGCAAGCTTAAGCTATTATGCGCAGCAGTGGTCACTCACAGCGTGGGGCAGAAACTTAGCAGATAAAGACGTAGCGGCTCGAGGCTTTAGATTTCCAAATAACCCATTAAATGGTTATACCACTGAAACCTACGTTCAATACGCAGAACCGCGCCTTGTCGGGCTTACATTTAAGTACGAGATATAAAACCGCGAAACATAAAAAAAGCGCTCAAAGAGCGCTTTTTTCATCACACCATATTTGAAGTTAATCAACTTCAGGCAGGTTACGTCCATAGAATACTTCTTGGATTTCACGATTTAGGCGAGCTCTGATCTCAGTTTCTTCATCTTCGCTCAAATCTGCCGTTGTGATGCCAAACAAATAAGTATTCAAATCTGTCTCTTTAAGCATCATCTTAGTGTGGAACAAGTTTTCTTGATACACATTCACATCCAGCATTTGATACGCTTCTTTCGTATCATCTGTCATGTAATTCTGGATTGAGTGAATCGCATGATCAATGTAATGCTTCACACCTGTTACGTCACGAGTAAAGCCACGAACACGATAATCAATAGTTACCACATCTGATTCCAAAGAATGGATCAAGAAGTTAAGCGCCTTAAGTGGTGAGATAATGCCACAAGTAGACACTTCAATATCTGCACGGAAAGTACAAATTCCATCATTTGGGTGCGCCTCAGGATAGGTGTGCACACAAATGTGGCTCTTATCAAGGTGCGCAACTACAGATTCTGGCAAAGGTCCTGGTGTTTCATTGCTATCAAAAGTCTGCTGTTCAACAGGCTCTTCAGATACCAAAATTGTTACACTTGCCCCTTGCGGCTCGTAATCTTGACGCGCAATATTCAATACGTTAGCGCCAATAATATCAACAACGTCTTTTAAAATATCAGTCAAACGATCAGCACTATATTGCTCATCGATATACTCTAAGTATTCTTTACGTTGTTGTTCTGTTTTGGCGTAACAGATATCGTAAATGCTAAAGCTTAAACTCTTAGTTAAGTTGTTAAAGCCATGGAGTTTAATTTTATCAAAGGGCTTGTTCACGATAGACCAACCTTCAAACTATAAATCTGCGAAACGCAGAACCAAAAGTTTGCGGATTTTATACGAAAATCGCGCTACGAAAAAGGGTTATTTTCCCTCACTTTTCGACAACCTCATGGCTGTGGGTAATTTCTACTGATTTATCAAGCATTAATGCCACTGAGCAATACTTTTCTGCAGAGAGCTGAACAGCACGAGCTAAGTGCTTTTCAGACACATTGCGACCTGTAACCACAAAGTGTAGGTTCATTTTGGTAAAGACTCTAGGTGCAGTTTCCGCACGTTCACCAGTCAATTTGACTTCGACGTTATCAAAGTCCTGCTTTGCTTTTTTTAAGATACTCACCACATCAACCGAAGAGCAACATCCAGCTGACATTAATACCATTTCCATTGGACTGGGTGCCGCGCTATCTGCGCCTGCGTCAAATACCACGTTATGCCCTGATTCAGAGCGCCCTATGAATGTATCTCCCTCTACCCACTTTACACTTGCTTGCATAGTTACCTCATAAGAAACAATAACACCGCCTTTGGGCGGTGTTATTGTAAATAATTGTTGTTATTAAACTTTTACTATCATACGGCCGAGTCAAACATATTTTTAACTAAGCCGGCAAATTCTTCAATAAACTCGCGCTGCTCTACCGTAACACGCTGCTCGGTGACACTTGAGAGCACTTCTTGTAAGTCATAAACAATGCCATCAACTTCACGTACAATCAAGCTTCGTTGCTCTGTTGTCAACTCGCTATGTTGTTCACAAATACGTATTACATTCTCAGCAATAACATCCTCGATCAGTTCCATGACTTTAGGGGCACCTGGCTTAATCTCGCCGGGTTTTTCAAACAAGGCTAAGTTTTGTGTAAGATACATGACTAATTCGTCATAACCTTGTTTATCTAAAACCATCTTTAATTCACCTACGACTTTGAACCTACCTGATATTGATTTAAGCAGAAACTGACTGCTAATGCTACTTTTGTCGTTTAGCTGAAAACAAAAAAAGCAGCCGAAGCTGCTTTTTATCGGAACAAAGTACTAGCTTATAATTTCATCATAAAATAAAGCTAACCCTTTGTATGCTAAGCCTTAGTCAATATTAAGACCTGGGCTCAATGTACCTGGTAGCGTCACTTTTTCAAGCTCAACCGATGCAACTGGGTATGCACAGTAGTCAGCAGCATAGTAAGCACTAGCTCTGTGGTTACCTGATGCACCAATACCACCAAATGGTGCTGCACTTGATGCGCCTGTAATTGGGCGGTTCCAGTTAACAATACCAGCACGAATACGACGCAAGAAACGATCATAGTCAGCTTCATTATCACCAAGTAGACCTGCAGATAAACCAAAACTGGTATCATTAGCCTTGTCGATTGCTGCATCAAAATCAGTGTAACGGAACACTTTTAATAACGGGCCAAAATGCTCTTCATCTGGAAAATCAGTGATATTAGTACACTCAATGATGCCAGGAGTAACAAAACCTGTTCCCGCTTTATGTGTTAGCTCGATAAGTGACTCGCCACCTAACGACTGCAATTGTGTTTGCGCCGCAACCATACCCTTAGCAGCCGCTTCAGAGATCATTGACCCCATAAATGGCTGATCGGCATCATCATAGTTACCCACTTTAATTGCCTTAGTGGCACGGATCAGGTGCTCAAGAATAGCGTCACCTTGTGCGCCTGCTGGCAAGAACAACTTACGTGCACAAGTACAACGCTGGCCACTTGAAATAAATGCAGATTGAATAATGTCATGTACAACAGCTTTAGTATCTGATGCATCTTTAACAATCAACGGGTTGTTGCCACCCATTTCTAAAGCAAGAATTTTACCGGGTTGACCTGCATACTGCTCATGTAATAAATGACCAGTACGAGAAGAACCTGTAAAGAATAAGCCATCAATACCTTTGTGCGACGCCAACGCTTTACCAGTTTCAACTTCACCTTGAACCAAGTTGATAACACCAGCTGGCAAACCTGCTTTTTGCCAAAACTTCAAAGTCAACTCAGCCACATAAGGTGTTAACTCTGATGGCTTGAAGATAACCGTATTACCCGCAAGCAATGCAGGTACAATGTGGCCGTTAGGTAAGTGACCAGGGAAATTATAAGGACCAAATACAGCAACAACGCCATGTGCTTTGTGACGAATAAACGCTCGCCCTTCTGGCATTGGGTTTTCCACTGTACCCGTTCTTTCATGGTACGCTTTTTCTGAAATCGCAATTTTTCCAACCATCGCCCCCACTTCAGTGCGCGTTTCCCAAAGCGGCTTGCCAGTTTCTTTTGCAATGGCAATTGCCAGCTCTTCAGCGTTTTCCTTTAGTACCTCAGCAAAACGTTTTACTATTTCCAAGCGTGCAGAAAAATCTAAATCGCTCCAAGTATAAAAAGCATTTCTTGCCGCTTTAACCGCAGCGTCAACTTGCTCTGCAGTGGCAGAGTTTGCACGCCAGATCACCTCATTGTTTGCTGGGTTTACTGATTTAAATTCGCTGCCAAGACCTGCAGCCCATTCACCGTTTATCAGTTGAGCAGGATGTGTTGTCATAATTAATACCTACAAATTAAAGTGTTGCGATGCTAACTGAGTCACCACTAACAATGTTCAATGCGTTTGCCAATTCAGCCGAAATAACGATTTCATCGCTAGCTGGATCAACTTGAAGTTCGGCTACCGTTGCCCGATAACCTGCAAGTTTACCATTTGCTACCATCACAGGGGAACCGCTCTGTGGTTGACCGATACGCACTTGTTTGTTTTGCACTGAGCGAACTGTACGGATATTATCCACTTTAGCTTCTACCGTCGGCCCTGCGTCAAAAATGTCAACATAGCCATTAAAGGTAAACCCTTCGCTTTTTAGTAACTCAATTGCTGGCCTAGTATTATTATGTACCTGACCTATCACAGCTTGCGCATCTTTACTTAGCAAGTTCACGTAAATCGGATATTTAGGCATCAACTCAGCGATAAAAACTTTTTGACCGATACCAGTCAAATAATCGGCCGTTGGGAAGTCCATTGAGAAGAAATGCTCTTCCAGCCATTGCCAAAATGGGCTTTTACCATTTTCATCGGATACGCCTCGCATCTCTGCAATCACGGTATCAGCAAATCTGTGCTGATGTTGCTTAATAAACATAAACCGCGATTTAGATAGCAATTTTCCGTTTAGACCTTTGCGATAGCCATCTTTTAAAAATAATGTACACAGCTCAGTAGCTCCCGTGTAGTCATTACATAGCGTCAAGATATCTACTGCTTTATACACATCTAAGGTGCGTGATGAATGGATCACCTTACTTAAATGATAATGATAAAAGGCATCATCTAAACCAACAGCGGCCTCGATGGCGCTTGTACCAACAACCTCGCCAGTTTCGCTGTCTTCGAGCACAAAAAGATAACCTTCGTCAAAAGGAATATCTGTCTCTTTCAAAAACGACGCCTCTGAACGGGCTATTTTACTTTGCAACAACTCTTCATTCACAGGAAGTGACGTAAAGCCATGACCTGATTCATGAGCAATATTTAAAAGCGCTGGATAGTCGCTTTTTTGGATTGGGCGAAGGATCATCATGAGCCCGCTTACTCCTCAATTATAAACCTAGACGGTAAATTAAGGCCTACCTAAGTAGGCCTCGCCAAGATTAAGCGTTATTAGCTACAACACTAGCAACCGCTTTTTCAAAACGTGCCATGCCTTCGCGGATATCTGCTTCAGGGATCACAAGAGATGGTGTAAAGCGCACTACATCAGCACCTGCGACCAGTGACATTACGCCCTCTTTTATACCCGCAACTAAGAAGTCTTTAGCGCGACCTTTGTATTGCTCAGCCATTACACCACCTAATAATAGGCCTTTACCACGGACTTCGCTAAATACCTTGTACTTGTCATTAATCTCACTCAAAAGCTCACGGAAAAGCGCTTCTTTGTGTTTTACGCCGGTGAGAACTTCAGCCGTATTCACCGTATCAAATGCAGCTTCTGCCACAGCACACGCTAACGGGTTACCGCCATACGTTGAACCATGCGTACCCACTTTTAGATGCTTAGCAATATCTGTTGTGGTGATCATTGCACCGATAGGGAAGCCACCACCAAGTGCTTTAGCCGTTGTTAGGATGTCAGGTGTCACACCTAAACCTTGATATGCATACAAATCGCCTGTACGACCAACACCTGTTTGTACTTCATCGAAAATAAGTAGTGCATTGTGTTTAGTACAAAGTTCACGCACACCTTTTACAAAATCAGCGTCAGGAGAAATAATGCCGCCCTCGCCTTGTAATGGTTCCATCATTACTGCACATGTGTTGTCAGAAATTAATGCTTCAAATGCCGCCAAGTCGTTGTAATCGCAGTGTACGATGTCACCAGGCTTAGGACCAAAGCCGTCAGAGTAAGCCGCTTGACCGCCTACAGTTACGGTAAAGAACGTGCGTCCATGAAAGCCTTTGTTGAAAGAGATAATCTGTGATTTTTGCTCACCAAAGTTATCCAGTGCAAAGCGACGTGCTAGTTTTAATGCAGCTTCATTAGCTTCTGCACCTGAGTTTGCGAAGTAAACTTTCTCAGCAAACGTCGCATCCACTAGCTTTTTAGCTAAACGAAGCGCAGGTTCATTGGTCATAACGTTTGATAAATGCCAAATCTTCTCGCCTTGTTCTTTTAGCGCAGATACTAATGCTGGATGACAATGCCCTAAGCAGTTAACAGCAATGCCACCAGCAAAATCGATGTATTCACGGCCTTCTTGATCCCATACGCGTGACCCTTCGCCTTTTACAGGAATGACAGCTGAAGGTGCATAGTTAGGCACCATTACTTGGTCGAACAATTCACGATTAATAGTCATTTTAACTCCTCATTTGTTTGAGTAGGGCACCGAGGTAAAAGCATAACTCAGCCTTTGATTATTACATTAGGAGCAATAAAAATTATCACTTGGTGCAAATTTCATTCACTTATTATTTCAGAAAAAATTCTGAAAGTCTCATAGAAAACTTTCATAGAGGCCTTGATATTCAAGGGATTGAGATAATATTTCATGTGCCGTGAATAACTATTTGCATAGAAAGAAACGACAAGGCAGATGCATAAGGTGTATAGCCCTGCAGTCTAATTTATCGATTGAATGGTTAGTCGTAAAAAAAATTGTTTAAATATTACGAAATAGTCAACTGCATGCCATGGAATGAGCATGTCGAGAGTATTTTTTGCTCAGCCAAGGTCAGACCCAAGTAAGAAAACCATAATTGCGTTTCATCGTCTTCAATGAAATGGTTTTCTTTTAGTAACAGGTACAGCGCATAGCCATGGGCTTTTTTCAGTACTGTGGTTAAAGGTAAAGGATCGCTTAATTTTTTATTCGAATTTGGTAAATAAGTAACCGCAAACTCTTCCATCGCGGCATTAAATGGCAAATATCGAAACTCCATGTTTTCAATTAGCTGTTGAGTGACCTTTGCGGAATGTTCTAGTAACAGGTTACGCAAAAAAAGTGGATCTGGGCTGAGTTCTAACAGTGCCGTGTGTAAGTCTTTATGGCCTTTATTTCGCGCTTTTAACACCCTGTCCTGCCATATAGTTTCATAACTTCTCAAATACAAACGTGTTAATGCAGCTTTACCGATATCAAGCATCATACCTAGCGTATAAGCATGCTGCTCTTTTGCACCATTTAACTCAGCCAACGCTTTTGCAGCTAATGCTGTGGCCATGCTTAGCTCTCTAAGCTTTCTTTTCATTAATTGAAAAGGTTCTGTGGAATAAGGTAACCAGTGGCGCATGGCGTATGTGGGAATGACCCACTGTAAATTTTCTAACCCCAAATAACGCAGTGCCAAAGCAGGTGTATCAACTTTTACAGTGATACCCATTGAGCTTTTTTTGCGATACTGCGGCATATTCACTAAAGATACCAGCTCTCGCCCTAACCAAGATAAGTCATTAACCAGTGGCTCAAGGCGGCCAACAGAAGCCGATTTGACCGCAAGCAAATCAAATATGGCCGGCACACCATCTTCTATCCCCATAACTTCGTAGTACAAACAGTCAATGTCATTCACTTGTTTTGTAATGCTAGTTTCTATTGCTTGGTGAATATGTTCGCTGGCTTTGGCGATATATTTGTGGTGACTCGTGCTGCTTTCTTTTCGTTTAGCGGAGGCCGCAATTTCTACTTCTAATAATGTACGTTGCGGTATTTTCTCGCCCAGATTCATCTCTAACGTGTGAATATAACCGAGCTGTTGCTGAGCAAAACTATGACTAATAAGCAAGTCGTGGGCGCGCTCACAAAGCGCTTGTGCCATCCTTAAGTGCGTATTTTCTTCAGTCATAAGCTCACTTTAAACTAGCAATTTGTATTATAAAAAGGTTAGAAGCGACGAATAAAGTTATCAAGTAAGTTCAGGCCATGTTCCGTTAAAATGGCCTCAGGGTGAAACTGCACTCCCTCCAACGCTAAATTAGTATGGCACATCCCCATAATCTCATCCACTTGTTGAGTTGCTGTTTGTGTCCAAGCCGTTACCTCAAAGCAATCTGGTAGAGTATGCTTATCAACAACAAGAGAGTGGTATCTGCATACCGTTAAGGGGTTCGGTAGGCCTTTAAAAACGCCCTGTGCAGTATGTTTTATCTGAGAAGTTTTACCATGCATTACAGTATGCGCCCTAACCACTTTTGCACCTAAAGCCTGCGCAATAGCTTGATGGCCAAGACAAATACCAAGTATTGGGATCTGACCTTTAAATTGCTCAATAACAGATAAAGAAATACCCGCTTCGTTAGGAGAGCAAGGTCCAGGTGAGATCACTATATGCTCTGGGTTAAGCGCTTTTATGTCAGCCAAACTGAGTGCATCATTGCGCTTCACCAATACCTCTTGATCCAAACGTTGGAAATACTGCACTAAGTTATAAGTAAATGAGTCATAGTTATCGATCATTAATAACATAGAAATTTCCATAAAAAAGCCAGGCCCATGCCTGGCTAACTACAATATGTAAATTTACGGACGAGGAATAAAACCAACCGCGTCATAAACAGCTTTTAGGGTTTGCTCAGCTCTTGCACTTGCCTTTTCAGCCCCCTGCTTCATGATGTTATCCAATAAAGTTTGATCTTCACGGATCACCTTAAAGCGCGCTTGAATTGGTTCAATCATCGCAACCACGGCTTCTGCGGTATCTTTTTTCAAATGCCCATACATTTTATCCGCATACTCAGGTACAAGCTGATCGATAGGACGCTTTGTTGCAACCGATAACAAAGTCAGCAAGTTAGATACGCCAGGTTTCTCATTGCGATCAAAGTAAATTCGCGCTTGTTCATCTGAATCAGTAACCGCTTTTTTGAGTTTTTTCTCAATTTTTTTCGGCTCATCCAACAGCATGATAAATGCATTTGGATTGTCATCCGATTTAGACATCTTTTTCAGTGGATCTTGTAAGCTCATCACTCTAGCGCCTAACTCAGGAATATAAGGCTCAGGAATTTTGAACACATCGCCATAAATATTATTAAAGCGCGTTGCGATATCTCTGGTGAGTTCTAAATGTTGCTTTTGATCTTCACCAACCGGTACTTGGTCCGCTTGATAGAGCAAGATATCTGCAGCTTGTAATACTGGATATGCAAACAAGCCAACATTGACGTTGTTGGCATGTTTAGACGACTTATCCTTAAACTGCGTCATGCGATTCAATTCGCCCATTTGCGCATAGCAGTTAAGAACCCAAGCTAATTGAGCATGTTCTGGCACTTGCGATTGTACAAATAGTGCTGATTTTTCAGGATCGATACCGCATGCTGTGTACAACGCTATCCCATCTAGTACGCGATCTCGTAGTGTTTGTGGGTCTTGTCGTACCGTAATGGCATGCAAGTCAACCAACATAAAGAAACTTTCATGATCTTCTTGTAAGTTAAGCCACTGGTTAATGGCGCCTACATAATTGCCTATCGTCATACCACCGGTTGGCTGAATGCCACTTAACACTACTGGTTTAGTCATGATGTTCCTTTATTAAAATATTGTATTATCGCTGAGTTAAAATAGGGATTATATCTAAGAAATTGTCGCAGAGGTACTGTGGATTAAATTCTTGCAAATTTGCCCCTTGATGATAGCCATAAGTTAAAGCTATAACCTCAATATTTGCGTTTTGGGCAGCTAAAATATCACTCTTTGAGTCACCAACCATAATCACCTCTGATGGCTGCAACTCCATAAGTTCACAAGCTTTTAGTAGTGGCTGCGCAGCAGGCTTTTTTTGCCCATCATCTCCACATACCAGCACATCAAAATACGAGCTGAGCTGTAGTTGTTGCAAAAGTGGCTCGGTAAACACTCTATCTTTGTTGGTGATTAGCGCCTTTGAAAAACCACTTAAGGCTGCTAAGCCTGTTTCAACGTTGGGATACAAGCTTGCGCATTGCCCAGCTAATTGCTCATAGTGACCTTTAAAGGTTTTTATGGCAAGGTCAATTAAGGATTGCGGCAATTGAGGATTTAGTTCGCTATCACCACTTAGGCCGCGCTTAACCAACATATCAATGCCGTTGCCCACCCAAGTGCAAACTTGTCCATAACTTACAATAGGAAATGCCACTTCGGTTAACGTCAAATTAAGCGCGATATACATATCTTGCGCACTATTAACCAACGTACCATCCAAATCAAATAAGACACCTTTATAACGCATTAATTATTGTACCTTTGCTAATTCTGCACGCATTTGAGTTATAACTGCTTGATAGTCTGGCTGATTAAAAATTGCCGATCCAGCTACGAACATATCTGCACCCGCCGCCGCAATTTGCGCAATGTTGTCAACTTTAACGCCACCATCGACTTCTAAACGTATGTTGTACCCACTTTGATCTATCAATGCTCTTACCTGACGCAATTTATCTAAGGTATGAGGAATAAAGCTCTGACCACCAAAGCCCGGATTAACTGACATTAACAAAATGACATCTAGCTTATCCATCACATGATCCAAGTAATGTAGTGGCGTCGCTGGGTTAAATACCAAACCGGCTTGGCAGCCATTGTCCCTAATTAAGCTAATAGTGCGGTCAATATGCTCACTCGCTTCAGGATGAAAAGTAATGATGTTCGCACCCGCTTTGGCAAAGTCAGGAATAAGAGAATCAACAGGCTTTACCATCAGATGCACATCAATTGGTGCGCTAATGCCATAGTCACGTAGTGCTTTACAGATCATTGGGCCAAACGTTAGGTTTGGCACATAATGATTATCCATCACATCAAAGTGGATCACGTCAGCACCCGCATTTAGCACTTTATCTACGTCTTCACCCAAGCGGGCTAAATCCGCCGATAAAATAGACGGTGCGATTAAATAGTCTCGTTGTTTTTGCACAATAAAAGCCTCTGTTCCTCAGTATTGTCCGCACTACTTTACCGCATTTTAGATTCGCGACACACTATTAAGAGCCCACTAATTGTAACAATTCAAAAACTTCCCTATCTGAAACTGCGCAAAACCAATTTTTCGTTTGTTTAGTGAGCAATTATTGTGTATTATTTGATGATAACCGTTAGGTGAGGAGTAACACTATGTTAGGTCGGCTTAAAACACGGATGCTTGTGCTTAGTGCGATTGTAGTTATGTCAACGGGATTAGTATTCCAAGATGAGGCTGCGTTAGCGCTTACCAAACATGATAACTGTACATGCAAAACCACAGACAGCAGTTCAACACAATACTGTGAAACAGAAAAGGATATCAATTGGTACTCATGGTTCATGGGTCAAAGCGGTAGTGCGCAGTTTCACTATCTAGACTTATTGGAGCTTTTGTTAGGCTCTGATAGACAAAGCGACGGCGGTATCTCCTCACGGACAGGACTCTAATCGTTATGTCCTTGCTTCGCGTACTACAAAGCGTTATAGCCGCAATGTTTGGCGTGCAGAGTGAGAAGAAGTATCATGATGATTTTAGTAAACCAGCAATTGCCCCTTACTTAATAGTGGGCATTATCTTAGTTGCGGCGTTAGTCGTTACGCTATCTGCTTTCGTGAACTACTTAGCACGGTAATGTTTTTGCTTATGGTACATAGCCATAAGCTCGTTGACTTTGTTTCGTGCCCCGCCTTTGGGACTAATAGTACGTTTGACCTGAATAACATCTAAGCTAGCTTGGCTATATATTTTCCGAGTCCATACCGTATCATGGTTTGAAATTAATACTGGTGTTTTGTGAATAAATGCAGTTTGCTCAGCCAAGTTTGCAAGATTTGCTTGATCATCTAGATCAAACCCCCCTTTTGCATAAGACGTAAATGAAGCTGTTTTACTCAACGGAACATAAGGTGGATCGCAATATACAACCGCATTATCAGGTATTTTTCGAAAAACATCCGTATAACTTTTACACGTAAACGTGGCTCTTTGCGCCTTACAGGCAAACGCATACAACTCTTTTTCAGGAAAATACGGACGCTTATATTTTCCAAAAGGAACGTTGAAGATCCCTTTTAGATTGTAACGGCATAAGCCATTGTAACCATGACGGTTCATATACAAAAATAAAATAGCACGCTCGTAAATGTCTACACTTTCGTTAAACTGTAAACGGTAAGCGTAATATGAATCGGGGTGGTTGTTCAGCTCAACGAATAGTTTTTTTGCATCGCTCACAAACTCATCAGGTTGGCGCTTGAGCTCATTGTATAAATTGATCAAATCAGCATTGATATCATTCAAATAATAATTTTTAAAGTCAGTATTTAAAAATACTGACCCTGCACCTACAAACGGCTCAACTAACGTGTCTGCATCTTGACTTGCGGTTTTTAGCCTACGCGCAATGTCTTCAACCAAACTGTATTTTCCGCCTGCCCATTTTAGGAAGGCGCGAGTCTTTTGTTGCATGCTGATTCTATTTATAAAAAATGTGGGCCGATTTTACACTAAAAGTCTATGATTACCGAGTCGGTAGACTAATTTCCTGTTTTATTTTATCAACTTTCTTGAAAAATGGCTGACCGCTTAATATTTGCGCTGGCAACGTCGATTTTGCTTCTTGAGCCAGCTCTAAACTTGAAAATGGCCCCAAAATGATAATCCACCATATTTGGCTGCTTCGGTTAGCTTTATATATTTTAACGTTGTCTAATTTATGTTGCTCAATAAATTCTTGTGCGACCGCTTTATCTTTCACAGCTAAAAGCTGAACTGCCCACTCACTGTCCTCACGAGCCATCAACCAAGCGCCGTCATCTAGCATATCGACATGACCTGTTGGCAGCGCGTTAGTCTCTTTACTGTCCACTTGAGCACTTTGTTTTTTCGTCTCAATCACAGGTTGAGGAGGCTGTTCAGCCCCTTCAAGGAGTTGTTCGGCCACCGCCTCTGCTGCCGCAGGTATTGCTTTTGTCTCGACATTGCTGTCAGCTGCCACGATTTCTTTAACAGTACTGTCATTTGCCAAAGCCGATACGATAGCAGCCACATCTTGCTGCTTTACTAACCCATTCTGCTCGTTAGCCGAGTGTTCAACCTCACTCTCAACCTGTTTTTGTGTTTCATCTTCCACAGTG
Source organism: Pseudoalteromonas sp. S16_S37 (assembly GCF_014694405.1). Classification (GTDB taxonomy): domain Bacteria; phylum Pseudomonadota; class Gammaproteobacteria; order Enterobacterales; family Alteromonadaceae; genus Pseudoalteromonas. The sequence continues at coordinate 28,012 of NZ_JAAUWV010000043.1, forward strand.
ACAGGTTTAGAAACCTCTGCAGGGCCATCGGTTAACGGTACCTCGGCTTTTTGATCATCATTGACGGCTTTAGTTGCTGGTATAACTGTATTAAGCTGTGAGTTCTCTTCAGGCTCAGGCAATAGAGCTGTTAGCTCTTTTTGATAAATGAATGCAATCATTAACATGGCCAAAATCACGGTTAAAAGAACCAGATGCCAAGATAACTTCGTAGCTTTTTTGGGTGTGGCTCGCAAATCCACTTGTTGTTCACTTTGCCATTCGAGTAATACCGCAGGGTTTCCGGCACATCCCCTTAAGAAGGTATGAAAAATGGGGTCTTCCAATGGCGGTAATTGTTTGAAAAACATATCCATCAGGCGGCGGGACTCTGCCATAGATAGCGGTTCAATATGAATATCCAGAGCATCTCTTAACATATTTGGCGCTTGCGCAGTAACCAATATATAAAGCGTTTCAGGACATTCTTTCGCAAGTATTTGTAGCTGCTCAATCATCTCATCCGTAAGGTGTCGCGCACCATCTAACACCCATAAGCAAGGGCCACACGGAGATTGGCGGTATAGATTATAAAAATTCTGACTTAGAGATAACTGCTGATCGATCAAAGGACCTCGAAAACTATGCTGCAAGAGCTGCGTCATTAAGTCTGAGTCTTTCGTCGTGGCAGAGAGTTGGATGTATGCTTTATTGAAATCAGGGTATTTATCTGTGATAAAAGATTCAGCAATATAGCTTTTGCCTAATCCTGAGGAACCCACTAAACAAATCAGATTTTGCCCATATTCGAACTGTAACGCTATACGATCCACTAAGGCGGATCTGCTCGGTAATATTTGCGACTGCATTAGCGGCCTATCAGCAATCTCACCGTGTCATCTGACACATCATCGACCAATGCACAAGTACCCAGCGAAGTTGGTACTATAAAACGAATGCGCCCTTTTTTGTTCTTTTTATCTTTTCGCATATGTGACAAGAATTGCTCTGTATTCATCTGAGCAGGCACTTCAATTGGTAACTCATAACTTGCGATTAATTTCTCTATTCTCGCAACTTCAGAGCCAGTTAAAGTATCTCGTAACGCAGCTAGTTTTGCCGCGAGTACCATACCAACTGCAACGGCTTCACCATGTAACCAGTTGCCATAACCCATTTGCGCTTCGATAGCGTGACCAAAAGTATGCCCCAAATTCAATAATGCTCTCACACCCGCTTCAGTTTCGTCTTGAGCTACAATTTGCGCCTTAATTTGACAACAACGATAAATAACCTGCATCAACACATCTTGTTTTAATTCAGTGAGTGTATGATGGTTATCTTCTAAAAATGTCAAAAATGACTCGTCATAGATTAGACCATACTTTATTACCTCGGCCATACCAGCTGCGAACTCTCGAGCAGGCAAGGTAGCTAAACTATTGGTGTCAATGAATACCGCTTTAGGTTGATAAAAAGCGCCAATCATATTTTTGCCTAACGGGTGATTAACAGCCGTTTTACCACCAACGGAAGAGTCTACTTGGGACAGTAAAGTGGTTGGAATTTGAATAAAAGGGATACCACGTTGATAGCACGCAGCGACAAACCCCGTGAGATCTCCGATAACACCACCACCAAGCGCTATTAAACAGGTGTCTCTGCCACAATTGTTTTGCAGCAAGAAGGCATTTACTTGTTCAAAGTATTCAAGGGTTTTGTATTGCTCGCCGTCGGGAAGACAAAAATGTAATGGTTCATAGCCATCAAGGGCATCCAGTAAGCTATCTAGATATAACGGTGCAATAGTATGATTGGTAATGATGACAGGACGACATTGACCGATGTACTTGGTGAGTCGTCCTACATCTGCTAGTAAGTTTTGCCCTATGTAGATAGGATAGCTGCGCTCGTTTAAATCTACCTTCAACTCAAGCATCTATCCCTCCTAGGTGATCAAAATTAAAAATCTAGCTTTTCTATGATTTGATTAGCTACAACCTTTGCACTTTGCTCATCAGTGCGTACTACAAAGTCTGCAACTTCTTTGTACAGAGGCTCTCGTTCCTCTGCTAAACGCTCTAGTACATCGCGCGGCGCTTCTTCTGTTTGCAACAGAGGGCGACGTTTATCGCGTTGAGTGCGAGCAACTTGCTTTTCAATTGGCGTTTCAAGGTAAACAACGATTCCGCGCGCAGACAACTTATTGCGCACTTCTTTGCTTAAAACAGAACCACCACCCGTTGCTAAAACTATACCTTGCATTTCTGTAAGGTCCGAAATTACGCCTTCTTCACGCACGCGGAAACCTTCTTCGCCTTCAAGATCAAACACCCACGCAATATCTGCGCCTGTACGGCGTTCAATTTCTTGATCCGAGTCGAAAAATTCAAGGTGTAATTGATCAGCTAGGTGACGACCAATTGTGCTCTTACCAGCCCCCATAGGGCCTACTAGAAATATATTACGTTTCTCAGCCATATCTTTTTAGTACTAACGAACTCTAAAATTTGAAATAAAACCCCGCCTAACGACCTGGCCCCAAAATTAAGGAGGGGATTATCTCAGTAATCCACGAACGATTTCAAGTCAAATAGTATAAAAAGCAACTACAGTACGTAAATTCGTTCAACTATTCACTTATTACTGACTATCAAGCATGATCTTTGGGGTCACGAAAATCAGTAATTCTTTTTTCTCATTTATTTCTCGGGTGTTTCTAAACATCGCACCTAGGTATGGAATATCACCTAACAGTGGAATTTTACTCACTGCACTGGTAATTTCCTGTTGGTATATACCACCCAAGACAACCGTCTGACCATTATCTACCAAAACTTGCGTCTGAATTTGCTGGGTATTAATGGCCACCGCAGGACCGTTCGGTGTCTGTACATTATCTCCTCGCGTATCCTGCGTGATCACTAAGTCTAATATAATTTTGTTGTCAGGTGTAATTTGTGGTGTTACTTCCAAACTCAATACCGCTTTTTTGAAACTCACTGAAGTAGCTCCACTCGACGCGGCTTCAACATAAGGGATTTCAGTACCCTGCTCAATTCTTGCTTTCTTTTGGTTGGCAGTGGTAATACTCGGCGTTGCTATAATTTCGCCCTTGTTCTCTTGCTCAAGCGCAGAAAGCTCTAGATCAATCAAAGTACCATCTGCAAGTTTTGCAATGTGCATACCAATTGTGCCAGCCGAAGTACCCGAAACTGGTAAATTCACATTTAAGCGATTTGCAAGATCCGGAATTTGACCATTAGACAACTGCTGAGCACCGACTAAATTACCTGATATCGCATCAGTACCCTGCTGATCTCCAAATCCCCAACGCACCCCTAAGTCTTCTTGAACGTTATCTTTAACAGTTACCATACGTGACTCAATTCGAACTTGCTTGACCGGTACGTCTAAAGTTTCAACCATTCGCCTAATACTTTCGATGCTACGCGCACTGTCCTTAATCAACAGCGTGTTGGTACGTTTATCAACTGATACACTACCACGTTCGCTCACGATACTATTGATATCTGTTTTTAATAAATCGGCAAACTCTTCAGCTTTTGCGTAATTCAGTTGAATATATTCACTATAAAGAGGCTCTAATTCCTCAACTTGCTTACGCGCTTGAAGCTCTTTGGCCTCTCTGGCTGCTAGTTCTTCAGAGGGCGCAACCATCAAAATTGAGCCATCCATTCGCTTGTCCAAACCTTTGATACGCAAAACGACATCCAACGCTTGATCCCAAGGAACGCCATCTAAACGTAAGGTAATATTACCGGCAACCGAGTCACTGGTAACTAAATTAAAATTGTTAGTGTCTGCAATAATTTGCAATACAGAACGCACAGGAATATCTTGAAAATTCAGTGTAATAGGCTGACCTTGATAATTCCTGCTGATACCAAAGCTGCGTTCTTCATCGTCTTTTTCTACTGTTAAAGTGAAAATATTACCTAGCTGTTGATATGTGTATTTAAACGCTTCTTTGGGCTCTATTACCAAACGGCTTTTGCCATCCTCTCTGAATGTTTCAACGCGATTTACTATGGTACCAAAGTCCATTACATCTAATTCATACAACAGATCATCTGGGATATCGATATGGTGAAAGTCTGCGTAAATCTTGCCGCCACGTTCTTGCACATCGATTGCTGCTTGAGGAGTGTTTAGAAACGCCAGTACCTTCGCTTCGCCTTTGTCTCCTCGTCTAAAATCAATCGATTGGATTTGGTTTTTCTGCGCTTTTACACTATCTCCTTCCGCCGAAGGGATAGGGTTATCCGAAACCTGCAAGTAAGCGATATTATTTTTTACAAATGATTTATAGAGCTTCAATTGCTCCATATTCACCGTAACTATCACTCCATCATCTGTGAGTTGGCTTTCTATTGAGGTAATCCCCGCTTTGTTTACCTTAAGCGCTTTGAGGCTTTCTTCAAATTCTACTTTTGGGAAGAATAATTCTAACCTAGCAGGGTCAGTAAGTGCTTTAACTTGCGGCTCGTCATTTAACTGCTCATCAAAGACCAGCTCAAGCTGAGTTTCACCATCTGGCACTGGGTTATAACGCACATCATATAGCATAGGCAGCGCTTGAGCCCAGCCTGTTATAGCCAGCACAGTGCTACATATTAAACCTTTAACGCTCAAACTATTCCAAGCATGGGACATACTTTCACTACCTTTGTTGTTATTCACTCACGCCACTCCCTTGTGCTTCTCGGATCTCGACTCTAGATAGACGTTCTTTCCAACAACCACTGCCATCAGGGATTAATTCTAATAATTCAATATACCCAGGTTGTACATTGATAACTTCACCATGGTAAAGACCCATGTATTGGCCTCTTTTTATTTTATATAGACCTTGATCAGATGCTTTAATCAGCGCCCATGTTACGTTTTGGGTTGCAATCGTCCCTTTCATCGAAAGCGTGTCTATTGGATATTTTTCGAGAGGATCTCGCGCTCTATCAGGATCTGGATGCAAACAATTTTGCACCTGAACCATTTGACTCTCAATCACTTCAGGTTCAGGCGCCACAAACGGACTTCTAAGATTATGAGCCGTATAGGCAAAATGCGTAAAGTCTCGCATTTGTGGAACCGGCTCAACTTGCGGTGTTGCACTAGCCTGAATTTGATCGATAAACTCTTTTTGTTCTGCTGTATCATCGTTACAACCGAGCAGCACACTTAAAACAAGCATCAAATATGCGTTGCGTTTTGTCATGGCTCATCACCTTGACCATAACGATATGTTTTCGCTACTACGCTAAATATCAAAGCATTACTACCCGCATTTTCTATTCTGAAATCATGCAAGCTAACAATACGTGGCAGCTGTGCTACTTTACTAACAAATTCTCCAAACTCATGGTATGTTCCTACAACTTCTAACTTAATTGGCAGTTCTGTGTAAAACTCTTTTTTATTCTCAGGTAACCAGCCAATTTTTAAAAAAGTTAGTCCGCTAGAGGTACCTACATACGTCAAGTCATCAAGTAAACCCGGTGTTTCATTCGAGGATGGCAGCTGGCGTAATAGTAGCGAAAATTGCGCTTCCATATCTTTCATCTGCTGACGATATAAGTCTAAGTTATTAGCACGAGCATATTTTATTCTGTAACTGGTACGTAATTGTGCTTCTTGCTGAACGACATGCTCATATCTGGCTATCGAGTTAGAAACCAGTAAGCTATAACCAACAACAAACGTGATAACGACTACTAATACACAACACATGACTTTAACCGCAAGTGGCCACTCACCAATGTTGTCGAGTTCTATCTCGTTCCAATCAATATTTTGTATAGATTTTAAATCAAAATTCACGCTGCTATCTCGCTAATACCGAATCTATTTGTCACGCTCAGCCACCTGTATTTCACGAAACGGTTTAACATAAAAATGCATGGTAAAGTCACTCAACAAGCGTGAATTTTGCTCACCAGTGACAATGCCCTGGATTGTTGGTCGCTCCAGTAAATAAGAGCTTTCAACAGCTCGCAACATTTGTGACAAGCGGTTGTTAGACTCGCTACGCCCAACAACCTTAATCAAGTCCTCTTTACGCTCTAAGCTAGTTAGATACACTCCGGCAGGCACTACCCGCACCACCTCATCGATTATCTGAGTCCCTAAATTTCGGTTGCTTTGCAACTCCTCGATAAGGTTGATCCGCCTTTGCAGGCTTTCTTTTTGCTGACTCAGGTCATTGATCTCCACAATACGGCTATCTAATTTACCTACTTCTTTGTTGAGATACTCATTCTTTACTTGCTGTCCTTCTGTAAGACCGTCGTAAAAAGAACCAATCAAATACAAAACAAAAAGCACTGCAACGATATTGGCGGCAATAATCGATAGAAACTTTTTTTGTGACGCTTGTCTGCGTTGCTCTCGCCAAGGCAGCAAATTTATATGTGGCATGATGAAAAACTCCTCAATGCCAAGCCTGTGGCAATTGCAAACTGTGGTTTATGGCGCTCTAAAACATTACGATCGACTTTCGGCGCTATTTCCATATCGGCAAATGGGTCAGCAATAATAGTATGAATACCTAATTCTTCAGCCAAAAGCCTATCTAAGCCTTCAACTAATGCCGTGCCACCAGTCAGTACAATATAATCAATCTGCTCTTTACCACTGCTAGTGATAAACATTTGTACAGCTCTACGCACTTGCTGTAACAAGGCAGTTTGAAATGGTGCGAGTACTTCGAAGATATAATTTGGCGGCAAATCTCCGGTTGTTTTTGCTATCTCTGCTTCATCAAAAGACTTGTTATAGTAGGCAACAATACTGTTTGTGTACTGCTCCCCCCCAAACACTTGGTCGCGCGTGTAAATCGTTTTTCCAGACAACACAACACTTACCAAACTGATTACAGCTCCAATATCTATGATAGCAACTGTTTTATCAAAGGCATCTGCGGGCAACTGACCATACAGTACCGTTAAAGATCTACTCAAAGCGTAGTTTTCAACATCGACCACTTTAGCCTGATAGCCGCCTTCTTCCAACGCGCCGACTCGGGCTTCCACGCTCTCAGTGCGCGCAGCTGATAACAAAACATTGACTTTGGAAGGATCAGCCTCATTCACGGATATTTTCTCAAAATCAATACTCACTTCATCGAGCGAGTAAGGGATCAGGCTGTCGGCTTCAATCGCAATTTGCGATTCAAGTTCAGCATCGGTTAATGAGACATCCATAAAAATCACTTTGGTGATCACGGTTTGCCCTGAGACTGCTACTGCGCCAAATTGAGTAAGCCTTGGAATTCGTTTTTTGATTTTTCCTATCACTCGTCCAATCGCTTCAATATCTTGGATCGTTCGTTCAGTGATAGCCCCCTTCGGCACAAGCTCAATTGCTACCGCTTCAACGCGATAGCCTGCAGAAGATTGCGACAACAGTACGGCCTTGACACAATGCGAGCCAATATCAATACCAATCATCATCGGAGCTTGCTTTTGAAAAAGGTTACTGAGCATGCGTTTGGTCTTTATCCTTTGTTTTAACTTCTAATAAGTTATAATTATAACGCGAAAATTATTAATCGTTTTTTATTCAAGATATACTAGCAGTGTCTACCTATAATTGGGAGTCTAACTAGGGAACATTTCGTGACTTTATTGAGAAGAGCAATACAATTTTTAATCGCAATAAGCGTTTTAGCCCTGCTAACGTTAATCAGTCTTTATTACTATGTCAAACAAGATATACCCAGTGTCGAGGTGTTACGTGATGTACAACTCCAAACCCCGATGCAAGTATTTACGCAAGATGGCAAACTGATTAACCAATTTGGAGAAAAGCGCCGCATTCCGGTAAAAATAGACGACATTCCAAAACCTCTGCTGCAAGCTTTTCTCGCAACGGAAGACAACCGTTTTTATGAACACTTTGGGGTTGATCCAATTGGGATAATACGCTCAGCAATCGTGCTCATTAGTACCGGACAGAAAAAACAAGGTGCCAGTACAATCACTATGCAGCTAGCGCGTAACTTCTTTTTAACAAGAGAAAAAGCGTATATTCGTAAGGTGAAAGAGATTTTTATCGCGTTACATATTGAGCAATTGCTTACAAAAGATGAAATTCTTGAGCTGTACTTAAACAAAATAGAGCTAGGTAACCGCGCTTTTGGTATTGGCGCAGCAGCACAAGTTTATTATGGCAAAGACTTAAAAGAACTAACTTTGGCGCAAATGGCAATGATAGCAGGTTTACCTAAGGCGCCTTCTGCACTAAACCCTATTCGCAACCCGACTCGCGCAAAACTACGCAGAAACGTCGTTTTGAGTCGCATGCTCAAGGAAAAGTACATTTCCAAAGCACAGTATGATGAAGCACGTGTCGCTCCCATTACAGCGAAGTTCCATGGCGCTGAAATAGAGTTGTATGCCCCCTACATTGCTGAAATGGTGCGCAGCTATATGGTAGATACCTATGGCGAAGATAAAGCCTACAATAGTGGCTTTAGAGTCTTCACGACGGTTGAGTCACATATTCAAGCAGCGGCACAGCAAGCGCTCATTGATAATCTTCATAGCTACGACATGCGACATGGCTTTCGGGGCCCAGAACGTGTTTTATGGACAGAAGAGCAATCTGCGCTAAGTAGCCAAGAGATTATAGAAGCGCTTCAGAATGTAAAAGAGATAGAGCCCCTTAAAGCTGCCGTTGTTGTTGATGTTGCAGAGCAAAGCGCAACTGCTTTACTAAAATCGGGTGACTACATAACCCTCCCATGGGAGGGTCTAAAATGGGCACGAGGATATATTTCTGATACCCGACAAGCAATGCCACCGAAAGCGGCATCTGAAATACTCTCGCCAGGCATGCAAATTTGGGTTCGCCCACAGTCTGAGTATTGGCAGCTAAGTCAATATCCAAGACCTGCCAGTGCTCTGGTTTCTATGGACCCACAAGATGGTCGAATTAAAGCGTTAGTGGGTGGATACAGTTTCGCTCAAAGTCAATATAACCGTGCTACACAGGCTAAACGTCAAGTAGGCTCCAATATCAAGCCGTTCATTTACTCAGCAGCATTTGAGAATGGCTATACGTTAGCAACCATCATTAATGATGCGCCAATTAATCAATGGGATAAAAGTGTTGGCGTGGCTTGGCGTCCTAAAAACAGCCCTGAAGTATACAATGGCCCCATTCGCATTCGTCGCGCCTTAGCGCAATCTAAAAACGTGGTATCGGTTAGGTTACTAAAAGGCGTGGGCTTGCAGCGTACTGCAGATCATTTACTAAAGTTTGGTTTTGCTGATGAAGATATTAACCGCAGCGAATCTCTAGCTTTAGGGAGTGCAGCCATCACGCCACTTGAAATGGCCAGAGGGATGAGCACCTTTGCCAACGGTGGTCATCTAATTGAACCTTATTTTATCAGCGAGCTTCAAGATGCGTTTGGTAATACCCTAGGCCAAGCACAACCCTTAATCGCCTGTGATGAAGAGCAGTTAGAGACTCAACCACAACAGTGTGCACCAAGAGTTATCTCACCACAGAATGCCTTTTTAGTGGCTAGTGCCATGCACAGCGCAATTTGGGGCGGCGGTAGCTGGAAACATAAAACAGGCTGGACTGGCACCGGTTGGAGAGCACAAGCGCTCAAACGCCGCGATTTAGTAGGAAAGACTGGCACAACCAACGACTCTGTTGATACTTGGTTTAGCGGCTTTAACCGTAATGTGTTAACAACCGTCTGGGTTGGCTTTGATGATGCAGGTAAACCACTTGGCCGTGCCGCGTATAACACCAACCTAGGTAGCAACCAAATTGTGGGAGCAGAATCAGGCGCGACAACTGCACAGCCTGCATGGGTTGAGTTTATGAAAGTAGCACTTACAAACCAACCAGATGCCCCGATTGAACCGCCTCCGGGCCTAATCTCAACGCGGATCGACTTAAAAACTGGATTGTTGAGTAACAAAAATGACCACACCAGTCGCTTTGAATACTTTATCTCTGGTACGGCACCGACTAAATACGCGTTGGATGAGAACAACAGCACACCGTTTGATGATGAGCCTGTGCAAGAAGAATTATTCTGAGAATCAACTGCAATAAAAAAGGCGATTTTTGAATCGCCTTTTTTATTTCCCAATCACCTATTTTAGCCGTTGAACTAGCCAATATAGATCGGAATGCACGCCAGCTGCTGTGACTTCTTTGCCTGCACCCGGCCCTTGCAATACAAGGGGGTTATGTTCATACCAAACGCTTTTGATCACAAAAATGTTGTCGCCTGGGGTTAAATTTGCAATCGCGGATGACTTATCGACATAAGCAATGCCAACTTTTGCTGTCGCTTTTCCAGAGGCAGACACTTGTAAGGAACCGGTATATCTTAGCACTTTGTCTTGCGCTTTTGCCTGTTGATATAGATGTCCATAAAAGCTGTCTAGCTCTTCTTTGCAAGCTAGAAATTCATCCCAACTACCATGTGCTAAATTATCTGGCATCAAGGGCTCAAGCTCTATATCAGCTAAGTCCAAAGTAAGACCTATGTCTCTGGCTAGTATCAGCAACTTTCGCTGCATGTCCCGACCAGATAAGTCTTCACGAGGATCTGGCTCAGTGTAGCCCATATTTTTAGCTTCTAGCACTAAGCTTGAAAATGGCTTGCTACCGTCAAAGCTACTGCACAGCCAAGATAAGGTGCCTGAAAATACGCCTTCGATCTGTGTTACTTTGTCGCCACTATGCTGTAAATCAGCAAGCGCAAAGTTTATCGGTAGACCCGCACCTACACTGGTATTGTAACGCCAGTGTAGGTTGCGCTCGTTCAATTGCTCACGTAACTGTTGATACCAAGTATTTTCCGCCGTACCCGCATACTTATTTGCACTGATCAAATGACAGTCTTGTTTTATCAATTGCGGGTATAGCTTGCTAAATTCCTCGCTCGCTGTGATATCGATAACCACTTTATGTTCATAATCAAGCTCGCCAATGCGCTCAATTAAATCATCATTATTATAAGTAACAGCCTCATTTTGCCACTGCTGCTGCCAAGCCGATAATGAAATTCCATTGGCCGCAAACAGCATTTTTTTTGAGCGTAGCAAAGCCACCACTTTCACATCAAACTGTTGCTGCAAATGTGCAACCTGAGGCTGACATTGATTGACAAATACTTCGCCAACATTGCCTAAGCCCGCAATCACTACAGCCAGCTCCCTTCCTTTATTCACTAACTTATCGTGTAAAATCGCTAGCACATCGCTGTCAATTGCCTGATCAGTTAAGAACAGCGCATATTCATTATCCTGGTGGTTAAAACGCACGACGATATTTTGTTCATGTAACAACTGAGCAGCCTGCGCTTGCAACTGAGCAATATTGGCCGACGGTGCAACAACGGCAAAGCCTTGCAAGGCACTTTCCACAATATTCGCTCGCCCTGATAAGGCCTTTAAGACACGATGTGTACTTTGCGCTGGCACTAAAATATACGTTTCACCTTGGGCATTAAAGTGATGAATACTGTGTTGGATCATTTGGCTTAGCTGCCCCACTTCACCAGGTGCAATAGCATCAACTCGAACAAGGTCTAAGTCTTCAAATGTAGTAATAAAGCGTTTTGCTTTACTGTAGCCTTCTTTAACGATCTCTGTAGGGGGAGCTTCGACATCAAAACTACTGCGAACCTGTAACTTTATTTTGCTGTGCTTAAGCGGAGAGAGCGTCTTCGCATGTAACACAGGGTTACCTAAACGCGCCAACAGATGCGCCTGTGCTCTGCATACTTTAGGATATTTAATCGCATTTGCTACTTTGCGAGGATCGGTACTAAAAACGCCCTGTGTGTCGGTCCAAATAGAGACTGCATCTGCATCAATATAGCTTGCCAACAACGTCGCACTATAATCACTACCATTGCGCCCCAGTGTAACTGTGTTCTTCTCAACGTCGCTGGCAATAAACCCTGTAACCACATAAAGCAAATCGCCTTTTAATTGCTCTATGCAAGCTTGTCTATTCTGTTGATGTAATAATTGTCCATGGTGCAATGTGAAAAGATTTCTTGCATCTATATATTCAGCAGCAAATCCCAACTGTGATAAGTAACAAGCCAGCAATCTTGCAGACCACAGCTCACCGTGGGCTAGCAAAGTGGCTTCGTGAAGTGTTCTTTGTTTCGCATTTGATGTGATCAGCTGTAGTTCTTCACCTAGTTGTGCAAGGAGTGTCTGTTGCTGATGTAACTCAAAAAGCGCTCGTATCAGCTCTGCTTGATGATTCTCTACCTGCAACAAAATATCACTAAAACCCTGACTATCATCTTGCAGATAGCTTTCCCACAACTTAACAAGGGTATTCGTTGTCTTACCTGCAGCAGAAACCACCACACAGTCTCCAGCTTGGCAATGACTTAACACAATTTGTGCAACCGCTTGATAGCGCTCCGCAGAACTGAGACTAGAGCCTCCGAATTTATGTACTACTTTTGTCATTTTCTTACCACAAAGCCGTATGTGCCGGCGTTAGTTTAAACGTTTTACCTTCATCTGAGGCGCTCTTACAGCCTAAGTTGAGCCTGTTAAATGCTTGTTCCAAGTCATCCAGTAAATCCTCTACATCTTCAATACCTACAGAAATGCGGATCAAAGTGTCTCCCACTCCAGCCTCTAAACGCGCTTGTGGATCCATGCCCGCATGAGTCATTGTGGCAGGATGGCAAATTAAACTTTCAACCCCCCCTAGCGACTCCGCCAGAGAAAACTGCTTTAAGCTCGTCAAAAACGCAGCTGACTCTTGTACACCACCTTTAATATCAAAACTCACCATGCCACCAAACCCTTCTTGCTGTTGCTTAGCAAGTGCGTGCTGAGGGTGTGACTCTAGGCCTGGGTAATACACTTGGCTCACATAAGGCGACTGTTCCAGATACTTAGCTATTGTCAGTGCGTTTTCTTGGTGTTGCTTTAAACGCACATTTAAAGTTCGCAATCCTCTGAGCGTTAAATAACTATCGAATGGCGCACCTGTGATACCAATGTTGTTTGCCCACCACGCTAACTCTTCGCCTAATTGTGCTGTTTTAGCAATGACTGCACCACCAACGACATCTGAATGGCCGTTTATGTACTTAGTCGTAGAGTGCACAACAATGTCCACACCAAATTTGATTGGATTCTGCAATGCTGGAGATAAAAAGGTGTTATCTGCTGCTACTAAAGCCCCAACCTCTTTTGCTGCCTGTGCCACCGCTTTAATGTCGGTTAACCTTAGAATTGGATTACTCGGCGTTTCTATCCAAACAAGTTTAGGTTTTATGGCTTTTATTTGCTCATAACTTTTTGACTGTGTTAAATCGAGCACTTCTAGTTTTAGTAGTCCGCGTTTTTGCAACGATGTAAATAAGCGATAACTTCCACCATAGCAATCGTGAGGGATCACTAGAGTATCATCGTGATTTAAAAGTTGAGTCACTAAGTGCACAGCCGACATGCCTGTTGCAGTAATAATTCCTCTTTCGCCGCTTTCAAGCTGCGCCAGAGTTTGCGCTAGCGTATCTCGATTAGGATTACCGCTGCGGCCATAATCATAAGCACGCTTGGTATCAAAATCAGCGAACGAGTAGGTCGTTGACAGATAAAGTGGCGGCACAACGGCACCGTGATGCTTATCCGCTTCGATACCGTGGCGCACCGCAACCGTCGACTTTTTACTTTGACTCATTTCATCACCTAGATAGTTGGATGTTTAGACGTCCAAAAGGTTAGATGATAAAAAAAGAGAAGTCAAAACATTTATACTGCTAAATGGCTATTTAACTAGTATTTGACTATCTTTTTTAAACCGATAAAATTTCGCCACTTATCTAATTAGTATTGCTAATAAGACTGCGTTTTTGAATAAACTATAACGGTAAGCATATCACTATAGTTTAAACCGTGTTTTACACGGAGTCAGTTTACGAACCCAGTCTTATTGGCATTCCCAAAACTGAGGCAACAACAACATTATGGCTAAATGGAATGGTGAATATATTCACCCATATGCAGAGCACGGTAAAAAATCTGAACAAGTAAAAAAGATCACCGTCTCTATCCCGTTAAATGTACTGAAAGTGTTGACTGATGAGCGCACTCGTCGTCAAGTAAACAACCTTCGTCATGCAACAAATAGCGAGCTATTATGTGAGGCTTTTTTACATGCCTTTACCGGCCAACCTCTGCCTAGCGATGAAGATTTAAGAAAAGACAATCCAGAAAAGGTACCAGAGGAAGTTCGCAAAATTATGGTAGAAATGGGATTGGAAGTTCCTATCATTAATGAAGAATAATTGGTCTGCTTGCTAATAGCTCCGATGAGTGAGCAGAGCTCCAGTCTGAAAATACAGGGCATGAATAATTACCATATGTTGTGCCCTGTATGTTACATAACCTTTCACTAGAAATTCTTAACGAACCTCAATTTAGTGCTTACGAAAAGTTAACGACGATTTGAACAGTCTGGCTGACACATCATTGCCGATATAGTGTTACAAGCCACATTGTAGTCACAATTTCTTTCTCGCATCGAAGTGGTAGCGGGCGTAGGCCACGATCCTGTCGCACCTTAAGCATTGGGAGTCTGTACGTTTCTTAATTCTGCTACAACCTCAGAGAGGTTCTTAAACTGCTTTTTGTTAAGCTTAAATAACATGATTTATACCAATCTGCTTAAGCATGTGATCTAATACATGTACACGAATTAAAGCATGCTCACTTATATGGACTTATACCATTTGCATTAATTAACTGACCAATTCAATCCACTCTCTGGAACACGCCGACTTTACCCGCTCTATATTCGAGATAAACGTATTCCATGCCACGGATACCTGCTCCACAGTATCGTCATAGCCTATAAAAACCCTGTTTGAAAGGCAATGTTGCCTCAGCCACTGCCATACTTGCTCTATCGGATTTAGCTCCGGCGAATACGGCGGCAGCTTGATGAGGGTGACATTGTTAAAAAATGAGGCCGTATCCTGTGTATGCCAGCCAGCACCATCAATAATAACCACCGCATGTCGTCCCGCCTCCGTTGCGTCGCTGATCTGTTTCAAGTGTTGTCTCATGCCATCTTTGTTCACAAACGGACTAATGAATGCCTCCGTTTTTCCATTACTTGGGCACACCGCGCCGAACAGATAGCC
>NZ_JAAUWV010000044.1 GCF_014694405.1 Pseudoalteromonas sp. S16_S37
AGCACACAAAAAGCAAAGGCTCAATTCGCAGCAAGCTCGTTGCTGCTAGTTTTGACGATGATTTTAGAGCAGAGCTTTTGTTTGGTTAACAGGAATTAACAAAGTGTGCTCGGGCCCTGCAAAAACGAGTGCTTTGCTGCGATTAAATACAAAGCCCCTATTTTGTTCGATATACACCAAGGTGGCATAAGGAAGGGGTTGTTTTTCTTCTCCAAACTCTTTGAAAATATTGAATTGTTTGTCAGCAGAGGCCACTATATCTAGGCGCTGAGGCTGTAGCGTAGATAAAATTAAACTCGCAAACATGATGATAAAAATAGCGCTTGCTAATAGCCTAAAAATCCATTTTTTCATTACAGTAGTTCCGTAAACCTTCTTCGAACGAGTGGCCTTTGATTATTTACAAAGATTCAAAGGCTTCAATAAGTGACTTGTTATGGCTCTAAAGACTAACGTTTTTTAAGAGAAAGTGTGCCTGATTTTCGTGTCGGTGGACGGTTTTGTTTAGGTTTATTGGGTTTGTGTTGTGGCCTAGTTACAGAATCATTTTGATGATGAGTCTTTGGGCTAGCTTTGTGCTTTGCTGCTTTTGGCTCTCGTTTGTTTGGATCAACAGAGCCCTCTTCGGTTTTTGCCGAATCAGCAATCGAGTCATTAATTTGTTTCATCTCAGCATCTGTCAAATGACGCCATTGCCCGGGACGTAAGCCATTTAAATTGACATTCATGATGCGTACACGCTTGAGTTTTGTAACTTCATAGCCCAAATATTCGCACATGCGGCGGATCTGTCTATTTAAGCCCTGAGTTAAAATGATAGTAAACGTGTCACTAGAGGTTTGCTTTACAAAACACTTTTTTGTCACCGTATCTAAAATTGGCAGACCGCCTGCCATACGTTCTATAAAACGTTTATTGATAGGCTTATCTACGGTAACGACGTATTCTTTTTCATGGTTATTACCTGCCCGTAGAATTTTGTTAACGATATCTCCTTCATTAGTAAGAAAGATCAATCCTTCAGATGGGCGGTCTAAACGTCCTATTGGAAATATACGCTCTGGATAATCAATGGCGCTAACAATGTTACTTTTGATTTTTTTCTCAGTGGTACAAGTAACACCAACTGGTTTGTTATAGGCAATGTAAACGCGTTTTGGCTTAGCTTTAAGTGGCTTGTTGTCGATGAGGATAAGATCATCGTCAGACACTTTTAAGCCCATTTCAGGCAAATTCCCGTTGACTTTAACGCGACCAGTTTCGATAAGTTTGTCTGCCTCACGACGAGAACAAAACCCTGTTTCGCTGATATATTTATTGAGTCGAGTTAATTGCGCCACCGAGCACCCTTTTAAAATGTCTAAAAAAGGCATTTTAAACGAATCGGTATTAAAATGCCCAAATTTATGTGCTTAGGTTGCTTATAAAGCCATCAAAGTGCCCTGCTTCGCGCGACTTTTAAGCTTAGTTGCTTAAGTAGCTGCTCAAAAGGACCTTGTTTAAAGTAACTTAAATACAAAGGAGCTAATAAAAGTTGTATGCCTATTCCAAGCAGAGCTATCTCTACATAGTCAACACGATTATAAGTAACCCGAGCCTGTGGATTCATCCACACAAAATATACGATCATAACAATTGATTGTATTAGGTAGCAGGTAAGCGCCATCTTGCCGACCGCTTGAATTGGTCGTATCAGTAAATGATCTACATTCGCTTTGGCATTTAAATGGGTGATAAGTAGCGCACCAAAAAATGCATTGGCCCAAACAACAGACTCATTGATACCGGTATAATTACTCCCCGTAGCAACCTCAATCAAGATATTGAGGATAGACAAAATAATCAGCGCGCTGAGCGTTAACAGCAACTGCGGTTTTGATAGGCCAGAGGTAAAGATGTTATTTCTAAAGCAGTAAATACCAATGAGCATAAGGCCTAAGGCATTCCATAGCGTGAGTATGGGTAACATGAGCAACATCACGGCACTCATGGATATATTGTGTATTAGTAGGCCTAAAAAATCAGTAGGCGCATTTAGCAAAGCTTCTTGAAAATCAGAGCTTTGCCGATTGATTAGCTCATTTGGCGAGGTAAAAGATAACAACAGCAACAACGTGCAACTTACAGCGAACATTGCTGCGCCATGCGTTAAAACCTTGTTATCGCTCTGCTGCAGATATGCCAGAGCCAAAAAACCCGCTACTCCATAACTAAATAAAATATCACCTGGCCATATAAAAATGCTGTGCAGAGCGCCAAAAATGGCGATGGTGATTAGTCTTGGTTTAAGCGCATCGACATCTTTGTGCTTATTGTATTGTATTACGAGCGCAGCACCAAAAAGCATGCAAAATAGTGAGCGAAAGCGACTATCAAGTGCCAGTATGTTGCAATATTGAATTATAGTGTCGCTTAAAACAGGCACTGAAGGCTGCACATATCCTGTTTCGAATAATGCGAGGTAATAAACGTTAAGCAACAATAAGCCTAATACCGCTATACCCCGTAAGCTGTCGAGCTGAGAAATCCTGTTCATCTATGCTTAGGTATCAAATTTTAGAATAGAGTTTCATTATACATGTCGGCCCAACGAATTGCTTCAACATGAAAGTCAGGAAGACGGCTATCGTCAATATTTAATAAGCTACAGGCTTCTTGCAACTGCCACCAACTACCACTTTCATAAGCTTTCACAACATTTAAAATGTAATACAGTAAGTTGTGTTTGCCCATTAGTGCGTCGTGTAACTCTTCGGGAAATGGCAGACGAGATACAACCTGTTCCATGGGTCTATCCAAAATTGCATCCAGCAAAGAAAACAAACCGGTTAAAAAACTCATGCTTTTAATATTGGGATTAACCGATTTAGCTATCAACTCACAAAACCGAGAGCGTACGATACTTAGACGTGTTAACTCTGTTGGTTTACCCTCTGCAACGTGGGCTGTCATAATTAAGCCAACAAACTTCTTAACGCGCTCATCACCCAAGTAAACGAGTGCTTGCTTCAATGATTCGATACGATTTTTGAGCGGGAAAACCCCCGAGTTGATCAAGCGCAGCAGTTTGTATGCAAGCGCGGTATCTTGTGCAAACAAGCGTGCGATCTTATCTATATTCATGTGCTTTCTTAACACTTCGGAATATATAAGCATCACTATGGCATGGTTGGTTTCAATGTCGTTTTGTTGGATAACTCTGGGTTTGGCGAAAAAGTACCCTTGAAAAAAGTGAAAACCCATTTCTTTGGCTCGTTCAAACTCGGCTTCAGTTTCTACTTTTTCTGCTAGTAATTTCATATTCTTTCTTCTTTTAAACTCATTTACCAATTCAGAAATTGAGTCTAAAGAATTTTGCTGGATATCAAATTTAACTAGTCGGATCAGTTTTAAAAATGGCTCCCATTTTTTTGTATATTCAAAGTCGTCAAGGGCGAGCCTATAATCTTGATGAAATAGCTGTCTGACTTTCTCGTAGTTTTCAGAAGTTGGATTAATACTTTCTAACAGTTCTAAAATGACATCTCTGGCGGGTAAAAAGTGTGCTAACTCTTGTTTTAAGGAATCTGGTCCAATGTTTATGAGCGCTTTTTTACCAGATGTAAGATAGCGAGTCCCCAAATTTAACTGGTTATCCATGATGAGTTTTGCTGTTGCAACGTCTTCAGCAATGTCTGGGAAACTGTTACGCGTGCCATCTCGAAATAATAACTCGTAAGCCACCACCTGTTTACGGCGGTTAAAAATTGCTTGTCGAGCAACAAAAACCTTCAAACGTTGACTCCTCGGTATTTGCCACTTCAAATGTAGCACTTTATTATTTGTAGAAAGTGCGATTCTAAACCTAAATGACTAAAATTAATATAGAACTAAGATATTAATACTCATGAAAATTAACTTAATAACTATAGCAGCTACAAATTAAAAAGCAGGCTTTGGCCTGCTCTTTAGAAAATACTATAAAAATGTTTACCGTATGTAAAATTTATACGTTAGTTCTTAGCTCTCATACAACTTTTCGATGTATTGCTGTGCTGATGAGTACCAAGTAAATCTGGCTTGCGAGGCATTATTAGCTAATTGTTTATACTGCTCGGGGTTGGATTGATACATAGTGAGCGCAAATCTGAACGTTTCAATGAGTTCAGCGGTTTGCTCTGATAAATCGTCTCCTGAAAACGAAAAACCATTGTGTAAATGGCTAACAGTGTCAACAAGTCCGCCAACTTTATGCACCAAACACGGTTGCCCAGCACGCATCGCTAACATCTGGCTTATACCACATGGCTCGAATGAGCTTGGCATTAGAAACAAGTCGCCGAGCGGATATAAAAAGTCGCCAAGATTTTGTCCATAGCCATTTAAATAAAGGATATTTTCGTGACGAGACATCACCTGCGTAAAGAGGTTCTCTAAATTGCGATCGCCAGAACCCAAAATGATAATTCTAGCGTCGATATCGGCTGCAATTTGCGCTAACTCATCAAGCACAATTCCTTGGCTTGAACGTTGTCTCAGCAACAATGCTTTTTGATCGGTTAATCTGCCAACACTGGTGATGAGCGGGCCATGTGATACTTGGCTCTGCCATTTTTTTAACCGTTGATGAGCGATATAGTGGCAAGCCAACAGCTGAGGTTGTTTAGCCATCCATTGAATTAGCTCACAATCGACCAAATCGTAGTATTGGTCGAGAGTGATACCGTGCGAAGCGTCATTTTCATGGTATTCACAACCATTAAGGATGCCGACTAGCTTCCCTTGCCGCTTGGCGATTTGCATATCGTGCTCTAACCCTTCGCCGCCAAAAAAGCCCCTATCGGGTTCACTGTTATGGAGCACTTCTTCGCTATATGTTGGAGATACTACATGTACTTTATCTGCTAAATAAATAGCACTGCGCATCGGGTTAAAACAATGCGGGTGATGATGGTCGCAAAGTTGCTGGCCATTGTAGCCAAGGGTTGGAAACCATGCCTCCAAAGACGACTCATCGTGTCCAAACGGTCGTATGCCCTGCAACGCCAAATTATGAACGGTATAAACCGTTTTGAGTTGTTTTAAATAGACAAACCTAGGACTAAATGTTTGTAGTACGGTAACACACGCCGCATGCCAATCATGTAAATGCAAGACATCCAGTTCATCAAACATTTTGTGCTCGATGGCTTCACAAACCGCCGCGCTGAAAAATGCAAACTTAGTTGCATCGGTAGCAAATGGACGATTGTGGTCATCACTACAATAAATTGCGCCTTGATGTTCACTAAACAATGAATGGGAAATCACATATTGCGTTACCCCATCGCTTTGTTCTACTTGCCATAAAGTTGCTGTTTCTAGATGTTGGCGAAACGGCACTGCAATGTCACCAACAAACGTTCTATTTAAATTACTTTGCCCATAATCAGGCACCACGACTTTAACAGCAGTTCCCTGTGCACTTAATGCATAAGGAATATCACGAATGACATCTGCAACGCCGCCAACTTTACAATTTGGCAGCCGATCATTTTCAGCTGCGACCATTAATACCCGCATGTTACGCCTTATTTATGCAGTTTGGAGTTTTTCTTTATTTGCTAGTTGCTTTCGCTTGTATGCAAGTAACATTTCTCTTGTAACCAGCACTATACCTTTATTTGTTACTCTAAAGCCATTGTCTTTATCTAAATCAGGGTCAAAGCCGACTTCCAAGCCTTCTGGTAAATGGCAACCCCTATCGATGATGGCATTACGTACTTTACAATTGCGGCCAATAACCACACCAGGTAGTACGACTGAGCCTTCAATTTCGCAATACGAATGCACATGTACATTTGAGAAGAGCAATGACTTTTTAACTTTAGAGCCCGAGATAATACACCCGCCTGACACGGTTGAATCAACGGCCATCCCCCGGCGATCATCATCATCAAAAATGAATTTTGCTGGAGGAAGTTGCTCTTGATAAGTCCAAATTGGCCATGTTGGATCATATAAGTCAAGTTGCGGCTCTGGAGAAACCAGCTCCATATTCGCTTCCCAAAATGAGTCGAGTGTGCCCACGTCACGCCAATAGGGTTGCCCTGCATGGCTTGGATCGCGAAATGGAAACGCGAATACATTGTGCTCTTCAATGATGGCTGGGATGATATCGTGACCGAAGTCGCGACCTGAACCCTCACGTTCTGAATCTTGTTTTAATTGTTCAAACAAAAACTCAGTGTTAAAAACATAATTACCCATAGATGCTAAACACAGGCCGTCTTTACCAGGAATAGAGGTCGGGTTCGCTGGCTTTTCATCAAAGCGGCGTACACGCTTATCGCCATCAACAGTCATTACACCAAAGGTTTTCGCAGCTTCTTCACATGGCACTTCAATACAACACACGGTCATATCTGCGCCAGTCTCTACGTGCTTAGCTAATAGTGCGCCATAGTCCATTCGATAGACGTGATCGCCTGAGAGGATCATCACATATTTAGGTAATTCGTGACGAATAATATCCATATTTTGAAAAACGGCGTCCGCTGTTCCACAGTACCATTCATCGCCGTAGCGCTGTGATGCTGGCAGAATTTCTACCGACTCGCCTAGTTCCTTCTTGAAGTGTCCCCACGCTCTATTTACATGGCGAATAAGCGAGTGTGATTTGTATTGTGTTGCGATGCCTACTCGTCTGATCCCAGAGTTGATACAGTTTGATAGGGGGAAATCGATGATCCTATGTTTACCACCAAAATATACAGCAGGCTTAGCACGCCAATTGGTTAATTCATGTAAACGAGAGCCTCGACCACCCGCCAAAATTAAAGCGTAGGTTTCTCTGGTTAAGCTACTTATGTAGCGGTTTGCGTAACTGGGCATAACTTTCTCCAAATATCCTTGTGTCGTGGTCTATTGCATTGGCGCAAGGCGCCAGATTTCGTCGCAATATTGCGAAATGGTTCGGTCACTGGAAAAACTTCCACTGGCCGCGGTATTTAAAATGCTGATACGTGTCCAAGTTGGCTGGTCTAAGTAAGTATCAGACGCTTTTTGCTGAGCGTCTATGTAACTTGCAAAGTCATAGGCTGTAAGCCATGGGTCTTGTGGACTTTTTATGGCGTTGATTAAATCATCAAAAACGCCGGGTTCTAGTAGGTTAAAGTGACCGCTCTCTAGTAGGCGCATCACCGAGCTCAAATTAGGGTCTTGAGAAATAATTTTTTCAGGATTGTATTTGGCACGTATTTCATCTGTTTGCTCAGCATGAGCGCCAAATAGGAAAAAGTTATCAGCACCGACGTTATCGCGGATCTCGATATTAGCACCGTCCAGTGTCCCAATGGTAATAGCACCATTCATCATAAACTTCATGTTGCCAGTGCCAGAGGCTTCTTTGCCAGCTGTAGAAATTTGCTCCGACAAGTCAGTCGCTGGGCAAATAGCTTCCATAGCCGTGACGTTATAGTTTGGAAAGAACGCAACTCTTAGATACGGTTTTGCCTTGTCGTCACTGTTAATAACCTCTGCAACGTTATTAATCAGCTTGATTATTTTTTTCGCCATGTAATAGCCAGGAGCGGCTTTTCCGCCGATAAGCACACACCTTGGCGCGAGTGATTGTACATCGCCTTTTAAAATTCGATCGTACAAATGAATAACATGTAAGATATTGAGTAGTTGGCGTTTATATTCATGAATACGTTTAACTTGCACATCAAACATCATGTTGACATCAAACTCAACGCCGCAGCGTTGTTTGACCAACTCACACAATTTTTGTTTGTTGGCTTTTTTAACTTTTTGCCATTGCTTTTGGAATTTTTCGTCGTCGTAATAGCGACGTAGTTTGGATATTTCACTGTAGTCAGCAATCCAGCCTGAGCCAATTTTGTCACTGATCAGCTTACTTAAACTTGGGTTACAGTGGGCTAGCCAGCGTCTTGGTGTTACACCATTGGTTTTATTGTTAAATTTTTCAGGCCAAAGTTCGTAGAAGGTTTTAAACAAGCCGGACTTTAATAGTTCAGTGTGCAGCGCCGCCACGCCATTTACTGAGTAACTACCTACGATGGCAAGATAAGCCATACGTACTTGTGGCACGTCACCCTCTTCGATTAACGACAACTCACGTTGTTTATCAACATCGCCCGGCCAGTGCAGTGACACTTGCTTAAGAAAACGCGCGTTAATTTCGTAAATGATCTCTAGTAATCGCGGCAGCAGCTTTGCAAACAATGGCACAGACCACTTCTCTAGTGCTTCTGGCAATAAAGTGTGGTTGGTATAAGCCATGGTTTGCGTTGTTATTTGCCAAGCCTCACCCCAGCCCAACTCATACACATCTACAAATAATCTCATGAGCTCTGCAACGGCAATGCTTGGGTGTGTATCGTTTAATTGAAAAACATGATACTCGGCAAAGTCAGTAAAGGTAGCGCCGTATCGTTCTACCCATTGCACTAAGATATCTTGTAAGCTGGCACTTGAGAGGAAATACTGTTGACGTAAACGCAGCTCCTTACCATTTTCACTACTATCGTTTGGATACAGCACCATAGTGATCTGTTCAGCTAGGTTCTTTTTGGCGACTGCTTCTGAGTAACTGCCTGCATTAAATTCAGATAAATCAAATTCGTCAGTGGCTTCTGATTTCCATAGTCGTAAGGTGTTTACTACACCATTTTTATAACCGGGGATCGGCACATCATAAGGCACTGCGAGCACATCTTGCGTTTCAACCCATAACCTGTGCTCTCTGCCGCTTTTATCGCGAAACGTTTCAACATGACCAAAAAACTTAACACGTTGCGATTGCTCTGGTGCAGAAAGCTCCCAAGGGTGTCCTTCGCGAAGCCAATTATCCGGATGCTCTACCTGATTGCCCTGTTCAATGGATTGATTAAACATGCCGTATTCGTAGCGAATGCCATAACCAATCACAGGTAAAGCCAAACTGGCGCAGCTGTCTAAAAAGCACGCGGCTAAACGTCCAAGACCGCCGTTACCAAGCCCCGCATCGTGTTCAGCCTCCCCTACGCTTTCTAAATCAGCGTAGTATTGCTTAAGTGCATCTTCGGTGCTTTTTTGCAAATCTAGGTTAAGTACCGCATTACCTAACGCGCGGCCCATTAAAAACTCTAGCGACAGATAAGCCGCCTTGCGGGTCTTTTTCTGCTTTAGGAATTGATTAGTGGCTCTGCAACGCGATACGAGTCTATCGCGAATGGTAATTGCCAATGCGTGATATAAATACAGTTGTGACTCGCCAACTTTGTCTCGTCCTAACGTGTAATAAAAGTGACGCATCAAATCGTCACTGAAGGTACTTTCATCAAGTTTTGGTGCTTCTTGCCAATGCTTTACTACGCACACTTCAGCGCTTTTCTTAGCCATGAGTAATTCCTTCATTTACAGATGTAAAAACCCAACTAGATTGGGGAGAAATAGAAATTGAGTGTTCGATAATGTCTGCGCTTTTACAGCTGGTAAGCGCTAATTGCCACTGATCGCTAAAAGGTGGTGCAGGAAACATCATATCCAAAGGGTCTTTGCCAGCATTAAACATGATAAGCAACGCCTTTTGCTGTTGCTTATCGACCAGCATATACAATAGCCACTGACGATTGGCTTCGTGCCATTGCTGCGGTTGCATTGGTTCGCCATGTTCATTTAGCCAGTGTACAGAGAAACGGCTGTCGTCGGTGTGGATATAAAAAGGATGCGTAAATGCGTCAAATTGTTTACGCAAGTTGATTAGTTCTTTAATGAAAAACGTTAAGCTGTGATTAAACTGAGACGATTTCCACGCTAACCAATTGCTGCGGTTATCTTGGCAATATGCATTATTGTTACCGCCTTGTGAGTGACCAAACTCACTCCCAGAGGGTATCATCGGCACGCCTTTTGACAGAAACAGCGTCAATAAGGCATTTTTTTGCATTTTTAAGCGCAGCGACGTTACCTTTGGATCCGTTGAAAAGCCCTCTTTGCCGCAATTCATTGAGTGATTGGCGCCATGCCCGTCGAGGTTTTGCTCGCCATTGGCTTCATTATGTTTGTGCTCGTAACTCACCCAATCAGCTAAGGTAAAGCCGTCGTGGCTGGTGATGAAGTTAATTGAGCTTAACGGCCCACGTAGATTGTGTTCAAACAAATCGTGTGAACCATGAATGCGTTTAGCAAGTTCTGGTAGCACACTGTGATCGCCTCGCCAAAAGCGTCTAACCGTATCGCGGTACTTATCATTCCATTCGCGCCAAGGCGCAGGAAATGCGCCTAACTGGTAACCGCCGGGGCCAATATCCCATGGTTCGGCAATCAGTTTAACTTGCTGTAAAATTGGGTCTTGGATAACGGCCTGTAAAAATGCGTGATAGCGATTAAAACCATCGGAATTTCTCGCTAAAATTGTTGCTAAGTCAAACCTGAAACCGTCCACCCCCATTACCTCTACCCAGTAGCGTAAGCTGTCGAGCACTAACCCAAGTGCGTAGGGATCATCTATATTGAGCGTGTTGCCACAGCCCGTATCATTGATATACACATCAGGCTGGCCCGCAACACTGCGATAATACCCTTGATTGCTCAAGCCTTTTAGGGAGAGTGTTGGCCCATCAACGCCCGCTTCGGCGGTATGGTTATATACAACGTCTAAGATCACCTCAATGCCAGCTTGGTGCAAAGACGACACCATCGCTTGAAACTCACGGATATCGGCATTGCATAAATAGGCTTTGTGAGGGATAAAAAAACTCAGCGTATTGTATCCCCAGTAGTTGGTTAAGCCTTTGGTGGTTAAAAACTGCTCGCTAACAAACGCATGCACTGGCAATAGCTCAAGCGTGGTCACGCCCAAAAACTTCAGATGACATATAAATGCAGGTTCACAAAGTGCTGTAAACTTGCCCCGTAAGGCACTGAGCACTTCTGGGTGTCGTGCGGTAGCGCCTTTGACATGGCACTCATATATCACTGTTCTGGACCATGGGATATTTGGTCTTTGCCCTTGATATTTTTCGATAGTGACTACTTTAGACTTGGGCATGTCAATGGCGTTGTCTGAGTGGCTTAACTTACCAACAGGCATATGACAAAAGTGTCGCTCACTCCATGTAAATTCACCCTGTAAATCTTTTGCATATGGGTCGAGCAGCAGCTTATTAACGTTGAACAGTTTGCCCTTTTGTGGATGGTACTCACCATCGGCTCGGAAACCGTATAACGCCCCTGCCTTAAGTGGCGAAACATACACGCTCCAAATGCCGCCTTCATGAAGGTACATATTGATACGTGCAATTTCACTATGGCCACTGGCGTCAAACAAGCACAAAAAAACAGTTTTAGCCTCTGGTGCATACACCGCAAAGTTAACACCATCCTCTATGACTGTGCTGCCAAGCGGGCGACAGCTACCCCGTCTTGAATTGAGCATTGCTTAGCCTGTTATCCAGCGTAAGTAAAGTGTTGCCAAAGGTGGAATGCTGATCACAATACTTTGCTCAAAACCGTGAGATGGCACTGCTTGAGTTTGGATAAGCTGTTGTTTGGTGCCAACAACGTTTACGCCAGAGCCGTATAACGCTTGGTCGTCGGTATTAAGTACCACTTCATAAACACCAGACTTCGGCACACCGATAGTGTATTGGTGATAAACCTGCGGCGTTAAATGGCTAATCACAACTAATAGCTCTTTAGTTGACTTACCAAAGCGCGCAAAGCTAAACAAACTTTGTGCCGCGTTGTTGCAATCTATCCACTGAAAGCCTGCCGGTGTATGGTCACACTCATATAAAGCAGGGGTTGAGGTGTATAGCGTGTTGAGTTTTTTTACGGTTTTTTGAATCGCACTATGCGACTCGTGTTTAAGCAAGCTCCACTCTAAACCCTTGTTATGATCCCACTCGTGGCGACTGGCCAATTCACTGCCCATAAACAACAGCTTTTTACCCGGATGCGCATACATAAACGCAAAGTAAGCTTTTAGATTGGCAAATTGCTGCCAATCATCACCGGGCATCTTGCTTAGCAGTGAGCCTTTGCCATGCACAACTTCATCATGACTGAGCGGTAAAATGTAGTTTTCTGAGTAGGCATAGGCCATTGAAAAGGTCATTTCATGATGATGATGCTGGCGATAAAGTGGGTCGCGGCTCATGTAATTTAGGCTGTCGTTCATCCAACCCATATTCCATTTAAAACCAAAGCCTAGGCCGTTGTTATCAACAGTATTGGTTACGCCAGGCCAAGCTGTTGACTCTTCCGCAATCATCATAATGCTTGAGTCTTTACCGTAGCAGCGCGTGTTTACTTGCTGCAGGCAGTCAATCGCGCCTAAATTCTCGCGACCACCAAATTTGTTTGCTATCCACTCGCCGTCTTTGCGGCTGTAATCTAGATACAGCATTGATGCGACCGCATCGACGCGTAAGCCGTCAATCTTAAACTCTTCTAACCAATATATGGCATTGGCCAGCAAGAAGCTTTTAACCTCTGGGCGGTCGTAATTGTAAATATAGGTGTTCCAATCAGGGTGGAAGCCTTGTCGGGTATCGGCATGCTCAAACAAATGAGTCCCATCAAACTTGTGTAACCCGTGTGGATCTGATGGAAAATGTCCCGGCACCCAATCTATCAATAACCCCAGACCTTCGTCATGGCAGCGCTCGGTAAAATACACAAAATCTTCAAAACTGCCAAAGCGGCTCGAAGGCGAAAAGAGCCCAACCGGTTGATAGCCCCAAGAGCCATCAAACGGATATTCGCTGATAGGCATTAATTGCAGGTGTGTAAAGCCCATATCTTTTACATATGGAATAAGGTCATCAGCGAGTTCGCGATACGTTAAATAGCGATTGTTTTCCTCAGTTCGGCGTTTCCACGAGCCAAGGTGTACTTCATAGATGCTTACAGGTGCGCTTACGTGGTTACGTTTGGCGCGTTCCACGCGTTGTTGCTCTGTGAGTTGTTTATGTTTTTTTAAAGGCTGCAACACAGACGCCGTACCCGGTGCCTGTTGCATTTTAAAAGCAAATGGATCAGCTTTGTCTTGAACATTGCCATAGTTATCGACAATTGAGTATTTGTAACATTGATTGGGTTGCAGCTGAGGTATAAATAGCTCCCACACACCGCTGGCAGGATGAAAGCGCATAAAGTGCTCGCAGCGGTTCCAGCAATTGAAGTCGCCAATGATTGAAACGCTTTTGGCATTTGGGGCCCACACAGAAAAACGTACCCCTTCAACCCCTTCATGCGTTATAAAGTGTGCGCCTAAGTGTTGGTAGGCATGCTCTAGCGTTCCTTCATTAAACAAGTACAGTGCTTGTTCGTCTAGGTGGCAACCAAAGCGATACACGTCGTGTTTAAGCTGTTTTTGCTTTGCGTATTCAACGATGAGTTTGTTGTCATGGCTTAATGGCGCTGTTAATGACAGCAAAAATAAGTCGCTCGTTAGGTAACGTTTGAGCTTAACGTTTTTTTTGCCCTGCTCAATGCTCACCGAGTCGGCGCCGGGTAAATAAACTCTTAATTCGTACTCTTTTGCAGATACACGGTGCAAGCCTAAAAATGAAAAAGGATCAGCAAAGCAACCATTTTGTAATGCATTAAGTTGCTCTGAATAATCTCGAACTGGTTTGTTTGCTGATACTACACTGTTCATAATCCTTTCCTGCTTTGAGTTATTGAATTTATAAAATCACTTTTATTGGTAAAAATATCACTGACACTATGCTTGAGCCTGCGCCGCCAGTTAGGATATTCGAGGTAAGTTCCGGGAATATTGACCGGTAAATCTTGTTGGTCTAAATCATCTAGCTGAATGCACAACATTGCGGCGCTTGAGGTGGCCAGTTTTGCAATCAAGCATTCATATACTGATGTAGCGTCGCTTTGCTTGTTAAAATGACTAACACCCGCTTGTTCAAACCAGCGCAATAGCCTGTCTTTTTCACTGTCTCGTTTAGTTTGTTCAACTGCTAGCGCTGGTGCATCCAATAGCTGGTATTGGCTTTTTACAATCAGGTCTTTACCTTGCCACCAGGCGTTAAATGGCGGGACATCGTGGTTTGCTACCATGAGCAGCACTTGGCTTCTAATATGTTCTGGTTGCACAAACTCGCCGTTTTGGTCTTTCTCGAAGTAAAAAAGCACATTGCCTAACATGTTGGCATCGAGCATAACCGAGCGAACTTCAGGTGGCACAACCCCAAGGTCTTCACCTATGATCATGGTTTGCTGTAGTTGTGACTCTATTTTGAGTAGCGCA
This sequence comes from Pseudoalteromonas sp. S16_S37, assembly GCF_014694405.1. GTDB lineage: Bacteria > Pseudomonadota > Gammaproteobacteria > Enterobacterales > Alteromonadaceae > Pseudoalteromonas. The sequence continues at coordinate 14,240 of NZ_JAAUWV010000044.1, forward strand.
ATAAGGTGCTCAAATGGATAGTAAACATAGCAACCTCGCTGTGAACCTTGCACCGAAAAACACCACCATAAGCGTCTAATGGCCATGACATGGTCAATGCGCAAACCGCCCACAGATTTCATATTGCTGCGCAGCAACTGCTTAAAAAATTCAAATTTATTGCAGCGCAATTTAATTGGGTTAAGCGCTGGTAAGCCCCAATCTTGGCCTGCTTCTGCCCATGGATCAGGCGGGGCCCCTACGTGGGCGTTGCCTGCATAAAGTGCTTTATTGGCGTTAAATTCAAGGCTATCTTCGGCGCATCCTACCGCTAGGTCATTGATTAATCCTACGGCCATACCGTTTTCTAGGCTTAAACGCTGACAACGATTAAGTTGCTGCCTTGCAAGATACTGCCAATAAATTTGGCATTCATCGTTGCTGAGCACTTCCAGTGGTTTGGCAAACTCACGTTTAAAACACGCAAACGCATCCACAGTTTTAGATGTTTTGTGTTGCTCAAAGTGTTGGTAGAGCATCTCTAGCAAGCGATACTTATGCTCGCTGACCACATCGTAATCAATAAAGGGGGCTTGTTTGTGCGACGCTAAGGCAGCCAACGACAACTCGAATTGACGCTTAATTTGGTCACTTTGCTCAAAGTCATCACACCAATCAATGGCGATATACAGGGGGTTAAGTAGCCCTCTATGGTTTGGGCTATAAGGACTGACTCTATGCTGTTGATCTTTAAACAACAAATGTAGGGGGTTTAGCAAAATGTAATCACAGCCGTGAGAGGCGCTGTGTATAACCAATTCTTGAAGATCAGCAAAGTCGCCAATGCCAAGGTTTCTATCGCTAGATAAGGTATATAGCTGCACCGATATACCACAAGATGGCTGTGAAGATTGTTTATAGCACTCGCTTGGCACCGACCAAACTTGGGTGTGGTACTTACCCGATGGTAAATAAATATTGGTGTCGAAATATCCCGTTGGGATCGCTTTAACGCGATAGGCTACTTCAACGTATCGAATGCCTTCAAACAGGTATTCACCTACAACAGAGCCGCTAGTGAGCGAAAACTGATGCTCGTAGTTCAATTGCTCAATATAAACACTGGCAATACCATCTATCTGACTCTCGGGTAGGCGTATTTTCAAGAGCGAGTCTTGTTGCTCTACCATACATACATCACCCACAACATTTAGCCATGGTGCAATATCCAGCTCGAAATTCAACTTATCGATATGGGCCAAATCTTCAGTATCAACACCACAACAACGCAGTGCTTGTGCTCTGGTTTGTTGGTCAAATACGACATGTTCTCCGGTGTATTTTGTATAGTCGTAGCCAATACCGTGTAAGTAAAAAAGCTGAGATAACCCCTGCATATAAGCGACTACGCTAAACGTTGAGTGTTGACGATACTATTGTCGGTACCAAAACTATTCGGCACGTAAGCGTCTGCTTGGGCATCGTTGTCCCACTGTTTGCCATCGATCAGATATTTAAAATGATACTGTTTATCTACGGGCAGTCGCTGTTTGAGTTTGAAGGCCTTGTCTTTTTTGACAAACTTCATCGCGAGCGGTTTCCAGTTGGTAAACTCGCCAACAAGTTCAACTTTTTTGGCTTGAGGGTGTGAAAATTCAAAGGTGACTTCGGCTTCATCTTTAGTTTTAAAAAAGCGTTTGGTTAACATAGCAGGCTCCAAATAAACCATAGTGATGGTAAATTAATCCTTGCCACAGTGCCGTGCCTTTAACTGCTTAACAATCGGAAACAGTGGTAGTCATAACAATAGTAAATCAAATGAGTGTTTACGCATTATGACAGTGCATTTTTAATAATATTGCACCATTTATGTGCAATATCATGTGATATCGGACTGTGTTTAAGGCGTATAGGCTATACAGCAAAACACAGACCAACTATCCAGTTATTAACTAATTGCTACGTTAATACGAAGTGATATAGCTGTAAAGTGAATAAAATTAATCAGACTCTCAATGAGTTACACTAAAAAAACAAACAAATAATTAACATTATTGCGAAACATTCAGCAAAGTGACAAGCCATACTTATCTGCGCTGTTTATTCATGTGCGTAATGCTTAAATGTTTTTGGCCGTTACCTACAGTGTGTGCAAACAAAAGGATTTAAACAACTTGTTGAAAATAGAGAAGATGGCGAGTATTCGCCTATGAGTGCTTGGTTATGGTTTTTATGCTAACCGTGACTGATGCTATCATGCTTAGCGTGATAAGACTAATGTAAAACTTGCGACAGTATATTTTTGATTACATATGCTTTTAGCAAGCTGAAAATTTTACTACGGTGTTACCTATTAAATATCAACGAGGAAGTGTACTTGTGGAAATTATATTAGAGTCTGAACTCACCTGCCCAGAGTGCGGTTTTAAGATTAAAGAGACAATGCCAACAGATTCATGTCTGTATTTTTATCAATGCAGCAATTGCAATTTGTTATTAAAACCCCTCAAAGGTGACTGCTGTGTATTTTGCTCATATGGCAGTGTGCCCTGCCCACCTATTCAAAAGCAGGGAAAGTGTTGTTAGCTGGCCATAAAACGCTCAAGGCGCGGCTTTACCGTCAAGGTCATAAAAACCGAAATTAACAAGCCCACAGGCAAGGCTAAGATAAACGCCTGCCACCAATAAACGACAAATGTTGCCATTGATTTGTAAGGGACATTATTAATGGTCGTAACCGCAGCCATAAATCCTTCCATAATAACTGCCATGGAAATGCCAATTACCGTGTTTTTTATGGCGTCTCTGGCTTTTGGTTGCAACACTGCAACCACTTTGGAAATGAGCGCGGCCATTACAAATCCAATAGGCGCCATGGTTGTTGCTGCCCATAAAGTAGAGGTGAGCCACTGCGCTACAAATCCGTCCGATAATCCGATGTTTTTATAGGTCATCACAAAAGTGAGGATACCGACCAATGTAAACACCACGGGTACCATAACAAGTATCTTTTTAAGTAATTTCATAACGGCCTCTTTATTATGGTTGATATTGTCAACTATTGATGTGGGTAAGGTTAAGTGTTATGGTTGATAATGTCAACTATATAGGAGTGAACTTTGAATACCGATTTGCCCGATAGCTTTTTAGCACTTACCTTCAGATTTAAATCTTTGGTACTCAAAGCAATTAGAGAACAAGGGATTGAGGTTGTGCCGATGGAAATACAATCGCTTCATCTCATAAATAGAACAGAGCATTGCACTGCGGCTGTGATGTCAGAACAAATGGACCGAGACAAAGGGCAATTGGCCAGACTGATTAAAGAAATGATTAGTAAGGGGTTAATCGAAAAAACCAAAAACCCTAACGATACTCGAAGCCATTTACTTAGCTTAACCAATAACGGTAAAGCCGTATTGGAACGGGTGCTTGCGATTGAAGCTAAAATTATACAAAAAATGCGCCTTGGTCTTACGCCAGAACAGATTAAAGCTTTTAATAAAGTAGCAGCTATCATGAGCGCCAATTTAAGTGCCAGTCATAGCTGAGCAATTACAGTTTAGGCGTTACGGCTTAGTTGTGCTTTTGAGTGTTACTTTTGCATTGAGCTTTATAAATCAGCAGGCGTCGTGTAAGACGCCTTGCAGGCTTTGCGTATTATTTAGTATTTACTCGCTCAACCAAACTAAACCAATTTCCAGAGTTGTCTAAGGCCATGGCTTCGATACCATAAAGCTGCTCAGTGGGTGGCTGGATAAATTCTACACCTTTGGCTTCTAGCTCTTGATACGTTTTTTGGCAATCGTCAGTTTCAAAAACACCTGCGCCGAACGCACCTTCTTCGATTAAACTTCGTATTTTTTCAGCAGACTCTTTGCTGAACATTGGCCCCTCTTTTGGCTCTGCCAATACCAGCTGAAGCTGCGGATTAGATTTTGGATGTACCGTTAGCCACCTAAAATCGCCCTCCACTTTCATATCGTCGCCTACCTCAAAACCGAGCTTGTTTTTGTAAAAATCAAGCGCGTCGTCCTGATTAAGTACATATATGGTTGTATGCGCAATGGATGTGATCATTTTAAAGTCCTTGTTGTTAATTCATCTTTATTTTATAGATTTAAGCAAAATGATATTTCTCCAATATTGCTCACTTAGTCAATTTACGTAAAAAATGATAGGCATAACATGCTGGTATTGCCTGCGCCGGGAAACGGAATGCCTCACTAGACAGAGCCCAAAGTTTGCGGCGATATAAAGTAGGTGCCATACCAACTTGCCTTAAAAACAACGACGAAAAGCTACCCAAACTCGTATAACCCACTTTTTCGCAAACTTCTGAGACAGTAAAGTTCTCAGTGATCAGCATATTTTTGGCCTGCTCGACTCTAAGGCGGATTAAAAACTCGTTGGGCGTTTCTCCATAGGTATCTTTGAAAACGCGTAAAAAATGATAGTTAGACATGTATGAGCGCTTTGCGATATCGGATAAGCTCAGCGGAGCGTGATAATTATCTGCGATAAAATCTCTGCTGGCATTCAACCTTTTAAATTTATGGTTCGTAGCCATAAAATATCCTTTTTTATCTGCGTTAAATATAGCGCCATTACCCGTGCTGCTTTAAATGGGTGTTAAGGTTTATGATTTCGAAGAGCTGAATACCACTTTCCAGTGATCACGAATTTTGGAAACGTGTATAATTGCTCCAAAAATACACGTATAAAAGCATTTTTGGCACTTGAAAATGGTTCAGGTGGTAGCGCTTCTTTACTGTGACCAAAACCTTGCACCGCAATTGAAATAGCCATTAACAGCATAGAATAAATTAGCGACAAAATATTCAAGCTAATAACTGAACTGATAAGAGACACTGTACCAAAAATAAATGCTGGCACTGCAAAAATATGGATCCACAAATTGATACGAGACTTGTGAAATTTGCTATACCCATCCCACTGTCACTGTAAAATATCCCTCATGTTCATTGTTCCTCCAAAAGCGCTAATAGAGCTATGAGCAATCCCTTGCGGTTACCTTCCATGATAGGCAGGAAGTTAAGCAAATAAGGTGTCACTTATAAAAGCAAAACCATACTAATTCAAATGATAAGATAAATAAAATGGTCATTTGCTAGCGCCTGCTTTTGTTCTAAGCGCACTAACAGCGTGGCTGGATAGGCTGTTAACAACAGCTATTGCAAAAAGCAGGCGTACAAACGCTATTTGGTGGGCGAATCAATAAAGTCTAAAGTAAGATTGCTTAAATTTTTTACTCAATACCGTTAAATTGGGTCACTAAACCAATTGTCGTTGTTGTAGTGTTAAAATTGCGTGATGTGGATGTAACTAAGTTTTTGCATATAAATGAGATAATACTATCTAATGTATAAAAAATGGCCTATCTTTATAGTTCCCGACTCACTCCCAACTTGCTTAGTGGGACTACTTGTACCTCTCCCGATTTAAAATCTCGGTATGCACAAATCGACCTCTAGGTTCTATAAATACTGAGGCTAATAATGTCTTCTCCAAATATAGTCAACCTTTTTTCAATTGTTTCTAAAAAGGTTGCACAATCTAAAGCGCAAAATGATTCTTTTAGGTCAAATCACGGTCATAACACCGGCGCTACGCTTAGTGCAGTTATTTTTTGTGAGGGAAACTTCACTAAAACAGATGGTAAAACAGCCAATGGGCTGATCCGCTATTCTCCCAAATTTCGCATATTATCTGTCATTGATAGCGAAAAAGCGGGGTTAGATTCAGGATATGCACTGGATCGCAAAAATAATGGTATTCCAATCTATGCAAGCTTACAGGAAGCTGTTCACAAGGCCAGTGAGAGGCCTGAATATTTTATATTTGGCATTGCGCCTTCGAGTGGTGTGTTATCGACTTCACAACGGCTTGTTATTATTGAAGCAATGAAGCTTGGAATGAATATTATCAATGGCTTACATGAATATTTAAATGATGACCCAGAGTTTCTCGGCATTAGCCGAGAAAATAGAGTGGCGATTTTTGACATACGTAAACCTAGAGAGCAGCGCAACTTACAAATTTTTAGCGGTCTTATCAATAACGTGGATTGCCCAAGAATCGTGGTAATGGGCACTGATTGTGCGGTTGGCAAACGCACAACAGCAACGATACTTGCTGACGCTTTGAAGCAAAGTGGCCTTAATGTTGTTTTAGTCGCTACTGGGCAAACGGGCGTAATGCAAGGCTCTAAATATAGTTTAGTGATGGACTCTATACCGGCTCAGTTTTGCCCGGGAGAGCTCGAAGCGATAATTTGCCGAGCTTATGAAACTGAGAAACCAGATGTCATTATCATCGAAGGACAAGGCGCGCTTAGCCACCCAGCATTTTGCACAAGTGCGATGATAATTCGAGGCTCTGCACCTAATGCAGTGATTGTGCAACATGCCCCACACCGTAAATTTAGAGTTGATTTTGCACAAATGCGCATGCCATCACTCGCAAGTGAAATAGAGCTAATAGAAAACTTCACACATACAAAGGTGATTGGTATTAGCATAAATCATGAAGATATGAGCAACCACGAAGTTGACGAGTGTATATATCACTACTCAAAAGAATTTGGCATACCCGTTACCGACGCACTAAAGCGTTCAAGTGAATTTTTACTGCATATGGTTTTTAAAGCTTTTCCACTGCTTGAAAGAAAAATACCAACGCCGTTATGAACACGCCAAGGTTAGAAATCGACTGTGCCAAAATTGTTGCTAATGCAAAACAACTTATCAGCATACTAAAACCTCATGGCATCAGTATAGTACCCGTTACCAAAGTATTTATGGGCCATCCTGCAGTTGCAGCTTCGCTTATCTTATCTGGCGTTAAAATGCTCGCCGACTCACGTATAGAAAATATAGAAAGGATGAGACACGCCGGCATTACCATACCAATGATGTTGATACGAACGCCAATGCTGAGTCAGGTCGAGCGCGTGGTATTAAACTGTGAAATAAGCCTTAATACCGAGCTTATCGTAATAAGAGCATTGTCTAAAGCGGCAAAGAGTGCGGGATTCCTTCATGGAGTTATAGTAATGGTTGAGTTAGGCGACCTTAGGGAAGGCATTATGCCAGATAAGCTTTTTGACATTATCAGGCAAACACTAAGACTTTCAAATATTACCTTAAAAGGAATTGGCGCCAATTTAACGTGCCGTTATGGCGTTGCGCCACAGCAAGATAATATGGATTTTTTAGCCAAATTAGCAAAAGAAGCTGAAACGCTATTTGGCATTCGTTTTGAAATCATCTCTGGAGGTAACTCAGCAAACCTACTTTGGGCACTGGACTTAGACCCACATGTACATAATGGCGTTAATCAATTACGGCTGGGTGAAGCGATTTACTTTGGCGTTGAAGCGCTCTACAAACACCCCATAGCTGGCGCACATACCGATATCGTCACTTTGGTAGCAGAAGTTATTGAATCCAACATTAAACCATCAATACCGAAGGGACGACGATCCATAAATGCCTTTGGTGAAATGCCACAAGTTATTGATAGAGGACAAGTTAAACAAGGGCTACTTGCGCTTGGTCGTCAAGATGTTAATCCATTAGGAATAATACCACCGCGAGGAATAACGATTGTAGCCAGTTGCAGTGACCACTTGGTGGTTGAAAGTGCAGGAGTAGCTTTGCAGGTTGGTCAAGAAATTAGATTTAAGCTGGACTACAGTGGTTTGCTCTCAGCAATGACCTCCCCATATGTTAGTAAGTACTTTTATCACTAAAACGGAACGCCTAAGCGCGTAATTCTAAAAACCTACGTTTAGTTCATGTAAGCGATTAACAACCTAAAAGAGAGGAACTTAAAATGAGTGACAACAATAACACTGACAGCCCTTGGGGAGGGGGTAATAAATCACCACCAGATTTAAATGAAATTTTAAAAAAGTTATTTTATGTGCCAACTATATTACCCGGCGGTCGCCATCCAAGTTTTCCATTCGTTTTTGCCTTTATCTGCGTATTACTCACAATATGGAATTCAGCCTATACAGTCCCTAGTGATTCAGTGGCGGTTATACAGCGCTTTGGTAAATTTTTATCCCTTGAGCAGCCAGGCCTGCATTTCAAATTACCATTTGGTATAGATCATGCCAGTACAGTGCCTGTAAAACGGCAACTTAAACAAGAGTTTGGCTTCTCTACAGTGGGGGCCAATGACCCCTATCAAAGCCCCCGCCGCAATGAAGGGTTACGAGAAACGCAAATGGTTACTGGAGACTTAAATGCCGCTCTTGTTGAATGGGTAGTGCAATATCGTATTTCTGATCCGGTTAAATTTTTATTTGAAGTTAGAGAGCCCAGTGAAACCTTACGCTATGTATCTGAATCTGTAATGCGTGAGGTGGTAGGCGACCGTACGGTTGATGAAGTGATTACCATTGGGCGACAGGAAATAGAGTCTCAAGCACTTATAAAAATGCAAGCATTATCAACCAAGTATGCAATGGGGTTAAGTATCGATCAGGTGCAACTTAAAAATATTAACCCGCCAATGCCCGTACAAGAGTCATTTAATGAAGTAAACCAAGCACAGCAGCAAAAAGAAAAGCTCATCAACGAAGCGCGCCGAGATTACAACAAAGTGATTCCACTGGCTTTAGGTGAAAAAGATCAACGGATCAGAGAAGCCGATGGTTATCGCTTAAAACGAGTAAATGAAGCCCAGGGTGATGTTGCCCGATTCAATGCGCTCTATGCACAATATCTTAAAGCCCCAGAAGTAACTAAGCGACGCATATATGTCGAAACTTTGCAGTCTGTGTTACCTAGCATTCGTTCAAAAGTGATCATAGATGACAAAGCGCAGCATGTTTTACCTTTTCTTAATCTAAATAAAATGTCGGGAGAAAAACCATGAAAGCAAAAAAAATAACCATTGCTGTTGCTTTGCTTCTGGTTGTTGGGCTGACCCTAAATAATGCACTTTATACTGTTAGCGAAGTTGAACAAGTCATTATTACGCAATTTGGTAAACCTATCGGAGAACCAATAGTTGATGCAGGGTTGCACATAAAAGCCCCTTTTATTCAACAAGTAAACGCAATAGATAAGCGTGTGTTGGAGTGGAACGGTGCCCCTTCAGATATGCCAACCAAAGATAAACTTTATATTTCGGTCAACATATTTGCACGATGGCGTATTACCGAACCTCTGCAATATTTTTTGCGTCTTCGAGATGAGCGAAGTGCGCAATCAAGATTGGATGATATTTTGGGAAGCGAAACCCGCAACTCGGTTGCCAAACATAAACTGATCGAAATTATACGCACCAGTGCAGATAGAAAGCCTTTGCGTGAAGGGCTACTAAGTGAATTAGATGCTGACACTAAAATTGGTGCGCTTGTGCCAATTCATAAAGGCCGCCAGATGGTAGAAGCAGAGATCTTTACCGCCGCAGCTGAAAAAGTACAGGTGTTTGGTATTGAGTTGCTCGATATTCGTTTTAAACGTATTAACTATAACGAAAGTGTTCGGCCTAAAATTTATGAGCGTATGGTGAGTGAACGTCGCCAAATTGCTGAGAGGTTTTTATCGGAAGGCAATGGTGAAGCAGCTAGAATTCGTGGTGACAGAGTCAGAGAGTTAAATAAAATTCAATCAGAAGCTTACCGCCAAGTAGAAGAAATTAGAGGGCAAGCAGATGGCAAAGCTGCGCAAATTTATGCCCAAGCCTACAATCAAAGCCCGCAAGCTGTGAGCTTATTTGAATTTACTCGAACTATGCAAGCTTACCCGAGCATTATGGCCGATGATACAACGCTTATTTTGTCTACCGATAGCGATTTATTTAAGTTCTTAAAAGGCATGGAGGCAATAAGTGACTCAAAAATTAAGAAGAAGGATTAAAGCACAGATACAGCACTCAAGTGCAGTCTTTGTTATCGACACATGGCATAGGGGTTGAGCAATTTGCAAAACCACGATGGTAAAAAAACTGTATTTAAAAATAAGGTGTTGGTCCCTTATTTTTTTGCTGTTAATGGGATAAGTAAAAATCATGAGTGACCGTTCGCAAAATACAAAATTTGGTCACGCTACTGGGCTACCCAAAGAGCATATCGATTGGATTGTACAGCCAATTTCTCGGTTCTTTAAAGTGGAGGCAGCAGCGGGTGTCACCTTATTGTTATCAACCATAGCTGCTTTGATCTTGGCAAATTCACCTTTGAGTGAGGCATTTGCAAGCTTTTGGCATATATCAATCGGGATCAAGTTTGATACTTTTGAATATGAACGCTCGATAGAAGAATGGGTTAACGATGCAGCAATGACACTATTTTTCTTTTTGATTGCGCTAGAGCTTAAACGTGAGTTGGTATTGGGTGAATTACGCAACCCAAGCCTAGCTATGTTGTCTGTTTCTGGAGCCTTGGGTGGCATGTTGGTGCCCGCTCTGGTCTACTTATCGTTGCAATTTTCACTGCCTGGCCAGCATGGCTGGGGAACCGTAATGGCCACAGACACGGCATTTGTGCTTGGTTGCTTAGCACTGCTTGGTACAGGTATTCCCAAAAGTTTACGGGTATTTATGTTGTCGTTAGCCGTAGTTGATGACTTGGGCGCGATAATTGTTGTTGCCATTGGTTACGGAGGTAACCTAGATTGGCTTGCTATTGGTATCGCTTTAATGGGATTTGTGCTCGTTAAGCTAATGGCTTTTTTAGGTGTTAGAAGCATCACCGTGTTTTTTATTGTCGGTATATTTATATGGGTTGCTGTTGATGCCTCTGGCATACATGCCACGGTGACAGGTGTTATTTTAGGGTTGTTAACGCCAACCAATAAATGGGTAAGTGATGATAGACTCCATGCAATTATGAATTGTGTGGTTGATTACCCTCCTGGCGAGCATTGGAGTGGCGACACGCCGGACCGTAAAGCCTTAAGAACCGCAGAAGCAGCGGCAAGAGAAGCACTCTCTCCTGTTGAGCGCTTAGAGATATTGCTTCATCCTTGGGTAGGTTTTATCGTGATGCCACTATTTGCATTTGCCAATGCAGGCATTCCATTAGCAGAGGTAAGTTTTACGTCATCACTCACACTTGCGGTGTTTCTTGGTTTTGTATTAGGTAAACCCATCGGTATTTTGTTGTTTAGTTGGGCGGCTGTGCGAATAAAAATTGCAAGGCTTCCAAGTGACTTACATTGGGTCATGATCCTTGGCGGCGGCATGCTGGCAGGTATCGGTTTTACAATGGCGTTGTTTATCGCCAATTTAGCGTACAGCCCCGAACAGTTAAACGCTGCAAAACTGGGCATTTTATTTGCCTCGGTATTTTCGGCATTGGCTGGGTTAATGATGCTTTGGTATATCGCTAAAACTGAACAGCATAAGCCGACTGAGTGGTAACGTGATGTGTTAAATTACCGCAAAGTGCCCTGACTGGCACTTTGCTTATGCTGGATCACTACGCGTTTATGTCCAAAACCGAGTTTATCCGACCTAACAACTACCTCAAACCATAGGTGAGAACCACGCTACCCTAACGCTTAAACTTGGTTTCTAGAATAACCGAGGAGTTGGTGCGCTCTACCCCTTCTAAATTACCGATGTCATCCAAAATGATGCTGAGCTGTTGCAGGCTTTGTGCTTCTACGACCGCTATCATGTCGTATTCGCCGCTGATGGCGTACAAGGCGCTTATGTTGCTCATGTGCTTTAAAGCTATGTTGGTTTTGGTGGTGAGCTTTTGTTTAACTTTTATGGATACATGGGCTTCTACTCGCTCAGATAGGTACTCGTGTCCAAACTCTACGCTGTAGCCTTTTATCACCCCTGATTGCTCTAATTTTTGTAAGCGGCTTTGCACGGTTGAGCGTGATAAATCTAAGCTTCTTGCTAAATCTGAAATACTGGCGCGGGCGTTACTTCTTAACAACGCAATCAGCTTTTCGTCTTGTGAATTTATCATTTTGCTAAATTTGTTCGTCAATTTGACTTTTATTTTAAACAATTTGTGTATTTTTGCACTGCAAATTTACGTTAATCATCGTAATAATGTTGATAAATCAGCATCTTTATTTTTGTTTAAAAAAGATGCACAACAAGTTGAAGTAAAATAAGAGGACGTCGTCATGCAAGCTAACCGCGAATTATTCGATCAGGTTATGGTACCAAATTACAACCCATCAGAAGTTATTCCTGTTAAAGGTAAGGGCTCACGTGTATGGGACCAAAAAGGCGACGAGTATATCGACTTTGCCGGTGGTATTGCCGTTAACTGTTTGGGTCATTGTCACCCTGCGCTTGTTAATGCATTGACTGAACAAGGCCAAAAACTGTGGCACTTATCAAACGTAATGACCAATGAGCCTGCATTGCGTTTAGCAAAAAAAATCACCGACGCTACGTTTGCCGACAAAGTGTACTTTGCAAACTCAGGCGCAGAAGCAAACGAAGCGGCACTTAAACTTGCACGTCGTTTTGCACTGGATAATTACGGCGAAGACAAAACACAAATCATCGCATTTAACAAAGGTTTCCACGGTCGTACCTTCTTCACAGTAACTGTGGGTGGTCAAGCTGCTTACTCTGACGGTTTTGGTCCAAAGCCAGCTGACATCGTACACTGCGATTACAACGATTTAGCAGCATTCGAAAAGCTTATCAGCGACAAAACCTGTGCGGTTATGATGGAGCCACTACAAGGCGAAGGCGGTATCATCACTGCAACTAAAGAGTTTGTTGAAGGCGTGCGCGCACTCTGTGACAAGCACAATGCCTTGTTGATCTTCGATGAAGTACAATCAGGTGTTGGCCGTACAGGTGAGCTTTACGCATACCAAGGCCTTGGTGTAACGCCAGACATCTTAAGCACAGCAAAAGCTCTGGGCGGCGGTTTCCCAATCGGCGCTATGATCACCACTGATGCAATCGCTAAACACCTTAAAGTAGGTACTCACGGCTCTACATACGGCGGTAACCCACTGGCGTGTGCCGTGGCAGAAGCTGCGTTCGATACCGTAAATACACCGGAAGTGTTAAGCCAAGTTAAAGTTAAAGAGCAACTATTCCGCGATGGCCTAAATGCGATTAACGACAAGTACAACGTATTTGCAGAAGTACGTGGTAAAGGTTTGTTACTAGGTGCGGTACTTAACGATAGCTACAAAGATCGCGCGCGTGATTTTATGCTAGCAAGCACCAAGCATGGTCTAATGACGCTAGTTGCTGGTACTAACGTACTTCGTTTTACACCTTCATTGGTTATTCCTAATGAAGATATTACAGCTGGCTTAGCGCGCTTTGAAATGGCGGTAGCTGATGTTGTAGCAGCTACGGCGCAAGCAGCTAGCGCTTAATCGGTTTGGGAGGTGTAACCGCCTCCCTTTGGATGCAATTATGCAGATATTAAGACCGATAGCGAGTCGCGATTTCGCAGCTTTTAAACAAATCGCCATAGAGTCTGGTCACGGCTTTACGTCGTTACCAGTAGACGACCAGATATTACAAGACAAAATAGCGCGCTCTGAAAAAAGCTTCAGCAAAACACTGTCTAAACCGTTTGATGAAGGTTATGTGTTTGTACTTGAAGATAGCGAAACAGGCGAAATCATGGGCACTACCGCCATTGAAGCGGCTGTGGGCATGCAGGTTCCCCTTTATCACTATCATTTAGGTAAAACTGTGCATCATTCACGCACGCTTGATGTTTACAATACCGTTGACATCTTGAGCATGTGTAATGACTACACAGGTTGCAGCGAAATTTGTACCTTGTTTTTAAGAGAGCCATTTCGCAAAGGCTTAGCTGGGCGCTTTTTAAGCCGTTCGCGCTTTGTGTTTATGGCTGATCATAGTGAGCGTTTTAGCGAAACGGTTATCGCAGAAATGCGCGGCGTAAGTGATGCCAACGGTAATTCACCGTTTTGGAAGTGGTTACAAGAGCACTTTTTCAGCATCGAGTTTCCGCAAGCCGACCATTTAGTAGGTTTGGGTGACAAGGTGTTTATCAGTGAATTGATGCCCAAGTACCCTATTTACGCTAATTTACTGAGCGAAGAGGCACAGGCCGTGATTGGCAAAGTGCACGAAAAGACTAAACCAGCTTTAAAGTTACTGCAAAAAGAAGGCTTTGAGCACAGAGGTTATATTGATTTATTTGATGCAGGTCCTACGGTTGAAGCTAAGTTAAAGAACATTCGCACTGTTCAGCGCTCCGTGGTGGCACACATTGAGATACGTAGCGATGTAACCGGAAAGGCACGTGCAATATCAAACCAAGGGCTTGCAAACTTTAAGGCAACTTTTACTGATAAATGTTCTTATGATGAACAGAGCAATACATTATTTGTTGATGCGAGTGTCGCTAAAGCGTTGGCATTAAACAACGGTGACTCTGTGAGAACGTTTACTTTATAAACTTGTTGCGTCGGGCTTAATCGCACCAAGTTAACGCGGACAATCCGCAAAATTAAGGAACCCATTATGCACAACAATGTTGATCAACTATTTGACGAACTTTGGAATAATTATCTTTCGGTAACACCTTCAGCTGTTAAAGTTCATGAGCTGCTAGGTTCAACGCAAAAAGATGATGTGATCAATGACCACATTGCACTACGTACTTTCAACCTTGAGAAAGTTGGCCTAGAAAAACTAGCAGCACACTTCAAAGCGGTTGGTTACAAAGAGTGTGGCGAATACCATTTCGAAGCTAAAAAGCTATACGCAAAGCATTTTGAACACTCAGATCCAACAAAGCCAAAAGTGTTTATTTCAGAGCTATTAGTTGAGAAGTTTTCTCCACAATTACAAGCAATTGTGAAAGATATGGTTGCACAGATTGATGAAAGTGCTATCACTGCCGACAACTTTTTATACTCAGGTACACACTGGCAAGTTAGCCACGAGCAGTACAAGCAGTTATTAGAAGAAAGCGAATATGCTGCGTGGATGGCTGCATGGGGTTACCGTGCAAACCACTTCACCGTGAGCATTAACTATTTGCAAAACTTCAGCACCATTGAAGCGGTTAACCAAGCACTGAAAGACGCTGGTTTTGAACTAAACAGCTCTGGTGGCGAAATCAAAGGTTCACCAGAGGTGTTACTTGAGCAATCGTCAACACTTGCTGATCACTTCAATGTTAAGTTTAGTGATGGTGAGTTTAGCATTCCAAGTTGCTTCTATGAATTTGCGCTTCGCTATGAAAAACCAGATGGTGAAATCTACACTGGGTTTGTAGCGGCATCAGCAGATAAAATTTTCGAAAGCACAAACGCGCGTTAATCTAACGATTATGCAGATAAAAAAGCAGAGCTGGGCTCTGCTTTTTTGCTGTTAAATGTAAAGTGTAAGATTAAAACTTGTACTTTAAACCTGCTCTGTATGTTCGGCCAACGGCATCATAAAACATGTTACCTTGGTTCAGCAGCGGTAATTTAGGCGGCTTTTTATCACCTAAGTTATTGATACCCATATAAAGCATTAGCTCATCAGTTGCGTTGTAATTAATACGTAAGTTGTGTGTTGTATAGCTTGGGATATTGTTACCAAATTCTTTAGGGTAATACTCATCAGATCTGGTTTTATCAAATGTCGCGCTGCCAACATAGTTAGTGTTCAAGCTCGCAGAAATATCTTCATACTGATAGGTAGTAGCAATATTTGCTCTTACGCGCGGATAACGGCGACTGCCTGCTTCGTTTTCGGTTGGTAAGCCAGCCTTTGGGTTTTGCTCAGAAATACGCTCGTCAAGATATGAGAGATTAGCGCGAAAATCTAAGCGCCCTAGCGGTAAATCAAAAGCTAACATACTCTCAACATCTACCCCTTTGGCTGTAAATTTAGCGGCGTTAATGTTATTGACTGAAACATAGAGAATTTTGCCGTCGTCAGCTCGTCTGATTTTGTCACAAAAAGTACTATCTAGAGCAGAGCCATCTACACAGTTTTCAAGTACATCGGTACCACTAACCTCAGTGATTGCGTCGGTTATTTCGATATCCCAATAATCAATTGACAAATTAAAGTCAGCGCTTGGTGTATACGTTAGACCAACGGTTAGCGTGTCAGCGGTTTCGGGTTTTAATTCAAGGTTTCCCTTAGTATGTTGTAATACCGTGCCAAAAGACGCATTTGACTGAAAATCAGGTGATAGACCTAATGCTGCACAGTTAGCTTTGCGGTTTGCAGTAACTGACTCTTTTGCGACTAGGTTTTCTGCATGACATGGATCAGTTAGCCTGCCAGCGCCAGCGGTTGTTGGCTTGAACAGTTCGGCAACATTGGGGGCTCGTACGGCTCGGGAAAAGCTTATTCTTGAGCCAATGTCGTACCCTATTTGCCAATTAAAACCGCCTTTATACGTGAAATCACCACCAGTAATGCTGTTATCGGCATAACGCCCTGCAACTTCTACATCAAGGCTCTCAATGAAAGGTAAATCAGCTAGTAGTGGCACGCTCACTTCGGCAAATAGTTCTTTAACATCGTAACTACCTTTTACAGGGCTAAAGAATAGGTTTGTTTCAGGGCTTTGGCCTGTGGTTAATCCAACTAAGCCAAGACCGACACCATTTTCATCTCGGCCATAAGTTAAAGGATCTGGTTCATCTGACGATTCTTCTTTACGATATTCAAGGCCTGCAGCAAAAGCGATAGGACCAAGATCGGTTGAGCCCAAATCACCATTAATTACAAAGCTTGCCAAGGTTTGCTTCATTTGCTGCTGGCGATGTAGATTAACGCTTGCATAAGCTAACGCAGCAGCTGAAGCTTGTTTAAACATCGGGTTATAAGGAACACAAGCAGGGTCAGATGTATCACGACATACCGCCTCACCAGCTTCATTGGTTGTTGCATCCAAGGCACGGTAATAGCGCTCATTATAAGTGGTTCTTTCATATATATCGGCATCTACTTGACCATGCTGAACATAAAACTCATAGTCATAATCGCTAAACTGGCCTTGACCACCGAAGGTAAATTGACGAGTTTCGCGGGTATTATCCGAGCTAGATGGCAAACCAATAACTGCCAGCGCAACTTCGTTTAAGCTGCGTTCCTGCATTAATGGTCTTAGCCCTTCAGGTAAGAAGGGATTGTCTATTTTTAAAGAGACTAACGGTCCAAAGTTATCATCATGGAAAATACTCGCTTGCCCTGTCGCGAATGATTCAACTTTTGCATACTTTGCGTTTGCGTACAGCGTTAGGTCATCGGCAATGTCGTAGCGCGTACCAAAGTCGAATAACAATCTGTCACTTGGTGCAACTAGATAAATTGTTTCAGGCGTTCTAAAGCCGTCACCACCGTCACATTGTACAGGTCCATCACAAAACGAGCCGCTTTCGAAAGGTCTGAAGTGACCATCTGTACGGTCTAGCGTAAAGGTGTCATATCCTACCTTACCAAATGGGAAAGTAATTGGATCATTCGCAAAGGTAGGTACTGGAGCATGTGTGATGGGCATATCACCGAAAAAGTAGTTCTCATTAGGGACATAAATTAATCCTTCTGCACTGAGTGCTTGGAAGCGCAGGTCATTGATGTATACGGTGTCAGCAATCCCATCATTTGGGCCTGTATTTTCTGGATTAGGCAAAAAAGAGTGGTTCATATTTGCGTAATCACGGTCTGTAGCTTTGAGCTCGTCTCGTTTTGAGTAGGTAGCATGAACAGTAAAGTTACCCTTGCCATTTGCATAGTCTTGGCCAAAGGTTATTGATAAGTCTTCACTTGCTGCATCACTTTGTGCACTTTCACCATAAGATGCGTCAACTTCAAGACCAACAAAGTCTTTTTTCATAATGAAGTTTACAACGCCAGTTACGGCATCGGCACCATAAATGGCAGATGCGCCACCTGTGATTATCTCTACTCGCTCAACTAGAGCTGATGGGATCATCGCTAAATCAACCGCAGAGTTACCAGCATCACCAGGTACGTGACGACGTCCGTTAACTAATACTAGGCTTCGCTCTGTGCCCAAACCGCGCAGGTTGACCAGTTCTTGACCTGCTGAAGATAAGCCGCTGCCGTTTTGATCTCGCGCAGTCACCCCACCCACACCATCAATCATCGCTGGCAATTTATGCATGAGGTCGCCAATATTCTTAACACCCGACATTTCAATAGCTTTGGCGTCAAGCACTGTAGTTGGAGTGGTCATTTGTGCACTAGAGCGGGCGATACGAG
The DNA here is from genome assembly GCF_014694405.1 of Pseudoalteromonas sp. S16_S37. Classification (GTDB taxonomy): domain Bacteria; phylum Pseudomonadota; class Gammaproteobacteria; order Enterobacterales; family Alteromonadaceae; genus Pseudoalteromonas. Next base: position 32,414 of record NZ_JAAUWV010000044.1, read on the forward strand.
AGCCTGTTATTTGAATTTTTTCTACTTCTTCAACGCCGTCTTGCTCAACAGCGTAGCTGAAGCCTGCGGCTAATAGTGTCGCTAAGCTAAGTGCGACTTTACTAAGGTTGAAATTGCGCATACTACATCCTATCGGTTTAATTATTATTATTGTGTTTGACTGCACCGCCAAAGCACGACAACTAGCCATATCGAAAATAAGTTAATTTGATTTGGCTATATGTATAGAGAATGAAAAAATCAGCGCGTAGTCAATTTGTGAACAGATTTGATTGGTCTTTAGTATGTATTGTGAATTTTACAATGCATCCCTAAAAGTAACGCGTTAGATACAGTGAGGTAATCTCAGATACAGATAAAATATATCTCACATATTGACGGATTTTCAAACTGGCGTTAATTTGGTTGGTTGCTCATTAAACAAATAGTCATAAAAATGCGTTTTTCGTCATAAGCCCTCTCTTATTACAGTTTAAAATGGTACTAAAGTGTGGGGTTTTATCATTGAGATTAGTCTGCTCAGGCTATTAATTTGTATCTTGCAATAACTTGTTTCAATAATTAGCAAAACTGTATAAATAGAACGAGTTTAAGTCATATTATTGCAACTAAATTGTCATAGCGTTTGGTTAGCGTGGGGTAAGGTATTTTAGAAAGCTCTCAGCTAAATCAATGGTTATATTGCTCACTCTAAAATATGGACCAATGGCTGATGATGCCAAAACGAGGAGAGTATAAATGAATAGAAGCGCGCAAATCCAAACCATACTAACTAAGATTGACGGCGTACAAACAATTGGAACATTACAAAAGCACGTAAAAATGGCCAGTAGTCCGTTTTTGTTTTTACGCGGTAGTGCAGCTTTGATGTACAGCGACTTTGCTCAAAACGCCATATCCTTACCCGCTCCTTTGTTTGAAATTCCACTCACTTGCATTTTAGGCGATTGTCATACAGCAAATTTTGGTTTTATTAGTGAAGAAGGCTCACACGGTGACACCATTATATTCACCCCAAATGATTTTGATGACGCCTGCGTAGGTCATGCAGTGTGGGATCTATTTCGATTTATTACGAGTTTGTATTTAGCCCGTCATCATGCAGCAGAGCAGCAAATGAATTCTGATGACATCAAAATTAGACAAAAGCCGTTAGTGAACAAAGAGCAAGTCTACGAAGGCGCACACGCTTTTTTACAATCGTACCTGCAAACTTGTCAGGATTCTGTTGATGATAAGCTCACGACACAATCGGCTTTGTCATCGTTCGACAATGAGCATATCCTGCATAAGCGTTGGCAAAAAGCACTGCAAAGAAAAGCAGGTGGTGCCGCGTTTAAAACGACCAGCACCTTGGCTAAGGAACTTGATTTTGCTACCTTGCCATTGGCTTTTAAAGAAGATGAGCAGCGCTTTAGACGCTTAAATCCACAAGTTTATAATGATCTCATTGATACTTTTTCACCTTATGCAGATGATGAGATCCTAGATGTGGTTGAGCGCTTAAGTGCTGGCACTGGCTCACATAACCTGACGCGTTATTATCTACTTGTAGGCCCTCAAAGTGCAAAAATGTGCGAACAAGCGTTTCATTTGTGCCACATCGTAGAGGTTAAACAACAGCGTTTGGCTGCGCCTCTTCACTATTTCACAGACCTGAGTCCAATAAATCGCTTAAATGCAGCCCATTTGACTGTTAATTGCCAACGAAAAATGCAGCGCCGCCCAGATATTGTACTGGATGACGTATACTGGCAAGACAAACACTGGTTAGTACGCTCTAGGCATCACGCACGTGTTGGCTGTGACCCAGAAGATTTCATGCTGGGTAAACGTGCCGCGTTAAAAAATGGTTTTATTCAATATGCAACAAGCTGTGGCCATACGTTGGCGTTAGCGCATATGCGTGGCGATAGACGTTCGACGCTTTTTCAACAAGCATGTGTTGAAAAACTCAAGCCCCACCTTGATGAATTGATAACTGCGGCACAGCGCTATGCGATTGTGGTTCAGGCAGATCAAGAATTACTACAAGCTTTGCTTCGGGATAGTCAAACTCAATAAATCTTCAGCAAAATATAACTCGCCTTGGTAATGTTCGCATGCTTCTCGTTTTAGAGGCTCGAGCATACCTGGGCCATGATAGCGTACGCTTAAGTGAGTTAAAGCCAGGCGTGCAACGGCATGTTGTTGAGCAAATTCGGCCACTCTTTTAGCATCAGAATGTCCAGTATGAGTACCCACTTTTAGTAAATCTGCATGGGTAAACGTTGCTTCGTGAACGAGCAAGTCAACATCGCTTAGGTAATTGGCTAGTTTTGCAGGTTTTTCATTGTCTCCGCAAATAATCACGGTGCGAGGACGCCAACTGTCAAAGGTATACTCTTTAGCATGGAGTGTTATGTTTTTATACACAACATCATGACCTTTTTGCAGAGCATTGTAATGCGGGCCACTTTCAATATTGTCAGCTTTTAATTGCTCTATTTTTAACTTTTTAGGTATTTGCGTTTCTGTGATTTTATAGCCAAAGCTAGGTACTCGATGCTTGAGCTCAATGGCTTCTATTTGGCACAAAGAAAGTTTTAGTGGTGCCTTTAATTCTTCAACATTATGGCAAATCAAATCAAAACCGAGCTTAACATCGGTCAGCGCTAAACTTGCATGAATAAAATGAATGAGTTTTTGCGGCGCTATCAGCGATACAGGTTCGCTTCTGCCACATAACGACATACTCGATAACAGACCTGGCAAGCCATAACAGTGATCGCCATGAATATGGGTGATACAGATCACCGCTAATTTAGCGGGTGATAAATTGGTTTCTAATATTTGATGTTGCGTGCCTTCAGCGCAGTCAACAAGTAGCCACTGTTTGGCTGAGTCAAAGGAAACTGCAACGGCTGACATGTTGCGATAACGACTTGGGCTGCCTGATGAGGTGCCCAAAAACTGAATTTGCATGGCGCTAATTGACTTAATACTTGTATTTTATTGATCTTACCCTAATTCTAATACGTAACAAAGACAACGAAATGGAGTCATCATGAAAAACGATTTAGACAGTAAAACGATACTCAGTGTTTACGAATACATACAAAAGCATGGTGAAGTAACACCAGAGGGTAAGTTCTTTGATGGCATTACAGCGTTTTCAGATATTGATGCTTATACGATTTACTTTCAAGGCAGTGGCGTACTGATGCGCTATGGCTTTCATAACACGTATCACCTTGATTACGAGCACGATAAACATAAAGACGATTTTATTGCCAAGATTGACGCAATTAAAAAGCAAATTGACAGTGACTAGCGAGATGTATGACACGCAGGCATAACAGACAAAAAAAGAACGGCGGCGATAGCAGAGGCTTACAGTTTATTTATGCTGCGTTAGAGGAGCTTAAGGCTAACCCTCACAAACTTGATATTGTAAAAAGCAATTGTAACGCTTTTAAACAACAGCCGTTTTTAAAAAAAGGTTTACTACTTGCCGTTGAGCGCTTTGAATGGGTGTTTGAAGTAGATGACAATATTGAGAGAATCATAGCGCAAGTTTTGGCCGATGATTACATTGGTAAACGGATCAGGCGCTATCCCTTACTTTTTAAAGGCGTGGCAAGTGATTAATGTTGTTTGGCTAAAGCGGGATTTTAGGGTTGATGACCATGCGCCGCTGCACCATAGTCAAAAATGCGCCGAGCCAACTTTATTTTTATACGTTATAGAACCGCAATATTGGCAGCTTGATGATACCAGCGCGAGGCAATTTTCGTTTATCGCACAAGCTGTACTTTCTTACGCCAAACAGCTCGAAAAATTAGGGGGCTTTTTATGTGTTCGCAGTGGCAATGTGGCAGATATACTGAGCAAAATTCATCAAAAATATCCTATAAAAGCGCTATTTTGCCATCAAGAAACGGGCAACCAGTGGACGTATGCAAGGGATAAAGCAGTTTATTTATGGTGTAAAGACAAGCACGTAAAAATACAGGAATATCGGCAACAAGCGGTTTTTAGAGGTCGGCTAAATCGAGATTCATGGCAAACCCGTGCTAATGAATGGCTAGACAGCGAGTCATTGCCGGCGCCCAGCCAAGTGCGCTCAGTGCTCAGTTATCACAGCGGATTACATCTGTTAGACCACTACCCCGGCAACGATAGCTTTGCTGCCAAGCAAATGCAACAAGGCTCTGTGGATGCCGCAAACGCAACACTACACAGTTTTTTTGAACAGCGGATTAATCATTATCTGTTTGGTATATCCAGTCCGGTAAAATCAGTAACATCTAGTTCTCGATTGAGTCCTTATCTATGTTATGGCGTGCTGAGTTTAAAAAAAGTGATGCAAATGGCCTGCGAGCTGCAAGTAGATAAACGGCAAAGGTCAGGATTTTTGGCCAGACTATATTGGCACAGTCACTTTGTACAAAAACTAGAATCAGAACCCAGATATGAAACGCAAGCAGTAAATCGTTCGCTAGTTAGTATGCGCGAAAGCGATTTTGATGAGGCCAGTTTTGCGCGTTGGAAACTTGGGCAAACAGGTGTTCCGTTTGTTGACGCTTGCATGAGAATGCTGATTCAAACTGGTTGGATTAATTTTCGCATGAGGGCAATGTTAGTTGCCTACGCCAGCTACCATTTATGGCTGGACTGGCCCAAAACAGCTGCTTATTTAGCAAGTACGTTTGTAGATTACGAGCCTGGCATCCATTACCCGCAAGTTCAGATGCAATCCGGCACAACCGGCATCAATCCGTTTCGTATTTATAACCCCTTAATGCAAGGGCAAAAGTTTGATCCCAAAGGCGAGTTTATCCGAAGGTACATACCTGAGCTTGCACATGTGCCTGACAGCTACATTCATATGCCTTGGTTGTACACTGGCTTAAAAACAGACTGCTACGACAGGCCAAAAATACTACCTGATGAAGCAGCAAGACAAGCGAAACTTAAGATCTCCAGCTATTACAAGCAGCATTTAAACAGCGCAGAAACTAAGCGAGTTATTAAAAAACACGCATCAAGGCGCGGTAGAAGCCTTAAAAAAACGGTGCCAATAAACATTGATAAAAACCAATTATCGCTATTTTAATGCTCCAATAGCATTAGTCGGGTGCTCAATTGGCTTAAGTTGAATCATTTTGTCTTGCTAAAGTGGCTGGCCAACGAATCTATGTGATAGTAAAGCTAAAAAATGGTAAATTACTGCAAATTTTTAGAATTAGAGATTATAAGCTATGTCAAATGTTGTAGAGACACAAGCCGATGATCAGCAGGAAAATAAAGGTTGGTTTAACCGATTTTTAGCCACTGTTGAGTTTTTGGGGAATATGTTACCCCACCCTATCACTTTATTTGCGATGTTCTGTATCGCGATTGTTGTGTTCAGCGGTATTGCCGATTGGATGGGATTAAGTGCGATTGACCCGCGTCCAGAAGGTGCAAAAGGTCGTGACCCAGATGGCATTATTGAAGTTGTTAGTTTGCTAAGCGCAGAAGGTTTACAAAAAATTGTTACTGGCTTGGTTACTAATTTTACAGGGTTTGCGCCACTGGGCACCGTGCTGGTGGCCCTGTTAGGCGTAAGTGTTGCTGAGCACTCGGGGCTACTATCAGCTGCAATGCGTGGCATGGTAATGGGCGCTTCAAAACGTTTAGTTACTTTCATGATTGTATTTGCAGCGATATTGTCTAACACCGCGTCTGAACTTGGTTATGTAGTGCTGATCCCGTTAGCTGCGATGATTTTCCATAGTTTAGGGCGTCACCCATTAGCTGGTTTAGCTGCTGCATTTGCTGGGGTATCGGGTGGTTATAGTGCAAACTTATTGCTAGGTACTATTGACCCATTACTTGCTGGTATTACTACGCCAGCGGCACAAATGATCGACCCAACATATCAGGTAGGCCCAGAAGCGAACTGGTATTTTATGATGGTGTCGGTGTTTTTAATCGCCATTGTTGGTACTTGGGTAACGGAAAAAATTGTTGAGCCGCGCCTTGGCAAATATAACCCAAATGATGCAAGCATCGACTTGGGTGAAAACAATATTGAGCACTTATCAGCAAAAGAAAAGTCTGGCCTAAAATGGGCAGGAGTGACACTGTTAATCGTATCTATTTTACTTGCTCTGACAATCGTGCCCGACAATGGCATATTGCGTCATCCTGAAACAGGCCTTGTGGCTGGTTCTCCGTTTTTAAAGGGAATCGTGGTCTTTATCTTTGTGACGTTTGCGATACCAGGCTTTGTTTATGGGCGCGTGGTAGGAACGATGAAAAATGACCGCGACGTGATAAACGCGATGAGTAAGTCCATGAGTTCAATGGGCATGTACATTGTACTGGTGTTTTTTGCAGCGCAGTTTGTGGCATTCTTCAAATGGACTAACCTAGGTACTATTTTAGCAATCAATGGTGCCGCCCTGCTTACTGCACTTAATCTTACTGGTCCTGAAGTATTCGTGTTATTCATATTCATGTGTGCAGTTGTAAATTTGAGCTTAGGTTCATCATCGGCGCAGTGGGCGGTGACAGCTCCTATCTTTGTACCTATGCTGATGTTGATAGGCTATGCGCCTGAGACCATTCAAGCGGCCTATAGGATAGGTGACTCTGTGACTAACTTAATTACACCTATGATGAGTTATTTTGGACTGATCTTGGCAGTTGCCACCAAATATAAGAAGGATATGGGCATAGGTACGTTGGTTGCAACGATGCTGCCTTATAGCATGTGCTTTTTTGTTGGTTGGGTATTATTGTTCTATATCTGGGTATTTGGATTTGGCTTACCGGTTGGGCCAAACTCACCGATATATTATACGCCTTAAGGATTTACAGCGCCGACTTATGTCGGCGTTTTCATTTCAAACGGAGTGATTTAGGAACAAAAAAGTATAAAATACTGACATAATAAGTAAAAATTGATTTGTTAAATAGAGGATGCTCACCTACAGTTCAATAGAACCCACCAAAAAAGGAGCTTAGGTTTCTAATGAAATATTAACCAATCATAAAGGTAGTATATGTACACACTTTTTTATTATCCTCGAAACGCAAGCCTTGCGCCGCATTTTGTTTTGAAAGCACTGGGCGTTCCATTTCAACTAGAGTTAGTTGACCGCAAGAAAGTTGTTCAAAAATCTGCGCAATATTTGAAAATCAACCCAACGGGGCGAATACCGACACTGGTAGACGATGACTTTGTGCTATTTGAAAGTGCCGCTATTTGCTTATATTTATGTGAAAAACACCCCGATGGTCATTTAATACCAACAGAGGCGAAAGCAAAAGCACAGTTTTATCAGTGGCTGATGTATTTAACGACCACTGTGCAAAACGAATTAATGGTTTACTTTTATCCTGAACGGCACACGCAAAGCGCCATCATGTATGACGATATAGTTAACACGCAGCAATCTAGAGTAAGTGAGTGTTTGGCTATATTGAACAAGCACATTGGTGACAAAACGTACATGGTAAACGATCAGTTTACAGTGTGCGATTGTTATATGTTTATGCTCTGTATTTGGGCTGATGAGATGAAAAAACCGCCATTAAGTTTTGCTAATCTCAATCGTTACCTTAAAGGATTAGCCAAACATCCCGCAATCAAGGCAGTTTGCGAGGAGGAGCAGACGAGTTTATCAGTTTATAAATAACAGAATATACATCATGGGGTTGATGTTGTACCCCATGGAAACGTAACAATTAACTCGCGCTAAAGTCTTTATTAACAAGTATCAAGCCGATAATCATGGCAATAATCCCGATTAATTTTTGTAGTGAGATACTCGCTTGAGGCACACTAAACCAGCCATAATGTGAAATTAGCATCGCCATTAATAGCTGACCGCTCAGTACAAATGACATCAAATTGCCAACGCCCATTTTGGGGATCAAAAAGTAACATAAGCCAACGCCCGCAGTACTCAAAATACCACCTACTCCCCATAGATACCAAGGCACATTGGCAACGAGCTTGGCGCTTGGAGCGCTGTTATTTGAGGCACTCAGTGCAAGCAAAGAAAAAAATGCGCTAAAAGAAAATGCACAGACTGTTGCCAAAATAGGGTTTTTTAGTAAGCTGCCCAATTGAGCGTTCATACTGGCTTGCAGTGCAATTGCTGCGCCTGCAAAAAATGCAAGGATAGTAAACGTCATATTAATCTACCTTAATAACCAGATCTTCAATTGGCTTTCTAACTTTGTTAGCATGCGCAACGTGATCTAATGGATGGCGATAGCCGATTGGGCAGGCTATAACTGTTTTGAGCCTAAACTTATCTAGTTCTAAAATTTGGTCAAATTTGTCCTTATCTATACCACCCACTGGACAAGCATCCACTTTAAGAGAAGCAGCTGAAAGTAACAACGTACTCAGTGCGATATACGCCTGTTCTGATGCCCATTGGTACTGTGTTGGCTTATCAAATTTGGCAACGGAACTGAGCATAGTTTGCTTCATTGCGTTGAGCTTTTTACCAATGAGGTCGTTATGCAGCGAGTACCTAAGGACATACTGTTCAACCATTTCGGTTATTGGGCTCATATCAGCGGCTAGAACAAGTAAATGACTATTTAGTGTGATTTTTTCTTGTCCGTAGCTAGCTTCGACTAACTTGTCCTTTATTTCACGATTTTTGATAACTAACAGTTTATAAGGCTGTAAGCCATAAGAAGACGGGCTTAATCGAGTGTCTTTTAAGACTTGATTTAATTTGGTGTCACTGACAATTTCATCGGAAAAGCGACGAACTGCGTATCTCCATTGCAGCATCGGTTGAAGATGAGTAAGTGATTCGGCTTGCATTAGTTTCTCTACCTCTAAGTAATCATAGATGCAGCATAATCACTCAGCGCTCGCGGTTCATTTACCTATGTAAATGAACTCGAAGTTTTTAATGATTTTCTGATCCTACTTAATTGTGTGGCACTAATACCTAAATGTGACGCTAGATGGTATTGAGGAATTTGTTCAACCAAAGCACTGTTTTGTTTCAAAAATAGCAGGTATCGCTCGGTGGCATCTTGCTGAATTAAGCAAATTTCACGTTGGTCTTTTTCAAGCAACCAATTTTTTTCAAGATACTTAATTTGAAAACGCATTAGTTCAGGGTTATCGAACAAGATCTCACGATAAGCTTTGAAATTGATTAATAACACTTCGCAGTCTTGCAAACATTGAATCCCCTGCTCAACGGCTTTTTGTTGATGAAGTGCACTCATTATACCGGGAAACTCACCAGCGCAAAAAAAGCGCTTGTTATACTCATGACCTTGATGGTCGCAGGCAAATAGCCTAACAATGCCACGGTTTATAAAAGCAAAACTGTTAGGCAACTCGCCATAAGGATAAATGTATTGATCCTTTTTATAAGTGCTTTGCGTACACAAGGAGACTATTTGCTGCCATGTTGTTTGAGATATGGGAGAATAGCTTTCCATAACTCTGCGTAGTTGTTTGAGTGCATCAGACATTTGAACTCCATTTTACACGCGGGAAAATAATCAAAATTGTTTTATTCGACAGTAAGTTGTCGCTTTCGATTATATCGAATAGTTCAAAACACTCTAAATAGTTTTAAGGTACTATGCACGAACAATATCAACAACTGTTGCTGGCGGGCAAACTCAACTTTGACAGTAAACAGGAGCATGCAGTTACAGAACTTGCGCAATTACATCGGCAATTAATAAATAACGCGCGATGTCGTGGTATTTATTTATACGGGCCTGTGGGGCGCGGTAAAACCATGCTCATGGATATGTTTTTCGAATCTTTGCAAGGCATACCTAAACAACGCTTACATTTTCACCATTTTATGAAAAAGGTGCATAACCGACTTAACTGTATTCAAGGGCTAAATAATCCATTAGCCAATATTGCTGTACAATGGGCACAAGAATCGAAAGTGCTGTGTTTTGATGAATTTTTCGTTACTGACATTGGTGACGCAATAATAATGGCACGGCTATTCGATTCGTTGTTTGCTCATGGAATGGTCCTTGTTGCTACCTCAAATTGTCATCCATCAGAGCTATACAAAAACGGCTTACAACGTGATAGGTTTTTACCTGAGGGATCCCCATAAATAATCATTTAAATTCAAACACATCACTAACATCCAAATTTTGCCAATTCAAGTCAGTGATGGTTTTCTTAAAATGCCGGAGCCCCGCCATATAGTCTTGC
>NZ_JAAUWV010000045.1 GCF_014694405.1 Pseudoalteromonas sp. S16_S37
TGCTTTAATTTGCTCTAATGATGTTGTGGTATTCATTGATCACACCTTAGTTGTTTAGGTTGCAATCAAGTATGCCGGATGGTTTTTACTTATTTGCGCTATCTTGCCGTAAGGTCACTTATAAACTGCCAAAGTGGGACAGCATAAGCTGTTAGCCATCAGAAGGAGAATCGAGTTTGCCTCAAGAATTGTATGTAATAAGCCTTGTTTTATCTTGCTTGGCGCTACTCGTCTCTGCGGCCACAGCGTGGCTGACATTGTTTCGCAAAGGCAAGCTGGTTATGACACAGCCTACATTCGTTTTCTTTGGCCCTGATGGTTCCCGATTTGACAGCCAGAAAAACAAAGTTTACTTGCGCACTCTGTTATATAGCACGGCAATAAAGGGGCAAGTTATCGAGAGCCTTCACATTGCTTTGCATCGCAATGAATCAAAGCAGAATTTCAACATATGGGTATATGGTGATAAAGGAAATCTGAAACGGGGAAGTGGCCTTTTTATACCTCAAGAGGGCGTCACTTACGATCATCACTTTTTATTGCCTGAGGATGGTGCCAACTTTCAGTTTTTGGCTGGCTCCTATAGTTTGGTGGTTTTTGCAAAAATGGTCGGTAATGCGTCTCTAAAACAGCTTTCATCGGTAAAGCTAAATATTTCTGAAGCGCAAGCTGAAAAACTTATAGAACCAAATACTGGAATTTATTTTGATTGGGGGCCTGACCAGCAGTCATACCATTCTTATATTGATAAAAGGCCAGAGCAAGAACCAGATTTGGAATCCCTGCTCGAAATAATGGCTAACAAGAAAATGCAGCCGCCGCAAAAAGCGCGCGGCTTATTTTAGCGTTACAGTTTTAGGTGAAATATTTGAATTTAGGTCACTGGAACAACGCGGTAAGTCGGGTTGTTTCTAAGTAAATTCATCATTTTTGTCGGATGGCGGCGCTGCGCGCCTTATCCCGACCTACGTCGATAGGTAGGTTGGATAAGCCGAAGGCGCCATCCAACAATCTGATATGTTACATATGACCATTAGTGAGTGCGTAATAAAGGAATTCGCCATCCGAAAATGGCACTAAAGTGCTAAAACGTTAACCTCACTGATTTAGTGTCAGCGCTAATAGTTTGCTTCTCACCTAACTCCAAACCCGCTAACATTTCGCTATTCTGTTTTCTCTTTAAACTCGCACAAGTCTTCAATCAAACACGAGCCACACTTGGGTTTACGTGCGGTACACACATAACGCCCATGTAAAATAAGCCAGTGATGTACGTCAACTTTAAACTCTTTGGGTACTACTTTTTCGAGCTTTTTCTCCACCTCAACAACATCTTTACCGGGGGCGAATTTGGTGCGGTTAGAAACGCGGAAGATATGGGTATCTACTGCGATGGTGGGCCAGCCGAATGCGGTGTTAAGCACCACGTTGGCGGTTTTTCGGCCCACACCCGGCAGGGCTTCAAGGGCTTCGCGGTTTTCGGGTACTTCGCTGTTGTGTTTTTCAACTAAGATCTGGCACATCTTATACACGTTATTGGCTTTAGAATTAAATAAACCAATGGTTTTGATGTAGTCGCGTAGGCCTTCGAGCCCGAGATCTAAAATACCTTGAGGGGTGTTGGCAACCGGGAACAATTTGCGAGTGGCTTTATTTACGCCCACATCGGTTGCCTGTGCAGACAAGGTGACGGCTACTAACAACTCAAACGGCGATGAGTACTCAAGCTCGGTTTCTGGATGCGGATTGTCATCGCGCAGGCGGGTGAGTATTTCAATACGTTTTTGTTTGTTCATAACTGCTTCTTTTTATTCTAGGTTAAGCTGGTAACACGGGCGCGAGGTGCTTTTTGTGGTTGTTCGCTCGGCGCGGCTTTGGCCTTTATTTGCGCATCAATCACGTTTTTAGCGGCGATCAATAGCCCCATGCCTAAGAACGCACCCGGTGGCAATATTGCGACCAAAAACTGGCTATCAAATTCAAATATTTCAACACGTAAGCTGGCAGCCCATGGGCCTAATAACAAGTCGGCGCCATCAAATAGAGTGCCTTGGCCTATCAGTTCGCGCATGGTGCCTAATACAACGAGCACGATGGCAAAGCCAAGGCCCATCATTACCCCATCCCAAGCACTTAGCAGTGCATTATTTTTTGAGGCAAACGCTTCAGCACGGCCAATAATGGCACAGTTGGTCACTATCAGAGGGATAAAAATACCGAGCGATTGATATAAACCAAATGTGTAGGCGTTCATCAGCAGCTGTATGATGGTTACAAACGCGGCGATGATCATCACAAATACCGGAATACGAATATCTTTAGGCACCCAATTACGCACCAGTGAAACGGTGACGTTAGAGCCTACTAACACCAGCAGGGTAGCAAGGCCCAAACCAAGTGCGTTGGTAATGGTGCTGGTTACTGCAAGCAGCGGACAGAGTCCTAAGAGCTGTACAAGCGCAGGGTTATTTGCCCACATGCCATCTTTGAATAAGGTTTTAAATTGACTCATTGCGACGCTCCATTACAGACGTTTTCACCTGCAAACAAGGTATTAAAGTTTTGCTGAGTATACATAACCGCTTGTTTTACTGAATTAACAACCGCTCTTGGCGTGATTGTTGCCCCTGTAAATTGGTCAATTTGGCCGCCATCTTTTTTCACTGCAAATTGCTTGGCGTTGCTATCGGAAATTGTCATGCCATTAAATGTGGTGATCCAATCAGACTTGGCTAATTCTACTTTGTCGCCTAGACCGGGGGTTTCTTCGTGGCGTGTTACTCGCACACCGGCAATGCTGCCATCTGCTTTAACCGCAGTTAATATATCAATATTACCACTGTAGCCTTTTGGCGTTATGTGGCGTACCAGCAATGCCGAGGGTTCACCCGCTTTGCTGGCGCGGTAAATAATGTGTGGGCCACCGGGGCCAAGCTCTGGTGCGTTGCTGGTGGTACAGTCTAAATACAGTAAATTATCATGTTCATCAGCATCGAGTACTTGACCAAGCAATTGCATTAAGTGCTGTTTTTCTTGTACGGCAATACGCTCGGCTGTCATTGATTGAACCAGTGCCACGGAGCCTGTGGTTGCTAAAGCAAATGCCATTAAAATCGCACCATTGCGATACATAGATTGCACTATCATTTTGCTGCTCCATGTCCGTAGGTTCTAGGTTGGGTGTAGTGGTCAATTAAAGGCACCGCCATATTCATGATCAACACAGCGAATGCAATGGCATCTGGGTAGCCACCATAATTTCTAATCACATACACGAGCACGCCAATACAAGCCCCATAAATTAGCCTACCTCGATTAGTGGTCGACGCCGATACAGGATCGGTGGCAATAAAAAATGCCCCCAACATGGTTGCACCGCTGAGTAGGTGAAAAATGCTCCCGCCGTGGGTGCCGGGGGCGATGATAAAACCGATGGCGGCGCAAAAGGCAAGGGCGGATAGCATGGCAACCGGGATATGCCAATTGATCACCTTGGTTTTTAACAGGAATAATCCGCCCGCTAAAAAGGCAAGGTTAACCCACATCCAACCAATACCTGCATACTCACCAAACTGTGGGCCTGACATGGCTTCGGTTACGGTGAGATTTTGTGATACCGCGGTTTTTACTGTGTCTAGCGGCGTGGCCATTGTGGTGCCATCAATACTTGTCATCGCGCTAATCAGACTTTGCCCAGCGCCATTCTCAGCAAAGAAAATCAGCGATAGTGTGTCGGCGACGCTGATTGGCTGCGACAGTAACTCAGTTGGCGCATTCCAGCTGGTCATTTGCACAGGGAACGAGATCAACAGCAATACATAGGCTGCCATGGCAGGGTTGAACACGTTAAAGCCAAGGCCACCATAAAGCTGCTTGACCATAGCAATGGCAAAGATGGTACCAATCACTACGACCCACCAGGGTGCTAATGGTGGAATACTCACGGCAAGCAAAACAGCTGTTAGCCAAGCGCTACCATCGCTTAAGCTTGGCCAAATAGGGCGGTTACGCAGTTTTAACATGCATGCTTCACTGACACTTGCGCTAATAAGCGCAATAAAAAGTTGCACGATAACGCCAAAACCAAAGAAGTAGCATTGAGCAATAATTCCCGGAATACAAGCCGCAATAACACTCAGCATCAATTTGCTGACATTTTTATGGCTGTGATTATGGGGCGATGAGGCCATGGTTAGTTTCATGACGGGTCATTTCCTTCTTGTTCTTTAGCTTGCTTTTTGGCTTTCGCTTTTGCAACGGCTGCTTTTATGGCTGCTTGGCGTTTTTGCTCGGGCGTTAGCGGGGCATTGTCGCTGGTGTCGTTATTATCAGTTGCTTTTTGTTGCTCGGTTGGTGCAGGGGCAGAGTCTGCATCTTGTGCATTTTCTTCGGCCTGCTTGGCGGCCTTTTTGGCTTTAGCACGGGCAATTGCAGCGGCTACGGCCGCTTTACGTGGATCGCTGTGTTCATCTGTGGGCGTTTGCTCAGCTTCTGCATTGGCATCAGAGGGTGCTTGCTCAGCTTCTGCGTTTGTATCTGATGGTGCTTCCTCAGTCTGCTTAGCGGCCTTTTTGGCTTTAGCACGGGCAATTGCAGCGGCTACGGCCGCTTTACGCGGATCGCTGTGTTCATCTGTGGGCGTTTGCTCAGCTTCTGCATTGGCATCAGAGGGTGCTTGCTCAGCTTCTGCGTTTGTATCTGATGGTGCTTCCTCAGCCTGCTTAGCGGCCTTTTTGGCTTTAGCACGGGCAATCGCAGCGGCTACGGCCGCTTTACGCGGAGCGCTGTGTTCATCTGTTTGAGCTTGCGAAGGCTCAACACTTGCCTCAGGCTCGTCACTTTGCTGCGCCGCTTTTTTAGCTTTAGCACGGGCAATCGCGGCAGCTACGGCTGCTTTACGAGGATCTGGCTTGGCATCCTCTAAGTTTGCTTGCTCATCTGGCGCTGTTTGTTCAGCTTGCTGTGCGGCTTTTTTGGCTTTAGCGCGGGCAATTGCTGCGGCCACGGCATCTTTTTTATCATCAGCCGTTTGCTCGCTATCTTGAGTATTTTGTTTTTGCTCTTTATACAGGCGTGCTTGCTCTTTACGTTTCGCGCGTTCTAGCGCTACTTCGCTATTGTCTGGTTCAAGTGAACCATCTGCCGCTTTTTTCGCTTTAGCGCGTTCAATTGCAGCTTGCACCGCAGACTTGTCGCCTTGCTTTTGTTTTACTCTTTCTAACGCATCTGCCACTTTGGCTTTTTCAGCATCTGGTTTTGCAGCTGTTACTGCCGAGCGTTTATGTCGGTTTTGTCGTTCTTGTTGCTCTCGCTCTAAGCGCTCTTTACGAGCTTCAAAACGTTCTTTGGCGCGCTCAGCTTTAATTTGGTCTAGTTTTTGTTCGCGGATCTCGGCTTTTGCAACACGATAATATTGCACTAACGGGATTTCGCTTGGACACACGTAAGAGCAAGCACCGCATTCAATACAATCGAACAAGTTATATTCTTCGAGCTTGTCAAAGTCTTTTGCTTTGGCAAACCATTGCAGCTGTTGCGGCAACAAAGTTTGTGGGCAGGCATCAGCACAGGCACTACAACGAATGCAGGCTTTTTCGTCACCGGGCTGCGCCAGCTCTTGGTTGTCAGGCGCTAAAATACAGTTGGTGGTTTTTACCACAGGAATGCGTACAGTTGGCAGGGTAAAGCCCATCATCGGCCCGCCCATCACAACACGCTGTTCAGCTACTGGCGTAAAGCCCTGACAATCAAGTAAATGCTTGATTTCGGTGCCAATCAGCGCCCATACATTTTGTGCTTTGTGAATGGTGTTACCTGTTACGGTTACAACCCGCTCAATCAGAGGTTTACCCTTGTAAACTGCTTCGCTAACCGCAAATAAGGTTCCCACGTTTTGTACTAACACACCAATATCGGCAGGAATGCCACCGCTGGGGACTTCTTTTGAGGTCAGTACGCGAATAAGTTGCTTTTCACCACCGGATGGGTATTTAGTCGGGATAGCGCGCACTAAAATTGTGTCGTTATGCTCACAAGCTTGCTTCATAGCAGCGACCGCTTGCGGTTTATTATCTTCAATACCTACTAAAACGCGCTTAGGTTTTAGCAGTTGTTGCATTACTTCAATGCCTTGCACTATCTCTTTGGCGTGCTCTTGCATTAATAAATCATCGGCGGTGATGTAGGGCTCACACTCCACACCATTGACAATTAGGTACTCAATGGGTTGATGGCTATCGGCTTTGATATAGGTTGGAAAACCAGCGCCACCCATACCTGCTATCCCCGCATTGTGCAAAACATCAATAAGCTGCCCATGAGTTAGACTTGCTAAGTCAGCAATTGGATGCAGTTCACACCATTTATCTTCACCATCGGGTATGATGATGATACTTAACTCTGGCAATGCCGATGGATGAGCTGAAGGCGCAGGAGTGACATCGAGTATTTCCCCCGAGGTTGGGGCGTGTACAGGCAATGACCAGTTGGCACTTGGCTTTGTCAGCGCCTGACCTTTTAGAACTTTATCGCCTTTATTTACCAGTAGCTGGCCATTGGCACCAATATGCTGTTTAAGCGGCAGCACAATTTTGTCGGGCAGAGGAAGTCGCGCAATCGGATGCTGGTTTGATAACGACTTTTGCTGAGGTGGGTGCACACCGCCCGGAAACTGCCACAGGGTGCCACGTTCAATTTGTTCAACTAACGAGTCCACTTAAACCTCTTAATCTATTTGCTTCACGGCGATGGCGTCGAGTTGCCATTTCCAAGTTTGCTTGGTTTGCTCAACAGGTAACATGTCTATACAGTCAACTGGGCAGGGCTCAACACACAAGTCGCAACCTGTACATTCATCATCTATTACGGTATGCATTTGTCTGGTTGCGCCGACAATGGCATCAACGGGGCAAGCCTGAATACATTTAGTACAGCCTATACATTCGTCTTCACGAATGTATGCAACTGTTTTAACTGGCTCTGCTTCTTCTCCGCCAGCCAGAGGTTTTGCCTCAACGCCCATCAGATCGGCAAGCTTTTTAACGGTCGCTTCACCACCTGGAGGGCACTTGTTAATTTCATCACCGTTAGCAATGGCTTCTGCGTAGGGGCGACAGCCAGGATAGCCACATTGCCCACATTGGGTTTGCGGCAAGATCGCATCCACTTGATCAACAATCGGATTGCTTTGTACACGGTATTTTACCGCGGCATAGCCTAAAATAAGGCCGAATATAAGCGCCAAAGAGCCAAGCGCAATTAAGGCATAAAACAAAGTCATGATTATAATTTCACTAATCCTGAAAAGCCCATAAAGGCCAATGACATCAAGCCAGCTGTGATCATGGCTATTGATGCGCCTTTAAAAGGGGTGGGCACATCGGCTGCAGCCAGTCGCTCGCGCATCGCGGCAAAAAGTACCAGCACCAAAGAAAAGCCAACGGCTGCGCCAAAGCCATAAACCGCTGAGCCAATAAATGTGTGGTCTTTTTTAATGTTGAGTAATGCAACACCCAATACGGCACAGTTGGTTGTGATAAGCGGTAAGAAGATCCCGAGCAGCCGATAAAGGGTTGGACTGGTTTTACGAACTACCATTTCAGTAAACTGCACCACCACCGCAATCACCAAAATAAAACTCATGGTTCTTAAAAAGGTGAGTTCAAGCGGCAGCAATATGTATTGGTTGACCAAATAGCTAGTTACAGAGGCTAAAGTCAGTACAAACGTCGTTGCCAGCGACATGCCAACAGCCGTGTCTAACTTGCCAGACACGCCCATAAAGGGGCACAGTCCCAAAAATTGCACTAGCACAAAGTTGTTTACCAGCACAGTACCGATAAGCAACACAATATATTCAGTCATTACAGCCCCTTTAGCGAAAAAACTGAGGTGTGATTTAGATGGCGGTGATTTTAACAATTTTGTTCACGAAGATCATAATAAAAATCGACGATTATAAATTACTTAACTATGCATAGTGCCATATTATGTTGACACCACAGCACAAAAACAAAGAAGGCCATTCAAGATGGCCTTCTTTATCGGTATTAAACACGGTTAAATCTCTTTTGGCTTTTCTATGTAGTAGCCTTGAACGCCATCTAGGCAGAGTGTTTCAACAATATGCTTTTCTTCTTGTGTTTCAACGCCTTCAGCAAATACATTAACACCAATGCGGTGCGCAAGGTCGACCATTAAGCGCATAAAGTATTGGTTGTTTTTGTCTTCTTCTAAACCGCGAGTGTAACTTGCGTCCATTTTGATAAAGTCTGGCTTTAAGTCTCTGAAAAACTTAAATGAAGTAAGCCCAACACCAAAGCGCTCTACAGTAATACGGGCGCCAACACGGTGTACCATATCAATAAAGCGTTTACTTGCTTTGATATTTTGCTGTAAACCAAATTCACTTACTTCAAACACTAACTTAGAAGCGATATTGGCATCTTTAAGTAATCGACGCTCTAACCAGATAACAAACTGGTCGCTATGGGCACTTGAAGCTGTAACGTTGATGCCAAAGTATTTTTCGGTGAAGTTGCGCGTTTTAATCAATTCAAGTGAAGTATCAATGATCAAACGGTCAATATCGATAGCCATCTCAAGCTTTTCAGCCATTGCCAAAAATGACGCGGTAGGCAACATTTGCCCTTCTTCGGTTTTAAAACGTGCCTGAATTTCTGCATATGCCTTGGTGTTTTTGCCAACCGGCATGATGTTTTGCATCATCAAAGCGACGCGTTTAGACGCAATGACTTCACTGATCACTTTACGCCAGTTTTGGTTACCAAAGCCCGCGCCAACATTATTAACTAAATCTGATTCGCGTTGAATATGCCAAGCATTTGCTTGCTTACTCTGTGCCATGCTCATTGCATTATCAACAACCGACAACAACTCACCCAACGGCTTACCAGTTTCGTAAGGAACAATACCCGTGTTGGCAACTGAGCTTAACTCTTGGTTTTGCTGGAACTGGGTAAAACGTGCTTGTAAGGTTTCACCAAAATGTTCGGCTTCTTTAGAAGGGACGTTTGGCAAGATAACGGCAAAGTCAGAGCTATTTAAACGAAAGGTTTGGCTGCCGGTATAGGTACCACTAACGTGTTTAATGATTTCAGATACAGACTTTATATACTCATCGCCTTTTTGATAGCCACGAGTTTGGTTGATGATCTGTAGCTCACTACAACGGATCATAGCTAAACTACCAAAGGTTTTTTTGGCGGCCGCTTCAATATGATGCTCGTAGTATTCAACAAACATATTACGGTTGCCAAGCCCAGTGATAACGTCTTTATAGGCTTCTTGTTTGATACTTTGTGCGGCGCTTTTGATATCGTGCTCTTTACTCTTTAAAAAGTGTGCAAGACGTTTGAAAGAGGGGGTGAGATCAGCGCCCAGCGATTGCATTTCTTCGGTATCAAACTCATTGTCAATATTGGCAGAGTTCTGATTGCGCGTGATGTACACATCTACGGCATCAGCAACTGTGGTGCTTACATTGCGGATCAGGCGTTGGTATATTGTCCGCATGTAAAAAATAGGAATAAAAGCGAGTAGGGCAGTAACTGCAAAGGTCAGTAACATGGCTTGCTGTAATAATTGACCTTGGCTTTGTGCATTTATTACAAACTCAATTTTTATATCTTTGCTTTTATTGACGGCAAACTGCGGACGTACCGCATTTATGTTCGATTCAATAATGCTACTAAAAAATGGTAAGTTAGTCGGTTGGCTGATATTTAAAATGGTCTCGCCATTAAAGTCACGCACGATAAAAGTTGAAAAGACCTTACCATCTGCAAGGGCGGTTTGAATATGTTGTGGCGTCACTTCAGCCATGGTTTTGTCTTGGATATATTGTGTGACAATAGATTGCGCGCTTTGCTGAGCTTTGCTCACAGCCGCATCAAAACTGGATGCGAAAAACAACACGCCGAGTAGGGAGAATACCAACCAAGAAAAAAATTGTAATAGTATGAGTTTTTTGAAACTAGCCATTATTCAGCCATTATTTTTTAATCTATCAACGGGGAAAAGTCGCTTTAAATCAAGCAATTTTATTTGTATTTAAGCAGTTGTAGGTTAGTTCAAAAGTGTTTGATTGTCTATCAAAATGTCATATTGGCTCCCCCTCCCCGACTCGAACGGGGGACCTGCGGATTAACAGTCCGTCGCTCTAACCAACTGAGCTAAGGGGGAACAATATATAAAGAAGGAAGTTGCAATTTGGCTCCCCCTCCCCGACTCGAACGGGGGACCTGCGGATTAACAGTCCGTCGCTCTAACCAACTGAGCTAAGGGGGAACAATTGCATAAACGATTTGGCTCCCCCTCCCCGACTCGAACGGGGGACCTGCGGATTAACAGTCCGTCGCTCTAACCAACTGAGCTAAGGGGGAATCGTTTTGATTAAGAAACTTGGCTCCCCCTCCCCGACTCGAACGGGGGACCTGCGGATTAACAGTCCGTCGCTCTAACCAACTGAGCTAAGGGGGAAGCGTGTGTCTCTCAACGGGGCGAAATATTAATGACCCCTTAGCAAGGTGTCAACCAATAAAATGACATAAAATTAAAAAACTGTCTTATTCGCTGCTTTTATATCCGATTTGTTGAAATTTATTGCAAAAATCCTCAGCTCGCCAGTAGGGGAGTAGTGCTTCTAAACTATCCTGACGAATATCTCTGAAGAATGTCCTGATGCTTAGATTTTAACTAAAACGTGTAATTATTGGTCTTTTGAGTCGATTATTAATCGAATAGCGTGTTTTATACACTTTTCTTTTTTGATCATAATTCCATAGACAAGATCGGTGCAGAAAGATCACCAAGCACTGCGTTAAATCTTTGCTCATTCTTGCCGAACAAGCGATTTTTGTGCGCGCACTCTTGGTAAAAAATGCATAGATTATCCTGCTAAATATAAAAAACAATTCAAAACAATGGCTTATGCTTTTATTTTGTTAATTGGAATAGGCGTAATAGTTTTAGGAACGCAATGATATAAGTTTATTGCGACCAATTTGTCTCGTTTTTGAGCAGTTCTGGTGCATGCGATCACACTGTCATTATCGACAGCTTGCAAATGATCGCTCGCTAGGGCCTTATTCTATTGGCGTTTATCGACTTATCCACGGAATCTGTGGATAACATTGTTTATTAATATTTAAGAAGTGTGTCAAAGCTATGAAAATAGAGCCCTGCGAGCATTTCAATATATTTTCTTGAATTATTTTTTATTAATAAAATCATACCGTTAATTATTGTGCATATAATTGGCGTGGATTTTGATGCAAGTGAACTTTTTATGACCAAAACGCCCTTTTGTTGTGCAAAAAAAATACGCTTGGTTGTTAAATATGTAACTAATTTGTCATTTAGGGGGCTTTTGTGCTTTTTTGAGCCGTATCTCGGTCTATTCAAAGCTAACTAGATTGATCTAAGTTTTACCTAGCTTAATAGAATGCGCACTAAAATCAGCTGTGAATTGACTGGGTTTAAGGCGGCTGATGATTTAAAATGCCAAGCTCATAATAGGAGAACACACATCATATGTCGTCTGTGCACAATCCAAATAAAGGCAATGATATCTTAAGTGCAGATATCCCAGCTACGTTGAAACGAATGACCATCCCTATGATTTTCGGCATGATCACCTTGATGATGTTCAATATTGTCGATACTTTTTTTATCAGTATGCTTGGTACTGAGCAACTGGCAGCAGTCAGTTTTACCTTTCCAGTCACCTTTACCGTTATTAGTCTTGCGATTGGATTAGGCATTGGAACGTCTGCAGTGATTGCCAAGGCGTTGGGTGCTAACAAAATAGACGAAGCTAAATTTGATGCCACTATCGCATTACTTATTTCAGCGGTGTTTGTGTTTGCTTTATCCGTTGTTGGTTTTATCTTCATTGAGCCTATCTTCAAATTACTCGGTGCCAATCATGAAGTAATGCCATATATATATGACTATATTTCGATTTGGTTTTTGGGCAGTGTTTTCTTAATTACGCCCATGATCGGCAATTCGGTGTTGCGAGCCAGTGGGGATACCAAAACACCCAGCTTTATCATGGGGTTTGCGGGTTTGATAAATGCGGTGCTTGATCCATTACTTATATTTGGCCTTGGTCCTATCCCTGCGCTTGGTATAAAAGGGGCTGCGATTGCCAGTGTTATTGCTTGGTCAGTGGCTGTGGCGATTATTTTATATCTGCTTGCAATCAAAAAACGGCTACTTAGTTTGCACAGTGGTCAACAGGGAGTGATTAGCGCAAGCCGTAAAATACTAAAAATAGGCTTTCCTGCTGCAGGTGCGAATATGTTGACACCGATGGCAATGGCTGTGATGACAGCTATCGTTGCAAGTTATGGTCCTGAGGCGGTTGCTGCATTTGGTGTGGGCAGTCGTATTGAATCGATAGCCAGCTTAGTGGTGCTTGCTTTGTCGATGACTTTACCGCCTTTTGTTAGCCAAAATTTTGGTGCAGGTAAGTACGATAGGGTCCAGCAAGCTTACAAACAAACATTAAAATTTGTAATGGTTTGGCAGCTTCTTATCTATCTTGTTTTGCTGGTTTTTTCTTCTCTGATAAGCCGTACATTCGGTAATGAAGCTGAAGTCGTAAGAGTGATAGAGCTGTTTATTTACATCATGCCACTTAGTTACGGCTTGCAAGGTATTATTATATTATCGAATTCTTCTTTCAATGCGTTACACAAACCAATGAATGCATTGGCGCTCAGTGTAGTCAGGTTGTTTATTTTTTATGTGCCTTTTGCATATATTGGCTCTTTGTTAGGCGACCTTCCTGGTTTATTCATTGGCGCTGCAATTGGCAATTTAGTGACGGCATTGGTTGCTTATAATTGGTTTAACTACAGTTTGGCTAAGATGCATGATGCGTCTGATAGGGAGTATGCTTGATGAGTGACGAATTTAAGTTAATATCACACTTTTCACCAAGTGGTGATCAGCCCACGGCTATCGCAAAACTATGTGAGGGTTTAGAAGCGGGCCTTGCCCACCAAACCTTGCTAGGAGCAACTGGTACGGGCAAAACCTTTACCATGGCAAATATCATCAGCAATCTTAATCGCCCCACAATTATCATGGCGCATAATAAAACTCTGGCAGCTCAATTATATGGAGAGATGAAAGAGTTTTTTCCTGATAATGCGGTTGAGTACTTTGTCTCATATTATGATTACTACCAGCCCGAAGCCTATGTGGTTGCCAGTGACACGTTTATAGAAAAAGATGCCTCTATTAATGAGCACATAGAGCAGATGCGCTTGTCGGCAACCAAAGCATTACTTGAAAGGCGTGATACCATTATTGTGGCTTCCGTGTCAGCGATTTATGGTCTTGGCGATCCAGATTCTTATATGAAGATGATGCTATTGCTCAAGGTAGGAGATACCGTAAACCAAAGAGATATGTTGCGCCGTTTGGCCGAGTTGCAATACACCCGCAACGATATGGATTTTAGCCGAGGCACCTATCGCGTGCGCGGAGAAGTGATTGATATCTTTCCTGCTGAATCTGATTCATACGCTATTCGAGTAGAAATGTTTGATGATGAGATTGAACGTATAAGTATGTTTGATCCACTTACCGGCGCGGTAGAAAAACATCTGATCAGAGCGACTATTTATCCCAAAACTCACTATGTTACGCCACGTGAGAAGATCCTAGATGCCATTGACAAAATCAAAGTTGAGCTAAAAGAGCGAAGAGCACAGCTACTTGAAAACAACAAGTTAGTTGAAGAGCAGCGCGTTGCTCAACGTACTCAGTATGATATCGAAATGATGACCGAATTGGGTTATTGCTCTGGGATTGAAAACTACAGTCGTTATTTGTCTGGCAGAGCGCCGGGCGAGCCACCGCCAACCTTGTTGGATTACTTGCCAGATGATGCCTTGGTGATCATCGATGAATCACACGTAACTGTCTCGCAAATTGGTGCAATGTACAAAGGCGATAGAAGCCGTAAAGAAAACCTAGTTGAGTATGGTTTTAGATTACCCTCAGCAATGGATAATCGGCCACTAAAGTTTGACGAGTTTGAAGCGATTGCCCCGCAAACGATTTATGTATCGGCAACCCCAGGTGATTTTGAGCTTGAGAAATCAAACGGTGATGTTGCAGAGCAGGTGATCCGTCCAACAGGATTACTCGACCCGCAATTAGAGGTACGCCCTGTTGCTACTCAAGTAGATGATTTGCTCTCTGAGATCTATTTGGCCGTAGAGAAAAAAGAGCGAGTATTGGTTACAACGCTGACCAAAAGAATGGCGGAAGATTTAACCGATTATTTGAATGATCATGATGTAAAAGTACGCTACTTACACTCAGATATCGATACGGTTGAGCGTATGGAAATTATTAGAGACCTACGTAAAGGCGTGTTTGATGTGCTAGTGGGTATTAACTTACTCCGTGAAGGATTGGATATGCCTGAAGTTTCCTTGGTGGCGATTTTAGACGCCGACAAAGAAGGCTTCTTGCGTTCAGCGCGCTCGCTCATTCAGACCATAGGTCGTGCGGCTCGACACCTCAATGGTAGAGCCATTTTGTATGGTGACGTGATAACCAAGTCGATGCGCAAAGCCATTGATGAAACTGAGCGACGTCGTGCAATTCAACAAGCCTATAACGAAAAGCATGGTATTGAACCGCAGGCTTTAAATAAGAAGATCACCGATGTGATGGACACCGGTGAGGAAGTATCGCAAGCTGATATCGCCAAAGCTAAACTGCACAGAAAACCAAAAGAGGCTGTGATTGACGCTGATCCTAAACAACTTGCTGCTAAAATTAGTGAACTTGAAGCGAAAATGATGCAACACGCTCGTGAGCTCGAGTTTGAGCAAGCCGCGAAAGTACGCGACCAAATTCATGAACTACAACAGCAGTTGTTGGGGATTTCTTAGTATTCGATGTGCGTGTGGCTCTCATTAATTTTTTGGGTGTACTCCAGTTGCAGCAATTTATAGCTGTAATCAATACGGCCAGTTAAAAGTTCATGCTTGAGAGGGACGTTATTTAGTCGTGTTTTCATCTTTTCAATACGTTCCTTTTACTGCTATGGTGTGCGCCTATCTAATATAGGTACTTGCTAGGTATATCAATGAAAAACAAAAAGTTCAGAATGGTGTTCGGTGGATTCTTTGCGCTTAGTTTATGTGCTTGTCAGCACGTTACAATACAAAACGTCGCACAGAGTTTTAATGCGAACTTAGCATGGCTTGAGCTTAAAAATACCCTTGAGCAGCAATATGCCTACCTCGATAGAAGCGGAGTTGATAAGGATAAGTTGTTTAATTTATTTGCGCCAAAACTTTTAGCTACGCAATCCAAGCAGGCTTTTGCCGACACTGCACAGCAATTATTGCGCAACTTTTACGATCCACACTTGAACCTTGGACCATACAATGAGCAAGACTTTAGTGTGTATCCTACAGGCTCCGATATTTATGTTAATTATCAAAATCAGCAGTTTATTGTAGTTGACGTTAAAGCAGGCTCCGCTGCCGACTTGGCTGGTATACGTGCAAATATGTTGGTCACAAAAGTGAATGGCCTATCTATGTCTCTGGCAGTAAAACAAGTGCTTGGCCGCGAGTTGTCACAACTACTACCTGAACAAGTGAACTATGCCGCGAATGTGAGTCTCGGTGGCTTAAGAAATACTGTGCGCACAATCACCGTGAATAATGGCATGGGTGAGAAGTACTATGAGCTTGCTGCGAGTTATGAGGCAATCAATGCTTTGCGAGATGGCCCTATGGTCAGTTATCGTAAAATTGATAACTTAGGCTACGTTCGTTTCAATAATGGCCTGGGCAACGCCAAAACCGTTGATGAATTCAAACAAGCTTTACTCGAATTGATAGATACTGAAGCGTTGATCATTGACTTAAGAAATACGCCAAGTGGTGGAAATACCTCTGTAGCAGAGCCTATTTTAGGTCACTTTGTAACGCATAAAACCGCCTATCAGCGTTACCAGACTCAGCTGAGTGATTTGCCATACATAGACGTTGAAATGTCTACGGCTTACGTGGAACCTAACCTGCCTTTTTATGATAAGCCTTTTGTTGTTTTAGCGGGTCACTGGAGTGGCAGTATGGGAGAGGGCATGACAATTGGTTTTGATGCCATTGGTGCCAAAGCGGTTATTGGTGCGCCGATGGCAGACTTATTGGGGGGCATAAAAACCGTGCAGCTTAAGCACAGTGACACGTGGTTAGAGTTGGGCTTTGAGCGTTTGTATCATGTGAACGGCAGCTTTAGAGAAGACTTTGTGCCGCATATTCGTTTAGATACCGCGGATAGAGATAGTGCAGGTAATGACCCAGCTTTAGCAAAAGCGCTATCGGTACTTGATAAAGTTTAGCTATTTAATAACGGCCTCTTTGATCTACTTAATTGGGGGGGCTTAATGAAAGTATCGGTTTTACATTTTTGGTAGCGTGCAAATAAGGTGTAATTCGTTAAGAGATCCGTATATAGAATAGGCTACAACTGGTGCTGTAGCCTATTATGAAGCATCTAAGCTGGTATTTTATAGATGATATGCGCTTAACGCTTAATCAGTGCTTTGCCATTCAACCTACGTGAAATAAATAGAAACGCTAATAAACTCATGCCAAAGCTCAATGAACCAGAACTTGATGAGCCAGCTTTATTGTTCTCAACTTTGGTGGTTTGTCCTGAGGTTTTGGTATATTGCGCTGTTATCGTAAGTGCGCCTGTTACTTTATCGAAAGCTTTATCC
Source organism: Pseudoalteromonas sp. S16_S37 (assembly GCF_014694405.1). GTDB lineage: Bacteria > Pseudomonadota > Gammaproteobacteria > Enterobacterales > Alteromonadaceae > Pseudoalteromonas. Next base: position 16,790 of record NZ_JAAUWV010000045.1, read on the forward strand.
CAGCCACTAAACGTGTGATTAACGCGAGAGGGAGTCGCTGGCGCAGTAGCCCCTGCGCCGTGCTCAATTTCAAGTTTGGCAAGTTCTTTACCGTCCCAGTCTTTGAAAATTACTTGATACTTGTTTATCTCATATTGCGCAGTAACAGTAAGGTTTGCATTGATATTGCTTAGAGCATGATCCCAACCAATAAATGTATAACCTTCTCTTGTGATCTGGTTATCAAAGTCTGCTGTGGTTTGACCATGATTGACAATTACTTGTTTAAGAACAGTGCCATCCCAGTCTTTAAAGGTTACTTGATATTTGTTGATATCATATTGCGCTGTGATTGTAAGATTTTCGGTGATACTACTTAATTCATGATCCCAACCAGTAAAAGTATACCCTACTCGAATTGGAGGAATGTCAAGCCCCTGAGCTGTTTGCTTATATCCAACGACTTCTTGTTTTAGGGTGGTGCCATCCCAGTCTTTAAATATGACTTGGTATGTATTGAGCTCGTATTGTGCTTTAAAGGTTGTATCAACCGTAATCTTTGATAAAGCCTGATCCCAGCCAATAAAAGTGTATCCTTCTCGCGTTGGTGCAATCTGCGGTGCACGAGCGGTTTCACCTTCTTCTACTTGCACAGTAGCAAGTACCGTATTATCCCACTCAACAAACTTTACAGTGTACATTACAGGCTCATGACCAATGACAGACACGTTTAATTGATTATTTTCAAATTTTAGCTCTGGCTCATCAGATATGAATCGAAACTCTATTGTATCTTGTTTGGCTGTTTTTGGCGTTAGGTTAAATGTGACATTTGCTTCGAGTGTCTTTGCGGGGATTGAGAACGCACAACTTCCGCTGCCGTTCAGGAATTCACAACTTGATGCAGATGTTCCGCTTATACTATCTAACATAACTTCGACATGCTCATTACCAGTCACTGAAATAGAGAATTTTTCAGGTAACACTTTGCCAGCAAGTTCTTTGATGCTGAATTGATACGGTACTGGTCGTTCAATACGTGATTTTAAAGTTGTTATATTTGAATCGATATACAGATCTTTAATGTCTGCATTAGAGACATTCAAAAAGACATATGGATTGATTCTTTTAGCTATGAGATCACTTACCTTAGTACTGTCAAACTGGTTGCTACTCTTATCTTTTACAAACCAACTTCGCGCATACCATGCACCTACATGGTCGTTGTTCTGAATGGTGAAATTGGCTTTACCGATAAAAACATCCTGTTCATTGCTTGATTGCCAGTCACTGATACTGATGACTTTGTCATCTTGATAATTCCCCGTTGGAGAAACGAGGCTAATGTATCCGCTTGATATCCCTGATGGATCGTAAAACTTTGCTAACACGGTAACTTGTTGGCTGCCCTCAGTAATATTTATCTCATGGTCTGAGATACTGAGATCTATTAATCTAGGTGGTGTGGTATCAACAGCATTTGAATTGATAATTTCGATATCTGGAGTAAAGCTCAAATCTTTAATCTCTTGGTTAGATATACTGGCATAGTTTTTACTATCTGTATCATATGCTGTCGAGATCGATGCTCGCCAGATACCCGCAACGTCGTTGCTATCGAAAGTGAATTCAGCACTGGCTTTGTAAACGTTACTTTCTTGAGTTGCTTGCCAGTTACTCAAGTGTACTGATTTTCCCGCTGTCGAACTGTATTCTGCAGGTGGTGCAACATAGATATTCGCGCCTTTAACACCGGTTTCATCATGCAGTAAAACCTCTGCAGTTACTTTCTTTTGACCTGTGTTTACGTTGACTGATGAGTTAGACCAAGAGTATCCTCTTAACTGAGGCGCCATGGTATCTACCAAGGTGTCGTTGGTGACTATAACATAGGGCTTAAAGCCCATGCTTTTAAGGGTGGCGGCAGAGGTATAAACACTGTAACGGCCATTTTTATCTTTCAAAAACATCATTGCGGCTCGCCAAATGCCACCAATATCTTTGGCTGTATTTAAAGTGACACTCCCCGAAGCCTCATAGACATGTTCTTCACTGGTAGCTGTCCAGTTTTCTAGCTTTATTCTGTTTTGAGGAAATGGGTAGCTCTGATTAGGTGGAAGCAAGCCAAAAGAAACAGAGTCAATACCGCTTTCATCATATGCACGGACAGTAAGTGTTATTGTTTGATTATCTGTACTTATATCTACGTCATTACTGGACAATTGCCATGAGGTAATTTTAGGAGGCTTGGTATCATTTTGTTCGCTAGAAGTTAGCTTTTGGCCGTGTGGTTGACACTGAGTGTCAAGGTAGCTCAATGCGCTATTAAAGAGTTCTTTTCCTGATAGACCAAAATGTGATAACTCGGTATTGAGTTGTTGCTCATCTAACTGACAAAGTTGTTGATTGTCACTTTGTGCGCTGGTATGAGCGCTGATCACTAGTGCAGCAATAGCTACATTGCTAGCAAGTGGCTTGAGTATGCTTTTCATATTTGCAGTCCTTTTAATACTCATTTTTAGATTTGTTTTATACGCAGAGCACAGACCTAGGTTAGATTGGGTTGAGTACGCTCCTTGCATTTCTATTTACCAGTGCTAATGAGCACCTTATGGACCTAAAATCATACCATATTATTAATTAAATATTTCATATTCCATAAGATTTTATTTTTAAATTACTTAGATAAGAGGAAGTGAGAGCCCTTGCGGTATTTAAATACGAGTTGGAGAGGTTATAAACTAAATAACCTGAACGCAGGATAAGTAACATGCTACAGCACTGCGCTGTTTGCGTATTCCTGTGTTGAGTTCGCTAGCAATGGCTCGCTATTACTTACGTGAACTCGCCTTGAACTGCGCAAAAATAGCAGCACTGTATGACTTGGACTGGTAATAGATTGATGCAACTAACTTTGTCATATCTATTATCCCAAGTTCAGGCTAAATAAAGTGGCTATGAATTTGAACAGTTACTGCTGTCGTACTATCCCATTGTTAAAATTAGTATTTTTGTTTTTTAAGAGGAAAATGCCAGCATTGCGCTGGCATTTTCTTATTCAGTGTTTATAAGTATGGCTTAGAACGTCGCTTTGTAGCGTACACCAAACTCGCTAGCGTCATTGCTCTTGATCACTAAGATGTAGTCACCAGTATTTAAGCGAGCATCATCATAGCGCTCATCAAAGATGTTACGACCGTACAATGAGATATCCCAGTTGGCATTCATGGGTGAATAAGTGATATCAAAATTGGTCGTTGTACGTGAGTCAATTTGCGTCATACGGCGAGGATCTGAGCTTGGCTCTCCGTACATATCATCACGGTATGAAATATCCATGCGTGCGTTTATTGTAGCGCCACTGCTTAACTCAAACTCATAAGATGGGCTGATTGATGCAGTCCACTCGGGCGTTAGCGGTGCAACTGGCTTAACTCCGTTTTGCTCTTGTACATCAACATCCATAAAACCAAAGCTTGAATGTAGTGTAAAGCTATCAGTTACATAGTAAGTACTTTCAAATTCAACACCACGTGAGGTTTGCTCAACGATCAGGTTGTTGGTATCAAAACCTGCGTCTGTAACTACGTTTACTTGATATGGTAAGTCATCGTATTCAGTGTTGAAAAACGCCACACTCATGCTGAAATCATCTGTTAACTGACCTTTAAAGCCGGTTTCATAGTTGATTGCACTAATGTTGTCGCTGGCCATAAATGCGTTGTTTGCACGCACTGCTGCTGCCGCTTCCTCTTGTTTCTCAAAACCACCAGCACCGAAGAACTGACCGATTAAGAAATATGGACGGGCAGGGTATTGACCTGATTGATAACCTGTTTGCACAGTACCGTACCAGTTTAAGCCGTTGTCAAAGGTATAGTTTGCCGCTAGTTCCCAAGAGATCTCATCCCAATCACGGTGTGAGCGAATAGTGCCAACAGGGTCAAATACGTTGGTCGACGCTGACTTTTCATCTTCGGTGTAACGTACACCGCCTGAAATACGTAGGTCGTCAGTTACATCAACGCCAACGTTAACAAAGATTGCGCGGCTGGTAGTTTCTTGGTCTAGCTCAAGTTTAGTTGGACCACCATCAAAGCTCGCTTCAGACGAATCCTGACGGTTTGAACCTTCTTCATTGAACCAGTAAACACCCGTTACAAAGTCTGCACTGCCTAAGTAGCCAGTTAACTGTAATTCAACAGAGGTTTGGTCAGCAGTACCGCGCTCAGGGTAGTGATCAAGTTTAGCGGCTGTACTGTCATCATCAAGACCTGCTTTATATTCAGATGAGCGCTTTGAGAAGATAAACTTAGTACCAAAGTCTGGGGAGATGTCGTACTCAGCAGTCAGTGAAATGCCGTTGGCATTGTTAGACACAGTTGACGTTTCCACCGTGCTTGTTGCATTGTCATACGGATCAAGCGTTGTGTCTGAGTTACGCAGACCATTTTGGTATAAACGGCCATTGGGTAGCTCATCAATAAGTGTGGTGTAAGGGCGTGTGCCACCTTCACCGTCGTTCGCATCGGCAGTTAATACTAAACGTAAGTCTTCGCTTGCGTTATATTTTACTGAAACACGACCGTGGAACTCTTGGTTCTCGCCTACATCGTATTCTGCGTTAGGTAGGTTTACAAACTCACCTAAACCACCACGGCGGTTAAAGCCCATGTTAAAGTTAAATGATAGGTCTTCTGTTACCGCTTGGTTAGTGAAAATACTGCCTTTTAAGCGACCGCGAGTACCGACTTCTGCGCTTACTTTAGTTACGGCACCTTGATCTGGCTGTTTAGTGATGATGTTAATCGCACCACCAATTGAGTTACGACCATACAGCGTACCTTGTGGACCGCGCAATACTTCGATCCGTTCGATGTTTGCTAGGTTCCAGTTTTGGCCAACTTGGCGACCAAGGTAAACGCCATCAACGTATACACTAACACCAGGGTCTGTGGTGATCAGGTGATCTTGTAGACCGATACCACGAATAAACGGGTTTGCAGAAGAGTTGTGGCCTGCTGAGAAGCCTGTGATATTTAGGTTTGGAACAAATTTGCCCACATCAGTGATATCTGAAATACCTTGTGAGTCAAGGTCATCACCAGAGAATGCACTCATTGCAATCGGAACTTCATAAATAACTTGTGAACGCTTAGTTGCTGTTACTGTGATTGCTTCAATTTTTGACTTTTCTGCTTGTGCTTCTTCTGCCATAACAGATGTAGCAGATAAGCTAGTCAATGCGACTGCCAATGCGCCAGCAATAGGGGATAAGTTGCGTACAGTGATGCTCATACTTGTTCCTCAGAAACGGTTAAACTTTTAAATCTCGTGTGTGTGGTTTCTTGCGATTGATATCGCCGCGAGGGACTCGCCAACCGTGAATGCAACTGCCAAACAATTCAGTTTATAAAACGCGCGCGCAAAAAAACGCAATCATCCGTTGGAGACTGCTGATACATTTTTTATTTTTACGGCTAATTACAAAACTGAAAGGTCAGCAAAATGCTGCTATTCGATTGGGAGGGTATTATACATTGGACTTTATAAATTTGGCAATAAAAAACTAGGGAGGTTTTCCTTTTTGGGAGTCATTTTTGAATACATTTTTCACTTTTGTACCATATAAGGGATTTTATTTCCCCAGTATGTCGGGTTATAAAGTGGCTTGGTCGACCTTGTGTATAAACATGCCAAAGCGTTTTAGATTAACTATTTCTTTAATGAGTAAGGTGATGAAGAAAATAGCATCACTACGGGCCCATTTAAAGGCTTGTTGGCAGTACACAGCGCTAAGTGCGTATTATGAATTTAAACGAGGGACCGCCGCCTAACAGGTAAGAAAACTAAACACTCATAACGGCATTATTTCACATCCACCACTTTACTTGCTTTTTTGTAGCGAACTTTAAAGCCAGGCCAAGCAGGAAGCTCCCACTTTTTTGGCGCTTCCTTTCTGTTGCCGCTGACGTGGGTTAACAGAATGCGCTTGGCGGTGAATGAATACTCCACCTGCATAAGCAAGTCATTGAGTTTTACTTGCAATGGATGCTTTTCAATAAATGGCGCTAATTCCCAAGGCTCTAACTCTCGGTAGAACAAATCTTGTGGCTCAATCAGTGCGATATCGTCTTGTTCTTGAAGACCCAGCTCATGTAGCTTTGCTTGCAAATATTGCGTGGCGGTTGGCATTTCAATCGCAGTATTGTGAGCTTGATAGTAAAGCTGGTGCTCAGCCAACGATTGGTTAATTTGTGCGCCTGCAGGGGCGAGTAATTCCCCCTTTAAAATAAGGGCGATACAGGCGTCGATAAACAGCTGCCCAGAGGGTTCGATCAATTGTTCATTTAGCTCTAAACCCGCATAAACATAGCTCATTTTCGCCATGATCTTATCTTCAATAAGACATGCATCAATAAACTGCTGTTCACCTAAGCCAAGGGTCGAAATGATGTTTAAACTCAATGGCGCATTTAAAGTTGCTAGTGTCATGGCTTGTTTTGTGCCTTTACCTGCCAGCGCATAAGTATCAAGCACCAGCATGGCTTGGCAATTATCAACAATGCGAGTTTCTTTAGCTGGCACAACTTCGCTGTAACCATTGCCAAATGCGCCACGGCGATTGTTACGTTTGACGAACAAGCAATCCGGTTTAGCTTTGGCTATCGCTGCAACAAGTTGATTTCTATCATAGCTGGCTGCGTGTTTTCGCTCTGGTAAATCAAAAGCACTGCGCAATTGGTCGCTAAATTGCTTTGCTTCGTTAAGCGCATCGGGCTCAACTTTTATACACTCTAATTGCTCTCGCACTAACGCGATAACTAATTCTAAATCGCAGTGATTGGGGAGTTGTTTATTCAACACATCAAGTTGCTCAGCGCAGCTTGGTAATTGATACACTCGCGCGGGTACACTTAATACCGAAACAGCATCGACCATAGCCTGTTGTAGTGATTTACTGGGCATGGCGTTGATTAAATAGGCCAGTTCGGCATCTATAGGTAAAGGGTAGAGCAGTTTGCCAAGTTCAGTTGCTCGTTGCTGTTTATCTATGGCTTTTATGTGGGTGAGCTTTTCGATGGCAGCGGCTTTGGAAGCCTGTGGTAGCGGCTCAATAAACTCTATGCTATCAACGCCATTGCTTGAGCAACCTGCGGCTAACACTAATTCTGTGAGGTTTTCTCGGTGTATTTCCGGTGGCGTGGCGTCAATCAGTGGCGCATGCTCGCCATATAGCCGAATACATAAGCCCGACTGAGTGCGTCCTGCGCGGCCAAGACGCTGTTTGGCAGAGTCTTTTGCTATGGCTTCTAGGTTAAGCACGGTTTTACCCGCTCGCAGATGTGTGCGCCGCTCCAATCCAGAGTCTATCACGCAGCTTACATTGGGTATCGTCAAGGAGGTTTCAGCAACGTTAGTGGCTAATATGATGCGTTGTTGATTTTGCACATTGAGTGCGAGGCGTTGTTGCTCAGGATGACAGCCACCAAACAAACGCACTACCAGTGCATCTAAGAGTGATAATTTGCCTGCAGCGGCCTGGATCTCGCCCTTGCCGGGTAAAAATACCAAAATATCACCATCGGTATGTTCTAACGCGTATTCGCAAGCCTCACAAATACGCTCGCTTAAATCATATTTGCTGGGCATTGCTCGGGAGTCATTGGCAATAAAGCGCTCTTCTACCGGATACATTTTGCCATCTGAATGCAGCGCAGTTGCTTGTAAATAGTCAATAATGGGGGCTGTGTTTAGCGTTGCTGAAGTGACGATTAAACGATGCCGTGCATGGCTCTTAAGCAAAGCCAATAACAAGTCCATATCCCAGCGACGTTCGTGAAATTCATCGAGCATCACCACTTGATAGTCGTTAAGTTGGTTTTCAAAGTACCAGCGCAGTGCCACACCTGGTGTCGCAAAAACCACTTGAGTGCCCTCATCAAAATGATGCTCAAAACGGATCGCATAACCGATTTTTTCACCCACTTTTTGCTGCGCTTGAGACGCCAAATATTCAGCCAAAGATGTACAGGCAATACGTCTTGGTTCAATAACCAGCACCTTACCTAGCTCATTTGCCCATAAGGGTAAACAGGTTGACTTACCGGAGCCTGTCGCAGCACTGATCACCAAGTGGTTTTGCGCAAGCGCAGTTAAAAATTCAGGTTTGATGGCTTCAATCGGTAATGTCATAACTCGAAAACGTTGGCGAAATTGGCGCAAATATTATCAAAGCTGTATTGAAAATGCTGCTGTTTGTACCAACTATGTTTGAAAAGATGAATAAGTAAACAATGATGATTAATGTATTTTTAATGTCGGCGCTATTGGTGTTTGTGGTTGTTTATTGGCGCTGGCAAACCATCCAAAATATTCTTTGGCAAAAGAAATATCAAACACAAAGCTTGTCGCATATGGATAGACAAGTGTTGTTGACATATATGCCCATTTACCGAGCTATGACCGACGCTGATCGTGAAGCACTCGAAAAACACGTAGTGTGGTTTTTGGGCGAAAAGCGTATTTTAGGTCGCGATGGGCTGAAAACTAATCGTGCGATGGAACTAATTGTGGCCGCAGATGCCTGTCTACTTGTGCTCAAACAATCATGGCCTTTGTATCCAAACGTCAAAGAAGTGCTACTTTACCCCAGTAGTTACTACGCACCACAAACCAGCACAGACAGTGCGGGCCTTGTGAATTACCATACTTCTATCCGTCAAGGAGAGTCGTGGCCGGGTGGCACGTTAGTGCTCAGTTGGCACGATGTACTAGAAGGTAACCGTCTGCCAGGAGATGGTCATAACCTTGTGTTTCATGAGTTTGCTCATCAACTTGATCAACAAACAGGGCAAACTAACGGCACACCGCAATTAACGAGTAAGCAAGATTATGCCGACTGGGCGCGTGTATTTAGCCGAGCATATACAAATTTAAAAAGCCATGTGGCGTATCAAATGCCCCATGTTATGCACAGCTATGGCGCTACCAACGAGGCTGAATTTTTTGCGGTACTGACCGAAACCTTTATCGAAAAACCAGCAGCGCTAAAAAGTTATGACCCAGAACTTTACCGCCTGCTCATGCGCTATTTTCAATTTGACCCTTTAGATTGGCAGCGACATTAGCCTCTCAATTGCGCAACAGCCGCAAAAATCTGTATTTGATGGCATTTTACTGGCAACTTTAGCCGATTTTTGCTGTGATGGTGCAAATTTTAGTTGAGAGTATAACAATGAAGAAAAAACAGTTTTATAGCGCACTGTCGCTCTCTATCGCATTAGCGCTCGGTAGCGCCCAAGCTGAAGAAGCCAAATCAGAAAAATGGAATGTTGATGCACCGCAAGGTGAATTTTTAGACGCAAACATCTCAGTAACACAAGGTACTTGGATGAATGTTGATATCAGCCCAGACGGTCAAACTTTGGTATTTGACCTGCTAGGTGATATCTACACTATGCCTATTTCCGGTGGTGAAGCGAAACAGCTTACCTCTGACATTGGCTGGCAGATGCAGCCTCGTTTTAGCCCTGATGGTCAATACATTGCGTTTACCTCAGACCAAGGTGGTGGCGATAATATCTGGGTGATGAAAACCGACGGCTCTGAGCAAACAGCGGTAACCAACGAAACGTTCCGTTTGCTAAACAGCCCAGCATGGAGCCCTGATGGTAATTATCTTGTTGCGCGTAAGCACTTTACGGGTACACGTTCACTCGGTGCTGGTGAAGTATGGATGTATCACAAATCGGGCGGTACTGGTTTTCAGCTCACCAAACGTGATAACGACCAGAAAGACTTAGGGGAACCAGCATTTTCACCTGATGGCCGTTATGTTTACTTCTCACAAGATGCCACACCGGGTAAAACTTTTCACTATTCGAAAGACTCAGTAGCAGGTATCTACAAGATCAAGCGCTTTGACAGAGAAACGGGCGAAATCAAAGTTATTTTATCAGGGATGGGCGGTGCAATTCGTCCAACTCCGTCACCAGATGGTAAAACGTTGGCTTACGTAAAGCGCGACGATTTCCAATCAAGCTTGTATTTATATGACTTAGAGTCGGGTAAAGAAACCAAACTATATGGCAACCTTGAACGTGATATGCAAGAAACGTGGGCGATTCACGGCGTGTATCCAACAATTGCTTGGACACCAGATAGCAAGAGCTTAGTTTTTTGGGCGGGTGGTAAAATCCACAAACTAGCGGTTGCAAATAAAGCCATTGAAACCATCGAATTTGCAGTTAAAACGACGAAGAAAATCCAAAAAGCACTGCGTTTTGCACAAAATATCGATCAAGATCAATTTGATGTGAAAATGCTGCGTAACGTGCAAGTTTCACCCAATGGTGAAACGGCTGTGTTTGAAGCTATGGGTCATATTTATGCACGCGATTTAGAGTCGGGCAAAGTGAAGCGTTTAACTAAACAAAACGATCATTTTGAGTTTTTCCCGCAGTTTTCACGCGATGGCAAAAAGATTGTTTACACTACCTGGGATGATAATGAGCAAGGCAGTGTACGCGTTGTTTCAGCAAGTAACGGCAAAGGCAAAACGATTACTAATGAACCAGGCAAGTATGTAGAGCCGACCTTTAGCCCTGATGGTAAAACAGTGGTGTACCGCAAAACACGTGGTGGTTCAATTTTAAACCCTCAGTGGTCTTTAAACCCAGGGCTTTATCAGGTATCAAGTAACGGTGGGGAACCTGAACTTATTAGCGAAAATGGCTACCAAGCACAATTTGCTGATAGCAATGACACATTGTATATGATGGATCAGGGTAAGCATCCTGAACTGCATGCGATTGATCTTAAAACCAAAAAGACCCGTGTACTTTATGAAGCAGAGCATGCAACGGAATTTAGAGTATCGCCAAATGGTAAGTATTTAGCTTTTGCAGAGCGCTTTAAAGTATTTGTAACGCCATTGGTGCAAACAGGCAAAACCATAATGGTTTCTCCAACTGACAAACAGTTCCCTGTTGAGCAGCTTTCAGTTCGTGCGGGTGAAAACATTAGCTGGAGCAGCAAAGGTGATAAGCTATATTGGAGCCTAGGTCCAGAGCTTTATCATGCAAGTCTTGATGGTATGTTTGATATTAAACAAGACAAAGATGCTGATTTTAAAGTGAAAAGCGGCACCAACATCGGCTTTAAGCAAGATATGGCACAACCGCAAGGCATGATAGCCCTCACTGGCGCTAAAATTGTCACTATGCAAGGTGATAAAGTCATTGAAAATGGCGTGGTATTGACTGATGGCAAGCACATCAAAGCGGTTGGTACTGCAGCGCAAGTGAATGTGCCTAAAGGCGCTAAAGTGATTGATGTTGCAGGTAAAACGATTATCCCAGGGATTGTTGATGCGCACGCTCACGGCTCACAAGCCAGTGATGAAATTGTCCCGGAGCAAAACTGGAAAAACCTAGCAGGATTATCTTTAGGTGTGACCACTATTCACGATCCGTCTAACGATACCACTGAAATTTTCGCAGCCAGCGAGATGCAAAAGGCGGGTAAGATAGTAGGCCCACGTATTTTCTCTACAGGTACGATTTTATATGGTGCCAACGTACCAGGTTATACAGCACACATTGATTCTTTAGATGATGCTAAATTCCACATTGAGCGTTTACAAAAAGTGGGCGCATTTAGTGTTAAGTCATATAACCAGCCGCGTCGTGAGCAGCGTCAGCAAGTAGTAGAAGCCGCTCGCGAGTTAGGTATGATGGTTGTGCCTGAAGGTGGTTCATTATTGCAGCACAACCTCACTATGGTTGTTGATGGGCACACGGGTGTTGAGCACTCAATTCCTGTGGCAAACATTTATGATGATGTGAAACAGCTTTGGTCACAAAGTGAAGTAGGTTACACACCAACACTGGGCGTGGCGTATGGCGGTATTTGGGGTGAAAACTATTGGTACGATAAAACGGATGTGTGGAACCACCCACGCTTAAGTAAGTTTGTGCCTAAAAACCAACTATTACCACGTTCTATGCGTCGTATTAAATCGCCTGAGCATCACTACAATCACTTTAATAACGCCAGAGTGTCTAAAGAGCTACAAGACTTAGGTGTTTTAGTTAACCTAGGTGCACATGGTCAGCGTGAAGGCTTGGCCGCTCACTGGGAAATTTGGATGTTTGCACAAGGTGGTATGACGCCACTCGAAGCACTGCGTGCAGCCACGCTAGACCCTGCGAAATATGTTGGTCTAGATAAGCACATTGGTTCAATTGAAGCTGGAAAGTTAGCTGATTTGGTGGTGATTGACGGCGATCCATTGAGCAATATTCGCGACACAGACAAAGTAACTTACACCATGATCAATGGCCGTTTGTTCGATGCTTCAACAATGAATGAAGTAGGTAAAAAAGAACGCGATAAGTTGTTCTTTGAATAATCTCAACTAATCAAAAGGAAGGCTCAGCCTTCCTTTTTTATCTTGATACGTGTTATACGTTTAACAAACGCTGCATCACTTTTGATTTAGGCGCTGCAAATATCGATAAAGTATCACCATACTCCACTACCTTACCTTTATTTAATACCAATAATTGGTCGCTCATATGCTTAACCAAACTTAGGTGATGGGTGATAAGCACATAACTCAAGCCTGAGTCTCTTTGTAATTCTAAAAGTAAGTTAACGGTTTGCGCCCGAACTGATGGATCTAAAGAGGAAAGCGCTTCATCTAATACCACCACTTTTGGGTCTAAAATAAGTGCCCTAGCCAGCGCGACACGTTGTAATTGACCACCACTAAACATATGTGGGTAATACTCATAATGTTCAGTCAGTAGACCTACACGAGTCAGTGTGTGCTTAATTTTTTTATCGCGTTGCGCTTTGGTAAGCTCGGTATTGAGTCGCAGACAATCATCAAGCATATCACCGATGGTTAAACCCGGATTCAGTGAGCGAGTAGGGTCTTGGAAAATTAGTCGAATGTGACGACATTCTTCACACCGTAGTCCATCATCTTCGATGGTATCGCCATCTAGTAATATTTGCCCTTTATCTGAGTGATCGGCACCGGCGAGCACTCGCGCGAGGGTGCTTTTTCCTGCGCCGGTTTCACCAATAATAGCCAAGGTTTCACCATGACCAACGGAGAACGAAATATCTCTAAGTACTCTGGCATGCTTACGTTTAAATACGCCCGCTCGGGTACAAAACGATTTATTAAGGCCTTGAACTTTTAAGAGCGGCTGCATTTGGCTTTTTCCTTAACAAGTGGAAAGTGACAAGCATAAGTATGACTATGAACTTTACTTTGAGGTGGTGTGACAACGCATTGTTTTTGCGCTTGAGGACAGCGAGGGCCAAGGCGACAACCAATCGGTAAATGTTGCAGTGGTGGTATTGTCCCTTTTAGCGCATAAAAGGGTTCTTTGTGAGCTAAACCCTGCGCATAGTCAGGTAAGCTCTTCACCAGTGCTTGTGTGTACGGATGGTAAGGGGTGTTAAATACTTTATCGGTCGGACCTGCTTCAACCATCTGTCCGCAATACAAAACATGCATTGCATGTGACCATTCGGTGATCTCTTCAAGCTCATGAGAGATCATCAATATCGACATATTTTTCAATTGGTTAAGGCTTTTTAAGAGCCTGAAAACCTGCGCTTTTGCCACGCTTTCTAGGGCGGTAGTGGGTTCATCGGCAATTAACAGCTTAGGGCTACGTGCAATCGCCATTGCTATCATCACTTTTTGACAGACCCCTTCTGATAACTCGTGTGGGTAACTGCTGGCCACCTTTTTATCGTCTCGAATGCCTACTTTGTGAAGGAGCGCTTTGACCTTATCTTTGCGCTCATTACTGCGCGAAAAAAAGCTGCCTTTTAAACTGCTGTCTGGTAGTGATTCTGCAACTTGCTCATAGATTTTGGCCGTTGGGTCTAAGCTTCGGCTTGGCTCTTGGTAAATCATTGCCATATCTCGACTGACGATTTTTCGGCGTTTTTCAGGGCTCAATCTCATTAAGTCAACACCTTGCCAATGCATTCTATCTGCCGTGACCGTCCAGCGTTTATTCAACACCCCAACGATTGCTTTAGCGATTAGGCTTTTGCCAGATCCAGATTCGCCAACCAGCGCATGTACTTCACCTTCTTTAAGGCTTAAGCTTATGCGGTCAACGGCTCTGATCACACCTTCTTCGGTATGTAACTCTATGGTCAAATTACGAATGTCTAATAGCTGCATTAATCTACCTTTCGGCCCTTTAGCACTTGCCTTAAACCATCACCTACTAAGTTGGTAGATAGCACGGCGATAAATAATAACATACCCGGTAAGCCAACGGTCCAAGGTGCAAGGTAAATCAGACTGAGGTTTTCAGCCAAGATTGCGCCCCATTCTGTGGTAGGTGGTTGCGCGCCCAATTTCAAAAAGCCTAACGCTGCAATATCGAGTATTGCTGTTGACAGGGCCATAGTAAAAATAACCACAATATGCTCATAAATATTAGGTAATACGCCGCGCGTTAATATTTGCCATTTAGAAGCGCCATCTAAACGAAATGCGCTGATATAATCTTTATTTAATTCCTCTACCACGAGGTTCCTAACTGAGTGAACATGCTGCGGTAGCAACGCAAAAATGATGGCCCAAACGGTGTTGAGCAAGCCAGGTCCAAGCACGGCAATAATAATGATAGCCAGCAGCAAAGAAGGAATAGATAAGGTAATGTCCAACAGGTGATTGAGTAAACTTGAACGAAACCCCTTACTTATTCCAGCAAGTGTGCCAAGGACCACGCCAATGAATGTGGTCACTAAGGCTGCAACAATAGACAAGCCAAAGGTGAAGGTTGCACCGTTCATTAATCGAGAGAGCACGTCACGACCTAAGTCATCTGTGCCAAGAATAAAGCGTACATCGCCCAATTCATGCCAAGATGGTGGTAGTAAAAGCGCATCGCCATGCTGCTGGTTGATACCATAAGGCGCTATAACTGGAGCCGTGATAGCCAGTAATGTCAGGGCTACAAACACCCAAAGGCCAACCAATGCAGGGTGGTTTGATTTAAACTTACGCCACAATCGAGACAGTGGCGAGCGGTTTGACTCTTCACTAAATAAACTAAACTTTGCCATGGGCTTGATTTCTCGATAGAGGATCGAACAAGGTGTGGCTAAACTCTGCCACCATATTTGCTAAAATAACAAACATCGAAACGGCCAATAAGCCGCCTTGAATTGCAGGGTAGTCGCGCTGATAAATGCTATCAATTAGCCAGCGACCAACCCCAGGCCATGAGAATATGACTTCGGTGATCATCGCTAAAGTGATCAGCGTACTAAATTGCAAACCAATTTGTTTGATGACGGGTAAAAGCGCATTTCTCAGCGCATGATGCATGATCAACTGACGGCGGTTTAAGCCTTTAGCACGGGCTGTTTTGATATAGTTTTGCTCTAACACATCTAACATCGAGTCTCTGGTAAAGCGGATCAAAACGGTTGTAGGGTACATTGCCAACACCACGGTAGGTAAAGCTAAATGGTGCAGTGCATCTACAAAGGCCAGTCCTTCGTAAGGGAAGTCCTGCAGGATAATATCAAGCAAAATAAAGTTGGTAATTGGTTCAACTTCATACAATAGGCCAATACGTCCTGACATTGGGAATAGGCCCAATCCTAAGCAAAACACCATAATAAGCAATAGCGCGAGCCAAAATATGGGGACTGAAAAGCCTAATAAACTTAAAGAGTTAATTACTTTTTCTGGCCAGCGTTTGTGATAAGCAGAGGCGATAATTCCACCTGGAATACCAAAAATGATAGCCACAGCTAACGCGTAAATACATAGCTCTAGCGTTGCCGGAAAGAGTTTTACAACATGCTCAAAAACCGATTGGCCCGAAGACAATGATAAGCCCCAGTCACCGTGTACTATTCGTTCTAAAAAGGCGAGGTACTGAATAAATATACTCTCATCTAAATGATACTTGAGCGTAAGCGCCTTACTTTGCTCGTACGTAGGATGCAGTTGTCCTGTCACGTTGCTGAGTAATTCGCCTGGAAACATGTAGCTCAGCGAAAAGGTAAATACGGTGAGCGTAAACACCATAAACAGTAATAAGCTGAACCGTCTTAATAAGTATTCAAATAGCATTATTCACGCCTCGCTCTTCCTAAAGAGATCCCGCCAAAAGGGCGTAGGGAAATGTCTTTAAGGTCACTGCTGGTTGCTTGAAAGCGCATACCATGCGCGATGGGCACAAGAGGTAGTTGCTCAATAATCATTTTTTGGGCTTGTCGGTAGTACACCTTGCGCTGCTCTATATCTGTTACATCAAGCGCTTGAGTCAACAATAGATCAAACTCTGGATTACACCAGTTAGATGGATTTTTGCCACTAAATGTGGCTGTGCAGCTAAGCAGTGGACTAAAAAAGTTATCAGGATCAGGTGTATCCGCGGCCCAACCTAACAGCACACTGTCGTGCTCATGGTTACCAACGCGCTCCAAAAAGGTATTCCATTCATACTCAACAATACGAGCGTTGATGCCAATTTGTTTTAAATCACTTTGGATCAATTCGGCCATCTTACGAGCATTCGGGTTGTATATTCGAGAGACAGGCATGGCCCAAAGGGTCATGCTGAAGCCGTTTTCAAACCCCGCTTCTTTAAGTAGTAGTTTCGCATACTCTGGGTTATATGTGGGCATGTTGCTTTGTGCTTCAAATGCCCAAGACGAGGGGGGTAAATGTGAGCGAGCAATTATTCCATTACCATAAAACACCGCTTGCATGATTTTTTCAAAATCGACTGAATAAGCCAATGCTTTGCGTACGAGCAAATTGTCAAATGGTGGTTTTTCCGTATTAAACGCCCAATAGCCAATGTTTAGGTTCGGGGCTTTTTCAACCTGAATATCGTCACGCTCGGTTAGCACACTTAACTGTGTCGCACTGGGGTGAGCTGTAATATCACACTCTTTGGTAAGCATTTTAGCAATGCGACTGGTGCCATTGGTGGTGATGTCAAAGACCAGTTGTTGCATCGGTACTGTATGTTTCCAATAGTGTTCATTGCGGTGGTAACGGATCAGGTTGTCGCGTAAGTAGTTTTTGTATTTAAATGGACCGGTACCAACGGGATAAATATCAAATAAGTCTTTGCGTTCTACCTGCGCCAGATTGTCAGCATACTCTTTGGATAAAATGACCGCAAAGTCAGTGGCTAAATTAGATAAAAAGCTACTTTCAGCATTAAATAGTTCAAAACGCACAGTATAGTCGTCAACCTTGACGACTTGGCGTATCAACTGATCAAGGCCAACACTTTGAAAATAAGGATAGTTTGCATCACCTACGAAATGGTAGGGGTTATAAACATCAAAGAGTCGACCAAATGAGAATACGACATCGTCAGCATTCAATTTGCGTGTTGGTGTGAAATAGTCGGTGTTATGAAACTGCACATCTTGGCGTAAGTAAAAGGTGACGGTTTTACCATCATTACTAACTTGCCACTTGGAGGCAAGTTCGGGCTTAAACTCGGCGGTTTCGGGGTCAATACTGAGCAAAGTGTCGTAGAGCTGGCTGGCGATAATATCTATTGTGGAGCCAGTCGTTGTCACTTGTGGATTGAACGAGACAGGATTAGCTTCGGCACAATAAACTAACCCTTGTGTTTTTCTAATGGTTTGTTGGCTTGCATCAATACAGCCTAATAAGTACGTACACAGCGCACCTAGTAGCAAATTACGCACATCTATGCCTCTTGTTTTTGACCCGAGTCTAACAGATTGTATTTTTTCAAATATCCACGTAGCTGATGATACGTCAAACCAAGCATTTGTGCAGTTTTCTTTTGGTTAAATTGGCTATGTTTTAGCGCATTTTGTATTAAATTAATCTCATACTCGTTAGAGAGCGACTTAAGGTCGCATGGAAACGTGATATCGGCTTGTTGTTTTAATTGCTCAGGTGCTGCTGGTTGTTGTTCCGCGTCGCTGTAGATAATAGTTGGCGCTGGTTCATTTACCGTTTTTGCTTTTACTCGTTGTGTGGGTCTATGTGGGCTTTCGAAAGGGTCTAAAACGATATTGTGTACTGGCAGGCTTTCACTGCCATGGCGATACAAGCTACGTTCAACCACATTTTTAAGCTCGCGAATATTACCAGGCCAATCGTACTCTAATAGTTTGTCAGTCGCTTTGCGTGTAAAACCACTGAACAATGACCAATTTAAATCGCGTGCCATATTAATTGCAAACTGCTCTGCCAGTAGCAAAATGTCTTCTTGGCGAGCTCGAAGCGGAGGTAGAGTAATTACATCAAATGCGAGCCTGTCAAGTAAGTCATGACGAAACTCACCATTGTCGGCTAAGGTTGGTAAATCTTCGTTGGTTGCACATACCAAACGGGTATCTACCTTTACCGTACTTTTACCACCAACACGTTCAAACTCACCATATTCAATTACGCGCAGTAGTTTTTCTTGTACCATGGCTGAGGTATTTGCTAATTCGTCTAAAAAGAGTGTGCCGCCATTGGCTCGTTCAAAACGACCTTCGTGTCGTTTGCTTGCACCGGTAAATGCGCCACTTTCATGACCAAACAATTCACTTTCAAGTAAGTTTTCGTTGAGTGCAGCGCAATTTAGCTTAATATAGTTTTGCTCCCAACGCTCTGACAGATAGTGTAATCGTGCCGCGATGAGCTCTTTACCGGTACCGCGTTCACCAATAATGAGTACGGGTTTTTCTAACGGCGCCAGTTGCGAGACTTGGTCTAACACAGCCAAAAAGCTGTCTGATTGGCCGAGCAGATTATCCTGTTGGCGAAATTGGCTCATATTGCCTAACTCTTAGTTATTTTTGCTAACTGTTAGTGTATTTGAAAAAAGCACGTAACTAAAGATTTTTTTAAAAAGATATAACATCATGATAAATATTGATTTTTACGCTTTTGAAAAGTTGGCAAGCAATTTGATACATACCTGACCAGTGATTCAAATTTATAAACCAAAGAGGTAAAGATTATGGGAATTTTCTCTCGTTTTGCAGATATCGTTAATTCTAATATCAATGCCATTTTAGATAAAGCGGAAGATCCTGAAAAAATGGTACGCCTTATCATCCAAGAAATGGAAGATACATTAGTTGAGGTTCGCTCTACTTCGGCTAAAACCTTGGCAGAAAAGAAAGAGTTGTCACGTCGTGTTGAGCAGTTAAATGAGCAAACTCAGCAGTGGCAGGAAAAAGCAGAATTAGCTTTGAGCAAAGATCGTGAAGATTTAGCACGAGCAGCACTGATCGAACGACAAAAGTCTGAAGAAGCTGCAAACAGCGTTAAGTCTGAGCTGGAGCATGTTGAAACACACATTGATAAGTTGCAACAAGAAGTTGCTACGCTACAAGAAAAGTTAGCGGATGCAAAGGCAAGACAAAAAGCAATTGTGCTGCGTCAACGCTCTGCAGAATCTCGCTTAGAAGTTAAAAAGGCGCTTGATAGCTCAAAAGTTGAAGATGCGCTTAATCGTTTTGAACGCTATGAAAGCAAGATTGATGGTCTAGAATCTCAAATAGAGTCTTATGATTTAGGCAAAAAATCATTAGCAGATGAAATAGCAGACCTACAAAAAAATGAAAAAATTGACGATGAGTTAGCGGAACTTAAAAAGAAGCTAGCAAAAAGTAAGTGAACTTAAGTGGCATCTATTGCACTAAATCAATAGATGCCGCACAACCGAATACGCCCATTGTTTGGAGTAGCAATTATGGACTTAGATATTTTAGTAGCCCCGATCATTCTTTTTATGGTGGTAGTTGCCCCATTGTGGTTAATTTTACACTACCGCAGTAAAAAGCAGGTAAGTCAAGGTTTAAGCGAACATGAACACCGTCAGCTTTTAGAGCTTGCAAGCAAAGCTGAGAAAATGGCAGAGCGCGTAGAGACATTAGAAGCTTTGCTTGATCAAGAAGCACCTGAATGGAGACGCAAAGTATGAGTAGCAGCAAACGTGAATTATACCGCGACCCAAAGCGAGGCAAAATAGCTGGAGTATGCGCGGGCTTAAGTGACTACTTTAATATGGAGCTGTGGTTAGTACGCATACTATTTATAACAGCAGTGCTGTTGTCTGGCGGACCCTTGTTCGTTGTAGCATACGTTGCTTGTTGGTTTATTTTAGATAAGAAGCCGATGACACACTCTTCCTACAACAAGGAGCAGGACGAAGATCCAATTTCAGTTAAATTTAAAGTATGGCAAAAGGGTGAGCCGCCAAGACAAGCCTTATTTGACCTTAAAGAGCGATTAACGCGCCTTGATACACGCATTCAAAGTATGGAAACATACGTGACATCAAGTGAGTTTACAGTGAGCAGAGAAATCAACAAGCTGTAACAGTAGTAAAAAGCATATGTGGCGTATAAACGCCACAGCGCTTAGATCTTAAAGAGGGAACCGACGTTTTTATGAAAGCCAAATTTGTTACTCAAAAAGCCCTCGAAAAACTCAAAAGTAATACTCAAAAAGCATTCAACCGTAGTCTGGACCGACACATCAAGTTAGCCGTCACAGGTTTTAGTGGCAGTGGCAAAACCGCATTTATTACCGCACTTGTAAAACATTTAACCAGCCAAGCTACAAAACAAAATTTACCTTTTTTTGATGTCGTCAGAGAAGGGCGTTTAATTGCAGCAAAACAGGTGCCGCAAAGAGCCCTTGATATTCCAACCTTTGATTACCAATCAGCGAGTAGTTGCTTGTTGGCGGATGAACCCACTTGGCCCCCTTCAACACAACGGATTAACACGTTGACCTTAGCGCTGAAATTTCATTGTGAAAGCGGTCTACGTGCGCATCTATCCCCAATTAGCACGGTATATTTGGAGCTCATAGATTATCCGGGCGAATGGTTGGCTGATCTACCTATGCTCTCACAGGATTACCAAACATGGAGCAAAGCAACGCTGGAGTTGCTGCAGCGTGATGCCTACAAAGGTTACAGTGAAGCCTTTTTATCGTTGCTCGATACCTTTGATAGCAATGCCAAAGTCGATGAACAAGAACTAAAAAAACTGGCACAAAGTTATCAGCAGCTACTCAGTACACTTAAAAGCGAAACCAAATTAGCCCAGCTACAACCGGGCAGAATGCTTATTCCATCTGATTTAGCGGGCGCGCCAATACTGTTATTCTTTCCTACTAAAGCGCTCAATGAGGTCCGTGAGCACAGTCAATACCAACAGCTTCAAGCTCGTTTCGAAGCTTATAAACAACAAGTTGTGATGCCTTTTTACAAACAACACTTTTGCCAGTTTGATAGGCAATTAGTGCTGGTAGATGTTTTAAGTGCTCTCAATGATGGGCCTGACACGTTACAAGAGCAACGTGAGGCACTTGCGCATGTGATGCAGGTATTTGATTACGGAAAATCAGGATTTTTAAAACGGTTGTTTTACCCAAAGATAGATAAAGTGCTGTTTGCGGCAAATAAGTGTGATCATGTCAGTCCCTCGCAGCGGGCTGATATCGCCTTATTGCTTAACGACATGTTAGGGGAACAAGCAAACGAGCTGCGTTTTTCTGGCGTGTCGGTAGATACAATGGCTATTTCGTCTGTACAAAGCACTCAAACGAAGGTAATCAAAGACAATGGTCAGCATTTAGAGTGTGTTTATGGCAAGGTACTTGGTGAGCAGCAATGGACAACCTATTTACCTCCACAGCCACCAAATCACTGTTTATCAGCAGGTCAATGGCCTGAACACGGCTTTGAATTTTTGTCTTTTTATCCGCAAAAAGCGCAACAAGGTAATTTGCATCATGTTCGTCTTGACCATGCGTTGCAGTTTTTAATTGGAGATAAGCTAGCATGAATCAAGGTAATGAACTGCGCGCAGGTAGACGTATTAAAACACAGCATGCACCTGAAGATGAGCAAATTAGTGATGGCGTAAATCACGCACATGGCAAACGCTTTGACGGGCAACAAAGTCACGTTGAAAGCGCTCCAAGTACGGATGTGGAATTGCCCGAGAATAATGAAGTCGAATTGGAGCAGGTGTTTTCGAATGCTCCAAAACGCGTTAGTTTTGGCAAACTATTTTTTATCAGCTTGTTAGTGCTTGTGGTTGTAGAGAGTGTTTATAGCGTTATCGAGGCTATGAACGAGTCTTGGTTATTGGCTTTGCTGTATAGCAGTGTTTTGATCTTAGCGATAATTAGCGCGGCGGTATTTTTGGTGAGAGAATCCGTTGCACTTAAGCGTTTGAAATATCATCAGCACCATCAACAAGACGGACTGCGGTTACTTAATAGTACGCAAATCGGTGAGGCTCAAAGCTGGCTTGAGAGCGTGCTTAAGCATCATCCTCAGCAGCAAGTGGCTGAGTTTAAAGCATCAATTCAGGCACACCACACCGACAAAGAAGTATTACAGTTGTATGAGTCGAGCTTATTGCAATCACACGACCAAAAAGCCAAGCAAATTATCAATCAGCACGCCACAACTAGTGCGATGCTGGTGGCAATGAGTCCAATGGCGCTTTTGGATATGCTTGCCGTGCTTTGGCGTGGCGTGCATTTAATTGAAGCGATCACCAAGCACTATGGCATTAAACTTGGCTATCGGAGTCGTATCACCCTATACAAGTTACTCGTAAAACAAATGGTGTTTGTTGGGGCAACAGAGTTGGTATCAGACTTGGCTGCGACAAGCTTAGGTGCTGAGTTATTGGGGAGGCTATCAGCTCGCGCAGGGCAGGGCTTAAGTGCAGGCGTTTTTACCGCACGCTTGGGCTACAAAGCCATGGAATTATGTAGACCACTACCACGCTTAGAACATAAACCGAGTTTACTTAAATCTACGGTTAATCAGTTGGTCAATACGCTACTTAAACGAGCAGACCAAGCAGACAAAGTGAAATAACACAAAGTGAGGTGACAACAATTTTGTACACCTTGCTATATGCGAATGACATAAGCTAGCCATCTTAGCGTCTGGCTTGCTTGTGCATTTTAGCCTGCTGACTTATTTATTAGATAAATCAATTAAAGAATAATAAGTTAACAGGTTAATTTATGAAGAAGTATCATGACAACACGCAATGTATTCACGGCCCAGAGCACTTTAACGATCCACACGGTGCATTGACCGCCCCTCTATATCAAACTTCAACTTTTGCTTTTAAAGATGCAGCGCAAGGTGCAGCTCGCTTTGCCGGTGAAGAAGCTGGATATATCTATACGCGTTTGGGTAACCCAACAACGCGAGAGCTTGAACAAAAGCTCGCACAGTTGGAAGAAATGGAAGACGCGGCGGCAACCGCAACGGGTATGGGCGCTGTATCTGCATCAGTGCTGAGCTTTTTACAGCAAGGCGATCATCTTATTGCTTCTAGTGCTTTATATGGCTGCAGCTTCGCGTTGTTCGCGCACATGCTACCTAAATTCGGTATTGAAGTGACGTTTGTTGATATGACCAACGAAGCCGAGTTACAAGCCGCGCTCAAACCGAACAGTAAAATGCTCTTTGCAGAAACACCAATTAATCCGAATATGACGGTACTTGATCTCACCATGTTAGGTAATTTTGCTCAGCAGCATAAACTAATTAGTGTGATCGATAACACCTTTATGACGCCACTTTTGCAAAAGCCTAAGCACTTTGGCATTGATATCGTTATTCACAGTGCAACCAAGTACTTAAATGGTCACGGAGATGTGGTTGCTGGCATCGTATGTGGTTCAAAAGAGCACATTGAGCTTATCAAATTAACGGTGTTGAAAGACATCGGTGCCACTATCAGTCCGCATGATGCTTGGCTGATAAACCGTGG
Organism: Pseudoalteromonas sp. S16_S37; assembly: GCF_014694405.1. GTDB lineage: Bacteria > Pseudomonadota > Gammaproteobacteria > Enterobacterales > Alteromonadaceae > Pseudoalteromonas. Next base: position 40,589 of record NZ_JAAUWV010000045.1, read on the forward strand.
ATTAAAAACCTTGGCCGTGCGTATGGCTCGACACTGTGAAAGCGCGCAAAAAGTCGCTGAATATTTGGAGATGCATCCAAAAGTCAGCAAAGTATTTTATCCCGGACTTAAATCTCACCCAGGTTACAAATTCCTAGGCGAGCAAATGAAAGGAGCAGGCGGCGTTATTGCATTTGAGATTAACGGCAGTCTAAAAGATGGCGAAGCATTTATTAACGCAACAGAGCTTTGTACCTTGGCTGTGAGCCTAGGTGACCCAGAGACCCTTATTCAACACCCTGCATCAATGACACACTCACCGTACACGCCTGAAGAGCGTCAAGCTGCAGGGATCTCAGATGGCTTGATCCGCATTTCTATCGGTTTAGAAGATGTGCAAGATATCATGGATGACCTAGATAACGCATTTAAGGTGTTTTAGTGTAATATTTATTTTACACTTGAGGTTGCTTCACCCCGCCTAAATGGCGGGTGTTTATTTTTAAATACAAATTTGTAATTTAAAATGTACATTTTTAGCCTTTATTCGAAAGGCGTTGTTTGCGCTGCCTATTAAACTTTCACTAACTTTTACATAGTATCTAGATCACAAGTTGAAGTGCGATCTGTGTAGGTCGACGATGTAAAAAGAAGGTTAAAATGGCTAAATCAAGTAAATATACCTCT
>NZ_JAAUWV010000046.1 GCF_014694405.1 Pseudoalteromonas sp. S16_S37
AGCACACAAAAAGCAAAGGCTCAATTCGCAGCAAGCTCGTTGCTGCTAGTTTTGACGATGATTTTAGAGCAGAGCTTTTGTTTGGTTAACAGGAATTAACAAAGTGTGCTCGGGCCCTGTGATCTTGCTGATGTTTTGTTTCTTATCATCTCGGCAGTTTTATCGGGTTGTGAAGGCTGGAAAGATATCGAGGTGTTCGGGCACAGTAAACTGCCGTGGCTCAGGCAGTTCAGAGCATTTAAATACGGTATTCCAACGCGACATAACATTGCACGTATTCTTAAAACTGTGGAGACTGATTCTTTGGTTTTGGCCTTATTCAGTTGGGTCAACGAACAGCGCTCTCAGTCTGGTAAGCCAATAATTGCTTTTGATGGCAAAAACCAATTAGAAGTAAATAAACAAAACTAGTCAACAGACTTAATATTGAATAGAAAACTGGTTTTATTTAAATGAAAAACAAAAACAATTTACATTTATTAAAAGGCAGGGAGTAGAGAACAAATTAACACAAGACAAGACAAGACAAGACAAGACAACATTAAAACCCCGTATCATCTCACCAATCTCTATCAAGCAAACAAATTTTTTGTAAAAGATTAACCAAACTATATGGCCAATTAACGCCATACAGAAAAATTTGATTCTGTAATAAATGAGGCACGCCCGAATTCAACTAAAATACCAAGCTCCATAAAATTAACGATTTAACATCATCAAAAAGTGTCCTTTAAATATGGAAAATGAACGAGTACCCATTATGAGCACATTATTTTTAGATGATGGATATATATAAAAAAGCCAAAAAAAAAGTTAAAAGCTTGAATTTCAAACACTTAACATTGACATAAAGTTAGTAAACTAATCATAACTTCAAAACAATACATAAAATTTCTAACCACGTGATAATTCAACTGCGTCGTAAACATGCGAAGTTTAAAAACAAACAATAAGTTTCATTTACAAATTTTTTTAAGGATATGAAGAAATGTCAAAAACAACAAAAACAGTAATTTCAGCTTTCTTAGCGTGTTCATTTGGCTTAGCACCTATCAGTATGAGTTTTGCACAAAGTAACATTGGCATTGGCATTGGCATTGGCATTGATATTGTCATTGATATTGATATTTTTAGCTGTTCCAGCTTTCCAGAGTGCAAGCCGCCAGCAATAAAGAACGACAAAAAAGATATACTCAATAGCCTAAATAATAACGGAGAATAAGTAATGTACACAAACAGTGCCGAAGCATGCCTGAATGAACAAACGATTTTCAAAGTGCTCAGCAATAATTGGAATACTCGCGCTGCGGTTAGAAAAGAACGACTAGATTTAGATCAGTACTGCGAGTCGTCTCTTCCTGAATTTCCGATCAGTATGGTGCCTTTTTGGGATTGGCCTGAATTTGCAGATGTAACAGAAGAAACGAAACAACGCTTACTCGCCGGTGCGTGGATTTTCTACAACGAACACACTATCATGACTGAAGATGAAATCGTAAATCCTTTATGTAGCAAGCTTCTAAAAATAACCAATTTGGGGATTGATTCGCCAAAAACTAAACAGATCCTTGCGCAAACGATGGTCGACGAGCAGTTTCATATTCTGATGTGTCTGGAGGTATGCAATAGCGCTAGAAGGCGTTTCAACCTTGAATCGTTTGTTGTTCCCTCTTCAAGACCTATCATTAATCTTAAGAAGTACATCTCAGAGATTGAGGATGAACATCAATCTTTGTTAATTCAGCTTGCATATGCAACAGTCACAGAGCTAACTATCAATAATTTTCTTCGGGCAATCTCTGAAGATAAAACCATTCAGCCTTTAAATAGAATGAATACAGCTTTACATCGAAAAGATGAGGCTGGCCATGAAGCTGTGTTTAAAGAGCTCAGTGCAACCGCGTATAGTCACTTAACGCCAAAAAACAAAGCGTTCTTTAAGCGTTATGTTGAGCAAGCTCTCCATGACTTCGCAAACCCAGACAGCAGAAGTTGGGATGCGCTTTTAACCCACCTTGAGATACCTAATCGTGAGGCAATCATCGCTAAGTTAGAAGCTACGATGTACTTCCCCGACCTATCTGAAGATGTATTAGCACTTTATAAAATTATTGAAAAGTCGCAAAAAACATCGGGTACAACTGAATTAGTATCGTAAGAAATTGAGATGCATGTAGCTTCAGTAACACCAAGACAGTCACAAATCATAAAGAAGTGACTGTCAGCCTTAAACCGCAACTTTTCAGCGACCCCACAGACTTTTCTTTTTATATATGAGCAACCTGTATAAGTAATTTTGTACAGTGATTTAACCACTATTGTTTTGTTGACCGTAAATTGAACTTAACTCTGATAAATTATCATCGATACAATAAATTCTAGGCAAGAGTAGATATTAGCATCCGTAATTTGATACCACTTTATGGTAAGCCAATTAGCTTGGTGTATCACGTTGCCCGCGAACCACCTAAACCATATCGGGTAAACTTATGGTCATTTATAAGATTCTGACCTTCTTCAGCATGACGAAAGACATCTATTTTGGTACAACTGTCTGGTAAATTGTTCTCATAATTAAGCAACTATCATCACTCCAAACTTGTATCGTTTCAGGATCTCATTACCTTAAGTGAAAGTGTTATTTTAAGGTGTAGTTTCATGTTAAAAACAACAACTATATGCTTATTCAAAAGTCTATGCGGACTACATGGCTTTCTGTGGCCCTTTTCACCGGGTAATACAACTCTCCTTGGCCTATAGAGAAATACCAAGCGTTGTTCAAATCAAGTTCTATCTGATGAAGAGGTTCTTGTGAAGTCAAAGATTGAGCTTTCAACTTACCATTGTCAATGTAATACAGTACGCCCTTATACACATTCCAACTACCATCGCCAATGAACTGATTTTCGATGCTCGTCAATTCAGCCTGATCAAATGTATCACTTATTTTAAACAGCCCTCCGAAAGAGCGTGTTGCATAATATGCATTTTGTTCACAATCCGATTTAATAACATTGACATCACCCAACTTTCGCTCAAATTTGTGCTGTTCAACGTCTACTTTGAAGAGATTCCACTTTCGTTCTTCCAGTACGGATACGAGGATCTCTTTACTACTACACAACCAAACTGGAGATCTGTATAACGCACCACTATTGTTGAACGATAGTTCCCCTTCTTTACCTGTTGAAAAGTTCAAGGTGTAAAGTTTATTGTCTTTTATGTATAAAGCGTATGTGCCATCGTGTGATACTTGCAACCATTCAAGTGCATGATTACGTTTGAATTGAGACAACTGAAAGAACTTGTTATTTTTTAGTTCCCATATTTGTTTAATCCCGGAGCGATTGGAAATAAACAAGATTGAATCTCGAGCTTTAGCAGGAACAGGGTTGAAGTCATCAAAGCTAGATTGGATAAGAGGTTTTTTTTCAGGCGATTCAAGCTTTGTATCTAGCGATGTTGAATAGACGTCATAGCTATAAAAATTGCCACTGGCAGCATACAAACTAGTTTGCCCACCCCGAGTAAGATACTTAATACTCGGGTAGTCAGTTTTGTATTGCGTCACATTTTTAGTTTCAAGGTCAATTTTCGTCAGCTGATTATCTGCATTTATGTAAAAAACATGCTTTCCTAGAGGCCCCCAAACGACTCTATAAGGTGAATGTTCAAAAGAAGCAATGGTTTGCAAACTACCACTTGAAATATTCAGAAGCTGAAGCTTCACACTGGATAATGCTGCGGCTCGCAGAAATAATAAGTTTTTTCCGTCTGGTGAAAGGTCTAAACTGTAATCTCCAATGTATGAGACTGGCGGCGAAGATAATATTTCTTCGCTATTATTCAATAAATTAAACCGCTTGAGTATAAAAGGTGCGTTATTACTTTGTTTAAATGGGAAATATAACCATTTGTTGTCGTTGCTCACTTTCATTGCGCCAATATGAAATACGTTACCACAGCTCGTTAACTCCCTATGCTCGTTAGACATCATGCTATAGCGAATAATTTGGCATCCGTTTCTTTCATTTTGAAAGTAATAGACAAATTCATCGTTGTGACCCCAAACCGGTGAGCGACTATTCAACTGCGCGCCTGATAATACTTTGATTTCGCTCGTTTGGAGGTTTTGAAACACAATTTTCCAAGTGTCATTGATATCTCGCCGATGTTCAAACACAAGCCACTGACCATTATTTGAAACGGCCGGAGAAAACTCTTGCCCAGATAAATAAGAAACTGAGGAAATACTGAGTTCGCCCGTTTGAATCGTATTATCACGACCCAATTGCTGAACCCCCCATCCCGCCACTACGAATACAATGGCGATTAAAATGAATATTTTAATAAGTGTTTTTAGCGAAATAGCATTATAAGAAATAGCTTTGTCGTCGCTCATCTGTGGCTGTTTTTCAACAAGCATAGAGTCGTAATGTTGACTTGCAGTTTCTACCTTTGCTCTTAGGCTATTATCAGTCATGCATACAAGCGGCTCTATTGACTCATCTTGGGCACCTTGATTTGATTGAGGTGTCTCTTCGTTAACAGTGCGAATTGAACAAACGAGGGCATAACCTTTTTGATGGTAAGTTTTAATATATTTTGGTTGGTTATACTTATCGTTAAAAATCTTTCTCAGCTCTGATATTTTTGCGGAAATATTATTGTCTGACGTAAATCGACCACCCCAGACGAGTTCATAGAGCTTCTCCTTATCTAACACTCCCCCGTTTGCATTAATTAATGCCATTAACACTAGGCCCTGTTTATTTTCTAAATTATGCGTTACTGAGCCATGTGAGAGCGTATTCCGTTGGTAATCAAATCGATATTCACCAATTATATAAGTTGTATTTTCCTTAACGCCCATGATTCTCTGTTGCCTCTACTAATTTTATTATTATTATTCTTAGTATTTAATGCCATAACAACAATTGTAAATAGCTATAAACGTGCACATAGGTTATCCAAAATGATAATACCTAATATCCGTACAAAAAACCACACTCAAAACATTTAAAATTATTACAAAAAGAAAAACACCATAAAACCCCTAGCAAAAAACAAAAATAAAACCAATAATAACCAAAACTTAAAATGCAATTAAAAAGCAGGTGTCCACTTCCCTTAACATGCAGGGTGAGAGCATACTTCGTTAACGACCATTAACCGAAGATAAGCTCTGCCCTGAATTCATCGTCAAAGCTGGCCCGAACGCACTTACCACGTATCGAATCTTTACGGCCTGTGTGCTGTTTTACCAGATTGCGAACGACCCGTCTAAACAGCGCCATGTTTTCCGCCGAAATCGGCTCACTTATCTGACAGGCATCTTCTTTAAACACGACATCCAGTACCCAATGCTGCTGGTTCTCGATGTGCCAATGGTGACGGATAGCTTTTTGTAACATCTGAGCATCAGGCTCAACTGAAGTGACATAAAAGTGCGTGTCTATTTTTGTTATCGACTTGGATTTTTTGTGTCTTTCAACCGCGACCAGCGAAGTAAGCCCAGGCCATTTTTCTCTTATCTCTTCAGGTAGTTTGTCTGCGTTTAGAGCATAAGTAATGCGGGTTTCCTGACGTCCATGACCACCGCTGACTTGTACATCTTCAGGCAAATTCCTCTCTTCTTCAAAGGCTGCTTCAAAACATGAAGTGACTGCTTTATAAAGTTTTTCTGATTTGCTTTGACTTGAACCAAGTAATCAGCCCCTCTTGAAATCAGTGCTGAGAGCGTCGCTTTCTGACAATGTAGTGCATCTAGTGTGACGATAGAATCTGAAATATCGAGCACATCTAATAAGGCCCTAACTGCCGGTATCTCATTGGACTTATTTTCTACCATTCGCTGATACAAGGTTAAACCAGACTCGCAATCAAAAGCGGACACCAAGTGTAAGTTATCCTCACGCTTTTTACTGGCACCGCGCAGAGTTTTACCATCAAACGCAATGATTGGCTTACCAGACTGGGAGCGCTGTTCGTTGACCCAACTGAACAAGGCCAAAACCAATGAATCAGTCTCTACTGTTTTAAGAATTCGTGCAATGCTATGTCGCGTTGGAATACCGCGCTTAAATGCTCTGAACTGCCTGAGCCACGGCAGTTTACTGTGCCCGAACACCTCGATATCTTTCCAGCCTTCACAACCAGATAAAACCGCCGAGATGGTAAGAAACAAAACATCAGTAAGATCATGATGTTGATTGATAGAAGAACGCTTATCTTCAACAAGTTCAAGGTGGCTAAATAACGACATAATTAACAAGTAGATAGTGATAATGTGGGCGTTATTAGATCAGAAAAGGGGCGGGTGTTAAAGCCTTTTTACAAAGTGTGATCCCGCCGTGCCTTAACATGAGACATGTTTAATTAGAGTTTTCTGTAATATCAAAATCAGGAGACAACGATGAAAAAGTCACGTTTTACAGAATCTCAGATCATAGCTGTGCTTAAAGAAACCGATGCGGGTATGAAGGTTGAAGAAGTGTGGCGCAAGCATGGGATCAGCAGTGCTACGTATTACAACTGGAAAGCTAAATATGGCGGTATGGAAGCGTCAGATGTTAAGCGCCTGAAAGAGCTTGAAGAAGAAAATGCCAAGCTTAAAAAGATGTACGCAGATGTCAGCCTAGAAAATCATGCGATTAAGGAGTTATTCGCAAAAAAGGGTTGGTGACAGCGCAGAAGCGAAGTAGCGCCAACACACTGGTTCAAGCGGGTTTAAGTATTCTAAAAGCGTGTAAGTTTGTGGGTATTGGTCGCGCTACCTACTACCGCTCAGAACGAGACTGGCGAAAGGCTGACGCAGCTGTCATTGATGCCATCAATGCACAATTAAAAAAGTCCCCCAGAGCTGGATTCTGGAAATGCTATGGTCGCCTTCGTTTTAAAGGTTATCCGTTTAACCATAAGCGCGTATATCGGGTGTATTGCCAAATGGGTTTGAGCTTAAAGCGCAGAGTGAAACGCGTATTGCCTAAAAGAGTTGCGCAGCCATTGGAAGTTGTCGCTCAAGCTAATCATCAGGGGGCCTTAGATTTTATGCATGATTCTTTATACTGCGGAAAACGATTTAGAACGCTCAATATTGTTGATGAAGGCACTCGGGAGTGTTTGGCTATTGAAGTAGATACTTCGCTGCCAGCGGAACGGGTTGTTCGAACGCTTGAACAACTCAAAGCAGAGCGCGGTTTACCGAAACAAATTCGAGTAGATAACGGGCCTGAATTAATCTCAGCGTGTTTAACTGATTGGTGTGAAGCACATAACATCGAATTAGTTTATATCCAGCCTGGCAAACCACAGCAAAACGGGTTTGTTGAACGGTTTAATGGCTCATTTAGACGAGAATTTTTAGATGCTTACTTGTTTGAAAGTATCAATCAAGTGAAAGAAATGGTGTGGTTCTGGCGATTAGATTACAACGAAGAACGCACACATGAAAGCCTTGGTGATCTGCCGCCCGCAGCTTACCGAGAAAAATTAGAAAACTCTAGTTTACAGGTGTCTCACTAACGGGGGAGTGGACATTTCCTTTTTGTTCCCTTTTTGATACAAAAATATGTACCTTCTTTATACATCCACGCAGAATAAAATAAATAGAATATTCTTAACGCAGATTTCCTATTTAAAACATATAATTGACACAATATCAATGTTTGTGTCAATTATATGTTCTTTACAAAGTAGAGATTCACAGTTAAGTGCTAACAATAGTTCGTTTAAGTTATTCGATGGAAGCTAGACATCCCACTCTTCTAAAACATCTTTAACTAGTTCATAACGCCAAGGTTGTAGCAAATCAGGTTTCATTAAAGACGCGCGCTCTTCAGCGGTTTTCTTCCAATTCCAACTAATTAATTGATTGATTTGCTTTTTAGAAGCCAGTACATCAGCAGGAATGTCATTGTCTTGGGCAACTTGCTTAATGAGCGAAGTCAGTTGCTTTGCCGCCTTTTTATATTCAGGGTAATCAATCAGTCTAAGTAATTTTTTCGGGCATTGTGGTTCACTAACAGCTCTCCCCTTTTCTACGCAGGCAAGGATCTCCTTTCCAGATCGATTCACTTCCATTGCTTCGATGCCCGGCACGTTACGCAGTCCATTCAATGATGTTGGTCTGCGTTTTGCTATCTCGACCATATTGTGCTCTTTGAGAATAAAGCTCAGCGCAAGATTTTTCCTGTGTGCTTTGGCGCGTCGCCAAGCCGCCAGCTCTTTTAACACCGCTAAGTCTCGGGGTTTTAGCTGCCACGCGTTTTTTATATCTAAATATACTTGCTCGTCTGGCACGATAAAGGCACGTTTAGCGGCTATCAGCTCACTTTCACTAATAACAATATCCACCAGTCCACGCTCTTTGATAAGCGCAAAAATATGTTCAAAACACGGCATTAAATAAAAAACGTCAGAGGCGGCGTAGTCTAATTGCTTTTCCGTTAGTGGCCGCTGCAGCCAATTTGTTCTTGACTCGCTTTTGTCTATTTCAACGTCTAATATGGTTTTCACCATATTCGCAAAACCTACACAGTTGCCTTCTCCAAGCACCTGCAAAGCAAACTGAGTATCAAACATTGGACATGGTACGAAACCTGCAAACTTTTGAAAAACTTCAATATCTTCAGAAGGAGAGTGCAATACTTTGAGCACATTTGGATCTTTGAAGACAGCCCATAAAGGTGCCAAGTCTAGCTCCAAAAGTGGGTCAATCAAAGCAAGATGATTTGCGGCAAACACTTGGATCAATGCAACTTCAGGGTACAAGGTACGACGACGCATAAACTCGGTGTCTAACGCCACCACCTGCGCACCTAATATTTTTGCTACAAATTCATTAAGCTCTTTTTGGGATTGAATAACTTGGTACTGCACTGCGTCTCCTAGACATATTCTTGCTAAAAAAAAGCCGGCTAATGCCGGCGATTCTTTATTCTTTTAAGGCCCTGCGTAAGATTTTTCCTACGTTAGTTTTTGGCAGCTCATCTTTGAACTCTACCAATTTAGGTACCTTATAATTGGTCAGATTATCACGACAATGCTTGATTATATCCTTTTCCGTTAAAGAAGGGTCTTTTTTAACGACAAATACTTTAACTTGTTCACCACTTACGTCATGAGGTACACCTACAGCTGCAACTTCAAGCACGCCTTCATGCATTGCAACCACTTCCTCAACTTCGTTCGGGAACACATTAAAACCAGATACAATGATCATGTCTTTTTTACGGTCAACGATATAAAAGAAGCCTTCATCATCGTATGTAGCAATGTCACCGGTTGCAAACCAGCCGTCTTTTAAACACTCGGCCGTTGCATCTGGACGGTTGTAGTAACCAGCCATCACCTGTGGACCTTTTACACACAATTCGCCAGCTTCACCCTTCGGTGCTTCTTCACCATTTTCTAAAATAATTTTTAGATCGGTACTAGGCGCAGGTAAACCTATAGAACCATTATAACCATCTAAGTCATAAGGACAGATTGTGACAAGTGGCGCACATTCTGTAAGCCCGTAGCCTTCCATAAGTTTACTTTTGGTGACTTTTTGCCAGCGCTCTGCAACCGGACGCTGCACCGCCATACCACCACCTAAAGACATTTTCAAATGTGAAAAATCTAAGTCTGCGAACCCAGGGGTATTTAGCAGGCCGTTAAATAGCGTATTTACTCCTGTAATAGCCGTAAATGGATATTTGGATAGTTCTTTTACAAATGCAGGCATATCACGAGGATTCGTGATCAAAATATTATGCCCACCATACTTCATAAAGGTTAAGCAGTTCGCGGTTAACGCAAAAATATGGTAAAGCGGCAACGCAGTGATGACAATCTCTTGGCCTTTGTCTAACACTTTATCTAAACAGCCAGAAACTTGTTCTAAGTTACCAACCATATTGCCATGAGTTAGCATCGCGCCTTTTGATACCCCCGTTGTACCGCCAGTGTATTGCAAGAACGCTAAATCAGTTAAGTTTACATCGGGTACTACATATTCATTTGAGTTTGCACCAACCACACTTTTAAAGGAGATCGGGTTGGGTAATGAATAGGCAGGCACCATTTTTTTGATATGCTTAACAACAAAATTGACAAGGTGCTTTTTAATGCCTCCCATCATATCGCCAATTTCTGTCAGCACTATGTGCTTAACTTGAGTCTTCGGCAATGCTTTTTGTAATGTTTGTGCAAAGTTCGCTAAGATGAAAATAGCTTTGGTTTCAGAGTCATTCAGCTGGTGCTCAAGTTCTCTAACCGTATAAAGTGGATTCACATTGACCACAGTACAACCTGCACGCAACACACCTAATATTGCTAATGGTGTTTGCAATAAGTTAGGCATCATCACGGCAACTTTATCACCCTTGCCAAGCTTCAGGGTGTTTTGTAGATAGCTTGCAATGGCTTTGGTTTTTTCATCAACTTGTTTATAAGTTAACGTCTTTCCCATATTGGTGTAAGCAGGTAGAGACGCATATTCAGTAAAACTTTTGTCAAACAATTCAAGCAACGAGTTGTAGTGTTCTGGATCAATCGTTTCAGGCATACCTTCTGGGTAGCGCTTTAGCCAGATTTTTTCCACTCTTAGCTCCTGTGTTTTAGTTATTTTTTTGATACTTAACCTTAATAGATATAAGGCGCTTTAACAATTGAGCAAATACTCTAATTCGAGGATATTCCCACATTTAGTGAAAATATACAATTAGGTTAGGGTATTTCTATTCATGTGTTGTTCAACTAATGCAATACATTGCTGTGGGTTATCCATGTGGCAATGATGACCTCCCGAGATTTCCGTTACTTCTAAGTTGTTGAAGTTATTTTTAAATATAGAAAGGTTTTGCTTAACGAACTGATACCCTTTTGACCCTGTTATCAATAGGCTGGGGACATTAATATCTTTTAATACTGCTAATGCTTGAGCCTTTGAAAAGCGAAAGCCAGATTGCGTTTTCAGTCTAGGATCAGTAGTTAGATAAAAACCCCCCTCTACTTTTTGAGTATTTCTGCTCATCAATAATGCAGCATCTTGCTTCTTCAGGTCCCCTGCTTGACTTCTAGCGGTGGTGAGTGCGTCGAAATTAGAGTAAAGCCGTTTTTTAAACTTATCGGTTATCTTTCTTTGCTCGAATGCTGTTTGCATTTGCTGATGTATTTCATCAGGCTCAGAACACACGAGCCCAATGCCCTCAATCATAACTAAGCTATTAGTACGCTCTGGATATAAAGCAGCAAACAAGCCGCACACCATCGCGCCAAGAGAGTGCCCAACAAGATAGCAATTCGCTACCTCCAATTGGTCAATAATATTTAGTAAATCGTAAACGTAATCTAGAAAATAATAGTGAGCATCAGCGGAGCGCCACTTAGATTGACCATGGCCCATTAAGTCTACAGCAATATAGGTAAATTTAGAATCTATGTTAGATAACATGGGTTTAAAGCTATTACTGTTGTCGAGCCAGCCATGAACACAAACAACAACTTCACTTCCTTCGCCAAATGTTTGTGCTGCTATTCCAAGCTGTTTAAGGGCGTCTATCGCGTTTTTCATTGTAGTCACATAAATCTCATAGGTTATTGCTGGTAATTATTTTATTATCCTACGTTATCACAAGAGCAAATATAAGCTCGATTATAACCCTTTAATATTAAGGCAAACTTTGCATCGACTTAGCGCTGCGAGTTTGCAGCCAGATCAGTCCTTTAGGGTTGGTTACAATTAAGTAGTATTATGCATACAAAACACATGGGAATTCTAAGGACACAAAGAATGAATAAACCACTTAGTTTACTGAAGAACAACACTCTATTTGCAAAAACTTTGCTTGCTAGCACACTTGCAGCTTGTCTTTTTAGCGGACATGCAGCGGCTCAGTCTGCACCAAAAAATGTCATTTATATGATTGGTGATGGAATGGGTCCTGCCTATACAACCGCCTATCGTTATTACATGGATAACAAAGAAACTAAGGTAGTCGATGCAACTGTGTTTGATTCAATTTTAGTTGGAATGGCTCACACCTACCCTGATGATGACACAGTCGTAACCGATAGTGCAGCTGGTGCTACCGCGCTTAGCACAGGCACCAAAAGCTATAATGGTGCAATTGCTGTTGATACACATAAAAAACCGCTTAAAACCATGCTTGAAATAGCCAAGCAAAAAGGGATGACTACGGCACTGGTTGCCACTTCTCAAATCAACCATGCAACGCCTGCAAGCTTTGCTGCGCACAACGAATCGCGTCGTAATTATGATGAGATTGCAAACGACTATATCGATAACAAAATAGAGGGTAAACTAGCCGTTGATTTAATGCTCGGTGGTGGCACCAAATACTTTATTCGAGACGACAGAAATATTGTCGATGAGTTTAAAGCTGCAGGTTACAGCTATAGCGATAACTTAAACGCCATTGATACACTTACTTCGTTGCCAGCTTTGGGCTTATTTGCACCTGTGGGTTTACCGTTTGCCATTGATGAGAACCCCGACCGTTTAGAAAAAATGACCAAAAAAGCATTGTCTCTTTTAGATAAGAAAAACGATAAAGGCTTTTTCGTTATGATAGAAGGCAGCCAAATTGATTGGTGTGGCCATGCTAATGACATCGCTTGTGCGATGGCAGAGATGAACGACTTTGCTAATTCAATTAAAGTGGCTAAGCAATATGTTGATAGCAACCCAGATACGATTTTAGTGATCACTGCAGATCATTCTACTGGTGGGCTTACCTTAGGCGCCAACGGCCAATATCGCTGGGAAAGAGATATAGTCAAAGGGATTAAAGCATCTGTGCAAAGCATGACTTTACAAATGCTTGACTCAGATAACCTAGAAGAAATTTGGACTAAATCAACCTCTTTGCCGTTTGACAAGCAAACTAAGTTGTTACTTGAACAAGCTAAATCACAAGGTGATAAAGCATTGACACAGGCCATTACCGCTATTATCAGTGATGCAAGCTTTACAGGTTGGACAACGGGTGGGCACACGGCAATTGATGTACAGGTTTTTGCCTACGGTAAAGGCGCTGAGCAGTTTGCTGGCTCACAAAACAACACAGCAATTGCTGACAAGTTGATTTCATTTATCAAAAAATAAGACTACGGCTTAAATTAACACCGAGCAGTCATCAGACTGCTTCGGGACTTCGTTCCAACAGTTTTATAGCAGCTTCGATAGGCATTGCTTTATGATACAAAAAGCCTTGTACACAGTTGATATTAGCTGCTTTGACAACCATTTCATCCGCTTCAGTTTCTACCCCTTCGGCAACTGTGTTAAAACCAAGTTGAGTGCATAATTGAGCTAGATGGCGATACAGGGTTTCAGATTTACTGTTTGATGCATCGGGTAATAAGCTGCGATCGAGCTTAATAGTATCAATATTGAGTTTTGATAAAACAGACAAGCACGAATAACCCGTACCAAAGTCATCCATTGCACAGCAAATGTGGCTGCGTTTTAGCAGGTTTACAACCTCGATTGTTGCGGCGAAATCTTCTATATAACTAGACTCTAACAACTCAACTTCAACCTGATCTTCAAACCGTGAAAACGCCTTTACAACCCTTTTATAGCCGCCATTTAATAAGTTATCTGGCGAAATGTTAAAGCTCACCTTTGGCTTAAGACCTACAAGAGCAAACTTATCTAAGTCAACCTCAAGCTGATCAATCACAAAGTTATCAATTACATCGAGTAACTTGTGCTTTGCCAAAGTCTCTAAAAACCAAGGCCCTTCCACCGAGCCATCGGGCCTTTTTAGCCTAAGTAATGCTTCAAAGCCAATGACATTACCTGTTTTTAAATCCATTTTAGGTTGATAGTACAGCGTCAATGAACCTTGATTTAGAGCATCCGTTACTTCTTTTAAGCAATGGTGTTCAAGCTGTTGCTCGCTGTGATGTATGGCAAACATGCTTTCAGCTTTATCTTCTATTTCTCGGCCCGCAGAATAGCGCTTCATCAGCATGTCTAATGCTTTACCTGACATACTGTGGCGCCGATAAATCTTCAAAAACGGGTAGTAGATAGCAACATTTAAGGCCACTAGCAATACTTGTAACAAGACACCAAAATAACTTTCAGTTAAAAGCCAAGCATTTAAAAATATGGGTGTAAACCAAGGCACGGTTTGCTCTGCGGTGAAAGCTAATAGTCCGCTTGATATTGCATAATAAGATAACAAAGCGTTGATCATCGGCGCAAGCAAAAATGGAATAATAATGTATGGGTTAAACACAATGGGTAAAGCGTAAATCATCACTTCACTGATGTTAAAAACGGCCAGAGGAAGCGATATTTTGGCGATATGCTGTTCGTGTTTCGCGCCTTTAATCAAAAAGCTGGCTATGATTATCGCCCACACACAACCAGTGCCACCTAACAGCACAAATGCGCTGAAAAAGTGATAGTTGGCAACCCCTTCCCCTACAACGTAATTTGCAACTTCCGTTGGTGCCAAAATATGATAAGTATTATCGCCATGCACGCCAAAAAACCAAAACAAGTGGGTACTCAACAATTGCACAAATACCTTACCAAAATCAGTCAACTCTACTTGAAATGCTAACAAGTGACTGAATAACCATTTCGCCGAGTTATCAACAAAAGGATATAAGAATAAGGTTGTTGCGGTAACAGCGAGATAGGGAAAAATTAAGTTGATGTGTTTTCTTAAAAACAAACTAATAGAACTCACATTAACGATTCTAAGCCATTTTACTTGAACCAAGTACGATAGTAAGTGACTACAGAAGATTGGCATAAACAACGAGTACAAGACACCTTGAGTTTGGTCAATGTGGATCATGTTATTGTCGATGTACATATATCCTGTTGTGGCTGTAAAACAGCTCACGACTAAGATGGGCGCAGCGATAGTATGAACTTTTAAATTTTTGGCAAGATGGTAAGAAAAAGAAATCAAGCTAAGCAGCGGAAACAGCCCCCAAACCAGCTGATTAAAATCATTGAGATATTGATGCTCAAAGCCTTTTGCTGCAATATCGAGCCATTGATTTAGCAAGGTAATCAGAGAGGCCACAATAAAAAAGGGGATCAACGCAATGTAGCCTTCGCGTAAAGACAATATCGTTGTGTTTGCCGATATTTTTACCGCGATACGATTAAACTGATTTAGTATTGAAGTCGCCAAATACACACTCGGTTTTTTCTTTAAACAATACCGAGTTTTAGCCAGAACACAAATAGAACATTTTGTATTGGAATTGAATATTTTTCAATTCATCAAACGAACACATTCACCCCAATAAGACTTTGCACTTCAGCTCGACGCTCTTGGTTATTAATCGCCATATAGGTGCTAATCGCTTTGCTGTTGTTAAAGCTTGGCTGGTCGTAGATTGTTGAGGTGAATTCACTTTGCAGTTTTTTCGCAAGCTCTATGCCTTTTTCTGAACTTTTGATAAAACTTGTTTTTTCAGCGGGTTGCGGCGCAGACTCTTGATCAGCATTGACCTTCTTCACGGCAGGCTTTAACTGATAAGTATGTTGGCTTTGTACAATTAGCTGTGTTTTCATTGTCTGCACCGATGTAACTACTCTTATAAAAATATAAGATTATTCGCGACCTGGCAACTTTTTCCAAGTTACCGTATCTCGAACGTAGTGAGGCTGCGCATGGGCCGCATCAACTGACAAGCCTTGGCTAAATGCTTTATCGCCAAGTTCAAGCATATAAGATGCGTCTGGCAAAGTAATAGCCTCCTTGACGTCAAGGTTATTACTTTGCGCCAATTCTGGATAAGCTTGCCACGCAGTACCGACGGCAACCGTTGGTTTGTCAAAACGCTCTACATCTTCCGGCGCACAAACTATTTCATCACCAACAAGTGTTAAGATACCTTCACTTGATACCTGATAACGTGCAAGATAAATTTCTCCCATTCTTGCATCTATCCCACTTAGCACTTCTGATACCTTAAATTGATGTACAGCCTGAAGTGCCATCGCTTCAAGTGTAGATACGCCAACTAGCTGCAATTTTGCCGAAAACGCGAGCCCTTGAGCAATTGCGACACTAATTCTAACGCCTGTAAAACTGCCCGGTCCTCTGCCAAAAACGATGCCATCTAACTCAGCCAGCTGGCAATTTGCTTGTGTAAGTAGCTGCTCAATCTCTGGGAGGATTTTTTGACTATGTTGTTGCGGACAGACTTCAAAGTGACGATAAGTTTGACCATTAAAGTGAAGTGCCAAACTTAGCGCTTCTGTTGAAGCGTCAATTGCTAACAAGTTATGTTTCATACTATTTTATATTCTCAAGAAATTTAGTGGCTGTTTCCAAGCAACGAGTCCGCTTCATTGCTGGTAAGCTTTTTAAAAATGTTTGCCCGTATTTTCGCGTAACTAAGCGATTATCGCAAATAACCAGTACGCCTTTGTCCGAACTATCACGAATAAGGCGCCCCACCCCTTGCTTTAAACTAATCACCGCTTGCGGTAATTGAATGCTAGAAAAAGGCTCTTTACCCTGCATTTCAGCATCATTCATTCGTGCTTGTAATAGTGGGTCATCGGGCGACGTAAAGGGCAGCTTATCTATCATAACGCAGCTAAGTGCATCGCCGCGTACATCTACACCTTCCCAAAAAGAGGCTGTACCGAGTAACACCGCATTACCATGGCGCACAAACTGCTCCAAAATAATGCGTTTTGATGACTGTCCTTGCATAAAAACCGGATACTCAAGTGCTGTACTTAACCCTTCAAAAACAAGGTGCATAACGCGGTAGCTGGTGAATAATAAAAACGTCCGTCCTTTTGCTGCGCTAATGAGTTGCTTGGCAATTTTTACCAAAGTGTGTGGCATTAAATCGTCACGACTTTCTGGTAAATAACGAGGCAAACACAGTAACGCTTGATGTTGATAATCAAACGGACTTGCCACGATGCTTTGATGCGTAGGCTTTAGGCCAAGACTGGCATTAAAATGCGCCAAAGAATCATCAACAGACAAAGTGGCTGACGTAAACACAAAACTGGCTTTGGTTTTTTCAACAATCTCTTGAAACTTACCCGATACATCCAAAGGCGTGATATGGATAGAAATATAGCGCCGAGTCGTTTCAAACCAATAACTAAACCCTGTTTGCGAAACGTCAAATGCACGTTCTAGCTGCCCTTTAAACTTCAGCACTCTCTCAAACGGATGTTCGATTTTATCACTGCGGTCTAAACAAGTTTTTAAGACTTGATATAAAAAATCTAAGTCACTAATAACCCTATGCAACGCATCACAAACTTGTTTGTTTGCTAACGCTGCACGCCAGTCTCCTCGTCCACCATCAACACCAAAAGAGATCCTTAAATCTGCAACACTGGTTTCGAGCTTATTTAAGGTTTTACCAAGTTGCAGCATATCAGGGATATCAGAGCGGTAAATGAGTCGAATGTCGTTGATTAGGTCACCAAGTTGCTTAGTACTAAAAGACTCACCAAAGTAATCGCTGGCTATCTGAGGAAGTTGATGCGCTTCGTCAAAAACATAGTTATCTGCCGTTGGCATGAGTTCAGCAAATCCAGAGTCTTTTACAGCCATGTCAGCAAAAAATAAGTGATGATTTATGACCACTAGATCAGCTTCCATCGCTTTTAAGCGAGCTTTTCGGATATAACAGCTTTGGAAATCGGGGCAATCTTTACCTAAGCAGTTGTCTGCGGTGGAGTTTACATAAGGTAAAACTTTGGCGTCTTCTTCAATGCCCACACAATCGGCCAAATCACCACTGTCAGTTTCGGTAGCAAACTTAGCAACCATGGCTAGTTGATGCATGATGTCAGGGTCGTCACTTGGCACATGCGCAACATGCTGCGATAACCTGTAGGTACACAAATAGTTTGCGCGCCCTTTAAGCATGGCTGTGGTTTTGCCCACCTTCAAGGCTTTTTGTAAGGTCGGTAAATCGCGGTGATAAAGCTGCTCTTGAAGCGCTTTTGACCCTGTGGAGATAATCGATTTTTGTTTACTCAGCAGTAGCGGGGCTAAATATGCAAACGTTTTACCTGTACCCGTCCCTGCTTCAACCACACATTGACCATTATCGACAATGGTTTTCTCGATAGCGAGCGCCATTTCAATTTGAGGTTGCCTTGGCGTATAGCCATTAAAGTGCTGAGCAAGAGGTCCTTGCTGAGAAAAAACGTGTTGAATAGACAAGATACAGCTTAATTAAAAAATTTGCCTTGATTGTAATGAGTAAAGTACACCAGAGCAAGGAAACTGCATAAGTTAAAATAGTATCAAGCCCATGTATCTAAATGCGTCTCGTCATCTTCTGTTTGCTCTTCACTTTTAGCATTTTTTTTCTGCTCCGCCATTTCTTGCTCTCGCAGTTTTTTACGTTGCTGCTCAAGCAACTCTCGACGTAACTTTACTTTTGATACTAAACCATCTTTTACACCAGCAATGTAAAACAGCGGTTTGTGTTCAACTTCTAACCTCACGATATTAGTTAGAAATGGTTTTAGTGCATCCATAATCAATGCCCTCACCTTTAAAATCTACCTATATTATCGGCAGTTATAAGATATGCTTTAGAAATCAACAAAAAGTGCTTGCACACTTTTACCTTTTTGTGTTTTTCTAGATATACAAATACAGCATAACTAATATTTAACGAGTTAACCATGTTCAATACACTGACAGCAGTACATCATCACCATCATTCAACGGGATAACCTGTCAGGTATTTCGCTGGTGGGTTATTCCCTTAAAAGGAACCTCCGGCGAGCAGCACAAAATTTAATTTATTTTCG
Organism: Pseudoalteromonas sp. S16_S37; assembly: GCF_014694405.1. Classification (GTDB taxonomy): domain Bacteria; phylum Pseudomonadota; class Gammaproteobacteria; order Enterobacterales; family Alteromonadaceae; genus Pseudoalteromonas. Next base: position 18,797 of record NZ_JAAUWV010000046.1, read on the forward strand.
CCCCGAGGTTCCCCCTCGGGGTTTTTTGTTTTTTAAACGTAAGGAAAATAGATTATGAACAGCAATAGATTAAGAATCGCAATACAAAAATCAGGCCGCTTATCAAAAGATTGCCAAAACCTACTTAAGCAGTTGGGGGTAAAACTCAACCTTCGTGAGCAGCGCCTCATTGCCCACTCAACCAATATGCCTATCGACGTTTTAAGAGTACGAGATGACGACATTCCAGGTCTGGTTATGGATGGCGTTTGCGATTTGGGCATTGTTGGTGAAAATGTTTTGGTCGAAGCTCAAGCAGAACGCGCCGGCGGAACACAAAACGCAGAAGTCATTAAGCTTTCTAAGCTAGATTTCGGTTACTGTCGTCTTGCACTAGCATGGCCTCAAGAGCTTGGTCCGCAAGATAAGTCTTGGTTTGAGGGCAAGCGCATCGCTACCACCTACCCAGAAATTTTAAAGCAATATCTACAAAGAGAAAATATCAACGCCAGCGCGGTAATGCTCACGGGCTCGGTTGAAGTAGCACCGCGTGCGGGTCTTGCTGATGCCATTTGTGATTTGGTATCAACAGGAGCCACTTTGGAGGCCAACGGCTTAATGCAAGGCGACACTATTTTAGAATCAAACGCCTGCTTAATTCAAAATCCCAACCTAACCGACAGCAACAAACTCGCGCTTATTGACAAACTAATGCCGCGTTTAAAGGGCGTGAGACAAGCCAAAGAAAGTAAATACATTATGCTGCACGCGCCAAAAGATAAACTCGATGAAATTTGCGAATTGCTGCCAGGCACAGGCCAGCCCACGTTATTAGCGCTTGCAGGCAGTGACGAATATGTTGCGCTGCACATGGTTAGCACCGAAACCTTGTTTTGGGAAACAATGGAAGAGTTAAAAGCCTTAGGTGCAAACTCAATTCTTGTGATGCCAATTGAAAAGATGATGGAGTAATTCCCGTGATCCGTTGGAATGAGGAAACCCCACAAACCCAGCAAACGTTACTCACACGCCCTGCGGTTATGGCCAGTAAAACAGTCGAAAACAGCGTACAGCAAATAATAGAAGAAGTTGCATCTGAGGGTGATTCTGCCCTACTAAAATATGCTGAACTATTCGATAAAAGAGTGAACCCGCGCTTGGTTGTGCCACAAGATGAAATCGATAACAGTGCAGCACAGCTCAGTACAGAGCTTAAAAAAGCAATCGAACAGGCTTATGCGAACGTAAAAGCCTTTCACCAAGCACAGCAGCCAACTGACATTAAGCTTACCACCAGTCCAGGCGTTGAGTGTGAACTTAAATATCAGGCTATCGATGCGATAGGTTTATATGTGCCCGGTGGCAGCGCACCTTTGCCTTCATCTGTGTTAATGCAAGGGGTTTGCGCACAATTAAGTGGCGCAACAACTGTGGTTTTATGCACCCCAGTTAATGGCGATAGCCGTATTGCACCTGCCATTTTATATGCTGCCAAGCTATGCGGTATAACTACAGTGATTGAAAGTGGTGGCGCTGGGGCAATTGCAGCGATGGCGATCGGCACGCAAAGTGTGCCTAAAGTAAACAAGGTTTTTGGTCCAGGAAATAGCTACGTTACCATGGCAAAGCAGCTTCTAAGCCAATCGCAAACAGGCTTTGCTATTGATATGCCTGCAGGCCCTTCTGAGGTACTTATTATTGCCGATGAACGTGCTAATCCAGAATTTATTGCAGCAGACTTATTGTCACAAGCCGAGCACGGTAGCGATTCTCAGGTTATTTTACTGTGTAATAGTGAAGCAATCATTGAGCAAACACAGCGCGCACTTGATACACAACTACAAGCCCTGACCCGACGTGATATTGCGCAGGCGGCTATGGCCAACAGTGCGCTGATATTGGTTGATTCAATCGAGCAAGCGTTTGATATCTCAGCGCAGTACGGGCCAGAGCATTTGATTTTACAACTTGCTGATGCGATGCCATACCTACCGCTAGTTAAAAACGCAGGCTCTGTGTTTGTTGGTGATTATACGCCAGAATCTGCTGGGGATTATGCGTCTGGGACTAACCACGTGTTACCTACATATGGCTACTCAAAAGTCTATTCTAGCCTAAATTTATTAGACTTTTATCGCACCTATACCGTGCAAAGCATTACGCCACAGGGCCTGAAAAACTTAAGCAGTGCAATTTTGCCTTTAGCAGACGCTGAAGGATTGGATGCACACGCTAATGCCGTAAAAATTCGTCTAGAGGCGATGAAAAATGACTAAGCTATTATTTCCAAACAATATTCTGCCAGACAATATCAATGCGCTGACCGCATACAGCTCGGCAAAAAGTCAAAAGCTCACAGGTTCAACGTGGTTAAATGCCAACGAGAGCCCTTATGCAAAAACGTTTGAACTGAGTTTGTCTGATTTAAACCGCTACCCTGACCCACAACCTGAAAAGGTTATCAACGCTTATGCGCAATACGCAGGACTTGGCGCTGAGCAAGTGCTGATGACTCGTGGAGCGGATGAAGGTATCGAGCTTTTAGTACGTACTTACTGCAAAAGCGACAAAGACAGTATTGCATTATTTTTGCCAACGTATGGCATGTATAAAGTGACAGCAGATAGCCACAATGTCGCTATCAACGCGTTAACTCAAGAGCTATTACTTGAGGGGAGTGTTGAGCAGATTATGACAGCGGTTGGCAATAGCAAGTTAGTGTTTATTTGTAACCCAAATAACCCGACAGGCAGCCTAACTGATCTGAATAAAATATCTGCAATCGCTAACGCGCTAGAGAACAAAGCAATAGTCGTGGTAGATGAGGCCTATATAGAGTTTTGTCCACAACAAACCGCCAAGGCCCTATTACAAGATTTTGCCAATATCGTGGTATTAAGAACTTTATCTAAAGCCTTTGCTTTGGCAGGGCTCAGAACAGGCTTTATGTTAGCTAACACCGCGTTATTAGCGCCAGTGCGTAAAGTCATAGCGCCTTATCCCGTATCTCGAGTTGTTGCAACAATAGCCGAGCAAGCACTGCAAAGTGATGCAATCACACAAATGCGCAGACAAGTGACGATTTTAAATCGTGCCAAAGCAATGTTACTGCAATGGCTAGACGCGTCAACCGCAGTAAGCCAAGTTTTGAATGGACAAGGTAACTTTGTCACCGCGCAACTCAAAGACAAAGCCGATATAGACAAGGCCATGAAAAGTGGTCTCATCATGCGTCCGTTCACGCTGTACGAGCAAGATAACTGGCTAAGAATATCAATTGGTAATGAACAAGAATTAGAACAAGTGAAGCTGTGGCTTGAAGCACTTGGCAACGAGCTTTAAAGGAACAACCATGAGTAACCCCTATTTATTTATAGACCGTGATGGCACTTTGATTGATGAACCAATTACCGACAAGCAAGTGGATAGTCTTGAAAAGCTGGTGCTATTACCCAACGTGATCCCGGCACTATTACAGCTGCAAGCGGCAGGATATAAGTTAGTTATGGTTTCTAACCAAGATGGTTTAGGCACTGATAGCTTTCCGACAGCTGATTTTGATATTGCACAAAACAAGATGATGGAAATATTTACCAGTCAAGGGATTAAATTTGATGAGGTATTAATATGCCCACACTTTAATGAAGACAATTGCCAGTGTAGAAAACCAAAAACAGGCCTGCTTAAAGAGCTAATGCGTTCCGGCAAAGTCGATTTAGAGCGTTCTTATGTGATTGGCGATCGTCAAACCGACATCGGCCTTGCCGAGAGCTTATGTATTCAGGGCATATTGTATGAAGGTGATTGGCCAGCGATTGTCACACAGCTGACTACACAAAACCGCTGTGCTAGCGTAACTCGCAATACAAAAGAGACACAAATTTGCGTCAGTGCTAATTTGGATCAAAACGCCAACGGTGAAATTAATACCGGACTTGGCTTTTTTGATCACATGCTGGATCAAATTCGCACCCATGCCAATATTGGTTTAAACATTAAAGCCAGTGGCGACTTGCACATTGACGAACACCACCTAGTAGAAGATGTTGGCATTGCGCTTGGGCAAGTATTAAAACGTGCTTTAGGCACCAAATCACAAATAGCACGCTATGGTTTCGCGCTTCCTATGGATGAGTGTAAAGCCGAGTGTCAGTTAGATTTATCGGGCCGCGCCTCTTTTGTACTCAACGCTAACTTTAGTCGCGAAAAGGTCGGCGACTTAGACGTACAAATGGTTGAGCATTTTTTCAAATCGCTTGCAGATAATGCCCAAGTTAGTTTGATCCTCTCAGTGACCGATGGTAATTGTCACCACCAAGTGGAAGGCTTGTTTAAGGCATTTGCTCGTGCGCTCAGAATGGCGATTGCGCAAGACTTACAGCAGCAAACCGCAAGCTCTAAGGGGTGCTTATGATTGCCATAATTAACACCGGCTGTGCCAACATTAACTCCGTACGCTTCGCATTTGAGCGTTTAGGTGTAACCCCTGAAGTGATCACAGACCCCGCTCAACTTGCTCATTTTGACCGCGCGATTTTACCCGGTGTTGGCCATGCCAAAGTTGCCATGGAGCGTTTAAAACAAGGCGGGTGGCAACAAGCAATAGCCGAGTACGATAAGCCTCTTATGGGGATTTGTTTAGGTATGCAACTGCTTTGCGAGCACACCGATGAAGGGGATGTTTCATGTTTAGGCATGATCCCAGGTAACGTTGGCTTATTAGAAGTAGGCGAGCTTACCTCTCCTCACATGGGTTGGAACAATTTATGTGAAGTAAAAACACATCCACTGACTAAAGGACTTAGTGAACAACAACAAGTGTATTTTGTACACAGCTTTGCGCATACACCAAACGAGGCAACATTGGCGCAAGGAGAATATGGCAACGCATTTTCTGCCATTGTTGCACAAGATAACTATGCGGGTATGCAGTTTCACCCAGAGCGCAGTGCCAAAGTTGGTGCACAGCTGTTACAAAACTTTATTGATTGGCAATTGCCCTAAGGATACACATGATCATTCCAGCACTTGATGTATTACAAAATCAAATCGTACGTCTTTATCAAGGCAAATATGACACCGCTCAATTTTATCCTTTTGAGCTTGGTCAGCGATTACAGGACTATCAAAATAGTGGTGCTCATAAATTACACTTGGTTGATTTAGAAGGCGCGCGCGATCCACAAAAAAAACAATGGCTACAAATCCAAGCTGCCACCAAAGCTTTGAACGTTCCTTATCAAGTCGGCGGCGGTATTCGCAGTTTTGATGATGTAAAGCAATGGCTAGAAGCCGGTGCAAACCAAGTTGTCATCGGCTCGATGGCGGTTGATAAGCAACAAGAGGTTGCAACTTGGATACAAGAATTTGGTGCCGAGCGCTTTGTGATTGCACTTGATGTAAATAGAACTGAAACTGGTTGGGCTACCGCAACCCACGGCTGGCTAGCGGGTGGCCAAGACAATCTATTCGAGTTAGTGGATTTCTATTTTGCACTTGGTGTAGTTGACTTTTTATGTACGGACATAAGTAAGGACGGCACCATGACGGGTCCTTCTTTCAAGTTGTATGAACAGTTGGTTGCCCATAATAGCCAAATTAAAGTTCAGGCATCTGGAGGCGTAAGCTCGTTAGAAGATATAAAACAGCTCAGCGTTATTGGCGTTGGCGGCATTATTTTAGGCAAATCTCTACTTGATGGTGCATTTACAGTTGAGGAGGCGTTGGCATGTTATCAAAACGCATAATCCCTTGTTTAGATGTCAAAAATGGTCAAGTGGTTAAAGGTGTTAAATTCAAGGGTCACGAAGTTGTTGGCGATATTCTTGAACTTGCACAACTGTATAGTGAAGCGGGTGCTGACGAGTTGGTCTTTTATGAGATAAGCGCAAGTGTTGAAAAACGCTTATTGGATGTTAACTGGGTCAATAATATCGCCAAACATATCGATATTCCGTTTTGTGTCGCTGGCGGCATTAAATCCGTTGCTGATGCCGCTAAAGTGTTAGAACAAGGCGCAGACAAAATAAGTATTAACAGCCCAGCAATTGCAAGGCCGCAGCTAATTAAAGAACTACACGATGAATTTGGTAAACAGTGTGTAGTAGTTGGTATAGACAGTTTTTATGATGAAAACACGGGTGATTACCTAGTTTATCAACTCACTGGAGATCCCAATGCATCGAGTCGTACTCGCTACAAAACACAGCAATGGGTAGAAATGGTGCAAGAGCTTGGCGCAGGAGAAATCGTACTTAACTGCATGAACCAAGATGGTGTTCGTAAAGGCTATGATAACGCGCAACTAAGCCTGATCAGGCGTATGTGCGATATTCCACTAATCGCATCAGGGGGTGCAGGTAGCATGCAAGATTTCGCTGATGTATTTAAGCAAAGTCAGGTTGATGGCGCATTGGCCGCAAGCGTCTTTCACAAAAACATCATAGATATTGGCGAGCTAAAAATTTATTTGAACGAACAACAAGTGGCGGTGCGACTATGCAACTAACTCCAGATAACCTATCACAACTCGATTTTGTAAAAAGCCCGTTGATGCCAGCGATTGTACAAGATGCGGCGACGGGTCAAATATTGATGCAAGGCTTTATGAATGATGCAGCGATTGCTGCAACATTTGAAAAACAACTCGTGACTTTTTATTCTCGTTCTAAACAGAGGCTTTGGACCAAGGGTGAAGAGTCTAACAACGTATTAAAGCTCGTAAGTGCACACACCGATTGCGATCAAGACTCCATTTTAATCCTCGCTTCACCAGATGGGCCAACATGTCACTTAGGGACGCAAAGCTGTTTTGGCGATGCAAAACCCGCTACTAGCTTTTTAGCTCAACTAGAACAAGTCATCGTTGCCCGCAAAAATGATGACCCTGCTAGCAGTTACACAGCCTCCTTATTTGCCAAAGACATTAGCAGAAGCTGCCAAAAAGTGGGCGAAGAAGGCGTTGAAGTAGCGCTTGCAGCGATGAAACAAGACAAAGATGAACTGGTGAATGAGTCCGCCGATTTACTTTATCACTTATTGGTTTTATTGCAGCGCAGCAACAGTAGCTTAAAAGAGGTCGTTAATTGTTTAGAAAGTCGTCATAAACCAAGCTGAGACTAGCCTTTACGTTTTACCATGGTATCCTTGTAAATCAATCGCAAGCGCCCTGTGGTAAAACGTACTACCTTTTTTGTATTCAACGTTTTATGCTTGCTTCAAACCGTGCTTAAGACAGCCTTATAAAGAGCAGCAAATGATGAACGAACAGCCCCCTATCTATTTGATCAATTTAGACCAAAGTCCTGAGCGATTAGAAAAAAGCAGTGCACGGTTGAAAGCACAAAATATCGACTTCGAGAGAATATCAGGGGTTTATGGTAAAACGCTCAGCGACACCGAGTTAATCAAGAATTATCAACCATTACTGAATAGAGACCGATTTTATAGACCGCTTAGCAAAGGCGAAATAGGTTGTTATATGAGCCACCGTAAGGCATGGCAAGCCATTGTTGATAATAAACACCCCTATGCAATCGTAATGGAAGATGACTTTCGACTGGTCGGTGATTTGCACGATGTATTTGCTACAATTGAACAACTCCCTGTGAAGTGGCAGTTGATAAAACTTGCAGCTTATGAAAATCGTACACGCCCTATCGCTTTTTCCCATCCGATTAATGACACCTTCAACTTAGTCGTACACAAAAAGGCCATGACAGGTTGTTGTGCACAAGCAATTAGCTATGAGGGTGCCAAGGCGCTGCTTGCAGCAACAGAGCGATTTGCACGTCCGGTAGATACCGATCTTCAACACGTGTGGGAAACCGAAGTACCCGTTTACTCATTAATGCCATACTACATTGAGCAAGACTTAGACTTTGATAGCGATATCGGTGCTGCATCAGGCACTAAAAAAGTTAAAAAGCGTTTTTGGAAACGTAAATGGCTACAATTAAAAGAAAAAATGGCAAATAAAAAAGCTACCTCGCAGATAATTGATGCATTACACGCGCAATTAAAGAAATAGTCGAACCATAGCTCAAGTTAAATAAAATACACCTTATGTAAAAAATCTTTGACATGGACAATAAATCGCCTTACGCTTGTTGATGTCAAAAATATTTTACCTGAGGTTAAGAAAGCATGACTCGCGTAACACAACTAAAAGAATTTCTGCAAAGTATCAGCTTTAGAGAACTCACTCTGTCCATCGATTTGTTAGTGAGTATTTATATTTCATATTTCTACATACAGCGTTTAGTCAACGCGAGTGCTGAGCAATTAGCATCTGTGTCGAGGCTATCAGGTTTATTGTTAGAAGTGCTAACATATTCGGTCGTACTGATGATTTTGAGCTATTTGTTATTAGCGTTTATTAGTGATGATGAACTTAACCAACCGCTAGATGTAAGAGAAAAACAAATTAATTTAATTGGGTTTAAATACAAATCCCACATTTTACAAACTGGTATTTGTATCGCCATTTTCCAATATCAAGCCGAAGCAAACGGTTGGGGACCTGCCATTGAATACAACATTCCCCACCTACCTATGCACGTAATGGTTGGCGCATTCTTGCTCGCCGAGATTGCAAACTATGCAGCCCAGCTCTATAAAGGTAGAACTGGGGATATCTATGAATAAAGCAAAAGATGATGCTGAAATAACCAACTCAATTCGTACGTTGCGGTTTTTAAACAACGAGATGACGCAAAAGCAATTAGCTGATGCCATAGGCGTGACAAGGCAAACAGTGATGGCTATCGAGGCAAACAAGTACTCCCCTTCATTAGAAGTCGCTTTTAAGATAGCTGCCGTATTTAATTTGCCGCTTGAAGAAGTGTTTCAATATCGAACAAAACAACAGTAATCCGGTTAATAGGAAAGAAACAATGGATTGTTTTTAAACCCTTTTTGAACTGGCTACGTCTAAGTTTTTAAAAATAAAACACAGGACTGTTTGTTATGAAAACTCAGCTATTGAAACTTGTACTCATTGTTATTGCCCTGCCAGCTGCATGCACTAATCCCCCTGTAGATTGCTCAGCCTACGGCGAACAAAGTAGTTCACCATACAGATTACCTTATACAATTGGTCAGTCTTATAAGGTTGAAGTATCTACAGGGCATTATAGAGAGTCAAACAACGGCGTTGGCTTGTACTCCATTGATTTCAATATGCCAATAGGCACCAAGATCGTTGCCTCTCGCAGCGGTGAAGTTGTCGCAGTTCAAGAAAAGTTTGAAGATTATAACGGTGAAGACCTTAAAGAGAATTACGTTTTTATACGCCACAACGATGGCACAATTGCTCGCTATTTTCACCTAACACATCAAGGTGCATTAGTTTCATTGGGAGATAAAGTAGCGGCGGGAGATGTTATCGGCTTAAGTGGTAATACAGGGCAAAGTGGTGGTCCACATTTGCATTTTGATGTACAAAAATGCGGACCAAATTTACCGCCAAACTACAATAAACTCCCCTGTGGACAAACTATACCTGTCACATTCAATAACACTATCACGCATCAGTGCGGTGTTGTAGAAGGCAAACACTATCGAGCTGACAAGTCCTAGTATTTGGTTAACAAGCTAAAGTTAGAGCATTCTTTTTAAAATTTGATTACCTGAGTACTGATGCTTCAACAATGCACCTAGGTGTAAAAAAATGAACACTAACAGAGCATAACTACTGTATTGATGAATACGAGAATAGACATTCAACCATTGAAGATCTGTAATAATCGGCATCATCGTTATCCATCCAAAAACACCAAACGGTCTGTTCATCATAAGTAAACCTGAGCACAGCAGGGTTGCTACCAAGATATACATACATATGTGGGCAAGGTTAGCCGTCTTAATTTGCACTGTTGATAACGTTTCACCATAGTGAGGCTTTTTAGTTCGTAACGCATGAATAGCACGAAGTACAAACAAAGGCATATACAGTATTGTCAGCGATACATTGAAATCCGTGATGAAGTGTTTAGCAACTTGTATCACATATGTTTGCTCTACATACTGCGCAGATAACAAACTGACACATAAACCAGAAAACATTGCCCACAATATCACCACTGCCGAGATCCAATGTAATATTCTAGCCAAGCGATCGAATCTAAGGGTTGCATCTTCCATAATCATTTCGAGCTTAAAGTAATAAGTATCATTCTAAGAATGAAAAGGTTAGCAAGTGGTTAAATATTAACTTTAAGTTAAAATTATTAAAGATGATTTGATTGAACGCAATGTTTATGCTCGTACTAGCGTGTATTGCACATGTCAGTTATTTCTGTTCCCCTTTATTTTTGAGAAATGCGAGTGCATACACAAGACGTTTTTGTTCTGCGCTGTCGAACATAGTTTGCTTTAGTTTTTCTATCTCCTGAAGCTGTTCACTTTTGGTAGTGTTGTTGGCCAAAATATCTAAACTTCGTTGCTCGAATTTTACCAACTTCTGCTGCCATTTAATTTGCTTGTCTTTCAATTCGACAAGCCGTTGCGCTGCTTCTTCACCATATTTTGCTATCAAATCATTAGGCGTTTTGTGCAAAAAATTTTTGGAAAGTGTAGTGAGCGCCAAGCTAGACGTAATAAGTTGCCGCTCTTTGTCGGGTAGCTGACTGATGTGCTGTGAGATTAAATGCTCCTTTTGCTCACTATTGATCCTCTGATCTGCCAGTATTTGCCAACGCTGTAACGCATGCTCATTCCAGTTGTTTTCTTGTGCAAACCAACGTTCAATTAACTGTGGTGAAAAGAACTGGCGCTGCAAAGTCATCAATAGCTCATGGCGTTCAAATATATTTAGATTCTCATCAATTTCAGTAAGCGCTTGTTTATAAGCAAGATAAGCTTGCGCATATTGGTGTAAACACACCTCTAGTTTACTAATATGTTGTTGCCATTGTGATTGTAGTCCTTGATCTTGGAGTGTTAACAACCAGTCGTCTATCGTGTGCTTGTCTAAAACGGTTACATCATCGCAGTTTTTTAGTTCCTGATGATCAGGTAATTGGGATAACGGAGCCTGAGCAATTACTTTGTCAGCCGGTTTAGCTGGCAATATCAGCTTGCTCTGCTGAGCAACCTCTTTTTGCTTTTGCTGACTCTGAAAATACAACATCAGGGTGCCAAAGATTGCAGCAACAATCACTGGCGTAATAATCTTCAGGCTCCGCTTACTCATAGATTAAGATCCTTTAACCTACGAATATGTTGGCGATAAAGTGTCAACGGATCAGTTTCAAACAAATGATGGATACCAATGGTTTGGTTAACCTGATCAAGGTGGTTCATTTTAAAATGATTACCAATCACTTGCCCTAAATTACTAGAGCAAGCCGACACTAAGCCATCATTTGGTTCATCAAACACTTGTGAAAATAGCGCTAAGGCGTTATCCGCTGGGTCAAATACGTTAGTCCAAGCTTTAGAACCGCTCCATGAAAAATAGTATACGCCGTTGCTTGCCAAGGCACTTGAGTTAGCACAATAAGTGCTTGGAACACCTTCTGGATACTTTTGATTAAAAGCAAGGGTTCCTTGTGTGGTCAAAGCTGATAAGGCTTCTAATGCATCTTTAGGTGCGCTCGGCTTGCCTGATAATAAATCAATCAGTCCAGCCAAGTCATTTGCCAATGATGCCAAAAACTGCTCTGAAAAAGAGCCAGTATCCACACTGCCTCTTACTACATCGGCAAAACGACTACCCCAATTGACGCCACCAATACTGGTTACTGATGCAACCCACTGTGGCTTAACCGATGCGACATAACGAATGGTTTGTGCACCTTGGCTATGACCAATTAAGTTAACTTTGTCTTTACCAGTTATCGCGCGCACTAATGCAACCTGTTCAAGTAGCTGCTCCCCGCGTAATTCTGAGTTATGCGCTGAAGATACTTCCGCAACGTACACATTACCCCCTTCTTGGCGTATGACGGACGGTACGCGATAGAAATAGTCAACACCCAATAGGTTATCAAAGCCAAATAAGCCATGGACTAAAACCACTGGATACTCAAGTTCTTCACTGCTGTGGGCGGCGGTGCAACACAAAGAGGAAATACCAATAATGAGTGAAAATATGTAACGTTTCATAGATTAATACCTTTGCAATGTTAATTTTTAGTGAATATTAACGTTAGAACACTATTGATATAGATCAAGGGGTTGGTCGAAAAAATATCGTACTCTATTAAATTATTTTACTAATAGGCTAAAATTGTGAATGCTTAAGCGCTTGTCACTAAGTTTATTTATATTAATGAAATTAAAAGGAATATATAGGTTAGGCTGTGTAGAGAGGTTTAATTTTAAGCACTTATAAACTAGCGACTTCTACAAAAATAAAGGCCACCTGTAAATTTGCTCAGGCTGTTAAATAAATTCGTAATACTTTTCCCTCATACTTTAAAATAAATGAGTCATTCTTTATTTTTTGTTTCCAAAAAGAAACCAAAAAACACAAAACACCATTCTGTTTACATCCATTTACATGGTATTTGTAAACTAATCAGTACAATCAACCTATTGATCTAGCTTAATATTTATCCACTAGAAAGTACAAATCAACTGGTCATACCTCGCACAAAGTTTAAACTAGCTATTGATCAAAAATGTATCTCAGATTATTCCTAGATTACTCACTACCGAGTAACAACAAGGATACAACATGTACAATAACAAAATGACAACTATCACGTTAGCCATATTAAGCACATTAGCCTCTCCCCTGTTGATGGCAAAACCTGCAACTTCACCTGATGTTGAAATCAATATCGTTGGTGGAACAGAAACTGACGCACACTCAAGACCTTATCAAGTAGCACTGTTGATGAATGGTCAACAGGGATGTGGCGGTACTTTGATCAGTCAAGATTGGGTATTAACAGCGGCGCACTGTGTTGATAATGCCTCAACCAGTAGCTTAACAGTACGTGTCGGTGCTCACTCGATTAGCCGTAATGATGGACAAACATTACGTGTATCTCAGATTATTAGTCATGAACAGTGGCGCGGTGCCCAGAGTATTCGCGCAGGTTACGATATTGCTGTACTACGTTTAGCATCCCCTGCAAGTAGTCAACATACGCCTGCCAAATTAGCAACTGCCGACATTGAACAACAATATGCAAGTGTTGGTGATTATGTAACAGTTTCAGGCTGGGGACTTACTTCTAACAGAGGTAGACCAAGTGACACATTGCGTGAAGTCGACTTACCCGTTATCAGCAATTCAAGCTGTAGTAGCCAGCTAAATTACAGTATTCCAAACTCTGTTATTTGTGGCGGTGGTCAAGGTGGTCGTTCTGCGTGTAACGGTGACAGTGGTGGTCCATTTGCTGTTCGTGTAGGAAATGATTTTTATAGCATCGGTACTGTAAGTTGGGGTATCGCATGTCAAGGTGCTTCAGCGTTTACAAGAACAACAAGCTACCTAGATTGGATCAAAGCAAAAACGGGTATCGGCGGCACTGATCCAGGTGACAGCGCACCAGTTGCAGACTTTGATTTCACAGTTAACCAACTATCAGTCACCTTTACTGACCGATCACGTGACGACAAAGGCGTACAAAGCCATCGTTGGAACTTTGGTGATCGCCAAGGCGGCACGTCATCACAAGCAAACCCAACTTATCAATTCAGCGAAGCAGGTACATATAACGTACAGCTAACTGTTACCGATACAAAAGGTCAAACTAATACAACATCTAAGCAAGTTAAAGTGTCCACTGGTGATGACAATGGCAGCTGCACAGGCGTTGAAAGTTGGAGTGCAAGTAAATCTTACGCCCTTAACGACAAAGTAAGCTTCAATGGCTACGAATATAAAGCTATTTGGTGGTCACAAGGCGCACGCCCAGATCTTTACCCTAACGTATGGCAAAAAGGCAATGCATGTGGCGACAGTTCAGTGCCAGTTGCAGACTTTAGTGCAAGCGTAAATGGTCTAAACGTAAGCTTTAACAACAGTAGCGCTGGTAACATTAGTTCAGTACTTTGGGACTTCGGCGATGGTAACCGCAGCAGTGCGTTTTCACCAAGTCACACTTATGCTCAATCTGGTAGCTACCAAGTAACGCTATCTATCACAGATAGCAATAATCAAACTGCCACTGTAACTAAATCAGTGTCAGTGTCTGGCGGCGATACAGGTAATTGTAACGGTGTGGCTACTTGGTCAGCGACAAAAATCTACCAACAAGGCGAACTTGCTCAAGTAGAAGGCATTGTTTATCGTGCTAATTGGTGGGTACAAGGTGAAAACCCTCAAGCTTCAGGTCCTTGGGGTCCTTGGACTCGCGTAGGTACTTGCCAATAAACTTAGGTTTTAATTTCTCAACCGGACTTTAAAAACCACTAAGTCCCATGTAATCTAACTTTTAGTTAAAAATAAGGGCTTGATATCATGGGACTTAATCAGCAAACCGTCAGTGAACTTACAAGATTAGGAGAACGGCTGAAAAAAAACCTCAATGCAATTTTTGCTGAACTTCCAGTAACAGCTAATACTATCAATGGCTTAACTAATTTTTTAGACTATCACCGCTCAAACAGTCAGCGTGTTTTTAACGCAAAAAAGGCAGCAACAGGTGATCAAGTGCTACTGCAATTACCTGGTATCAAAGCATTAGAGGAATTTATAAACAAATTGCAGCCGCATATTAGCGAGTCAAACCACCAACAGCTGAGTCAGGCGTGTCATCTATTTGCTGAAAGTATAAAAACCTATGCCAGCAGCCATGCAGATCTAAAGCGCCAACTTAAAAAATTACATGAACCAAATACGGATGAGCTTCCGCATCAACAAGATAAACGCGCACAGTTATATTATGCAGCCAAGTCTTTGCTGGGTTTTAGTGTTGAACATGTTTTTTGCACCTATATATTAACGTTACAAAAACCTGATTCTGATTTTCTGCAAGAAATTGCTTTGATCAGCAAAAAAGGCGTTAAAAGACAAAGAGGTGCGCCCCCTTTTGTACAATTTTACACGCATCCTCATCCAAGTGATTTTAAAAAGCCAAAACTGCTTTCAAAATCAAGTAAAATATCAGCAGATGAATTTACTATTGGTATTGCTGAGGAGTTTTCCACAGAAGGACTCGAGCAGGCTTATAGCAGCTATTCTCCTAGCAACTCTGGTATTGTATTTGATGACTTACCTAATGCACCAATATTTGATGCAACCTTTATTTTTAATAACCCAGATGAGTTAGTGAACCCTTTGACTCACCAAAGCCAATGCAGCTCAACGAGTATTTCAATCAAAAACCCTACTAAACGATTAACTCTGCTGGTGCTGGTCGACAAAGCCATAGACAGAAGCAGCAACGTTAATGTTGGCTGCTACCACGGTAATCAAAAAGTTGAAGAAGGCAAATTAAACGCCAGTGATATGTGGACGGAACGCCTACCCGATTTTCCTGAGTTAAGTATTATTAGTTTGCAAAACCCACATAACCTATTGAACAAAGATAGGCAGATGCAAGCAAAAGTAAGGTATCTACTCGACTATGCTAATTTAGATGCTGAGCGCTTTGTATGTTACCTGATGGATGTTGATTATCCAATTTGGTCAGCAACTTACAGGATATATTTTGAGCATAGTTGAGAGCAAGTGAGTTTATTACAATGATATTAAAGTGTATTTTCGCAAAATATTGCCTTTTTGCCTTGTATTAAGTGGATGTTCTGTATAAGTTTAGCGGCGCAAGTAGAGCGCTATACTCGCGCTCTAATTTTAACGCCATTATACAAAGGAATATTATGCGTTACTTATTACCTATGACAGCTCTATTATTACCACTTAGCGTACTAGCAACGAGTGTACAAGCTAACGACAAACAGTGGTTTAATTCCGCAAGCTATTCTCATACAGAAGAAAGTAGCTTTAACTCATTATACCTAAACAGCAAATATTATTTTGCCGAGCAACAAAATACCGGTATATGGGATGATTATGGCTATTTAGATACTGACTCTAACGTATCGTTAAGCTATACCGACAACGATGCTGAGAACTTTTTTAGCGCTTCTGGCGAAGCTTTCTACAACAACTTTTTTGTCAACGCGAGCGTTGAAAACCTAAGCAAAGAAGATAACCACAGTATTGGTTTTGGTTATTTATATAACGATATGTTAAAACTTCAAGTGCGCACTCTGCGTTCAGACGACCACTCTGACAAAACTTGGTTTCAGGCGCAGTACAATCATCAACTCAACGAGTCTGACTACCTAGGTGTAACAGTTGGTGTGCAAGACGCACCAGATAATTGGATGGTTTCTACTCGTTACTTTAAAAAGCTAGAAGGCGGTTCGTTTTTTACTATCGATGCCTCGCATGAGGATTATCAAAACGCCAGTTCGGTTCGCAACATCATGGCTAACTATTATGTAGACAAAACACTTGCCTTTGGTGCGGGTATTTATGACTCTAAATTGCAGCTAGAAGCGAAATACTTTTTGTCTGATAAGTACTTCTACCGCTTTGGTTACTTAGATAGAGGAAACCAAGTATCTGTCGCGTTTAACGCATACTTGTAAACTCAAACGGATGCGATAAATCACTGATCGCATCCGCGTCCTTTCATAGCTAATTTCACCAGAATTACCCGAAAAAACGATTAAATGTTAACTATATTGGTTATTTAGTTGCCAAATAGTCACTAAGCATGTGTTTTCTACTCGACTAATTACTCGCGTAATTAAAAGACTTTATTTACATTCATTCATCTAAAATCCTATATTAGTGAAATTTTTTAAACACAAATGCAATAAAATTAGAGTAGAATATCCAAATCTAGCCAAAGAGCTAGATTAGTGCTAAACACGGGAACTATAATAAAATGTTAAAAAAAACAATTCTTGCAACCCTGATCTCAGCGGCTTGCTTACCAGCTCATGCTGAGCTAATTATTTCTGAATATGTAGAAGGCAGCAGCTACAACAAAGCTGTAGAACTTTACAATACGGGCGATCAAGCAGTTAATTTAGCCGATTATGGGGTGAATTTTTACTTCAACGGTAGCACTGACGCTGGTCGTACTATCACACTTGAAGGCAGCCTTGAGTCAAAATCAACTTTTGTTATTGCGCACGCTAGCGCAAGCGAAGAACTAACTGCAAAAGCACAACTTTTATCAAGCGGCAGCTGGTTCAACGGTGATGATGCAATCGCTTTACTTAAAGCTGGCACCATCATTGATAGCTTAGGTCAAATTGGTGTAGATCCAGGCTACAGCTGGGCAGATGACGAAGCAGACACAAAAGATAAGAGTTTAGTGCGTAAACCACAATTTATGGTGGGAGATGCAAACGCCAGTGATGAGTTTGTGCCTTCCACACAGTGGATTGCCAACGCCAAAGACGACTTTTCTAACATTGGTAAGCACTCAGATGAGCTGCCGCCAGAACCAGAAGATCTAGTGTGTGATGCAAACAATGTATTAATTAGCCAAGTACAAGGTGCTGACGATGCTAGTCCATTAGCTGGTCAAACTGTCGAAGTACAAGGTGTTGTTACTTCTGCTCTACAAGGTGATGAGCAACTTAAGGGCTTCTTCTTACAAGAAGAGCTAGCAGATCAAGATAACGACCCATTAACCTCTGAAGGTATTTTTGTATATTTCAAAGACATTCAAGTTAATAACGGCGATATCGTTAAAGTTGCGGGTAAAGTAGAAGAGAAATACGGGCAAACTCAATTAAGTTCAGTAAGTGCAGTTAAAGTTTGCGGTAGCGCATCTGTGCCTGCTACTACTGTTACACTGCCGCTTGAAGCTGGCCTTGAGTCTGTTGAAGGTATGCTTGTTGAAATCAGCAACGCCTTAGTTGTAAACGACACCTATGGCTTAAAGCGCTATGGTGAAATACGCCTAGGTACTGAACGCTTATATCAATCTACACAAGTAGCCCTGCCAGGTGACGCCGCAAACGCAGTAGAAGCACAAAACAAGCAAAAAGAAATCTTACTAGATGATGGCTCTTCAGCACAAAACCCAGAAGTGATCCCATATCCAACTCCTGAGCTTGATGCTTATAACACGCTACGTTTGGGTGACACGGTTACTGGCGTGCAAGGTGTATTAGGGTATGGTTTCAGCCAATACCGAATTCACCCAACTACGCAGCCAAGTTTCGTTGCAACCAACCCTCGTACCGATGCACCTGAAGTAACAACTCGTGGAGATTTGCGTATCGCAAGCTTTAACGTATTAAACTATTTTAACGGTGACGGTCAAGGTGCAGGCTTCCCGACTCCTCGTGGCGCTGATAAGCCTGAAGAGTTTGAGCGTCAAAAAGCCAAAACAGTTGCAGCAATGCTGAAGTTAGATGCTGACTTGTTCGGTATTCTAGAGATGGAAAACGATGGCTTTGGTGAGCTTAGCGCGATTGCAGACTTAACGGCTGCACTTAATGCGCAAGATGCACAAAACACTTACGCCTACGTAAACCTTGGCACTGAAAAAGTCGGTGGCGATGCTATCATGTCTGCCATCATTTATCGCAGCAACAAGGTAAAAGAAGTGGGCACGGCTGCATTTACTGAAGCGGTACCTTTTGATTACGGTAACCGTCCACCAGTGATGCAAACATTTACTGACCTGCAAAGCGACGAAACCTTTAACTTAGTAGTTGCACACCTACGTTCAAAAGGTAGCTGTACAAAGGCTGAAGGTTTAGATCAAGACCAACAAGATGGCCAAGGCTGTTGGAACCTAACACGTGTTAATGCGGTTAAAGCGCTATCAAGCTGGTTAGCAACGTCACCAACTGGTCAAGACGACCCGGATACTATCATTCTTGGTGATATGAACGCCTACGGTCAAGAAGACCCAATCCGCGCCTATGTGGAGCAAGGCTATCAAGATATCAAAAAGCAGCTGCATCAAACTACAACGGATTACTCGTATGTATATCAAGGCCGCATTGGTAGCCTAGATCATGCGTTTGCCAGCTCTTCAATGATGGAAAAAGTGGTAGATATCGCTGATTGGCATATCAATGCCGACGAGCCTGTTGCACTTGATTACAACATGGAATACAAGTCTGACAAGCACCTAGCAAGTTTATATGCCGACAATGCGTACCGCGCGTCTGATCACGACCCTATCGTGATTGAACTTAAAACTAAAGCAAAGCAAGAAGTGATCGAAGGTGAATTTACCAATCTTGCCGGTTGGTTTTGGTGGCAACGCTTCTCAATTGAGCTACCTGAAGGTTATAAAAACCTTGAAGTAAGCATCAGCGGTGAAGGTGAAGCTGACTTGTACGTGCGTCACAACAAGAAAACTCATTTCTTCAAATACGACTGTCGCCCATATCTTTGGGGCAGCGAAGAAAGTTGTTCTCTTGAAAACCCACAAGCAGGTACTTGGCACTTTGGTCTAAGAGGTATCTTCCCTTATGCCAATGTAACGCTTAAATACAAAGCTACTAAGTAACTGAGCATGATCTCCTGCTAATCGATAACCGCCCGTAATATTTCGATATACTACGGGTGGTTTTTTTGAGCAAAATTCCTTAAGAAAAGTGTCCTGATTTAGTTGTGCAGAACAGTCTGCGAATTAATTGCCAGAGATCCACTAAATTCTAGTGAGCTAGTTGCAAACATATTCAGCACACAGATGTTTAATCGCTCTCTTTATGTTAACTTGTTATTCTTAGCTCATTAGTTCAACCCTTCAACTGCAGACAACTATGCCTACTAAACTTGCAAAAATTCATATTAAACTTTCAGCGGCATCAAATGACAGTGCTGAAAACATTAACAGCCTCAAATCGTTATGGGAAAAGATAGAGAAAAAAGAGAAACGTAATGAAAATTTAAAGAATAAAATAAATACATTGTACAGGAGTTTCGAAGAAACAGTCCTACCATATGAAAAAGATGTGATACAGCAGGTAGTTCGAAGTATAAGACACTTGTTGACCTTTATTCCAAAAAAGTCTTTAACAAGTAACCAACGTGAAGAGTTAATGGCGTGGATAGACTCGGAAATTGACTATTTAGAAAACCACCCATTTGGAGATGATATTGATACTGTCTCGTTAAGGGGAGAGTTCTCGGATGCGTTGACGGCATATCACCAATCTACATCTGTTGAAATCACGGATAATGATTTAGAGCAACTCAGAATAATGTTGAATAGCATGTTTCATGGTCAGTTAGATTTAAGTGAAGATGAACTGAGAGCCATAGCTCAAGACCCTTCGCAGCTCGAAGCACATATTAAGAAGCTCAGCGACAGCTATGAAAAAGTAAATGGCGGCAGGAGTACTCAAGATACATTTGACAACGAAGATGAAGAATTTGAACATCAAGACGAGTTTAAAAGCTTTTTTGAACAAAAAGCTTTTAAACAACAAACTGATGAGGAGACACTAGATAAGCTTTTTAAGTCTAGCCAACTAAATAAAATGTATAAGCGCCTAGCTAGTATTCTTCACCCAGATAAAGAAGTAAATGAATCCAAGAAAGCTGAAAAGCATGAAATTATGCAGCAATTACTAGCTGCGCGTGAAAATAATGACGCAGTAACTATTCTCAGGCTTTACCAAAACTATGTCGCAGATGCTGACTTTACCTTTGATAATAAAACCTTAGCTGCACTTGAAAAAATGCTTCGCCAAAAAGCTTATCAGCTTGATTTAGAGCATCAGAAAATAAAGACTTGTGATGAGCCTCCTGTACTTGTTTGGCGTCGATTTTCAGCAAGGAGTAAAAAAGCTGTAACAGAAGGTTTAGAAGCGCATATTGAAAATCTCAAAAAGGAGCTCATACATGGAGAAGCTATACTTGCAGAGAATAAAACAGTAAAGGCTATGGCTCGTCATTTATCGGAGAGGATTCAGCAAAATCATTATCCATCTTTTAATTATGCTGGTAGCTTGGATAACGTATTTGACTTATTTGACTTATAACGCTCGTATTTACAATTGTGAGCCAAAACGAGTGTCTTAGCTCACTCAAACTGTAGTACTTGCGATTTACTGTAGTTTGTCACGTATTAAGTGGCAAACCACTACCAAATCCACTGGCCATAGCATTGACCATAGCTGATAAATCAGTGTTTTTTGCGCGTTCGTTCCGCTGTTTACAATAATCAGGAGTGGAGTTGAATATTGATTTAGCAAGCTGTCGACCCATCATCGTAATATTAGTCGTTTTTGCAACGCGTAGGGTATTGAATTGTTTAAATATAGCTGCAATGTCAAAAGGATGTGAGCTGAAGCAATTCGCCAAATGCCACGCATCTTCCAGCGCCTGACAGGCTCCTTGACCAGATGTTGGTAACGGAGCATGCGCTGCATCGCCAATGAGAAGAACATTGTCCTTGTACCAAGTGTCAATAGGACCATGGTCACAGGGTGAGATCGCGAACGTATTTTAAGCAATTAACTCAGTGTATCTTGCCTTAAGGCTTCAAATATGATCGTATACTCTCTTTTTGAGTAATTCAGAATTATGAGCCTGACCGCTTTGACTAAACACTTTGAATCAATAAAAGATCCTCGCCGGCAAATTAAAGTTATTTATTCCTTACACGACGTCTTGTTTCTCACCGTAACGGCTATCATTGCTGGTTGTGAAGGCTGGGAAGATATTGAAGACTTTGGCCATTGCAGGCTTGAGTGGCTGCGGCAGTATGCCTCTTTTGAACACGGCATTCCCGTCCATGACACCATTGCACGCCTTATCAGTCGTGTTAATCCTGATGCACTTCATAGGTGTTTTGTAGAATGGATGAAAGAAACCGAAACTCTCACTGACAACCAAGTAATTGCCATTGATGGAAAAACCCTGAGACGTTCTTATGATCCATCAGACAGAAAGTCGGCTATCCATATGGTCAGTGCCTTCGCATCGCAAAACGGCGTTGTGATGGGACAGCTTAAAACAGATGCGAAATCCAATGAGATCACTGCGATCCCCGAGTTACTGGATTTACTTGAATTGAAAGGTCATTTAGTCACATTAGATGCTATGGGATACCAGACCAAGATAGCCAAAAAAATCATAGAAAAAGAGGCTAATTATTTACTGGCAGTTAAAGGTAATCAGGGGTCGTTACATCAAGCAATTCAACAGGCCTTCGATGAAGATTGCCAGAACGAACATACAGCCGTATACAGCTATAGCTAAATAATCATAATGTGCGATAATACTCTAATGGCATATAGTTTAGATTTCAGGCGACGGGTGTTTGCCTATAAAGAAAAGCACCAACTTACTTTTGAGCAAACAAGTGAACA
>NZ_JAAUWV010000047.1 GCF_014694405.1 Pseudoalteromonas sp. S16_S37
GCTTTAATTTGCTCTAATGATGTTGTGGTATTCATTGATCACACCTTAGTTGTTTAGGTTGCAATCAAGTATGCCGGATGGTTTTTACTTATTTGCGCTATCTTGCCGTAAGGTCACATCAAAAGAATCGGCAAAGTCTTGGTTGCTCATGGTGAAAGAGAAATCGAAAAGTTACATACACTTGTACAGCAAGCCAAAAACAATGGGGTGCTAGATCTCGCGTTTTTGAGTCAGGCTGAGCTTGCACATAAAGCACCGCAAATAAAAGCATCCATGGGAGTTTGGTCGCCATCAACAGGCATTGTAGACAGCCACCAACTGATGCTGTCTTATTTGCATAAACTCTCAGAGCACGGTGGGCAATACGTCAATAATACCCGTTTTGTCGGTGCACAGTTTGATGGCCACTACTTTATCGTGACACTTAACTGTGATGGTCAGTTATTTAACCTCAAATGCACAACTCTCATTAATGCCGCAGGGCTTTTTGCACAATCTTGTGCGAAGCAAATAGATGCGTTAGACCCGCGTTTTATTCCAGAGCTTTATTACTGCAAAGGGCAATACTTTAGTTACCAAGGCCCACACCCGTTTAAGCACCTTATTTATCCGATGCCAGAGCAGCATGGACTGGGCGTGCATGCAACGATTGATTTAGCAGGACAGTTAAAGTTTGGCCCCGACACCTCGTTTATTGATGAGCTTGATTACACGCCAAACGAGCAAGCTAAAGCCCGTTTTGTGAGTGAAATTATCAAGTATTGGCCTAACTTGGACGGCAGTCGCTTACAAGTCAGCTACTGTGGTATTCGTCCTAAGCTGCTAAAAAGTGGCACGCAAGATTTTGTTATTCAAGATCATAGCGTACACGGGATCAAAGGGTTGATTAACTTGTTTGGTATCGAGTCTCCGGGCCTGACCGCAAGCCTAGCAATCGCACAGCACGTAAGCAAAAAAGCCAGTTAATCTGAGAGGAGGTTAGTTACCTTCAATAGCTTTATCAAGTCGCTTAGTCCGCTCATCCATTAATTTTTGAATGTTTTTCGCATCCTGCATCAGCTTTTTGACATCATTTGGGTTTAATGCTGATGGGTTTTTAAGTTGGTTATCAATCTGTGCTTTTTTTGCCGCCAACTCGTTGAGAATACTCGTATCTTCAGCGGCCATAATAGTAACTCTACTTGGGTCCAAGGTGTGGGTTTGACTTTTTCCCTGCGTATTAGGCTTATCAGAGTACACCCAGTTACCGTTTGCATCTTGCCATTTGTAGATTGCACCAGACTGGCTCGAACCTGTTGTATGCGGTGTTGTATGCGGTGTTGTATGCTCCGTTACTGTGTCTAGATTTCGCTTCGCATCGTCAAGGAGTGTATTTGTTTTTTGCTTTACCTGCTTAGTCACTGCATCAAAGCTCAACCAAGGTGTACCATCGGGTTTCTTTAAAATGAATAGCGAGCCAACACCCACTAGCATGACCATGATCATGAGATAACTAAAATACTTCATTCATACTCCCCTGCACTCATCAACACCTCATGGGCAGCATACACCGATACACGGTAATAAAAAAGCACAACCTAAGTTGTGCTTTTGCGCCTCCTCCATGGCTGGAGAATGTTTAAATGCCGTCACCGTCAATATGCAGTCCACATTCACGATTTAGACCAAAGAAACGCGTTTCTTCTTCGCTCATACCTGGCTCTAACTTGCGTGTGGTGTGCACATCGCCCATAGACACGTAACCTTGCTCCCAAAGCGGATGATAAGGTAAGTCATGTTTGGTCAGGTATTGATAAACATCACGGTTGCTCCACTCAATGATAGGATACACTTTTACCGTGCCTCTGCTTATCTCTAGTATTTGTTTATCTGCACGACTAGATGCCTGGTCGCGACGCAAACCACTAAACCAAGTGCCTGCATTGAGCTCTTTCAACGCACGCGTCATAGGCTCTACTTTGTTTAGGGTGTTATATTGCTTGATACCCTCTTGCCCTTGCTCCCACAATTTGCCAAATTTGGCTTCTTGCCATGCAGGAGTCATAGCAGCGCGGTACACTTTTAGATTTAAGTTCAAGCGCTCTGTTAAATGATCCACAAACTGATAGGTTTCGGGAAACAAATAACCAGTATCAGTTAATACGACAGGAATATCAGCACGCTCTGATGTCACCAGATGCAGCATCACGGCAGCTTGGATCCCAAAGCTAGATGACAAAAAAGCCGTGTCAGGTAAATGCTCTAGCGCCCATGCAACGCGTTGCTGTGGCGTCATCGCCTTTAACAACTCATTCGCTTGAGCGAGCAATGCTGCTTGTTCTTCGCCATCTAACTGTAAGAGTTTTTTGTAGTCGCTCATTAGTCATTCCTAGCTTGGCAAGCGCACTTGCCAAGTCACCAATTGTTTATGCATGAAAATCGGTTTTAGATACTTTAACTTCAGCCACAATACCTTTGCGGATAACAAAATCACCAAAACACTCATCAGCTTGACGCTCGCTGACCCATTGGCCAATTAGCTCATCAAGTGCTGGTAAGTAAACGTCTTCACCGACATTTTCTAAATACAATTTAGGCACTCGAGTTCCCTGACGGTTACCGCCTAAATACACGTTATATTTACCTAGACCTTTACCTACTAGGCCAACTTCTGCCAACATTGCACGGCCACACCCGTTTGGACAGCCAACAACACGCAAAATGATGTTGTCATCAGCCACACCGTGTTTCTCAAGTAAACCTTCAACCTGAGTAACCAGATCAGGTAGGTATCGCTCAGCTTCAGCCATTGCTAATGGACACGTTGGCAGCGCCACACACGCCATAGAGTTTTTACGCTGATTAGTATGTGCGTCGTTGATCAAGCCATGCTCACGCGCTATTTGCTCGATAACCACTTTTTGCTCAGCCGGAACACCTGCAATAATCAGGTTTTGGTTTGCCGTCATACGAAAATCACCTTGGTGAATTTCAGCGATTTTTCTGCAACCTGTTTTTAATAGCTTATCTGGGTAATCTAAAATACGGCCATTTTCGATAAACAAGGTTAGATGGTGCTTACCGTCAATGCCCTCAACCCAACCAAAGCGATCGCCACGGTGGGTAAATTCATAAGCACGACTGTCTTCAAACTTAACGCCAGCGCGCTTTTCAACTTCCGCTTTAAATGCATCCGCACCGAAAGCATCTAAGGTGTACTTTGTTTTCGCATTTTTACGGTTAACACGGTTACCCCAATCACGCTGTACAGACACAACGTGCTCTGCAATTTTCAGCGTATGCTCAAGTGGAATAAAACCAAAATCATCTGCTTTACGTGGATACGTGCTCACATCCCCATGGGTCATCGCTAAGCCACCACCCACTAGCACATTAAAGCCAACCAACTTGCCGTTATCGGCTATGGCTACAAAGTTAAGGTCGTTGGCATGCACGTCCACTTCGTTGTTAGGTGGGATCGTCACTGTTGTTTTAAACTTACGAGGCAGATAGGTAGAGCCTAAAATTGGCTCTTCCGTGGTTTCTGTCTTTTCACCGTTTAACCAAATTTCTGCATACGCTTTGGTGTGTGGCAATAAGTGCTCAGAAATTTTAGTTGCCCACTCATAGGCTTCTTGATGCAACTCGGATTCAACTGGGTTTGTAGTACATAGGACGTTGCGGTTTACATCTCCTGCCGTTGCAATCGAGTCAATTCCAACACTGTTAAGCATTTGGTGCATTTCTTTAATATTTGGCTTCAGCACACCGTGAAATTGAAACGTTTGGCGGGTCGTTAAACGAATGCTGCCATACATCGACTTTTCTTGTGCAAACTTGTCAATCGCCAACCATTGCTGAGGCTTGATGATACCGCCTGGCATACGAGCACGTAGCATCACATTGTGCAGTGGCTCTAATTTTTGCTTGCTACGCTCTGGACGAATGTCGCGGTCATCTTGCTGATACATGCCATGAAAACGAATAAGCTGGAAGTTATCAGCTGTAAAACCGCCTGTTAGCTGATCCTTTAAATCAGCTTCAATGGTGCCGCGTAAAAAGTTACTTTGCGTTTTTAAACGCTCGTTATCAGCAAACTTGGCATTGGGGTCTAGCTTGCTATTTGGTTTGTAATCTGTGCTCATGGCTCAATCCTAAAAATTCTACTGTGACGGTCTATCGTGTGTACTTATTTTAGTACACGTCTTTTTGATAACGATTTTGACTGCGCAGATCTTTTAGGTATTGCTCAGCTTGTTCGTCATCTTTGCCACCATGGGCTTTAACAATATCAATCAAGGCTTGGTGTACATCTTTTGCCATGCGATTGGCATCACCACACACATAAAAATGTGCGCCTTTTTCTAACCATGCAAATACCTCTGCGCCTTGCTCACGCAAACGGTCTTGCACATAAATCTTTTGCGCTTGGTCACGGCTAAACGCAAGGTCAACTTTATTTAGTAATCCAGATTTAACATATCCCTGAATTTCAACTTGATACAAAAAGTCTTGCGTAAAATGCGGATTACCAAAGAATAACCAGTTATCTCCGCTAGCCTCTCGTGCATCTCGCTCTTGTAAAAATGCACGGAATGGCGCTATCCCAGTGCCAGGACCTACCATGATCACGGGTGTTTCATCGTTTGCAGGCAGACGGAAGTTATCGTTGTGCTCACTGAACACTTTAACCTTTACACCTTCTTCTGCACGGTTAGCTAAGTAACCTGAACAACCACCAAAGTGCTTTTCACCAAACGCATCAAATTCCACTAAGCCCACCGTTAAGTGTACTTCATCTTCAACTTCTGCTTGGCTTGATGCAATCGAATACAAACGCGCTTGTAACTTACGCGCACACTCTACCAATGTCTGAGCGGCTATCTTTGCTGGATTTTGCAAAATCACATCAAAGATCTGGCGCGCTTCAATATATTCACGCAGCGCAGCTTTATCTTCTACCAACACTAATAATTGTGGGTTATTTGTTGCTTGCGCATACTTTTCTACAAAACCAGGGTAAGACTGAGTTAGCTCTAGTTTTTCAATCAGCGCAGTTCTAACTGATAATGTCTCTGAACCAATTTTTACCGACGTTTCTGGGTCTATCTCTAGCGCCGCTAATACTTTATCCACCAGCACTTCATCATTTAAGAAATACACACCTAAAGAGTCGCCAGGTAAATAAGTAATATCAGAGCCTTCTAATGAGATCTCAATATGGCGTACATCTTTAGTAGAATCACGGCCTGTAATTTTTTGCACTACGCTCAATTCAGCGGCAAACGGGTTTTGCTTGGTATATTGGCTTTGTGCAACAGGTGCCGATAGTCCCATACTAACCACGTTATTTTGACTTTGTTGCTGCGCTTTTAAGTCTGGCTCAAAAACATCTAATGCACCTGCTATCCATTGTGTAGCTTGCTCTTCATAATCAACATCTAAATCTGCACGTTGATAAACAACATCCGCACCAAGCTTGGTTAGGCGCTGCTCAAAATCTTTCGCTGTTTGACAGAAGAACTCATAACTGGTGTCACCAAGGCCAATTACAGCAACTTTAACGCCTTCCAATTTAGGCGCTTTTTTGCTGCCTAAAAATGCATGTAACGCCTCGGCATCTTCAGGTGGCTCACCTTCACCATACGTTGATACAGCAATAGCTAAAAACTTTTCTTTTTTAAGCGCCGATGTTTTGTAATCTGCCATATTCACGAGATTAACGCTTAAACCACGCGCTTCAGCTTGCGATTTTAATTGGCTAGCAACAGACTTAGCGTTACCTGTTTGAGAACCATACAATATCGTCAACGGCGCAGCTTCAACAGCGCTAGCTGTAGCACCTACATTTCCTGCTAACGAAGCAGTATTAGCATTGGCCGCTAAATAACCACTCACCCAGGCTTGCTGAATAGGGTTTAGCTCTGCAACCAAACCTTGTAATTTTTGCACTTGCTCTTGTGTGAGCGGGCTTGCCGCAGCACTAAGTTGACTTAACAACATCGAATAATCCCCGTAACCCTAAAACATCGTTTGCTCAGATTGGTGTTTCACTTGCTAAAAGTTGCCAGCAAGTTTTTCTATGCCTGCAGCATACTGATCTCTGCAGACAAGAAAAAGACAAAGATCTGCTTTTATATTCCATTTGGTTATTAATACATAAAAACACCAACAAAAACAGATTAAAAGATTTGCTTCAAAAACAGGCACTCTAATATTAACATTGCAATAACAAAGGTTCAGTAAGCTCGGCCTTTGTTTATATAAAAGCAAAAATATAACTTTAAATATAAAGAGAAACTAAATGAAACACGGGAAACTATCCTATAAACATAAACTTGCGCTAGTTGCTGGTTTAACGGCGTTAAGCCAAAGCACATTTGCACAAGTCGCCAATGGTGATTTTGAAAATTGGCAACAAAGCCAACCAGCAGGTTGGACAACGATTGACTCTGGAATTGCACTAAGCGCAACAAGTGGCAGAGTAAAATCTGGCCAAACTGCTGCGCAGATCACAGTAAACACTGGCACGCAAAGCGATACCGACCTGTTACAGCAAGTTGCGGTGCAAGCTGGGCAAAGCTACACGTTCAGCACTTGGGTCTATCACACCGAAGGGGGTGTAAAAGCACGCTTAATCGTCGACGGTTATCATGGCTACTCTGACCCATTTACCCTTAACCAGTGGCAGCAAATTAGCCATACATATACCGCAACAGCAAATGCCACTATCAATGTTGGATTGCGCTTTTATGATGAAACGGGATTTGATGGTAGTGAAATTGTATACATTGATAACTTTCAACCAACTCAAACCACGCCTCCACCTCCAACCAACAGCTGCCAAGCCACTTCATTAAACTTATCACTGACCACAGACAATTACGGCAGTGAAACAAGTTGGACATTAGTCAACAGCAGCAACACACAAGTTGCTTCTGGTAACGGTTATGCTAGCAACAAAACTTATTCTGAAACCTTATGTGTTAACGATGGCGACTACACCTTCACCATGCTTGATAGCTATGGCGATGGCATGTGTTGTAGCTTTGGTAATGGTTCGTACAGTCTAACTGGACCTGCGGGTACACTAGCGCAAGGTAGCAGCTTTACAAACCAGCAGCAGCACACCTTCACCATAGGCAGTGGTAATGGTGGTGGTACGCCAACAGATCCTTCTGAGTATTACGCTTCAACCGCAGGACTCAGCGGCTATGCACTGAAAAGCCAGCTACACAGCATTATCAGTACGCATCAATCACAAGGTTACACGGCTATTTGGCAATTTATAGATCAGGCAGAGCGTGATAATTACTTTGAAAAAGATAACTCTGTACTCGACCGTTACTCTGAAAACCCAAGTGGTGCAGACACTGTCAATTATGTTGCTGTAACTAATCAGTGTGGCTCTTACACGGGTGAAGGAGATTGTTATAACCGTGAACACTCTTTTCCTAAGAGCTGGTTTGGTGGCAAAATCGAGCCAATGAACTCAGATGTACACCATATTTTCGCAACCGACGGATTTGTAAACTCAAAGCGTAGTAACTTCCCGTTTGGTGAAGTTGCCAGTGCTACTTATGTATCAAGTAACGGTAGCAAATTAGGCAGTGCAACGAGTACATTGAATTATACCGGTACCGTTTTTGAACCAATTGACCAGTTCAAAGGTGACTTTGCACGTGCTTATTTCTATATGGCAACACGCTATGAGAATGTGATAAGTAGCTGGCAAAACAACACAGTATATAGCGATGCTGTGCTTAATGGCACATCTGATCAAGTGTTTGAGCCTTGGGTTGTTGCCATGCTATTACGTTGGCACCAAGCAGACCCAGTAGATGATTTAGAGCGCGCTCGCAACCAAGCCGCTTATCAATTCCAAGGCAACCGCAACCCATTTGTTGACCACCCGGAGTTTGTTAAGCAAATTTGGTAAGTAAAAAAAGCCACCCTCGGGTGGCTCAGATTGATGATAAACCCCGCTTTTTTAAGCGGGGTTTATTTTTATAAAAAACAGGCGGTTTTTTAGGCTAGAAATAAGTGCATTTCTTAAATTCTAGAGCTGATTTAACAGAATGTAACTCTATTTTTCACGGAGACACACGTAGATTTTTAGAGATTTTAACTAGCAATACTTTTTCAACAGTCTGAAGCCACCCGAGGGTGGCTTTTGCTTTTCGCTTCTAACTAATTTTAATAATAAAAAGGCAACCTAGTCCGTTAGGCTGCTAACCGACTCAACGGGAAAACTATCGAGGGTTGATGGTTAAGGGAGATAAACTGATTTTTGCATTGCCACTGGCACCCATATAGTCCGTATATTGCTGGCCTTCAAATAATGTGTAGAACACATCAACATAGTCATCATCATTGGTAAACCATGAACTCGGCATTGCTTTAATTAACTGATTCGTCAACTGTGGAATGATTGCATAGCCCTGTACGTTAGGATCGGGGATTGCGCGCATCACCTGAGTCACAATATCTAAAAACGTCGTTGCTAACGTTTGATAATTGGTGTTGTCGTCTTGCTCCATCAACAGCATATCTGCTGCTTGCCAGCGATAGCGATCCCAATGGATAATAATTTGGTTTGGCGTGTAATCACGCCCATCATGATCTAGATATGGCATATCAACAATATCTAAAACTGGCTCATCACGGCTTGGGTTAACGCCAGTTACTACGCCATACACTTCAGCTGCACCTAGAATCCAAGGTTCTTCATCATCATTTAGGCGAATGCGTTTAAGCACGCTGGTAGATATTGGTTGCGCGTCACTTTGTATTTCTGCTTGCAATGACTGAGTTTTGCCAAGACCACGCTCAAAACGACTGTCAAATACACTTTGCATTACCGCCAGGCCTTCTTTCATACTTTGACGACCATCAATTTCTACAACCAACACGGGTTGTTTAGGTAATGTGCGCGCATCAAGTAAATGCGTATTGCCTTGTTGGTCATACGCTTCAACGTGTAGCCATGACTTATCATCTCCCTTGGGAGCAAAAGCAACCAACACGTCGTCACCGTTTTGCCAGCGTTCAAGCATAGATGCATCTGCAAGTCTCAACTGATATAGAGACTGTGAAGAACTCGGCAAGCCTTTCAGAGTGCGCGTATAATCCGTAGCACTTTGCAATTGCTGTGCGAGCGCACCAGATGCTTGATTAGATGATAAAGGCACCTGCAAACGGTATTGACTCATTTGTGCTTGTAATTGAGCGCCAATGGTAGGCAACTGTTTAGCGATTTGACGTGCCAAGTGTTGTTTCATGCCTGCAATTTGATCACCGGCAGGATTAAACACATCTAGCGTTGGGAACGCCTGTTGAACCTGTGTTGCAGTCGTGGCGGCTTGACTTTGCATGCTCATCGCAGCTATCAAAGCGGGCAATGCTAATTTTGTAAGTGTATTCACATTCTACTCCTGACAATAATCCGTGTATTTGAGTAGGAGAAGATAAAACTTATTTAAAATTTTATCAACCTGTTAAATTAAATTTAACAATATATTTTATAGGTACGCGTAAATACAGAAGTTTTTTTACTACCTTGATTTCTGATTAGGTAATCCTAAGGGTATTATTTAAAAGGTGATTATAGAGTTTAAGCTAGCCTACCAGAACGCAGCAGGCCACCTTAGACAGGAACACTTTGAAGGGTAGAGCATTTATTCAACTGGATATAAAGTTATTTCAATACCTGCACCAATGGCTGAAATACGTAACAGAGTATCAGCATGTAATGCTTGAGAATAACATTTCGGCGATGTACCAGAGTTAAAACCAATATCAAAAGTACGCTTGGTACATGATAGCCATTGCTTTAGTGCCGGTTTAGAGCACGACTCTATTAATTCACAGAGGTGGTTTATCGCCCTATCAGGGCTCGTCACATCAGCATCTGCTTCAATGCGTGCCAGCTGGCGATATTCATCATGGTCATAGTGCAAAACAATCGCATTTTTTTTCAGATCATTTACTAAAGCGCTGATGTCATGTTTTGACTCTAACTCTAAATCGACGTTTAAAAACTGGATCTCTGACATTTTGACTGTATTACCCTACGGTTGACTGCAACTTATGACTAAACGGTAAGTGTAACCAACTAAATTACAACTGGCTATAGTTAACCTTAGACAGTTACTCTGCTCGTCTTTTCTATTTTCATACTCTAAGTTAAATATACTTGTATATTTAATTGGTACAAACTCTCGCTTATATATTGCCATTCTTCTATCTAGTTGCTAATTTGAAACTAACTTAATGAATAAATGATTAACATGAAAAAGACTAATTTCATATCAATCTGCTTATTGTCAGTACTTGCTTGTACACAGTTAACTGGTTGTGGTGGCGGTGGTGGTGGCACAACTAATAATTTAAATAATGGCCAAACACCTTCTCTACCCGATGCCACTTGGCAAGCAGGCGCATTTAAGCCAGCAAGCACATTTGCCAATTACTGCGAAAACCCGCGAGCGGGCATCGACCCTTATGAAAATAAGCCATACCCTGACAAAGCTGGGTCACAAATGCTTGAGAAAATGTGGGCACGCTCATTTAGTCACGAAACTTATCTTTGGTACGATGAGTTACCCGACCCAAACCCGAGTGACTTCGATTCGACCGTAAAGTACTTTGATACCTTGCGAACGTCAGCAAAAACACCATCAGGTAAAGATAAAGATCAGTTTCATTACACTGAAAGCTATGAAGACTTTCAAAAGGAATCTCAGTCTGGGGTTGTCGCAGGTTATGGAGTACGTTGGAAATCGATCAGCAGTAAACCGCCCCGAATCTTAAAAGTGGCATTTACCCAAGACAACTCTCCTGCGGCGCTCGCTGGGTTGCAGCGAGGAGATCAAGTTGTTGCCATTGATGGAATCGACTTTAACACAGCGAATGTGGATGAGATAAACAAACTTCGTGCCGGACTGGCACCTAAGCCTGGCGAATCGCATGTATTTACCATCAGTCGGTTAAATGCAGATACCGGCTCAGTTGAGCAACTAAATATGACCCTAGTCGCAGGTGATATCGAATCTACCCCAGTACAAAATGCACACATCAAAAATGTGAATGGTCGCAACATCGGCTATGTACAATTTAATCAGTTTATTGCAGTAGGTCAGCGTCCGCTAATCGAGGCGTTTAAAAGCTTTGCCAATAATGGCATTGATGATCTTGTTTTAGATTTACGCTACAACGGTGGCGGCTTAGTCGATATGGCCGCTCAGTTAGGCTACATGTTGGCTGGACCTACGCTTACTCAAGCTAGCTCGAATAGTAACGGCAAGGTATTTAGCGCCACAACTTATAATGACAAACTGAGTGCACAAAACACTTACGTTCACTTTGGTTACAGGGCCATTGATTGGAGCAAGCAAATTTACTTGGATGAAGTACTGCCAAGCGTTAAATTAAATACAGTATACATACTTGCCACTGAAGATACTTGCTCGGCAAGTGAGCTGGTGATCAACGGATTGCGAGGTATTGACGTTAATGTTGTTTTGATAGGTTCGCAGACATGCGGTAAACCCTATGGCTTCTATCCAACGCCAAACTGTGGAGAGGTTTTTTATACCGTGCAATTTAGAAGCGAAAACGCCAAACAGTTTGGAGACTACGCTGATGGCTTTACCCCAGTGCCTAGCAATGAAAATAATACCGAACTAGGTTTATCCGCACGGATAACTGGCTGCCAAGTAGAAGATGATTTATCCCACCCACTAGGTTCAGCAAATGAAGCTATGTATGCGGCAGCCATAACACATATACAAACAGGTCAGTGTCCAGAGCCAACTATGAATCAACAAAATGTCGCAGCAAAAGGAGCAATACTTGATATGCAAGGGCCTGCTTTAGAGCTTCCTACTCATCCGCTTAGAAATGGTGCCGTATTACTGAACATAAAAGAGCAGCAATAATGACTGGTCGTCATTTTGCTGTCGCAATTACGGTATCACTACTCACACAGGTTGGCTGTAAACACAGCCAACCTGTGTTGCCTGTCCCAGCGTTATTTGCCGACAAAAACTCAACTAATAAAGCCAAAGTGCAACAAGCCATAGTCGCTTTAAAGGGTGGTGTCGCGCCGCGTATCGCAGATAATGTTTTTACTATGCACAGCACTTTACTTTTAGAGCATGGCACGAGTGAATCAAGTTATGGCAAGCCTATTCTTGGCGCACATAGCTTGCCGGTTACACGTTTTGAGCTACAACTTCGAGGAACTGACTGTGTGCTGTATTATGCAAAAACTGATTCATATGTCGCGTTAAGAGATGTAAACTGCATACAGAACAACAAAGCACACGCTGTTAAACACAATACAAAATAGATAGCGAAGCGGGCTACTAGGCTTAACACATTATATGAAGTATCAACAGGTATTTGATCTTAAACCACAATTAAACTTTCCTTATTTTTGCTGTACCTTCGACAAAACACAGTTTCAAATGAGCGATTTCGACACATACGGCGTGCAGTTTCCTGACAAGCTCAATAAAGCGGTCGATAAACGCAAAGTGGAATATTTAGCTGGAAGGATATGCGCGCGACAAGCATTAAAATTATTGGGTATACCCAATGTGCAGATAAACAACGGGGAAGATAGAGCGCCAATATGGCCGCCAAAAGCCTTAGGTAGCATAAGCCATACACAAGACATAGCCATCGCGATGGTCGCATCTTCACAGCAACTCAAAGGCCTCGGCCTTGATATAGAACAACATATGTCGGCCAAACAAGAGAGTGAGTTGCAAAAACACATTCTACACCCATTAGAAATTGCTCAATTTAACGCCTTAAGTCAAAAAATAAGCTGCCCTCTGAGCGTGATATTTTCTGCAAAGGAAAGTATTTATAAAGCGCTTTATAGCAGTGTCAAGCGCTTTTTCGGTTTTGATTCGGCACAACTTGTCAATTTCAACGACAATCAGCTATTTTTCACTATCACCGAAACACTCAGCGCTAATGTGCCTATTAACACTAAAGTCACTGTGTTCTACCAAATTAATCAACACTATGTACTTACTGAGTGTGCATTTGAAGGTTATTAGCTTGGCAAAGCCTTAACAACATATAATTGGGTATAAATCTTTCACAACATGTCTATATGGTGAATTAATCGCCAATGGATATTATGAACGAGGGAAAAGTACAATATGATTCGAATCAATAAACAAGACGGCTTTGTTCGAACTACCTGAATTCACTAAATCACCTTTACTCGATGCATCTTTAGAGCAAGATTTAAAAAACTTCATTAACGCCAAGCGCAACTGAGCTTGACAGCAGCCTTGCTTTGCTCTGCACGCGGTTTTTCAAGTGAATGATTTTTTTGCTAAAAGGCATGTTGTGATATTAATGGGGGCTATAAAATAGGCCCCAAATGAGTTTTGTAAGCTAGTTATTGACGCTTAACTTTAACACGATCAGTAGAAGTCACAGTTGCTTCCACACGACGGTTTTGAGCATGAGCCTCTTTTGTATTGGCGGTATTTTTCAAACGCTCTTCGCCATAACCAATAGTCGAAATACGATCAGCCGAAATACCATCATTCATCATTTGTTTAGCCACTGCTTGAGCGCGCTTCTCTGATAGGACTTGATTGTATTTTGCATCACCCACAGCCGATGCGTGACCTTCAAGCACTACTGTGGCTGATTCATACTCTTTCATAAACGCAACAACTTCATTGATGTCATCAAAATATTGCTGGTTCACTTTAGCAGCATCGTGAGGGAAGCGCACTAGCAACTTAACCGAAACCTCACGCTCCTCATATTTTGTACAACCGCTGCTATCAACCGCATCTGACATAGGCGTGTCTGCACAACGGTCGTCCGCATCCATTACACCGTCTTTATCACTGTCCATTGCCACTGGTTGTTGAACTGGTGCAGGCGCTGGCTCGACTTTTTTCACCGGCTCACTTGAACCAAAGAAATAGTTGATACCTAATTTTGCACCAACATCGGTATAACCACGGTCTAAACCTTGATAAACAGCAGCTTCAGCATTCACAAAAAAGTTGTTGTTAAAGTAGTGACGATAACCTGCACCCACATTCGCGAATGTCAGACTTTTATAAACATCTACCGCTTTTAAGCCAACTAGTCCATAAAAAGGGCTGTCATCAAAGTGATAAAGTGCATCAACACCAAAACGATCACCATCCACAGAACCCATCGCCGCACCAGATAAGTCAAAATCCATATCGGCGTATTCTAGGCGTGCACTCCAGTTATTGTTGAAACGATAACCTAGCTCTGCACCCCATCCTGTCGAATCATCAACATCTACACCAGCTGCGTCGCGAACATCATTCCAATCTGCATTGTAATAGTCACCAAATACGCCAAAGTGAACACCTTGTGTTTGCTCATTCGCATTCACTGTCGATGCTGCAAATAAAGCAGCGATTGCTAAGCTAATCGATTTAAATTTCATTTTTTGTCCCGTCCTTTTTTTACCATGTGAGCACAGATAGCTCATAAATTTAGCTCTATAATAGTAGGCCATAAATTAATTTTTACTTAACGTAACAGTATTTACGCTTTTATATTGTTAGCGATGTCCAAACAATGTTTGGTACAACCCAGCTTCAGACAACAAACTGTGATGATCACCAGCTTGTGATATTCGGCCATCATCCAAAACATAAATTAAATCAGCTTGCCTAATTGCACTAAGTCGATGGGCAATGATTAAAGTAGTACGGTTGTGCAGAAATGCTTTTAAATTATTATGAATTTTAGACTCTGTTTCGATGTCTAGTGCCGAGGTTGCTTCATCTAAAATGACCACCTTGGGATCAGAGAGCACCATCCGCGCAATTGCTAATCGTTGCTTTTGGCCTCCGGATAAACGAATACCATTT
Source organism: Pseudoalteromonas sp. S16_S37 (assembly GCF_014694405.1). Classification (GTDB taxonomy): domain Bacteria; phylum Pseudomonadota; class Gammaproteobacteria; order Enterobacterales; family Alteromonadaceae; genus Pseudoalteromonas. The sequence continues at coordinate 14,877 of NZ_JAAUWV010000047.1, forward strand.
CGCCCGACAAGCGCATCGAGTCCCCCGTCAATGTTTCTCACTGTGCTCTCTAATTCAGCAACCTTTAGCGCATGCCAAAGTTGTTCATCACTGTGGTTACGCCCGAGTGATAAATTGTCACGAATCGTACTATTAAAAAGAATGGGCTGCTGCAACACGGTAGCTATATTTTCTCTAATAGTTTGATAACCAATTTGCTCAACCGGTATATTTGCAATTTCAATACTACCTGCGTGTTTTTCGTATAACCCCAGCAATAGCTGCACCAGTGTCGACTTTCCTCCTCCCGACACTGCTACAACCGCCACTTTTTTACCTGCGGGAATATCCAATGATACATCCTGTAAAACAGGCAGCTCAGGCTGGTATGCAAAACTGACATGCTTAAAAGAAATGCCAATTTGTGGCTTTTCAAAAACTAACGAGGCTTGCTGTGGGGGGGCCGTTTCAGTTTTAAACGCAAACACTTGATTTAATCTTTGCAACGCTGCAGAAGCGCCATAGTAAGCGTATTGAATGCCCAGTAATTCTTGAACAGGCCCCATCATAAACCACAAGTAACCGAACACCGCAAATATCTGCCCCACAGTTAAATCAGCAAATACCACCATCAACATAGCTATGGCTCTAAACACTTCAAAACCAAGCAAAAACACAGTGAAGCTTAAACGATTCACCGCATCCGTTTTCCATTGAGATTGCACCGCAAAGTGTTTTAGATCAGCTGCTGTTGTACGAACATGTTCAAAGTAACTGGTTTCTCTACGTACAGCTTTCAATTGGGCAATGGCGTCCAAGGTCTCAACTAATGATGCTTGAAAAGCTTCAAATGCGGCGTTTTCATCTTTCTTTAAATTTTTGACACGCTTGCCAAATTGTCTTGAAAAATAAATGACCGCTGGATTAAGCAATAGAATAACCAATCCCAAAGTCAGGTCAATCCATAGCAAAACGATTGCAGTGCCTATGATTGTCAGCAGCCCAATTAAAAATCGCGATAACGTCTGACTGATAAATTGATCGAGCGTTTCCACATCGGTAACACACCGCGAGCTAATAGCTGCGGCGCCCTGAGTTTCATATTCTTTGAGTTGTACTTGTGGTAGGTGCGTCAGCAAACGTTCACGAATATTTAGACTGATATTTTTGCCGATGATGGTAAATTGTCTCGACTGAATAACGCCAAGTACTAGTGCAGCAAGGCGCATGCACATAACACTGATCAACATGATAATGATGTAAGCCGCACTTTGTTGCCAGTCAACTGGCAAAAAGCCATTCAAAAAATTAACCGCAGGGCCTGGCTTTTCGAGTAATACCTCATCAACCAGCAAAGGCATCATCAATGGAATTGGTACACTCACTAACGCCGCAAAAAATGCGATAACATGCGCTATCACTAAAGGTTTTTTATGTGCCAAAACCTGATTTTTAATATCCTGCCAGGAAAGTGTTTGTTTCATGAAAAATCCAATACTTAGGTGCCACAAAAGGTCTGATAATTGTCTTCGTTATCACTGGAAGTGGTATAGAATGCTGCCAGTTCTTGATATTTATAAGGGTCATTTAACAGCGGTAGCCACTGAGTTAACAAATCACTCTTACCTTCTTTATAATAGTCGGCAATGACTTGCTCCATGAGGCCATTACGTGGAATAAGAGTGGGGTTAGCGCTTTGCATTGTTTGAAGTACCAAATTACGTTCAAATTCAGCAATACGCCGCAACCACTTTTGATACCATGCATTCAACGTTTCAGGGATTGAAAAACACGCCATAGGATGCTCGAGTAACGAGTTAGTAAGTGCGGCAAAGGTATTGGTGTAATCAAGCTGATTTGCTTTCATCGTGCTTAGCAACTCAGACAATAGTGCATTGTCTTCTTCTTGCCACGCTAATATCCCTAGCTTGCTCGCCCACATCGCTTGATACTGTTTATTGAAGCTGTGTGAAAACACAGTTAGTACATCACTTAACTGCGTTACAGCTTGGCTTTCTTCTGCCTCCATTAAGCCGATTAAACTTTCAGCTAAACGCGCGCAATTCCAACTGGCAATTTGTGGCTGCTGGCCAAAGGCATAACGTCCCTGCTTATCAATCGAGCTAAATACCTGCTCAAAGGAAAATGATTCCAACATAGCACAGGGTCCGTAATCGATAGTTTCACCGCCAACTAACGTGTTATCCGTATTCATCACACCATGAATAAAGCCAACGCGTAACCAATGGATCATCAAGGTTATTTGTTGCTCACAAACGACTTTTAAGAATGCAAGTACGCGCTCATCCCCTTGTTCGGTGATGTGAGGATAATAGCGTGCAATGGCCATTTCCATGAGTTTATGCAAGCCATCAATATCTTGATGCAGCGCCAAATATTGAAACGAACCAACACGAATATGGCTACTGGCTACACGACACACAACCGCACCGGGTAACATAGTATTGCGATAAACTTGCTGCCCTGTTGCCACAACCGCCAAACAATCTGTGGTAGGAACACCCAGCGCCCGCATTGCTTGACTCATAACAAATTCTCTTACCGCGGGCCCTAACGCACATAAACCATCACCGCCGCGCGAAAAAGCCGTAGCGCCAGACCCTTTTAACTGCAAGTCAAAGCTATTCCCAAGTGCATCATCGAAGCTACCAATCAAATGCGCACGACCATCACCCAAAGTCGGGTTGAAGTGACCAAACTGGTGGCCTGAATAAGCCAGTGCAACCGGTGAAGCCCCCTCAAGTACTGTTTGACCACTGAGTAATTGACCTGCATCTTGTTTTTCTAGCGGGATATTGAGACGCGCCGCAAGCCACTCATTCCAAAGTAACAAATGGGGTTCATCACTGCCTTGATTGGCAAGATGGGGGGTGGAAGGCACGCAAAAAGAAGTCCCCATTAGCGAATAGCGGTCGTAAAAAGCCATTATGCAAGTTCCTCCACGGGCCTGTTATCGCCAACACTAAAAGCAATAAGCTGACTCAATGCTTGCAATGACCAGCCACTTTGCTCCACCAAGACATTGAAAAATGACTGAATCGCCAGCAACGACTTTTTGGATTGTAAGCCGCCATCAATAACCTTGTGCGCGCGCAAATACGCTTCGACGTCTTTTGATAATAAAAACGTATCTTTCCCTAACACTCTTAGCGCATATGGGCCAGTGTTGCCACCCAATCGCGCCCCGTGCTGCTTTAAATAAAGCCACAACCCCACAATATTATCGGTTGGCCACTTTGCAATAAACTGAGCAAATGAGCCATATTGCTGCGCCGTTTCATGGATCATGAGGCAGTTTTCGGGAATGGTCATCACCTTTTTATAGTTGCGAATAATACGCTCATCGCTGGCGCGTTGTTCGAGCATGTCAGGCGACATCATCAGTAGCTTTTCAACGTCAAAATTCCAAAATACCTCTCTGAATCCAGCCCACTTCGCATCAATTACATACCAGTAAAAGCCACTTTGAAAAATCTTACGGGTAAACTCTTCCAACCATTGGTCGTCACTCAGGGATAATAATTCGTCCGTACTTCTCGGCTGGCTCAATAGCGCCAGTAATGCTGCCTCGGAGCCTTTGCGCTCGACCGCACATTGATAGATTTTTTTGAATTCGTTCATTCTTTTGCCAGCAATTTTTTCGTGGTGACTAAGGGTAACTGATCTGCGTTTTTGATGTGAGCTTTTTAGGTTAATGAAATAGTTATTTTTAGCAAAAAAAGTGCACTTTCCTTGCCAATCTTACTAAATATTTACCACCCAATTTCGTCAACAAAGTACCTAAAGTCGCGCCCTTGGCGCTGGAGAATGAGGACTAACTATGTTGAGTGAATTAACCGCTTTACAATCTATTGATACATCCATTGGGGAATTTGATGCATCAAAACATGCGCTGTTTGCAGCAGGATCACACTGTTATATCACCCACCACCCACAACACCGCTTCACTGCAGGAATAGAAGACCATGAAGCGCTCGCTCAACGAGTCACGCGAGCGCTCGCGCAAAATGAGAACGACAACGCAATTGCATTCGGGGTATTACCATTTTGCAAATCGCAACAAGCGCAATTTATTATCGCTGATCAAGTGAGGAAGTATGATAAAGAAACCTTTACTAGATGGTTAAGCGCCAAAAACTCATTACATCACCCACACACTCCAAACTTAGAGCGCGTTGTACATCGCCAATCTCAACAGCATTACGAACACGCCATAAATCGAGCCAAAGGTTGTTTTGCCAGCGGTCTATTAGAAAAAATCGTATTGGCAAAACAGTCCGACCTCTATTTTGACGATGTACTACAACCCGATGTGGTGCTGGCAGATCTGCTCACACAAAGCAGCAGTGGCTTTCATTTTTCTTTTCCAACTGAACAAAGAACCACTTTAATGGGTGTCAGCCCAGAGTTACTACTACGCAAGCAAGGCCAATCGATTATGAGTAACCCTTTGGCAGGTTCAACTAAACGTGTCTCAGACATGGCTCTTGAGTTCAAACGCAAACAAGCATTGATGGCTTCCAAAAAAGATCGTTACGAACACGCGGTCGTGCTGGCCGAGATGTCGCAGGTACTGCAGCCGTGGTGCGATAAACTGAGTATCCCTAGTAGTCCTTCTTTACTCAGCACCGCCACCATGTGGCACTTATCCACGGTCATTGAAGGACAATTGAAAAACCCCGACACACACGTTTTATCACTCGCCAACCGATTACACCCAACTCCAGCGCTTTGTGGCAAGCCCACTGCAGCGGCCTACCCGTGGATTGAAACGTTAGAAGGAGAAAGTCGCGGCTTTTTCTCTGGCATCGTCGGCTGGTGCGACAAACAGGGTAATGGCGAATGGGTTGTGGTGATCCGCTGTGGCGAATTGAACGACAATCACGCCAAACTATTTGCTGGCGCTGGCATTGTTGCCGCATCCGACCCAACATCAGAGTGGTTTGAAACAGAAGCGAAAATGTCGACTATGTTAAACGCGCTTAATGCGAGCGAGCGTTACCACCAGCTAAGTCAAACAGAATTGTTAGAAAGTGCCTAAGAGTCAATAATGGATCTGAGCTAGGTATAAAGAATCGCCTAGCTCTAGCGCAGATAATAAAATGCCCAGCGATATGCTGGGCATTCTTTTACAGCAAGAAAATTGGCTTATCAGAACTGATAAGAGATGCTCGCCTTGATGTTTCTACCCGGCTCATAGTCCATTAGGAATAGTTTTCCAAACACTGGGTGGAATGACACCCCATTCTTAGAAGACTGAGAAGAATAGAACTCATCAAATAAGTTATCTATACCAACACGAACATGCAGGTTCGCAACAGCTTCAGGCTGCCAGTGAGCACTGATATTGTGAACGGTAAAACCATCTTTGCTGTTATCTAAATCAGCGCCATACAAGTCTGTTCCTTTGGCTACATCACCTACTGCCATGAAATCCCAGTTCAAGGTTAGATTGTATGCACTCAGTTGATAGGTAAAATCAGCGGCAATAGTATCGCCTTGCTCACGCTCTAAACGTGCACCTTGTAGCGAGCTGTATTGAGCAAACGCATCCAAATCACTCTCTGATTTAGAGTAAGAGATTTGGAAAGAGAATGCGTCAACCGAAAAGCCAGCGTATGTTTCAAAACCTTTAACGGTCATATCACCAACATTGTCTTTCCATGTTTCACGAGGGCCACCACCTGGTAAAGCCGCACTATCGAAGATATAGTCGTCAATTTGAGTGTTAAACACGGTCGCGCCTAAACGCAGAACTTTATCGGTTGACAACGCATTTTCAAATGCCACTGACAACTCATTATTTAAACCGGTTTCAGCTTCAATACCTGAATTTAGCTTCTCCCCCAAACCTGCACCGACGAAGACTTCGCTGATCTCAGGGCCTTTAAATAACTCAGTTGAGCTTAATTTCACCATCAGGTTATTGTTAACCTGATATTGCGCTGCCAAAGAGAAAGAAAACTCAGAAAAATCATTATCAACCGTAACAGCATTGATATCGTAGCTGTCATGTCTTACGCCCGGGATCAACGCAAAGCCATTACCAAAGTCGATTTTATCCTGTACAAAGAGCGCTAAGTTTTTCGCTGTTTCTTCTGAGTGCTTTGTGCCACCTGCCGCGATAGCCAAGTCATATTGCGTATCGTGTTTTAAGTAATCAATACCGTAAGTAAAGGTATGTTCTTCATTGCCAATTAAGTTACTCACCAGCGTTTCTGCAAGTACATTCAAACCGCTGTTTTTTGCTTCACCAGTCACCTGACCTGCATACGCTTGGAATCTTGGGTTTGGAGACATCGACCAGCCAGATTCATCTCGATAAAGCTCACTGGTGTTTGAATACAAGCTTGCTTTTAATGAAGAACCATCACCCCAAGTTAAGTCATAGCTTAAAGTCACTGTGTCCCGAGTAAATTCTGTTGGCCATAGCAGTGGGATCTGCAAGCTATTAGTGATCGCCATGTCAGTCGCTAAACCCATATCTGGACGATAGCTATAATCACCTTCATCCTTATACGTTTCATAGCTCAATGCGATGCGTTGGTTGTTATCTATGTTCCAACCCAGTTTAACAAGCGCGTCGCTGACTTCACCTTCTAAGCCTTTAACTTCACCATCCGTGCCAACAACTACTTTGTCATCCTGATCGAGAATTTTACCACCACCGACTTCATAGTTATCACGCTCGACGTGATTGTAGTAGGCTAGAAAATCGACATCATCGGTTAATAAACCAAAACCCGTTACAGAATAGTTATGACCCGCATTATCCGCAGCACCTGCCGATACACGCATGGCGAATCGCTCATCACCGCTTAGTAACTCTCGCGCCTGCTTGGTTTCAAAGCGCACAGCGCCGCCTAGGCCGCCATTGATCACCGAGTTAGTACCGGTTTCAATATCTACTGACTTCAAAATATCTGCGTGGATCTGTAAATTGCCCATATGATGGTACATATAGGTATTTTGCGCCGCACCATCAATAGAAATCTTCAGGTCTTTGTCATCCATACTACGGATAGTAATACGTTGGTTTAACGAGTGAGCACCACCCACATCGATGCCAGGAATGGCACGCAGTAGGTCTGAGATATGATCGGCTTGTTTATCGGCAATTTCTTGCTCTTTTAAGTACAGAGCGGATGTTTTTACTGCGGTAGACCAAACTTCTATTTTTTCGATGTTACCTGCATCTGCTAAAGCCGGTGCTGATATAACCCCCGCTAATGCTAAAGCAAGGGTGGAAGGGCGAAAACCTAACTGCTTTGTGCGAGAAACCAACATAAATATCCTTTAATTTTTAATGTTAATACGAATCACTCGCAATATTGTACACTTTTACTTTTGTTGCTTTCTAAATATTAGTTATGCAAAATCGTCAATCTATTATGATTATTAGAATTAATTGGCAGTTACTATGGAAGGGAATATTTCCAGCGCGCAACTCAACAATCAGCTACTCTTCGCCAGTGGCTTAAATAGTCGGACTGCCGTGTGTGATGGCAGCAAGCTGATAGCCATTGGTCGCTTATCATTTTTGCCTTTAAGTGAACATTTGCAGCTGCATATCAGCCAATGTATTGAACAACAGCAAACCAGTAACTGCGCCGAGCTGCAAGAAAGTGTCAACATCACCGTATTATTAAAGGGAAAAATTAAGTTTAGAGTCGCCAATAAATACTACTGCTTTGAGGTCATCGACAAACCTATCGCTTTTGCCAATATTGTGGCACAGCCAGAGCCTTTTACACGCTACATACACAGCAACCAAGAAGTGGAGAAACTCACTGTGAGTGTGTCAAAAGCGTGGGTCAACGCGCGTCTGCAGCAACAGACTGACGCACTCTTTACTAGCACCAAAGTAGTTGAGCTTCCGCTGTCTGATAAGGCAATAGAGCTAACGCAACAGCTCATGCGTACTCCGAGTAACCCCTCTCTTGATCAGCAATTAGAGTGTGAAGGCAGCGCAACACAGTGGTTAAGCTGCTTTTTTTCTTATCTCGTCGCAAACAATCAGGCCCGGCACGCGATCTATCGCCTACCCCCACACAGTGATATTGAACTGCGAAAAAACAAAATCATCGATTTATTGAATCATGACAAGAGTGTTGAGCAAGTATCACAAGAGCTTGCGATGAGCGTGAGCAGTTTACAGCGCTTCTTTAAACGCTGGTTTAACACCACCCCCAAGCAATACGTGAAACAAAACAGACTCAATAAAGCGCGTCACGCTCTATTGGTTGAAGGGTTATCAATTGGTGAAGCGGCCTATCTGGCCAATTATGATCACACCGCCAATTTTATTGCGGCATTTAAAAAGCAGTTTGGTGTCACCCCGATGCAATTTGTCAAAACGCATCAACATGACACCCAAGTGACTTAACCGAGTTGTTGCTCAGTGGGTTTTGCCAAACGTGTATAAAGCACGCTCACCACGCAGCTCACAACTAGAATGAGCAAAGCCAAAGCGATACAAAAATTGCTAAACGTCAAACTGGCGATGGCAGGCTCAAACAACACAGGGCTGATAAACTGACCGGTAAAATAACAGGTCGTCATGATCCCCATCGCTTTACCGCGCATGGCAGGTGGTACAAACTCAAATAACCATACCACTAAGTTCGGCCGAATGAGTCCAAGCCCAGCACCAATCACCACGCTCGCACCAACTATAGCAAGCAGTGACGTCACCCACCCCAATAGCGCAAAACCACAGGCCGTGACCAACCAACCAGCCAAGTGCGTTTGTTTAATACTCAAGTGTTGACGTGCTCGACCATAACCCACTGACACACTCGCCATCGCCAATAAAAAGGCCGCGATCACTAAACCTATGGTACTGGCAGAATGACCCAACTCAGTTAAATGAAATGGCAAATGTATGGTTAAACCATATAGCACCACGATTTCCACCAGCGCCAGCGTACAACACACTACAAATGTACGGTTCATCCAATGTGCTGGCATGGCAACCTGTGGCCCTTGCGGCGCTTTCAATTCAGGAACTTTGACCCATAACCACACGCCAGGTAACACCAGTAACGCCAATGCGTAAATCGCGAACACCCAAGTCCAATGCTGCTCAGCTAAAAAGCCCGCTAGGGTTAAAAACAGTACGCCACCAAACCCACCAAATGCAGCTTGCAAGCCCATAAAACCTGAAAAGCGAGGCCCTTCAAAGTATCGCGCTGCGATGGTGGTGCCACTGACCATAATAAAGGCCACAGCCACGCCCATCAGCGCACGGCTGAATAAAATCAACCACAGTGACGCTTGCCAGTAGTAGCCCAGTCCGCCACTAAGTAAAAAAAGGCCCAAGGCGCTGACCAATAGCTTTTGACTATTAAACTTGTCAACTAAACTGCCCGCCAAGGGCGCGCATAAGGCAATGACCAAGCCGGGTAAAGCCAAGGTCATTTTGGTCCAAAACGCCGCGTTATCAATGTGAGAAAATGCCGCTGTCATGGCAGGTAATGCGGGAGCAAGCGTGGCACTGGCAAGCACCGTCATGGTGCTCGCCAATAACAAGAACCAAGTCGCTAATCGCGTTTGACTCATTTAGGGCCTCCAATACGCTTACGCGCGCTGGCCACCGCGTTTTGATAATCCTGATATAACTCAGTTTCATCAAAACGCGTGCTACGCCCTGCTTCCACGACAAGGTCGCCTGCCACCATCACGCTATCGACATCTTTGCTGGACCCAGTGACAATAAAGGTGCGCAGCGGATGGCCCGACAACTTATAACGGTAATCATCATTGTTCACGAGTATCAAGTCGGCCTGCTTCCCGACCTCAATTGAGCCAATCTGCTGCTCCCAACCGAGTGCTTTGGCACCATACAAGGTCGCCGTTTTCAACGCCAGCGTAGGTGGGCAAGCAGTGTTACAATTTTGCGCCTCATTATGACCAAGGTGCGCACCACGCATCGCTTCACACATGCCACCAATAAACGAAATGTCGCCATCCGTACTACTGGAAACCCAAACACCATCTTTTAGAAAGCGACCAATTTGCCCAGTTTCACTGACTGTGGCTTCGCCCAACATGCCGTAATGGGCTGGAGAGTGACAGATATTCACACCGGTTTCGATCAGTCGCTGGTACTCAGCCTCACTGGCATACGCAGTATGTACCGCCAATAGCCTATCCGTGAGCAGTCCCATCGCATCAAAGCGCGCAATGGGCGATAAACCAAATATCCGCTCCACTTCCTGACGCTCGTTTTTCAATGGTGCAAGATGGGTTGCATAAGGCACCTTGTATTGCTGTACGATACTAGCAAGTGCTTCGAGCTGCTTGTCTGAACTACCAAATGCGCCCATCACCGACGGCATCGCACCAACCAGTCCAGAGCTATGGTTATCCCAAGTTTCAATCAAAGAGAGCCAATCGGCAGTTTGTACTTCGGTGTCGGCAATAATGGTTGGCGTTGATTTATGTGCCTCCAGCATCACATCCGAGCCCCAGCGACTCACTCGCAGGCGCATGCCCAAATCAATCGCTGCCAATGCCATCGCATCGGCTTTGTTTGCCGAGCCTACATCACCGAGTGCGGTGGTGCCCGAGCGCAGTTGCGTCCACATACTCCATCTGGCAATAGCCAGCCCTTCTTCTAGGCTTAGCTTGTCTCCCACTGTTGAAATGAAGCCAAACATCGAACCAAGAGCATGAATATTACCGCCATTCGAGTACGCGGTAGGCTCAATATGGCTGTCATCCGGCGATTCTGGGTTGGGCGCAACAAAACTTTCATGCCAATGGGGGTTTATAAGCCCCGGTAACATCAGCTTGCCTTGACCATCGATTTTTTTATCGAACGCTTGCGGCTGCGCACCGTCTTCACCCAGAGCAACGATTTGTTTACCGTGCACTAATACCCAACCATTTGGGATCACGGTATTGTTTAAATCCGCAGTGTAAATGAACACGTTGTCGATCAGCGTACGCTGAGCATCATTATGAGGTTTTCTGCATACCGCTTTGAGGCTGTCCAGTTCACTCACCTGACCGCTACCAAACGGCTGTTCGCTCATTGCTTTGGCGAGCGCAGCAAAACGCTGCGTCGATAAACATGAACAAGCCATTATTCGTCATCCTGCGCATCAAACAGACCCGCTTCTTTCATTTCAATCAATGACGCTTTCACCGCTGCGATGGTTTCATTGATGTGCTCCTGCGTGTGCACACCACAGATGAAGTTCACTTCACGACGCATCAAGATGCCACGCTTGGCCATCTGTGCTAAAAATGGAATGGCAAATTTAACATGCTCTTCAGGTTTTTTTGCAAACAAGAACATCGGAATGGGGTCATAACCTACCACGCGCAGTGGTGTGCCTAATTGCTCAGAGATCTGGTTTACTTCGGCCTTTAAAATCGCTCCTAACTTGGCAATGTGCTTGGTAAACTCAGTACGTTGATACTCTTTTAAAACGGCATCACACACTTCAAGAGAGAGCATTTCTCCACCGAAAGTAGTAGACACCTGTAGCTCATTGATCCTCGACATTATGTCGCTTTTTCCTGCTACCGCCGATAAAGGCATTCCCGCTGCGATGCCTTTTGACAGCGTAACTAAATCGGCAGTCACACCAAAGAACTCTTGTGCACCGCCCGGTGCTAATCTAAAGCCCGTCACCACTTCATCGAATACCAAGATAACACCGTGCTCAGTACAAGTTTCTCTCAATTGCTGTAAGAATGCTTTTTCTAGCACACGGTTGTAAGGCACCGACAACAACACCACCGCCAACTCATCTTTTCTTTCGGCTATTTTCTCAATGATTTTTGGCTCGTCCGCTGGCGTAAACAGTGGCATGCGATGGGTTAGCTGTGCAATAACCGCAGGCACCCCCGGAGTGTCAAACATGTATTGATCGTGCCAGCCATTGTAGCCAACTGTCATGATCTCATCTCGGCCCGTAACATGGCGTGCAAGTCGAACGGCTGCAGAGTTGGCATCCGCACCGGTTTTGAAAAAACGCGCCATTTGCGCACCCGGGATCACATCTACGAGAGTTTGCGCAGTTTGCACTTCAATCGGTGTGGGCAGCGAGTGAATTAACCCCTTGCTTAGATTCTCGGTAATGGCATTCACCACTACTGGGTGATTATGACCTAGTGTATTGGCCGCTAAACCACAGATAAAATCGATGTATTGGTTACCATCCACATCGGTCACCATGGCACCTTCACCTTTGGCTAAATAAACGGGAAACGCCCCCGGTGAAAACTGCTCCGGTTTTTTCATCATCGACTGCGTAAAACCGGCGATAACTTGCTCGCCCTGTGCTTGAAGTTGCTGTGATTGCGTAAAAGAAAGTGGCTGATTATTCATAATATCCTCGAAAAATTAGTGTCCCAGAGTGGCACCACCATCAACCAACAAGCTGGTCATGGTGATGTGTTTGGCTTGTTCACTGAGTAAAAACAAAATACTGTTGGCGATGTCTGTGGGTGAGGCGATGCGACCAAGGGGAATACCCACCTTAAAATGTGCCAGATCGCCCGCGATGGTTTTAGCTGCACCATGCTCATCGCGCCATAATTGCTGCTGCATTTGGGTGTCGGTCGACCCTGGGGCAACTAGATTGCAGCGAATGTTGTGAGACGCCAGTTCCAGCGCTAAGTTCTTGATTAACGCCTCTAATGCCGCCTTTGAAGCACAATAGCTGCCCATGTTCATTCTGGGGGTTTGCGCCGCATTGCTGCCCACCGCAACGATGGCCCCACGCTGTCTAGTTTGCATTTTTTTGGCAACCGCTTGGCAAAGATAAAAAGCGCCATGGCAGTTCACCGCAAAGGTGTCGTGCCAGTGTGTTTCGCTTTGCTCAAGTAACGATCCCATGTGCAAAATACCCGCTACACTGGCCAAGTAGTCGATACCGCCCAGTTGCGCTTCAACGGCGTCAACCACATTGCGCACATTGTCCTGATCGGTCACATCAAGCTTTATTTGAAAGCAATTGGCTGAAACTTCGGTGAGTGTTTGCGCGTCAAAAGCAATATCCGCCGCAACCACCACAGTGCCTCGGCTGAGTAGCAATGCCACCAGCGCTTGACCAATGCCTTGGTACGCACCAGTAACAAAAGCGATGCGGCCATTAAATTCATTTATCGACATTAGTACACCTCATCCATGATCTCGTGGCGTCGCTCATGATAGGTTTCTTCATCTTGTCCACGGCGCCAGTACGGGATGGCATACAACTGCTTTTTGCTAAGCCCAAAATCTTGAATTAACTGTTTTCTACAAGCCAGAACCGCGCTGTTTTCTCCCGCGATAAAAGCACTGACTGACGTTACATCGCTGGGAATAGCGATTTTCGCTATCTCTTGCGCCAGTTGTGTGGGATTTCCGACTTGACGTACCAACCAGTGAATATCGACGCCCTGAGGCGCTGCGATAGGGTGTTTATCTTCAAGGCTGTCCAGTTCAATAAACACCTGCGCTTTTGTCTCGGCACTAAAACCTTCCACCAGCGCACTGATCGCAGGCACCGCGGTTAAATCCCCCGCTAAAATATGCCAATCCGCGTCAGCCAGTAATGGATCTGGACCACCCGGCCCAGCGACGCCCAGTTCAGATCCTACCTTGGCATTCACCGCCCAACCCGATGCAGGGCTACTATCACCATGCACCACAAAATCTATATCAAGCTCGTTACTGTGTGGGCGAAATGCACGAACGGTATAAGCGCGGGTGACAGGTCTATTTTCTGGCCATGTGATTTTGCCACTCTCGTCACGCGCAGGTAGCTCAAGCGTGCCAGTATCTCGATTGGCAAAAAACAATTTGATATGTGCGCCGTCATACCCTGCTGGAAATCCGAGTAATTGTTCCCCCGATACCGTGATACGCAACAGGTGCGGCGTAATGTAGCGCTTAGCTACACAAAATACGCTGCGAGGTCCGCTGGGTTTGATTGGTTGTCGCTGACTCATAACAACTCCTCTGCAATTTTTGTCGATGCACCCTGCAGTTTTATCTGTTGGTAAGCGGCAGGGTGATGCGCTTTATCAAGTAGCCCACTGGCAAATGCGTAATCAAGATAATTGGCTAAATCGGCTTTGCTAAACGCCTGTAGTGACGCGCTATGTTGCTGACTCGCTCGTTTAAAGCCGTCATTCTGTGCTTTAAGCGCCATGGGTTGATGTGATGATTGCGACGACTTTTGACCTTGTGAGGTAAAGAAACTGGCAATCGCCAAGTCTTCGTCATCGTCCGACTGCTCGACAACGCCCAGCCATTGAGGCAAAGGAACGGTGTTAAATTCAAAGCCATATTCGCGCAGCCAAAGATACAGTTGTGATAAAGACACAAGATTTTGTGGTGTGACATTAAAAACGGCATGATCACTTGTACACAGCGTTTGCGCTGCCACAAATTTGGCCACCACATCTACTGTGGTCCAAGGCTCTAACACATCTAAGTGCGGTAAACTATGATGCTTTAAACCAGTGCGTAAGATGCGCCACACCAAATCGTTGCGATTAATATAGCCACTTTGCTTCGCGCCAATAACACGCGCTAATCGGTATACTTGTCCTTGCATCCCTTGCTGTATGGCTTGTTCCACCATTGCCTCAGCCACCCACTTAGACTGCTGGTAACCATCGTGTAAGCCATCGTGTAGAGAAACAAATGACTCAATCAACGGCTCGCCATTGGCTGGCGCAACCGCGATAGTCGAAACATGATTAAATGGCACAGAAAAGTGCTTAGCGAACATCAGCAATTGCGCTGTGGTGTATGCATTAGCAGTTTTTAAACTGTTGTAATCACGCAGCACAGAAGTGTGCGCCGCATTGTGCAGTACATGTGACACTCGTTGTCCGAGCGCTTGGTATGCTTGTGCATCTAAACCAAGCTTTGGCTTGGCAATATCGCTGAGTAAAATGTCAACGCGTGATAAATCAAGCTGACCAAGGCTTTGTGCATCAAAGGCCTTTTGCAATCTCACTTTGCCATGGGCAATGTCATCAGCTCTCACCGCACACACCACCTGCAATTGCGGTTGCTGTAGTAAATATTTAAGCAGCTGTGCGCCAACAAATCCGGTCGCCCCTGTCAGCAATACCGTTTTGTCATCGCTCTTATCGCAAGCGGTTGGCACAACGGATTGAAGTTGAAGCTTAAACTGCGCTAGCTCACTCTGCAGCTGCTCGGTAATAGCTCCTGTATTTGCCACATGTGCTTCTCCCGCTTGTAAAGCGGCACTTAAATCTTGCAAGATTGGGTGGGCAAACAAAAACGCCACACTGATGGGCTGTTCAAGCAATTGGGTTAAACGTGCAGCGACCTGTATGCATTGCAGTGATTGCCCGCCAATATCGAAAAAGTTATCTTCTGGACTAAAGCCACTGATCCCGAGCACATCTTGCCAGACTGAAGCAATTTTCGCTTCAAAATCACTGAGCGTTGAGGGGGAGGATGAGTCAGCTTGTTGCGCAGATAATCGTTTACGATCGATTTTATTAGCAGGCGTTTTTGGTAATGCGGCATGCATATGCAACTGCGCGGGTAACATCGCACTGGGTAAGTGTTCGGCGAGTGCTCCGCGTAATGACACTAAGGTCCAATTTTGCTCGCTCACGATGTGCGCCGAGAGTGCCTTGGGCTTGCCTTGGGTATCTTTGATGATAGTCACCGCTGCTTCTTGTACACCATCAAGGCCTAACAGCACGGCTTCTATCTCGCCAATTTCGATACGATAACCGCTGATCTTTAACTGAGAGTCTGCGCGCCCTAAATATTCGAGTTGACCATCAGGTAACATGCGAACCACATCACCAGTACGATACGCATCAACATATTCATTGCACACAGGGTGCCAAAGCTGTACAAACACGTTCGCACTTTGTTCTGGCAACCCCAAATAACCGCTGGCTAATCCACAACCCGTTAAGCAAAGCTCTCCACGCTCACCAAATTTGGCTATCTGCCCAGAGTCTCGCATCACCATAACACCTCTTCCCGGCAATGGCTGACCAATCAAGCTGGTATTGCTATTCATGCTCAGATCAGAATAAGTCGCCACTACAGTGCCTTCGGTTGGCCCATAGGTATTTAGCACGCGCACCGTTTGTGCAAACTTGTTACGCCAAGCTTCGACCCGTTGCCTGTTAACCGCTTCGCCGCCGATAATGATGGTATGCAGTGTCGCCGGTAGTGCCCTGCTCGACCCACATAAGTAGTGACATAGCTCATGCCAGTAAGCCGTTGGTAAATCTAACACTGTGATACGTTGTTTTTCGACTTCCTCTAGAAAGCGTTCAAATGACTCTAGCATCGCGTCGTTACGCATCACCAAGGTGGCCCCCACCGTTTGCGTGACAAACACCTCTTCGATGCACGTATCAAAATGAAAAGGGGCAAACTGCAACACACGGTCACTTGCGGTGATGTTATAAGCCGCTTGAGCGCCATTCACAAACCCAGCTAAAGCACCATGGCTGATCTGCACACCTTTAGGTTTGCCCGTCGAGCCCGAGGTATAAATTAAATACGCTTGCGTATCAGCCACTGACAACATCGGGGCCACAAGACGTTCATTGACTTGCTCACGCTGCGCCGTGGCAACATTGAAGGTCACAATACCAACGTCACTAAACAGTGCCAAATCAGCGCTGTCATCATCCACCAAGGCCACAAACGGCTGCGCATCTTCAATGATGACGCGGTTTCGGCTCACTGGCGCATCAATATCAATAAATACAAATCGGTGCCCAGCTAGCAGCACAGCCCACATTGCCACCACGGTGTGCTGGCTGCGTGGCAATGCCAGCAATACACACCCACCACTTTGCTCAGCCATGTTACTCAAGTTATCTGCTAGCCATGTTACTTGTTGTGCCAATTGCTGATAGCTGAGGGAATCACCATCTATGGTCTGTAAAGCCATGTGATTGGGGGTATTTTGAGCTTGTGTGAGTAAACTTTGCAGAACACTGGCTTGTTCTGTCGGCGCTGGTGTTGCCCATAGAGCCAAATCGGCGGCCGTGGTTTTTAAAGGAAGAGCGAGTTGCTCGCAAAGGCTATTAAGTAATGTCAAAAATTCATGCTGTAACTGCGTCAGCTCAACCTGACTGTAACCACTTTGATTGCCTTCAATTTCAAAGCGAATACCACCATCCGCTTGCTTGATAAATATAAATGCAATGTCTTCAACTGGCCCTGCCGAAAGCGGATGACTGGTAACAACCTCTCCTTCGCAGGTTTCAAACCGTTCAAAGGGTAAAATATTCACCACAGGACCAAATAAACGCTGTGGTAATTGCTGCGCTATGGCTTCTGCTTTGAGGTTTTCATAGCGATAACGAAAATGGCGCCTGCTTTGTTGTAGCTGCTTACTCACTTGCTGTAGCAACTGCGCAAAGTGCGCTACGCCTGCAAAGTGCACCGTCACAGGCACAATATTCATATGCATGCACGGTGTATTAGCAGCTTTTGAGGCAATGCGATTAGCAACAGGCATACCGATAATCGTTTTTTCAACGCCACTGCGCTGATAAACGAGGTAACTCACCGCGGTGAATAGCAGTTCTGACCAATTACTATTTTGTGACTGAGCTTGGAATTCTAATTGCGCCAGTTGAGCGACTGTGATCAGCGCCGAGACCTTGCATTTATCTGCATTGGCATCACGCGTGTGCGGGGTCAAACTGACGGCATCGCCAAAGCCACGTAACTGTGCCAACCAATATGCTCTATCTTGTTGGTACCATTTACTGGCGCGATAGTGAGCGTCTTCGTGAATCACAGACTGATACTGTGCTTCATCAGAAGCAATATGATTTCCTTCGTAAGCTTGCAAAACACGATTGGAGACTAGCGCAAAACTAAAGCCATCTAAGGCGATATGGTGCGCCCCTAAAACCCAAAAGTAGCGATTGGTTGCTAGGCGAACCAACGCATGACGATATAAGTCTCCGCACGCCAAATCGTATGGCATCGCTTGCCATTGCGCGATAAATTGCAGCGCCGCAGAATCGGGATCTGCTTGGTGCGATACATCAACATACTCGCCCAATTTAGTAACGCGCTCCGACTCACTCAGCAGTGTTTGTACAGGTTCACCTTGCCGCGAGGTAAAACACACATTCACCGCGGTGGTGTTTTGCAATACTTGCGCACCTGCAAGCAAAAATGCTTCTAAGTCGATCACTGTATTAAGTTCAAGATATTCAGCAGTGTTGTAACGGGTACTGCGTGGCTGCTTTTCCTGCCCAAGCCAAATACCCAGCTGTGCTGCGCTCAAAGGCTGTTCAATCATGCCGATAACGCCTCAGGCTGCGCGCACTGACTCATGATCTCATACCAATCATTGATGCTGGTCCCTTCGGCCAATTGCGCTAGGGTAATATCAATCCCTTGCGCTCGCCATTGGTCAAGCAAGGTCATAACACGAATAGAATCTAAGCCGAGATAAAGCAGGTTCTCTTCAGGATCGACTTCTTCCACATCGATGTTTAGCACGCTTGCTACCACCTGCTGTAACGCCGCAACCGATAGCGTGCCATTCGCGTCTTGAACAGTTTGATTAATCGTTGTTAGGCTTGATAACACTTCGTCTAACAGCTGTACCTGTCCACAGCGGGATGAAATGTACTCTAAAGCTTGAAGATGATCGCTGTCGCTAAAATCTGCAATGGCATCAGCCACGACAAATGCTTTTACATCGTACATAAACGCATCCAACGCCGTTGATAAAATACCGATGTGTGCATAAATGCCGCAAATCAATAACTGATCACGCCCTTGTGAACGCATATCCTCTAACAACGTACTGCGTTTAAACGCACTGTAACGCCATTTTGTATAGACCTTATCGTCATCGGTCGGTGCGAGTGCCGGCAATATGCTGGTGTCTTGCTCGGTCAAACCCGTGCCCCAAAAGTCCGTCAGCAGCGCTCTGTCTTTGGGATCTTGATTAGCTGGCTGTGCCGTGTACACAACGGGAATACCCGCCGCTTTTGCTGCCGCAATTAAACGCTCAACGTGTTGTATAAGCTGTTTCATTGGCGCACTATCAACATCATAAAAATTGACAAAATATGACTGCATATCATGTACAAGGAGCACTGCTTTATCGGCATCAAGCTGCCATTGTGTGCGGTTTTCTGGGCGGCTTGTCGGTAAGGTGTATGAATTAATGCGTGGGATCGCCATGATATATCTTGTTCCTTGTTAAACGTTTTGCACTGAAGCGAGTAAGTTTGCGATATGTTCGCGCAGGGCGCGTTTGTCTACTTTGCCCACTTTGGTTTTGGGTAAAGTGGCAATGAATTCAAATCGATCTGGGTATTTGTAATCGGCAAGGCCTCGACCACGAATGAAACGATTTAAAGCAACCTTGGTTAAAGGCTGTTCAGCATGTTCGCGCGCAACAACAAAGGCACAAATTCGCTCACCGAGTAACGAGTCTGGCATTGCTACTACGGCACAATCGTGAACGCTCGGGTGCGCAAGCAGTTGGTTTTCAACTTCTTCTGCTGCGACCTTTTCACCCCCTTTGTTGATCTGATCTTTGTCGCGACCTTCAACGATGATATTTCCACAGGGACTGAGTTTGACTACATCCCCGCTACAGTAGAACCCTTCAGCCGTGAAAGCCGCCAAGTTATGCAGCTCAGCATTGAGGTAACCACGGAACGTGTAGGGCCCTTTCGTCGTTAATAGTCCGGCTTCGCCATCAGGCACTGGCTGATTGTTTTCATCGACAATGCGGATCTGATCCGCTTCACTCATAGGTCGACCCTGAGTGTTATGTCGAGTCCATTGGTCGTCATCTAGTCGGGTATAATTCACTAAGCCTTCAGCCATGCCAAACACCTGCTGTAAAGTCACCTGTAACTCGTTTTCAAGTCTTGCGGCCAACGTTGCACTGAGCTTGGCACCACCAACTTGGATCACCGCCAAAGTGCTCAAGTTGTAACGCTCACGCTCTTGCGAATCGAGCCATAGAGTTACCGCAGGAGGAACCAATGCGGTCCAATTAACCCGATGCTTTTGGATAAGCGCAAAGCAGCTACTGGGAGACGGATCAGGGGCACAGATCACCGTTCCACCCGCGTAGAATACGCCCAGCGCACCGGGTGAACTCAATGGAAAGTTATGTGCCGCAGGCAATGCGCACAAATAACGCGTTTGTTCATCCCACTGGCAAACTTCGACACTTTGTCGAACACTGTAGTAGTAATCATTGTGTGTACGAGGGATCAGCTTAGGGGTGCCTGTACTACCACCAGACAGCTGGAAAAATGCCACATTGTCAGCTTGATGCTTGCGAAATGGCAAAGAGTCAAAGTGCTCAAAGCTAGCTGACGCGTAGAGCTTTTCAGTGAGGCTGCGGGTCCAATTCGTTTGTCCGCGGAGCAGTACGTGTGCCAGTTGCGGTGCGTTCATTTTTAGTTGTTCAGTGAAAGTACCATCAGCAAATAACGGGTGCTTAGCATCGGCAATGATTAATTTTGGATTTAATGCCTGAGCATAGTGCGTGAGTTCAAGCTGATTGTGGTTCATCAAGGCATTGACAGGTAACACTGCTAACTTTTGTAACGCGAAAAACACCACATAAAATTCATAACAGTTTGGCAATTGGACAATCGCCGTATCCCCTGCACTTAAGCCTTGCTTAGCTAAGTAGCCTGCCAACCGAGTAGCTTCTTTATCTAAACAGCGATATGTCTTCTCATTACCGTTATCGATAACTGCGATAGCAGAGGGATTACTCTGCATTTGTCGCTCTAAAATTTGGCACAATTCCTCATCAATCCAATATCCAAGCTCACGATATCGCTCAACGTCCTCAGCGGGCCACTCGACACAACTATTTAACATAAATAAAACCTTATGAAATTAATTATAAAGGTGCTCTATTCAACGTCACTTTCCCTGCACTTTATTCTCAACACCAAGAAATGACTAAAGAGATTTAAAATCAATAAATTAAAAAATATGAAACAATTCAATTTGCTCACAACTACCTTATGACGAGTTTGTTTTGGCAAAATTTAGGAAAATTTTCATATTTTTTTGATCTCACCAATCTCTCCGTTAAAAACCTAAAAAAGACACAAACGTTACAATTAAGTGATAAACGAAAACGTTTTTTGTATTGACAAAAAGCCAAGAGTGGAACTAGGATCTAACTGATAATTATTTTCATTACGATTTATTCAATAAAGGAGGGAGAGAAAATGACTGTGGGTCAAAGTGCTAATCCAGTGCGAGTCGAACACTGTTGGTCTGACGTAATTGAAATGCAAAGGAGCAAACTGATTGTTTACCTAACTTCAATTTTACACTGCCAATACTTGGCCGAAGATGCGCTACAGGAAACATTTATTCGCCTGTCGAAAATGTCGGAGTCTTTTGATACGGTCTCAAACCAAAGTGCGTACTGTTATCAAACAGCAAAAAATATTGCCATTGACATGCTCCGAAAAAAATCGAAAGAAAGCTGGATCAGTATTGAAAATGCTGAGCCCGCTCAGTGTATTGATACTCAAATTAACATTGAAGAAACGCTGATTGAGCAGAGCCTTAATGGCCGTATAATGCAAGCCGTGAGTTCACTATCAAAGCGCCACCAAAACATTCTAAGTTTGTACAAACGTGGTGGTTATAAACAAAAAGACATTGCCAAAATATGTGCAATATCACCCACCTTGGTTAACTTCACTCTTCAAGAAGTCGTATCCACTTGCCAAACAGTGGTCGTATAGAACACCAACTTGAGAACACTAACGTCTTGTTTGCTTGCCAAGTTAAAACACAAAGCGGTAATGAGTTTGCCAAAAAGGCATTGCAAAAAACAAACTAATAGACGTATCCATCGGCGTACTTAAAAATTTTTCTTTAAAGAAAATAGCATTAAATAAACTAATAGCGTGATACGCTAAGTATGTCTATATTTAATATATTTAATTAATCTTCAGAGATCACTGTGTTGCGATTCGCTCTGCTTCTACTTCTGGTGCTATCGAGTTGGTCTTCTTACACCAAGGGCTTGAACAAAACCCTCCACATTAGTACCGGTCAATGGCCTCCATATATGGACCAAGCAAGTCCAAATGAAGGCTGTGTAGCAAGGTTAGTCCGAGATGCGTTCGCAGTTTCTAACGTGACCTTACGGCAAGATAGCGCAAATAAGTAAAAACCATCCGGCATACTTGATTGCAACCTAAACAACTAAGGTGTGATCAATGAATACCACAACATCATTAGAGCAAATTAAAGCAC
>NZ_JAAUWV010000048.1 GCF_014694405.1 Pseudoalteromonas sp. S16_S37
TCTATTGGATATATTTCACCAGCTCAATATGAAGCTGATTTCTATGATAATTTAAAAGAGTCAGGTAAAGTAGCCTGACTTAAACAACTAGTCTCCGATGAACTCGGGGCGATTCAGTATACGGTTTTTATTTGCCATATCAGTTCATTGTCGATAATTAAATTTGAATGGACTTAGTTTGAATTGACACCCTTTAAAGCGAAAGTTAATATTTGGTAAAAATATTTGGCTTTTATCTTTACGTGTAGTGTAATTGTTATTTTTCTAATGGCTTTATATTTGAAATGTTAAATGGCTTAGATGTTGAAGGTTTATCAGCCAGCTGAACAAATCTTCTGTACAGAGTTTGACTATGGCATTTGGGTCGAAATAAATAACTTATCACATTCTAGGGTCAATATGTGGAGGATGCATAAACGATGCAACCGGTTATAATTTTTATAGTTTTGATGGTTGTTGCGATCGCATTGGCGGTTGGCATGATTGTGCAAGGGCATGGATGTAACCGTCTTGAACTTTGTATTCGTCGTTGCTTTATAAAGGGTGACATTGAAGAGCAAGTGCCTGAAAAAATTCAACATACTGCCTACTATCTAATGCTTGAGTTGGGTGATCTGCTAGAGAGCGATAAAGATATTGAACAATACTACGGTGTTAAAACTGTTTTCAATCATGTTAGTGCTCTACGTGCTGAAACTCTAGGATATCGCGAGCAGACGACAATCCCAATGAGACCAGAAGCGCAGCCGAGTTATCTTAAAGTGATAAAATAAGCGCGATGCTAGTCAACTAGCTTACTTCCCTATTGGAAGGTGCACATACACTTCCGTGCCAAGGCTTTGATCTGTTCTAAAAGCCAGCCTTCCCCCTTGCTCTTCACAGAGTAGCCTTGCAGTATAGGTTCCCATGCCTAAATGTCCCGGCTTGCCATAACTGACGAATTTTTCAAAAAATTGTTCTTGAACTTGCTGTGGCACAGCGTCTGAGTTGTGTATTGTGATGACGATATGACCGTCGCTTTGACTGGCATTAATATTGATACTTGCTCTTTTACTCGATGCCTCTATGGCATTTTTTATGAGATGGATCAGCAGTGTATAAGTAAGAGTCTGCTCACCGAAAAACTGCAAAGTTTTATCTACAGAGGTATGGGCGCTAAGTTTATATTGGCTCAGCATGTTTGCTAAATTTTCTAGTACGTTATCAATGACCAGAGACAGATTATGAGACTGTGGGCTTAGTGTGTAACTGCCCTTTTCAATTTTACACAGTGCTGAAATTCCATCTAAGTGCAATTGTAGTTGGTTGCAACTGAATTTTATCTCATTGAGATAGTGTTTTGCTTGCTCTGGTTGATGTAAATGATTAGCCAAAAGGTCGCTCGCTTGCTTGATATGAGCAACGGGCTTGGACAATTCATTTTGATTCAAACTGTCAAACTCGTCTCTGAGTCGTGCATTCTCAAGCATGGTGTCGATTTGATCTCGCATCAATCTATTTGAGTGAATGTTTCTACAGTGTGCTTGCACTCTTGATTTTACTATGGCCGGATTGGCTGGTTTAGTAATGTAATCGACCGCTCCCAATGAAAGGCCTTTGACAACGTGTTCAGTTTGCTCAAGCGCGCTTAGAAAAATAACCGTAATGTGCTGGGTATTGGGATCAGACTTTAGTTTCTGACAGACTTGTAAGCCGTCCATTTCTGGCATCATGATATCGAGCAAGATAATGTCTGGCTGAGGCTCTACAGCGCATATTTGTAGCGCTTTTTTACCATTTAATGCCGCTCGCACCTTATAGTCTTTACGCAAAATATCACTGATCACTTTGATGTTGTCTGCAACATCGTCAACAATTAATACTTGGATCTGATTGTCTTGGTTTGGTTTTGCATCTTGTTCAAGCTCACCTTGATAGGCACGAATTGGTCGTGAGAGGGCGCGTTGAATTCGTGACGTTAGTTGCTTGCTAGAAAAGGGCTTGACCACAAATTCTGATACGCCGCATTGGATTGCTCGAACGACGTGCGATTGCTCAATCGTGGAAGATGTCATGAGAAATGGAATATTCGCGGTTCGAGGGGTAGTACGAACTTGTGTTAAAAAGTCGATCCCAGATACGCCAGACAGCTGCCACTCTGCAATTATCAGGTCAACATCGTGATAGGCAAGTTTATCAAGCGCATCATTGCCATGGGAGCTTTGAATGACCATGACTTCTCCGAACTCATGGAGCACTTTACTAATCATCGCTCTAAATGCTTCGAAAGGGTCAACGATGAGCACGGTCATTTTCTTTGAGGGAGCGTTCATGAATCCACTTTTTTTTCCAGCCAATTGTATAGTAATAGCATAAGGGCTAGCAGATGCATCATGAAGGGTAAATATCCTTAAATTAGTGAAATTACTGTTATAATTTTAGTTTTATGTTGGCCGACATCGGTCGTAGGTTATTACGTTGCGTGGACCTACCTTGGAGTGTTTGTGAAACCATCGTTCGTCGCTTTTATCTTATTGGCTGTTACGCTTTTTGCGGCTACTCAAAATAACGCCCAAGCACAAGTGGTAAGTCCTGAGCTAAAAGTGGAGCATATTTCGGCCTACAACGGGCTGTCTAATCCGCAAATTTACGCGCTAGCTAAGGACTCTAATGGCTATATGTGGTTCGCAAGCGCAGATGGCATTATGCGCTACGATGGCTACCAATTTGTTACCTATAAAAATGATGTAAACCTCGGTGATTCTCTATCCGCTAATAGCGTTTCAAGTATTCTTTTTGATAGTCAGGGAAGACTTTGGGCTGGTACATGGGGAGGTGGGCTCAATTTGCTCACGGGTCCCCAGTCGTTTTTACATCTTCGCCATGATAGTAAAAAAGAGGATTCATTAGGCGCGGATAAAATTCAAACTTTATTTGAAAGCCGCGATGGTACTTTATGGGTTGGTACTAATGGCGGTGGGTTAAATCAATTACAAACTGATCAGCTCAGCTTTAAGCGCTTTATGTATGGCGCTGATGACCCAAACCACACTGGCAAGAATCGTGTTTGGAGTATTAGCGAAGATACGCAAGGGGGCATTTGGTATGGCACATCATATGGTTTGCAAAAGCTGGATAGACAAACCGGCCAAGTTACCAGTTTTGACATGAGTTCAAGTCAGCTAGACCACCAAGAAGTTCGACACGTCTCGTTTGATGAACAAGGACGAATGTGGCTCGCCACAAGGCGTAGTTTTGGTTTATTTTCACCTCAAACCGGCCAGTATCAAACATTTGACTTGCCTTCAGAGAGCTTGCCCAGTATTTCCAGTATGCTACATCATAACGGTGACATTATTTTGTCAACTTTTGCCGGTATTTATCGCTTTTCTTCGACCAAGCGTGAGTTTGTAAACATGCCGCACACGTCTGAGCTGGCATTGCTATCAAGTAGAGACGTTAGGCAGATCTTGCTAGATAAAACAGGGTTACTTTGGGCAGCAACGCGCTATTCGGGCGTGGTGAAAATTTATCCCGAGCCACCTATTTTTATCTCCCATCAGAATTATTTACAAGATTACTTACTATCTGGGTTATTTCGTCAAGTTCTGAGTATGGCTGAAGCTCGTCAGGGTGGAGTGTGGTTAGGTACGGGCAGAGGGCTCGTGCATTTTGACGCAAAACAGACGTTTACACCCTTTGCTAAGCGCTCAGAGCTGACGGGAGATTACCGGTTGCGCATCCATAAACTGGCACGCAATCAATATGATCAATTGTTTGCAGCAACAAATTTCGGTCTTTACCGCGTTGATGAACAAACAAATGAGTTGCATTTGGTCCCCTTGTTTTGGCTCAACGATGAGCGCCACTCTATAGAAGATATTGTCTTTGACCGTCAAGGCTGGGCTTGGCTGATCCTTGGTGGGCAAAATTCAGTCATAAGATGGCGGCTTGGCACGGATCAATACCAATCTTTGCTGCCCCATGTAGATGCTAACTTTTTATTTGTCGACAGTGAGCAGCGGATTTGGGCAGGAACCGATGGTGAGGGGGTGTTTCGAATAGAGTCAAATGGCCTAAACTCGGTTCAATTCATCACGCATAGTGACGAAGCGAGTTTGAGTAATAACTATGTGAATCAAGCAATAGAGTTTGATGGTAAAGTTTGGCTAGCGACTAATAATGGTTTGACCAGTTATGACCTAAAAAGCCGTCACTTTAAGCGCTTTAACAACACTACAATAGATACTTCATTTGTTGTTAAGTCAATGATAGCAGATAAAAAAGGGCTTTTATGGCTTGCGACATCAAGTGGTATATACAAGGTAGATACAAAAAATAACGTATTTCACCATTTTACCACCCATGATGGACTGGCAAACAACCATTTCTTGGTGCGCTCTCAAGCAATGGTCGAAGATCAGATCTTGTTTGGGAGTATTGATGGGATAACACGTTTCTCACCTGATAAAGTCAAAGTTAATACGGCTATTCCCAAATTAGTGTTTACTCAGGCGTGGGTGGATGAACAGCGAGTTGAAGACTTAAGTCAACCAATAATCATGAAGCCAAAAAATCATACGTTGTCTGTATATTTCTCAGCTTTGGATTATCAAGCTCCTACAGATAACCGCTATCGAACGTGGTTAGTTGGTTATCAAAATGGTTGGAGCGATATTACCGCAAGCCATAAAGTAACTTATCGAGATTTGCCTCCGGGTGAATACGAACTGCGAGTTCGGGGCAGTAATAATCATGGTGTGTGGAATGACCAAGGTATAGCCATCAAAATTGTGCGCGTACCCGCTTGGTTTCAAACATTATGGTTCCAAATATCAATGCCAATATTGTTAGTTATGATGGTGGCCAGTGCAATAGCTTGGCGTTTCAGGCGACTCAGCTTGGCTGGCATGAAGTTGGAGCAAAAAGTGGCTCAGCGTACGCAAGATATTATTGTGCTCGCAGAGGTTGGTAAGGATGCAGCTGCAAGCCATGATATGGGTAAAATTTGCCATACGATCAATGCTCACCTGTCTAATACTCTTGCCTTTGACTTTTTTGCGGTTGGGCTTTATCAGCAAGATGAGCAAATGATGGAGTTTATTTTTGCGGAACAAAGTGGTAACCCACTGTCGCTATTAGATATTGAGATAAGCAATAATAGCCTTCCTGAAAGCATCTGCATAAAACTAGGTACTGAGCTGTTACTTGATAATAGTGATACGTGGCAAGAGTACAATTTGCAGCCATCTGATAGCTTAAATGGTGCGCAGACCCAATCTGTATTTTGTATGCCTTTGGTTGTGGACGGCAAGGTGCTTGGTATTTTTTCGTTGCAATCAGATAAAGAGCAGGCATTTGGCGAGGCTCAGCTGAGTATTTTGCGAGTCGTTGGTAATCATTTGGCGGTAGCATTAGCAAACTCTTTATCCTATGGCGAGCTTAAAGATGCAGAGCAACGTATTGAATTGGCAATGCATGGTGCAAATGTGGGCACCTGGGAGTGGGATAGTTATAAAGATATTCTGCTAACGAATACAGTTTGGTCAACGATGCTGGGATATTTTGATAATGAGCTTGAGCAAAAACATGGTAAAGGGATAGCACGTTGGCGCTCACTGATTCATCCTGATGATTTTGATCATGTGCAAAATACGCTAATTGCATATTTTAAAAAGCAGTCATCTATGTTCCGCTGTGAATTTAGAATGCGCACTGCAGATGATAAGTGGAAGTGGATACTCAGCATTGGTCGCAGCTTTCACCAAGATAGCAAAACCCAAAAGCGCAGTATATTCGGTATTAATATGGATATTTCTGACGCAAAAACACTGGAGTCAGCGTTAAAACAGGCCAAAGAAACGGCTGAGAGTGCCACCCAAGCTAAATCTGACTTTTTGTCTAACATGTCTCATGAAATCCGTACGCCCATGAACGCCATTATCGGCATGAGTTACTTGGTGTTAGATACAGAGCTTAATCGCAAACAACGTAATTATGTAGAGAAAATCCACCGCAGTGCCGAGTCTTTGTTGGGGATCATCAATGATATTTTAGACTTTTCTAAAATTGAAGCGGGCAAATTGGATATTGAAGCTGTGCCGTTCTCATTAGAAGAGGCTTTATCAAATTGTATCGATGTGCTGAGCATTAAGGCTCAGGAGAAAGACTTAAAAGTCAGTGTGTCAATTGACTCGCATATTCCCTACCAGCTCAGTGGTGATCCATTACGTATTAGTCAGGTGCTATTAAATTTGGGCAGTAATGCCATTAAGTTTACTGAGCAAGGTGGCCAAGTTATGTTTAATGTCACCTTGGAGGAAAAAAGTCAAAATCAGCTCACGCTAGCCGTTGCAGTCATTGATTCGGGAATAGGTATGACGCAAGAGCAGCAACGTAAGTTGTTTGAATCGTTCAGCCAAGCTGACTCATCAATCACACGTAAGTTCGGTGGCACTGGGTTGGGGTTAGCCATCAGTCAGAAACTCGTTACCTTGATGGGGGGAAAAATTGAGTGTCAGAGCACCCCCGATATTGGCAGTACGTTTTCGTTCACTATTGCATTGCAATGCTTATCGGATAAGCTAATTGAAGCGCCTGAGCTGTTAATAAGTCACGCTTTAGTGGTGGATGACGATCAATATGCTAGCAGGGCTTTATCGCGCTACTTGGAGCATGGCAATTTGCACGTACAATGCTTTAGCAGCGCACAAATGAAACAAATAGAACCGTTGTTAACACAAACCGATATTTTGTTTGTTGATCAAAACTCTGAGCAACAATTATCACTTATTAAGAAGTTTAAAGAACACCGTCCCGATTGCTATGTTGTACTCATGGCCGATTATGATACTGAGCACCTGCAGCATATTGCTGCAAGGGATGCTAAGACGCTATTGCTGACTAAGCCTATTTTTCCAACTCACTTATATTCAGTAATGAGTAAGCTCGGTGGAGCAAGCATAGACAATCAAGACGTGCCGGTGGATCAAAATAATGAACAACCACTTCGCAACCTTAACTTACTTTTGGTTGAGGACAATGAATTAAATCAAGAGCTTGCTGTAGCATTGTTAACGAAGCATGGGGCGCAAGTTGAGGTTGCAAGTAATGGTCAACAAGCGTTAGATATTTTAAAAAGCCACTCATTTGATGGGGTGCTAATGGATTGCCAAATGCCTTTAATGGATGGGTATGAAACAACCAAGCGGATCCGCACACAGGCACATTTAATAAATCTCCCTATTATTGCCATGACCGCGAGCGTTACAAAAGACAATCAGCATGCAGTTAAAGCATGTGGTATGAATGATATTATTTTTAAACCGATTAATATCGCTGACATGATAACGACGATAATAAAGTGGGTTTCGCCAACCAAAACTGTCACTGTCCCTGAAAAAAAGGATATTCATCATGATGAAATTAAAGCCTTTTCTGGCATAGAAGGGCTTGATCCAAAAGCCGGGTTGCGCATAGCTGATGGCGATTTTGCATTGTATATACAACTGCTGAGGCGCTTTGCGGACAAAGAAGAGGCATTTGTTCAACAGTTAACAGGTTTATTGTCTGAAAATGTACAAGATAACGGCAAAATTGCGCATTGGGTACATACATTTAAGGCGCTAGCGGGTAATATCGGAGCGTGTGAACTACAGCGCTTAGCCTCGGAACTCGAACACACATGTTTGCAAGGCAGTGGTAATATACTGCCACATATTGAGGCAATTCAACACAGCTTGCCAACTTTTATGCAGCGTATTAAAAGCGTATTGCGAAATTTAAAACCACACTACAAAGTGCACACTCATGCACAAGGTACTGCTACACAGCGCCAGGATACCACCCAAATAAAAAACAAATTCAAGATACTCAGTAGTATGCTTGCCGACAGTGACACTGGGGCAGCGGATGTGGTTGATGAATTAATCAGTTTACTGCCATATAAGAGCTATCAGCCCCAGTTACTAGAACTGGCGCGGCTCCTTGATGAATATGATTTTGAGAATGCGACTATCTTGATGCAGTTGGTGCAAACTCAATGGGTAGTTGAGCATTGTGATGATAAACCAAACGCTTAACTATGGCATGATGAGCGGTGCTAGTCAGCGAATGGCCCTCGTAATAATCGGCATAGGGTAAGACAGACCTTTAAAGCGAAGGTGCAGGCGTTCTATAATGTGCACAATTTAGGTTATTCATATGGTTTAGCCTTATTCAAATATTTTTAAGGACTTTTCAATGCATAAAACGTTGATAGTGATCCCTGCTAGATATGGCAGTACCAGATTACCGGGTAAACCTTTAATTAAAATAGCGGGCAGAGAGATGTTGTTACGCGTTGCTGATATCGCAAACCATGTCAGTAAACACCAACCACAGTGTGATTATGTGGTAGCAACAGATGATGAGCGTATTGTGCAATTGTGTCAGCAACATCAAGTGCCTTGTATGATGACGTCGCCAAAGTGTAGTAGTGGAACTGAACGTTGCTATGATGTATTACAGCAATTGACTGATAAACCTGACTTTATCGTTAATTTACAAGGCGATAATCCACTTTGCCCACCTTGGTTTATTAGTGGTCTGATTGAATCTTGGCGAGCGAGTAGCGCGGGCGAA
Organism: Pseudoalteromonas sp. S16_S37; assembly: GCF_014694405.1. GTDB lineage: Bacteria > Pseudomonadota > Gammaproteobacteria > Enterobacterales > Alteromonadaceae > Pseudoalteromonas. The sequence continues at coordinate 8,602 of NZ_JAAUWV010000048.1, forward strand.
GTATTCACACCTTATGTGGATTTAACTTGGCAGGAACTTGATAAGCTTAGAGAAGTGAAAAAGATCACGCCATTTAGTGGCACCACCGTACAGGTTAACAAAGATCAACACGCTTTAACCTTCAGTAAAAACATCATTCCAGCAATACGAAAAGAAGCAGACATGCGCAAGTCTTCTGAGCTTTCGCCAGTAAAACGCCATATTGGCTTGTATGGTTATACTGCAAAAGCGCTAGAGGCTTATTTTGCTTTACCTGAAAGCACCTATGAAAATTGTGAAGGTCTAGAGCAGATGCGCTTTTTAGAAAATGCGATGATTGTGAAAATGGTGCCTGTGAGCTATCAGGGTCGCACGGGGATGAGTGGCGTTGATAGCCCAGAGGATATCGAGCGCGCACAAGCCATTATTGCCACTGACGGTGAATACGAGCTGTAATAACAGCACTAACGGTTATCATGTTTAACAAAATTGGATAAGTAGTAATGACAACACGATTAATAGTGGTAAGACATGGAAACACTTTCTTGCCAACGGATACGCCTACACGAGTTGGTGCACGCACAGATTTAGAGTTGGTTGAGCAAGTCAAAGGCCAGTCTGTCGGTCATTACTTATTGGATAATAATCTAGTACCAGATACCGTATATGCAGGTCCTTTAAAACGTCATCAGCAAACTGCAAAGTTAATTTGCGGGGTGCTCAACATTGCTGAGTCTGAGATCCAACTGGACACATTTTTAAATGAAATTGATTATGGTCCGGATGAAAATCAAGTAGAAGAGACTGTAATGAAACGTTTAGGTCAGGGCGATTTAGTCCTTGGCAAGGCAGTAATAGACCGTTGGAATAGTGATGCCATAGTGCCGCAGGGTTGGCTGGTTGACCCTGTAGAATTGCGCGCAGGTTGGCGTTCATTTGCACAGCGCTTATTGCAAAGCCAAAAAAATAAAACCACCTTGATGGTTAGCAGTAACGGCATTATGCGATTTAGCCATGTTATTGACCCACAGTTTGCTTTTAGTGATCTAAAAGTACCAACGGGTGGTATATGCATTTTTGAAAATGACACAGGTAAGCCGGATGATTGGTGTTGTGTAGAGTGGGGGCTTGTGCCTAGTAAAAAGTGATAGCTTAAGCCACAACCAAACGAAAGGAGCACAGCAAAAGTGCTCCTTTATCATGTTAATACTTATCTAATATCAAATCGGTCGGCATTCATGACTTTGTTCCAAGCAGCAATAAAATCTTCCACAAATTTTAACTGATTGGCTTCGCAGCCATATACTTCGCTAATTGCTCTTAACTGCGAGTTGGAGCCAAACACTAAATCCACTCGTGTTGCTTGCCATTTCTGTTTCCCTGTTTTTCTGCAATAGCCGATAAAAGTATTAGCTTGTTTATTTTCTGGGCGCCATTGCGTATCCATATCTAACAAATTGACGAAGAAATCGTTGCTCAATATACCTGGCCGTTCAGTAAATACGCCGTGAGGTCGTTGTTCATAGTTGACGTTGAGTACGCGTAGCCCGCCTATTAACACCGTCATTTCTGGTGCGGTAAGTGTTAGCAATTGGGCTTTGTCTAGCAGTAGCTCTTCGGCGCTGACGCTGTACGCTTTTTTCAGATAATTCCTAAAGCCATCGGCAAGCGGTTCTAATACTTCAAATGATTCGACATCTGTTTGCTCGGAACTGGCATCGGTGCGCCCTGGTATAAATGGTACTAACACATCGAATCCCGCATCTTTAGCCGCTTTTTCGATGGCGACTGCGCCCGCTAAGACAATAAGGTCAGCCAATGAAATCGCTTTATTCGTGGTTTGCTCATTATTGAAGCGTTGTTGTATTTGACCCAGTAGTGAGAGGACTTTTTGCAGTTGCTCAGGCTGATTCACGGGCCATTGGTTTTGTGGTGCAAGACGAATGCGAGCGCCATTGGCACCTCCTCTGCAATCGGATCCTCTAAAGGTCGAGGCCGATGACCAAGCTGTATATACAAGTTCAGACACACTCAATCCTGATGCTAAGATTTGAGCTGCTAAGTGATCGATATCTCGCTGATCAACCAATTCATGTGTTACAGCTGGGATCGGATCTTGCCATAATAAATCTTCATCGGGGACTTCAGAGCCTAAGTAACGTGATTTTGGGCCTAAGTCGCGGTGAGTGAGTTTAAACCATGCGCGTGCAAAGGCATCTGCAAAGGCATCTGGATTATCATGGTAATATTTTGATATTTCGCGATATTTTGGATCTTCACGCATTGCCATATCCGCGGTTGTCATCATGATACCAACTCGTTTATTGGTATCCTCCGCATCTGGAGCATGATGCTCAGGTGCAAGTTCTACGGGTACCCATTGATTTGCGCCTGCGGGGCTTTTTGATAAAGTCCATTGGTAGCCAAACAACATGTCAAAATAGCTGTTGTCCCACTGTGTGGGTGTTGGCGTCCAAGCACCTTCAATCCCGCTAGTAATGGTATCTGAGCCATAACCACTACCATATTGGTTTTGCCAACCAAAGCCCATTTCTTCTATTGGCGCCGCTTCTGGTTCTGGTCCAACATGGGAGTCTGAGGCTGCTCCGTGACATTTACCAAAGGTATGCCCACCCGCTGTCAGTGCCACGGTTTCGGCATCATCCATGGCCATGCGCTTGAAGGTTTCGCGAATATCTTTGCCTGAGGCGACTGGATCTGGGTTGCCATCAGGCCCCTCGGGATTGACATAAATCAGGCCCATTTGCACGGCAGCTAAAGGGTGTTCAAGCTCTCTATCACCACTGTAACGATTGTTATCCAACCATTCTTTTTCTACACCCCAGTAAATGTCTTCTTCAGGTTCCCAAATATCCTCTCGGCCACCGGCAAAGCCAAAGGTTTTCAAGCCCATAGACTCTAATGCAACATTGCCCGCTAATATGAAAAGGTCGGCCCAAGAGATACTATTGCCATATTTTTGTTTTACTGGCCAAAGTAGGCGCCGAGCTCTATCCAAATTGGCATTATCAGGCCAGCTATTTAATGGTGCAAAACGTTGATTACCGGTTGCAGCACCCCCTCTGCCATCGGCAGTACGATAGGTCCCCGCTGCGTGCCAAGCCATTCGGATCATAAAAGGGCCATAATGGCCAAAATCAGCTGGCCACCAAGCTTTTGAATCGGTCATTAAGGTGTGCAGGTCTTGTTTGACTGCACTTAAATCTAGTCGGCTAAAGGCTTTGGCATAGTCAAAGTTTGCCCCAAGAGGATTGGCTTTTTGGTCATTTTGATGAAGAATTTTGAGGTTTAGTTGGTTCGGCCACCAATCTGTATTTTTAGTGCGATTATCACCAACACGCGTATTGCTGCCATGCATAACGGGGCATTTCCCAGTTGTTATTTTGCTGTTTTGATCCATGCTCTTACCCTTTTAGACTAAAATTGTACGTAACTTTCTTGCTCGTTATTTGCGGTGCTAACTAACAAGCATTGACTGTATTTTAGACTATAGATATGAACTTATTGGATTGACAGTGACTTATCTCGATTGCTGTATTCGGTTTTTTTCATGGAAACCTTAATTACTTGCGCTTCTCTACTCGCCACGGTGGATTTAAACGATTTTCACCTGCCCAATAGAGTTTTATCTTATTACCACTGGGGTCTTGTAGTTGTGCCTCACGCCATAAATAACGCTTGTCTTGAGGAAGCTCAGTAAACGTGATGCCCTTTTGCTGCAGTTGCTCTACCCATTCATCAAGCTGTTCATGCTCAAAATAAATCGTCACACCATGTTGTTGCGGGTTCTCGTTTAAAGATAACGAGAAAGTGGCACCATTAGGGCACTCGAAACGCGCGTAATGCTCGGTGTCTACGATTTGTAAAAAACCGAGTACACGATAAAAGTGGGTGCACTGCTGCATATTATGAACGGGAAGGGTGACTTGGTTTAAATTCATGGCAAATCCTTTTTGTGAAAGAGATGTGCATTATACAAAAAAGTGCTGCTTAAGAAATGTTGACTGATTTATTTCATCTTAGCGGGTATAGGTGGCTGCGATGGTTTTGAGAAAATATAGGCGATAACCAGTAACTCGCACAATGCGACAGTGATTAACACCCAAACTGCTGGCTGGCTAAACAGCAATGCCACAAAACCCAACGACATACCGAGCAAAGCATAGTATTTGCCTTTCGTGGGGATCACTCGATGTTCATGCCATTGTACAAGAGTTGGACCAAACTTTTTGTGTGTCAGTAACCAATTGGCCAACTTAGGGTTGGAGCGTGTAAAACAAGCCAGTGCCAAAATAAAAAAAACGGTGGTTGGCATTACAGGTAATACAATGCCAATGAAGCCTAAGCCAACAAAGCCAATGCCTGCAACATGAAGCCAAAAACACCGATTAAAAAGTTTTGCCATAGCTGCGCTCACGCAAAAATTGGGTAGTTAAAGCTTATCATATAGTAATAAGTTTGCGAGTTTTGCAGCAGTCATAAAAGGTTTGTTCTTTTATGACTGTTGTACAAAGAGTGTTAGAAATAGTAACCGATATTGATATTAAAGCGCTGCTCAGTATCATCACTGTCACCGGCGATCGAGCCACCAACAAAAGGTTGGTTTTTTGCATTCACAAAGTCAAAATAGGTGAAAAAGCCACCTGCTGCGACGGATACCCCAGTGACATTCATCCACGTGTTTTCAGTATGATCAGACTTGTCGTAGATGATGCCAAAGTCATTGTAAAATTGCAGTCCGGTTATTGCGCCCCACTTGATAGGTAAACTATAAGCCACATTTAAGTTAGAGGTAGTTGCTTCGGCAGCCATACTGTCATAAAACGCGTAAGCACCGACAGCCATACGCTCAACACCATCAATATCGTAATTATATTCACCATGTTGAAGCTGAAAGTTCCATGGGCCGATATTACTGTTAATGTGCACTGCCCAAGATTGGTAATCACCGGCACGTTCTACACCGTTGTGAAGGCCACCAGTTTGACCAGAAAAACCGACTTCAGTTGTGCCACTTTTATGTTTGAAATGATAGGCATAACGTCCTGCAAGCGTGTTGTATTCACCCAAAGGTTGAGCAGGGTTGTCATAGATACCATCACCGGCTTTACGATAACCGACGATGTCATATGAGTAACGGTCATTGCGGTCTTCTACATAACCATCCACACCGCCTAACTCGTCATTTTTGAAAAAGCCAATATCTAACTGCCAGTTATCTTTGAGCTTACGCTTAAACAACAGCCCTAAATCGTGGTCATCTTCAAGACCTATGTAGTAAGTCGTATTGAAGAAATAGTTGTGTGAGTTATAGGGCCAATTGCCGAAAGGTACTTTGGTTATGCCTGCTTGTACTTGCCAATCTTTGGCAAAATCATAGCCAACATAGGCATATTTTACGGCGCTCATGTAGTCAAAAAATCGGATTTCGGCATTAAGCTGGACATTGCCGATATCACCTGAAAAATTAACCCGAAATACATCGAAGTCGAAGTCTCCACCACGATTTTTATTACCATCGTTATATGAGGTATGGCTAAAGTTAGTACGCACTGCGCCGCCAACTTTGATGCCGGATGTTTTATCTTTCGGTTTTTGTTCTGACTTTTGTTCAAGTTTTTGGATCTGCTTTTGTAAGTCTGCAAGTTGTTGCTTTAACTTGGCTATTTCCCCATCGTTTGCTTGAGCAAAAGCTGGAAGGAGGCTCATTGCGAGCGCGAGAGGTGTTAGTTTATGCATGGTTACCCACTTTTGAGTTACTGTGATAGTTACTTGTCTTTAATAGGGTAGACTATTTTGCAGCGTTAACTCAAATTAGAAACACGAAGTTATTGCCATAAATTCATATAATTACGTTCCGAATGCTTGACCATATCGGAAATCGCTAACTATATTTTGATGATGAACTTTTGAAGTTGGTGTGGGTATGAGAATTTCGCAAAAGCTACGCTTGGCATTTATGTCTGCAATTGCGTTGCCGTTAATCATAATTGCTGGGCTGATGATTTCACAAACCCGCCAAGTGTCCTTGGAAAGCTTCACTGAGATGGCCAACCGAGAGGCATTACAAATCGATAATGGCATCTCGATGTTTTTCTCTGAGATTGCGAAAAACGTTAATTATCTCGCCAGCCACCCTGATGTGATTGCCGCTCGTTCAGGGGTAGAAAGCTATTTTGATAAAAGTACAACAACAAACCTCAGCTCTTTGCAAAACTCACCGATTGAAAAAAAAGCTTATCAAGTATTTGAACTGTTTGGGCAGACTCACCCAGGTATTGCCTACATTTACATGGGGAATACGGAAGGTGGCTATATTCAATGGCCTCAAGGGGAAGTAAACGCAGGATATGACCCACGTACAAGGCCGTGGTATCAAACCGCTGAAGGGGCAACAGATAAAGCTGTGCGCACTAATGCGTATTATTGGCCACCGGATGATATGGTGATCGTGTCGACCGCAAGGGCCATCATGGAAAATGGCCGACTCATCGGTGCGCAAGGTATGGATGTGTCACTCAATGACCTAACAGGAATTGTTAAGAAAATCCGCTTAGGAGAAACAGGCTACTTGGTCCTTGTTGAAAATACCGGCACAGTGCTCGCTGATGCAAAATATCCAGAGCATACGTTTAAGGCATTTGACGAAGTTGCAAATGGCGTATTTAGTCCCATAGCTAAATTTGACAGTGGATTGCACGAAGTGAGCCTTGAAGGAAAAGCTTACTTCGCCAACATTTACACATCAAAATCATTGGGTTGGAAGTTTATAGGCTTAGTGCAAAAAGGTGAAGTGATGGCGTCAGCTAATGCGATGACGTTAACCATAGTGGTGTTAAGTGCGATTCTCATCGCTGTTTTTGTTGCGCTAGGGACGTATATTTCACGGTTGATTTCTGGGCCTATTACCGAGGTGAGTGATGGATTGACGGTGATTTCCCAAGGTGGTGGCGATTTAACGCAACGACTAGACATTAAAACCAAAGATGAAACAGGAAAACTCGCCAATAGTTTTAATCTATTTCTAAATTTGATTGCGCAGTTGGTAACGCAAATCAACCTGTGTGCACAGCAGGTGACGCATACCGCGCAAGAAACATCTTCACAAGCGGCTGAATTGACCGAGTCAACATCACAGCAACGACAAGCGCTGGAAATGGCGGCTACAGCGATTAATCAAATGGCGGCAACGGCGAATGAAGTCGCTGCAAGTTGCGCTAATGCTGCAGAGCTTGCATCGCAAACACAGCAAGCGTCTGAACTTGGACAAAGTGTTATTACGCAAACGGTTGACAGTGTGGCGGAGCTGTCATCGGTGATCACCGATGCTAATTCTAATATTACTCAGCTTGATAGTGAAAGTGAGAACATCATGTCAATATTGAGTGTGATCCGTGGCATTGCCGAGCAAACTAACCTACTTGCGCTCAATGCTGCAATAGAAGCAGCAAGAGCTGGTGAGCATGGCCGAGGGTTTGCTGTAGTTGCTGATGAAGTACGGGCACTGTCACAGCGCACCTCAGAATCAACCGAAGAAATAGCATCGCAATTAGATAAGCTACGCAAAATGACCGAGCAAGTGTCACAAGAGATGCGCAAAAGCCTGCAAAGAACAGAAAATGCAGTGCAACTAAGCCAGTCTGCGCAGACTCAATTTGGTGATATTACCAAGTCCATTCAAACCATTAGCGATGTAAATATGCAAATCGCAACGGCCGCAGAAGAGCAGCAGCATGTTGCTGAAGACATCAGTCGCAATGTAGTAGAAATAAAAAATGCCGCAGACAATGTCACAGAAGTTGCCGCGAATGCCGCGCAAAGCGGTGAAAAAATGAATAAGTTATCTGTAAAGCTTTCCAATCTTGTCGGTCAATTTAAGGTATAACCGTTTTACCTCACGCTAACGGCGAATGATGAAAAACCTTCATTATTCGCCGTTATTTATTTACTCATAGCGCATGTTTTCGGTAATGTAGGGCCAGTCATAGACTCAACAATAAGGTGAAAGATGGAATTATCAGCATCCGTGTCTATTCAACATACCGACAGCGGTCTTGAATATATCAACGTTGACAGCCCACTTTGCTCTGGCAAGGTATTTTTGCAAGGGGCTCAGCTGAGCGAATTTACACCCAAAGGAAAAAACAGTTTAATTTGGGTGTCTGCTGATGAAGATTACCAAGAGCGAAAACCAATAAGAGGCGGTATTCCAATTTGTTGGCCTTGGTTTGGGGTTCATGAAAAAGCAGATTGGCCTATTCATGGTGTGGCACGTAAATTGTTATGGCGTGCTGAAGAGGTGAATGAGTTTAGCGATCACATTGTGGTTCGTTTGTCGTTACCGATGCGTTTAGTGGATGAAACTTACTGGCCTTATAAATCCAAATTAGAAGTTGAGTTTCGTTTTTCAGAGCAACTGGAAGTGCGATTAACAAACACCAATCTGGGTGATAGTGCGTTTACGCTATCGCAAGCTTTGCATACTTACTTTCCTACCTCTGAAATTGAGCGAACTAAGGTTGATGGCTTGCAAGGTGCAAGTTATATCGAATTCAATGAAGGACCATATATTCAACAGGATGTGGTTGGCTTCGCGCGTGAGACCGATATGGTATATACCCAAGCTGGCACAACGCAAACGATCCATACTCCTGAGGGGGTCATTGAAGTGACAAGAGAGAATTCAAACTCCTGTGTTTTGTGGAATCCTTGGATTGAAAAATCAAAACGCTTAAGTAACTTCCGAGATGATGAATATCACACTATGTTGTGCTTGGAAGCGGCGAATGTAATGAGTGATATGGCTACTGTAGAGCCAGGTCAAAGTCATACGCTTGCAACCGTTATTCGTTGGCTGTAGGTTCGATTTTCCTTTAGCAAAGCGTATCCCTACTGCTCTAGGTGGGGATACGTAATGATTACTTTATATCAATCACTTACGGTGATTTTCTGACTTGTATATACAGCCCAATTTTAATTCTGTATTTCATCGTTTTACCTTTACACCGAGTTTGTCATCAACGGTTACAATTTAATGCAGCGGCAAAGATACTTTGTGGGCATAATTTGCACATAAAAATCAATAAGGTCACGGAATTATGCGCTTAAGATTACTTGTTGCCAGTTGGATTACCTTTTCGAGCATGTTCATCATGCCAGCTTGGGCAGCACCTAAGTGGTTTACGCTAAATACTGAACACTTTAATATTCATTACACGCAGGGTCACGAAGCGTGGGCACGCTCAGCTGCACAAGAACTTGAAATAGTTAGAGATAAAGTGTGGCAGCAGCAAAAGCGTGTGCTTGCAGGTAAAGCGGATGTAGTGGTGTTTGACCCCAGTCATGCCGCGAATGGATTTGCTCTACCAAGCACAGACAACCCGCTTATGGCCTTATTTACCACGCCACCTCAATCAGACAGCGTTATATCAAATCATGCCAGCTGGCAGCAGCTATTAATCCTTCATGAGTACATTCATTTGGTACATTTATCGCAGCCAAGTCGACATCAATGGCGGCAAGCTTTTCGTGATACTTGGGATTTATATGATATTTCTCAGGCGATGATGCCTCGTTGGGTTGCCGAAGGGTATGCCACATTAATGGAGTCAAAAATGACTGGGCGTGGGCGAATTTATGATAATTTTGGTGAGGCGTTATTAACAGAGCTTGCTCAGCAAGGGGCACTTTTATCGTACGCTCAGCTAAATGAGGGGAACGATGAATATTACTCAAAATCCATGGCGTACTTGATAGGCGGACGATTTTTAGCCTGGCTTGAACAGCGTTACTCAGAGCAAATGCTTGATGCTGTCTGGACACGTATGAGAGCGGTGGAATCTCGAGATTTTAACAGCGCATTTTATGGCGTATTTTCCGAGCAACCGAGTACGCTCTACCGTCGCTTTGTGGCTGAGTTTACTTATCAAGCGATGGCTAAAGAGCAGCAAGAGTCGCCGCTTATGAGTGAACTTTGGCAAGATTATCAATATGCTGCGACGAGCCCTGTGCTCAGTATTGATGGCAGCAAGCTCGCAATTGTTGAAAGTGACGCCAAAGGCAGAGTAAGACTCAACGTGTATGAAACCAAACCTGACGCTGCTGAAGAGCAAAAGTTTATAGAAAAACAAAAAGAAATTTTAAGCGCTGATCCACAAGATATCGTAGATACTCGGCCAAAGGTCTTTGCGAAAAAGACACTTCATACACTAGAGCCAATAAACTTTTCGGGTATACGTTACCCGCAGTGGCGCGACGAAAATACGCTTTATTTTGTAGCATCGGTGAATGACGCTGATGTAATGCAAGTGCGTCGAGGCGAGTTATTTAGTTGGTCTCTTAACACTGGCAAGGTTGAACAATTAACACAAGGGGTTGCTATTCGCCGCTTCACACTCAGTGATGACGGCAATACTGTATTTGCCGAGCAGGTGATTAATGGTCATTCTGAATTGGTAAAAATTAACTTACGTGATCAAACGGTTAAGTCGCTATTTTCAAAGCAATTAAGTACTTTGTATGATTACCCAACTTTGCATAATGCACAGCAAAAGCTAGCCTATTTTAAACATACGCTAAACCAGAATTGGCAGTTGTATATACAAGATTTAAATACTCAGCAAACTATCCAAGTACCGATGCCTCAAGGTTATCAATATGCAACTCAGCCGAATTGGTCTAAAAGTGGTGAAGCGCTTTATTTTATAGCTGGCAGCGAAGGTCGTGTAGATATTTATCGATTCGAATTGCTAACGGGGGCTTTATACAGGCTAACGCAGGGCCAATCACTGTTTGCTTTTCCGATAGCACAACCTGATGGTGGTTTACTTTATTTATCAAGTGGTTTTGAAGGTAATGATATGTATCAGCTGCCAGCCACTTTACATGGTGAACTGGTGTATGAACTTGCTCCTCGCAACGAGAACGTATCTGAAAAAAGCCATATCAAAGGCACTAAGATAGAAGATAATACGGAACAATTTAACGCGTCAATTCGACTCCCAGCAGCAGAAATCTATCATTATGAAGCGGCTGTAAGTCCGTATGATATTTGGCAACAAAGCGCATCGTTGGTATTAGGGACACAATATGCATCTGCAAGTACTTCATTACTAAATATCGGCGTTAAAGGGTCTGACTTTTTAGAAAAACTAAGCTGGCATGCGGGGTTGAGCCAAGATATTGCAGGTAATGCGCTCAACGGGGTATTTGCCAAAGTGAGATATCAGCAAGGCGCGTTGCAATGGGATATGCATATATTTGATTATAAGTTAGATACCCAAAAACAACAGCTCCAAAGCCTTGGCGATACTGTGCAGCAACATGGTATTTATGGACAGTTTAGTCATAGTTATCAGTGGCAGCAGCTACGTTTGCAGGGGCAGTTTTCAGGATTGCTTGGTAAAGCCGATGTACAAGGGCAAAGCGTTGATCACCGCTGGTTAAGAGTGGGAGCGCAGCAGCTGTGGCAATATGACAATCAATCATTTGCCATTGGCCAAAAGTTGGCGAGCTTTTGGAGTGAAGGGGAAACCCACGGGCAGGACTGGCAGGGCCAAAATCTCGATGCCACACTATTTGGCAAAGTCTTTCATATACCCATGTATGTGTCTTATCAATTTGCGAAGCGACAACAACAGACTTTATATTTAGGTGGGTTTAGCTCGTCTTTGTTACCGCAAAATAGCATGGTAAACACCATTACTGCCCCCGACTTACCATTTTACGCCGCTCAAGGTCATCGATATGAGGGATATGGTGGAGCCATCACATTACAAGAGCAGTTTCCTTGGTTGTACTATCAACAACATCAACTTGATGAACAGGTATTTGGACAAAGCTATGGCATAAAATGGTCAATGGGTTTTAATGGTCAATCATGGTTAGGCAAATTTGCACCAGCTGGATTGAGCGATTTTCGTGTTGATTTGGGAGTAAGCCGAGTAGAAGGGGATAGCTTTGAAAATGAAAACAGAGCTTGGTTAGGCCTTTGGTACGATTTATAACTTAACTTGTGCTTAGTTAACTCAGGGAAAAGGCGACAGGAGATGTCGCCTTGGGTATGAAACAGATATGGAGAATGACGTGCATGTCAGGTATGCGCTTTATGCTCGTGTAAGCTCACTCGCTGCCTACATGCTCCCCGATATGCCTTAATTAGTATAGTCAGCGGTTAGCTGTACGCCATTAAAAGATGAAAATGCTCTGATCATGACATGGTAACGACCAGCGCCATCATTTTGTGTACAGGTTTCACCATTGCCCCAACGGTACGGACGGCAATCATAGATTGAGGTTGTTGGTTTTTCGCCTTTGCGTACATACAAGTCTGCATCCCCTGTACCACCAGCCATTTTAAACGTAATTTCTGATGCGCCAGCAGGTACATCGAAGTAGAAAAATTGCTCGGTGTACTTTTCACCAGATAAATCCGTTTTTGCTACGCCTTTTTGCAGTTGTGCTGGGTCATCAGCATTGGTTACAGACACTGTTTTGCTTAATGAAGCTGTCTGACCATTGTTATCAGTCACTTTGAGGGTAACTGAATAATCACCTGAACTGGCATAGCTGTGGCTCACAGTACTACCAAAATCAACGTTGCTACCATCTCCAAATTGCCACTCATGTTGAGTAATTGAACCATCTGTTACTCTTGACGCAGAACCGTCAAATTGGCAAGTCAGTAGATCACATGAATAAGTAAAGCTTGCAACTGGAACTGGGTCGCCAGTTGGTTGGTCACCAGTAGGCACTTCATTGTTAAAGTGTGTGGATACTTGTGGCCAAATCTTGCTTATTTTAGCGCCTTTGTTTGTGCAGCCGCCGAGGTGGTGTAAAGCGATTACATCGCGTGTATCTGCTGCAACAACTGGTGAGCCAGATGAGCCACCAATGGTATCGCAGTAATAACCTAAATCAGTACCTGTGCCGCGGCCATTCGCATTTGCTTCGTTGACTTGGCATAAACCATTATTGTCTTGGTCTGACTCGATAGAGAGCTCTTTAGGATTACCTGCACCGTGCTGAGGAATGTAAATGCGTTGACCTTGAGTGGCATCATTCACATCCAGACCAAAGTAGCCAAATGGCTGAGTTTGCTCAAAGTTGTTTACTGTAAATAGCGTATAATCTAGAGTGTAATCCGTTTTTAAGAAGTCTTTACCTGTAACTTTTACAACAGTTTCTTTGGTTGTGCCATTACACGTGGTGTGTTGGTAGTTAAACCATACTTCAGTTGAAGTTAGCTCAGAAGCGGTTTCGACACAGTGGTTATTAGTAAACATGCGGTTGTCCGCACCTACACGCCAGCCAGTACATAGGCTGCGACCGCCGATGACTAGGCGCGCGACAGGTCGACTGCGCTCAAACTCTTCAGGGTGAGATTGCGACCAACATTGCACATCACGGCGCTCCATCGCGCCACATGTTGAGTCAGTGCCAAAATCATCACTACTTAATTGGTTTTCAATACCAAAGTGGTAATAATCAACAACAGGTGTACCCAATGTGGTATTTAAATCTGTGCCTGGTGTGTACTCAACAATGACTGCATCGCTAGATACCGACATAGCTGCAAAGTGATTTACGCCATTGTCACCTTTTTCAAAAGTAGCTTTGCGCATATCGGCTTCTGTGTACTCATAACGCTCGCTATTATCCTTTGCTCTAACTACCAGTTTGCCGCCACCTTTGAGGTTAACGTTCTTAAAGTGTAGTTTGATATAGCTTGCATCTGGATGAGAGATGGTTTGCATAATGGTGTTTGTTTTACCGCTGAGCGCGAGGTTTAATGTTGCAGTTTTGCCGATCACCGCTTCATTGGTTTTACTGGTGAAGCTCATCATTTGCGTTTCGGTTAAAGGTGCCTGTGCTAGCGCTGTCATCGAGGCTAAGCCTAAAACCGGGAGGAAATAGCGTTTTTTCATTGTTTATCCTTACATGCTTATTGTGAGTTTGTCTAAAAGTTAGACACACCTAAGGTAAAACGAAAAAACGCCAAGGTAAATATATTGTTAATAACAAATTAACATTGTATTTAATTTTGCGCTTTGATTTGGTTATAACTGCTATTAAACTATTTTAATGTATAGAGTTTAGCCTGATAGATCCCCTGTTTTTGCTGATCCTCAGCTTTATCTAAAGCACTTTGTAAATACTGTTGAGTAGCTTCTATATCCCCTTCGAGGTAGTAGATTTTTGCTAATGAGAAAAATGGTTCGGGTAGATAAGGTGTATCATGAATTAGTTTGTTCAATATCTTTTCAGCCTTTACATATTGCTTGCGAGAAATAGCTTGCTCCGCAAGTAGAATAAAATCAAATGGAGTGTTGGCGATATCATGTAACACTTTATCTAGCTTATGAACTAATTCAGTGTCGCCCACTTGCTGTGCAAGAAAGCTATAGTTATGCAGTAAATTGCGGGTTATAAATTGGTTTTTATAGGCAAATGCATACAGTGCTTGTGCTGTATTAGTATCGTTATTGCCGCGATGTAAACTGCAGCCAATCTGATGAGTTGAGGATAACACGGTGTGTATTCATATGCTTTTATGAGTATTAAATACACCGCTTCACGATTATTTCACCTTTTCCATTTTATCTTGATAGTAATTTAATCAATGCAGGAATATGTATGAAAGAGTGGCTATTGGTGATAATTGTTGCCATGTTATCGGGGTGCAGCTTTGTAAATACGGTCGGTATGAAGTGGGCAAATTCAGACATCAAACCAGTATGGCTGTCTGAGCATACCAGCCTACCATTAAGTGCGCACTTCGAGGGAGAAAAAAGTTATGTTTATGTGGATATTGATGGTCATCACTTAAAGATGCTTATTGATAGCGGCGCAAGCTTCAGTGCTTTATTCGATACACCTAGAGTTGAAAAAATGAATTTGCCTAGACAAGCTGAGTTACTGATTGGTGGATGGGGAGATGAGAAGAGTAGCATCGCCTATAAGACCCAAGTGAAACTATTAGATTTAGGCAGTGTGAGTTTTAAAAATATAGTCTTGGCAGTTATTCCGATTTCTACCAGTAAATATTATTTGCGTAGTGACGAAGCAACATTCGACGGCATTATAGGTCATGATGTGATGCGTCACTTTGCATGGACATTTGACAAGATAACTGAACAGATTGTGATATCAAATAAAGCACATTTGCGCCAATTTTATAGCCATGCAGTACCATTTTCACGTTCGCTCAGTAAATTAAGTATTCTAGCAAAGTTTCAGCTAACGACAGAGCACGCAGTCGATATGCCGATAGTGATAGATACTGGGTCACGTCACTACCTAAAGCTTAGCGCTCAGTATATTGAAAATCATAAATTGGATATGGGACGGCTCGTTGAAGCTGCCGATTTTGGCCTATCAGGAATAGCTCATCATCAAAGAGGTAATATTAAAAGTATTCAAATAGCAGATTTAGTTGTAACCAATGTGAAAGCGAATTTTATACCCACAGAAGATGAAGATGAGCTGTGGATAATTGGTAATGCATTTTTGAATCAGTTTGTATCGACAATTGATTATCATACAAATACGCTTTATTTGCAGCCTAGGGAACAGGGGTTCCAATCGCGCTATAACCTGTCAGGTTTGGAACTTAGAAAGCTAGTTAGTGGTTATTTTGTAGTGAGATCTGTGGCATCAAGGTCAAAGAGCACAGGTCTAAAGGTGGGAGATATTATTACTAAATTGAATGACCAAGATACACCAGAGCTGAGCATGGATGACTGGCTAGATATTAGCAATCAAGCAAAAGAACATCAGCTGTGTTGGGCTCATTCACCTGTCAATCAATTAAGCTTGGACAAACAGCAGTGTAAAACAGTTACTTTTTCAAATATAACTGGTTTCAACATAGTAAATTGACAAGGCTGTGCTATAAGAGACTATTTTTCTTCAGATAATTTGGTAATTTGAGTAAGTGATTGGAGTTAAAATTTATTGACTTGTGTCACAAAGGGTCTTTTCTATGGAAAGACCCTTTTTTATGTCAAAGTAAGAAACATAAAATTACAAATGTCACATTCTCCTTGTGCGTATTATTGTTACTATAGGCATAGGAAAATTTTACAAGGTGAAGTCATGCAAACAAAAACTCTCAAATGGATATTGCCCTTTGCGGTATTAATGATAGGTGCGGTTGGTGCTTTAGGTATAAATGCCATTGCAGCAGATCCAAAAGCAAAGGAACCCGTTGATAGCCGACCAGTGGTAGAAGTCGAGTCAATTTCAGCTTTAGACCACCAAGTAATAATTAATAGTTATGGCGAAGTTAAGCCATTTGAACAAACTCAGTTGTCAGTGCAAGTATCTGGTGAAGTGACTTACTGGCATCCTAGCTTTATTGCTGGTGGCATTGTGGCGCGCGGTGACGTGTTGATGCGTATCGAAAAAGACAACTACGAAGCCGCATTGTTACAAGCTCAAGCTGAGCTTTCTCGCGCTAAAGCTGCTTTGATAGAAGAGCAAGCGCTGGCAGATGTTGCACAAGACGAAGCACGACGCTTTCCCAACAAAAAACATACCGATTTATTCCTTCGTAAACCGCAATTAATGAGCGCAAGAGCATCCGTTAAATCTGCAGAAGCAGCGCTGAAACGTGCGCAGCGAGATTTAGATAATTGTGAGGTGGTTGCACCTTACGATGCGTTGGTTATCTCACGCGACATAGGTTTAGGGCAATTTGTAGGCGTCGGGACATCGGTTGCACAGCTGAACAATATTGAATCTGCAGAAGTGATCATTCCTATCGCAGGATTCGATAGTGCTTTTTTACCAAAAATCGTTGCTGGTACAAAGGCTAATGTAACGCAAAGTGGCTTGAACGGCTTTACCCGTGAAGCCGTGATCGACAGAGACTTAGGTGTTGTTGATACACAAACACGGATGGTGAACTTGGTGGTTAGAATTGACGACCCATATGGCTTAAAGTCTGATCAACCGGCAATTAAGTTTGGCGCATTTGTGCAAGTAAACTTTGCAGGTAAAACACTCAATCGTATTTATCGTTTACCGCAAGACTTAGTGAATAACCAAACCGTATGGTTGCTAAATGATGACAACAAACTGGAACCTCGCAAGGTGCAAGTCATTCGTGAAGAGGGGGAATTTTTCTTTGTGAATGTTGGCTTGAACGACAACGAGCGAATTGTTACGACAGTACCTGAGTATCCGCAAAAAGGGATGGCCGTGAAGGTTGCTGGTGCTGACTCTTCAGATGCACAACCGTCTTCTCAAAAGCTTTAAGGACGGGTGGACAGTATGAGTATGCAACAGCACGAAAAGCAAACGGGCATTATCGCCTATTTTGCCAACAACTCAGTCGCAGCAAACTTACTAATGTGGTTTATCCTCATTGTCGGTATAGCGTCATATTTTACGATTCAAAGGCAAATGTTTCCAAACGTTGAGCTCAATTATATCAATGTGGAAGCAACTTACCCCGGTGCCTCGCCTCAAGAAATCGAAGAAAGTATTTTAATTAAGATTGAAGAAGCACTTAAAGATGTTACTGAAATCGAAGAAGGTGTATATCGCGCCTTTCGTAATGGCGGCAGTGCAACACTGGAGATTGACCCAGATGTTGAACTTGCTGACGTTATGGATAAAGTGAAGCTGCGCGTTGATGGCATCGCGACTTTTCCTGCGGCTATGGAACCATTAACGGTCAGCCAAAGGGAGTTTCGTCAAGACGTTATTGGTATGACAGTATCGGCAGATTTACCACTGACAGACTTAAAGCCCATTGCAAAAAACATTGAAGATGAATTACTGCAACTCAGTAATGTGTCTTTGGTTGAAGTGAATGTGCCGCTGGACGAAATAGGGATAGAAATAGACCCAGACATGTTACGTCAGTATAACTTGACTATAAATGATGTGACTGCGGCTATTCGCGCCTACTCAACCAATTTATCGGCAGGTCAACTGCGTACTGATGCCGGTATTATCTCAGTACGAGTAGAAAACCAATCTTATAGTGGCGAGCAGTTCCGTCAGAT
The DNA here is from genome assembly GCF_014694405.1 of Pseudoalteromonas sp. S16_S37. Lineage (GTDB taxonomy): Bacteria > Pseudomonadota > Gammaproteobacteria > Enterobacterales > Alteromonadaceae > Pseudoalteromonas. The sequence goes on from NZ_JAAUWV010000048.1 coordinate 26,616, forward strand.
CCCGGTGAAGGTTGGCGAGAATGGCGCGAAGCTGCTGCTTAAAGATGTTGCCACAGTGAAGGATGAGTTCACAGAAGGTGAGCGTTATTTCAAACTTAACGGTAAAAATGGCGTTTACATTGCGGTTAAAGCGACCAAAGATCAAAACATGATCCCAATTGCTGAAACTGTTAAGGCCTATATTGAGCAAAAAAATGCGCAGCTGCCTGCCGGTGTCGAAATCGTGCCGTTGGTTGATATGACTTATTATCTCAATGGCCGATTAAACATGATGAAAACGAACCTGTTCCAAGGGGCGATTTTGGTTGCCATCATGCTATCTATTTTCTTGCGCTTTAAATTGGCATTGTGGGTAATGTTAGGTCTGCCAATTTGTTTCTTGGGTGCCATTATGACCATGCCACTACTTGGAATTACCATTAACGTGGTGTCTTTGTTCGCATTTATTATGGTGCTAGGGATTGTGGTAGATGACGCCATTGTCATAGGTGAAAGTGCCTATACAGAAATCGAAAACAAGGGACCTGGCGTCGAAAACGTAATTCGTGGCGCGAAAAGGGTGGCAACGCCTGCCACATTTGGTGTACTCACTACCATGGCGGTGTTTGCCCCATTGATGTTCTCAAGTGGACCTGATAGCTCTAACTTTATCTCAATCGCGGGAGTTGTATTACTGTGTTTGGCATTTAGTTTGGTTGAGTCAAAGCTGATCCTTCCAGCTCATATAGCCCATACAAAGTTTGAGCCAATGCCTGAAAACAGCTGGCGTGTGCGCTTTAATAAACGTTTTTTCAGTTTTGTAAATGGCCCGTATAAGCGTTTTGTCACTTTGTGTGTGCAGTGGCGTTGGACGGTTCTGTTTGCTTTTGTTGGTATGTTTATAATGAGCATTACACTTATTACCAGCGGCGCGGTCAGAACATTATTCGTGCCTAAAATTCCTCATGACTTCCCTGCGATTAACTTAACCATGAATGATAATGCCTCGGACGAGCAGACCATTGAAGCTATTCGCCAGTTAGAACAGCTTATCATGTCGGAAGATAAGAAAATTGAGCAGGAATTTGGTCATAAAATGGTTCGCGATGTGTTGGTGATGAATCGTGAAAGAACAGAAGGTCAAGTGTTGGCACCTTTGGTCGACGAAGACTTGCGCCCATTTAACACCTTCGAGTTAACCCGACGTTGGCGAGAAAATATGCCAGAAATTGCCGGCGTAAAATCGATTTTAATCGAAGAAGAGGTGATTAATTTAGGCCAAGACGGTGATTTTGGTTACCTATTATATGGTTCTGATATTGATACTTTAAATGCGGCAGGTCGTCAGCTGATCCGCATGCTACAAGATGAAAAAGGCTTGTTTGATATCAGTTCAACCATAGACCCTGCGAGCAAGGAAATTCAGTTAGTATTGAAGGCTGTGGCTTATGACTTAGGGCTCTCTTTACAAGACATTGGTAATCAGGTTGGCGCTAGTTTTTATGGCGGTGAAGCGCAGCGTGTTATCAGAAATGGTGAAGAAGTACGCGTGATGGTGCGCTACCCTAAACTGACCCGAGAGGCTTTTTCATCGTTAAAACACACCATGATCAAAACGCCCAAAGGCAAAGAAGTGATGTTAGGGGATGTTGTTGACCTAATTGAAAAGCCAGGGATCAGCTATATTCGCCGCGAAGAAGGTTATCGTACGGTGTATGTGTACGGCAATATTGATGAAGAAGTGGTTGAACCCAATGCCGTCACTAAGCGCATTGATGATGATATTTTACCGCAGTTACTCAAAGACTTCCCATCGGTTAAAACTAAGCTAGGGGGCTCTGTTGAAGAGCAGCAAGCACAAGCAAATGAACAGCTTGTATTCTTTATTGTTGGCATGTTGATTGTTTATATTTTGCTGGCTATTCCACTGAAAAGCTATGCACAGCCCTTGATTGTTATGTCTGTGATCCCGTTTAGTTTGGTGGGTGCCATTTGGGGGCATTTGTTCTTTGGTTTAGATTTAAGCATGATGTCGACTTACGGCATTATTGCCGCTGCTGGGGTAGTGATTAACGACTCTTTGGTGATGACTGACTTTGTTAACCAGGCGCGCAAAGAAGGGGCGCATCTAAAAGAGGCGGTTATCAATGCAGGCTGTGCGCGTTTTAGGGCAATTACTTTAACGTCTATTACCACCTTTGTGGGGGTATTACCGATTATGTTTGAAACCAGCTTACAGGCAATGTTTGTGATTCCTATGGCGGTATCGCTTGGTTTTGCGGTGGTGTTTGCGACACTAATCACGTTATTACTGGTGCCATGTCTATACATCATCATGACCGATGTGAGAGGTCTATTTCGTGCCATGTGGCGTGGCAGTAAAGGACTTTTCAAAACTCGAAGCAAAGTTCAAAACGCATAGTCGTAAAGGGCTAAATTAGCTAAAGGCCAATCGTGAGATTGGCCTTTTGTATTTTGCAACGACAACACTGCGGGCATTTTTCAGCTGTGTTAGACTGCATAAAAAATAAAAATAGGAACACCGTAGTGACTGATAAACTATCTGCGCCAATTGCAAAAAAAATTCCTCACAGCATGACACATCATGGACACACACGCATCGACAATTATTATTGGATGCGTGATGATGAAAGACAGGCTGAGCAAGTGATAGCGCACCTTGAAAAAGAAAATCACTATGTAGAGCACAATATGGCGCCTCATAAAGCGCTACAAAACGCCTTATTTGAAGAAATGAAAGGACGTATTGTAAAAGATGACAGCTCAGTACCAGTTAAAGATGGCAATTACTGGTATGTGAGTGATGTTCAAGGTGATGATGAATATGCCAGTCACTATCGCGCATCGGATGAACAACTGAGTGATAAAACACTTTTGCTTAACATCAATGAACTAGCGCAAGACTATGAATATTACGATGTTGGCGAAATAACGATAAGCCCAAATGAAAATCTCCTAGCATATAGCGAAGATATCGATGGTCGACGCATTTATACATTCCGATTTAAAGACTTAAGTAACAATACCTATCTGGACGACGTGTTAGAAAACACGGAAGGTCAATTGGTATGGGCCAATGACAACAAAACGGTGTTTTACGTTAAAAAAGATGCGCAAACACTACTGGGTTATCAAGTTTATCGTCATGTGCTGGGCACGCCACAAAGTGACGACATCTTGGTATATGAAGAACAAGACCGACAGTTTTTCATGGAACTTGGGAAAAGTCGTGATGAGAGCGAGATTTACATACATCTAGCGGCAACTGAAACCAGCGATGTACTGGCATTGGATGCTAATACGCCAATGGGTGAGTTTAAACGTTTATTGCCACGTCTTGAGGGTCATGAGTTTGGGATTGATAAGCTTGCTGGCGAGTATTTTATTCTATCGAACCATCAAGCAAAGAATTTTCGCTTACTTAAAGCCTGTGAGCTCACTATCGGTGATATGAGTCAATGGCAAGAGCTAATTGCCCACCGCGAACATATTCTGATCGAAGGCATGGAGCTATTTGATAGCCATTTTGTGATAACCGAACGTGAGCTTGGCCAAATTCGCTTTGTTGTACATAACTATCAAGGTGAAAGCTATCATCTGAGTTTCGATGATGCATGTTTTTATGCCGGGATTGGTTACAACCCTGAAGCCGGTTCTTCAACGGTCCGAATTCACTATTCGAGCTTAACAACGCCAAGCTCGGTTTATGACTGCGACTTAACAACAGGACGTAAGATTTTACGTAAACAGCAACAAGTGCTTGGCGATTTTGATGCGGGAAATTATGCCTCGGAGCGGCTGTTTGTTACTGCCAGAGACGGTGTGCAAGTGCCTGTATCACTTGTATATCGCAAAGATTCTTTCAGTAAGGATGGCACAAACCCACTACTACAGTATGGTTATGGTTCTTACGGTATTACCATCGACCCGAGCTTTTCTAGCACCACATTATCGCTATTAGACCGAGGCTTTGTGTATGCTATTGCGCATATTAGAGGCTCAGAAATGTTGGGGCGAAACTGGTATGAGCAAGGTAAAAAAGCCAATAAACAAAATACCTTCAGCGATTTTATAGATGTCACTCGCGCTTTAATTGAGCAAGGCTATGGTCATAAAAACAAGATATTTGCCTCAGGTGGCAGTGCTGGTGGTTTATTGATGGGCGCTATAGTAAACCAAGCGCCTGAGCTCTACTTAGGTGTAGGTGTGCATGTGCCATTTTTAGATGTACTCACCACCATGCTCGATGAATCTATCCCGCTGACAACCAATGAATATGACGAGTGGGGTAATCCCAATGAAGAAGCCGCTTATCAAACTATATTGCAATACTCGCCGTATGATAATATTAGCGCACAAGCTTACCCCAATATTTTAGTAACAACTGGCTTGCACGACTCTCAAGTTCAATACTGGGAACCGATGAAGTGGGTTGCTAAACTTCGTGAACTAAAAACCGATGATAATTTACTATTGTTTAAAACGGATATGGAAGCGGGGCATGGTGGCGCATCTGGACGGTTTAAAAGTTTGCAGGACAAGGCACTAGAAATGGCTTTCTTTATTGCTTTATTATCAGATTACGTTGTTGTTAAGTAGGTAGGTCAGATGTTTATAGCACACGGCCTTTGGCGTATTTTAATGCACCCTCCGTATGCATACATGAGCATGAAAGGCGCATTTAACAAAGAAGGTGTCATTGCTTTTCAAAGTGATTTGATGGCAACTGCAAGCCAATTTGCACCGCAAAGTATTACTGAAGCGGTTGTTGACTTGAGTGAGTTTGAAATGAGTACAGCTGATAGTATTGAAGACACTCGCCAATACTTTGTTGGTGTAACACAGCGAGGATTAAAGACGGCTAATTATATCGGAGCCAATGCGTTGGCGCGTAATATGTTGGCTCAGCTGTGGCAAAACACCACAACTGAGGCTTGCTTTTATAGCTCCATGGATGAGCTGCTGTCAAAGCAACCACACCACAAAGAGCATATTGAACAGTTAGTTAAGATAGGCTTTAAGCATCCACACTAACTTTTCTTGCTCTTTGATATAGTCACTCATCAGCGAGGCGGTGCCTTCATCTTGTGCATCGCCCGCTTGTTCTAAGATCTCACGCTGCATTGAAATTAAGGTTTTGTAGCCACTTAACAGGTTATTTAAGGCTTCTGAGCCGTCACTGATATTTTTTGCCTCTGCAATTTTACTGTTTTCAAGATAGTCAGAAAACGCATGTAGTGGCTTACCTTCGATGGTTAAAATACGCTCGGCAATTTCATCTACTTTTTCTAACAGTAGGTTGTAAATTTCTTCAAATTTAAGGTGCAATTCAAAAAAGTTACGACCTTTGATATTCCAGTGAAAACCACGCGCATTCATATATTGAATTTGGTAGCTGCTTAATAGTGTGTTCAATGCGCTAACCAAAGCTTGGCTTTTTTGATTGTCTAAACCAATTGAGTTTGTCGTGTTCATAATATGCTCCTTGTTGTGATGTGCCCAGTATGGGCGAAAGCGTCATTCATGACTATCGAGTAAAATCTATGCATCCAATCGAAAAAATGAATCAATAATAGATTTTTATCCACCTTTTCTACAATTGACCTATGGGCGAATCATGAAATTTCTACCCCTGAATGTAAAACTCATAATTTCGTACTAATTAGAAATATTTATCTAGGAATAAAGCTTGCCAAAATTAATCGCACTTTTGATGAATTGCGTGAAAATTGATCTAAAACAAGCGAAGTTCGACAAGGCACTCATAGCAAAATTGGCCTTTGATTTAGGTCAAAAAACAACCCATGTGAAGGCGCATAATGAACTTGTAATCAATTAAAGTCATTTAAGGAGAAGGATTATGCAAGGTAAAACTGCGTCACAACATAAATCAGAGATCATCGTTGTTTGTATTGCATTGCTTGCATTTGTGGTGGGATTAGTTGGGCATTTAGCCGGTGCCAGTTTCGCCAATTCAGATGCATTTGGCTATATTGCAGCCCCTGTTCCGTTTATCACCGGTATCATTGCATTTGTTGCTTATAAAGTAGCCGCCAACGGCGACCATTGAGTTATCTCTTGAAATGCAGGTGAAGATAGATCACCTGCGCACTCCCCATTTGACACCGCATTACGCTGCTAAACAATATAGTCATTGCTGAATGAGTGGATTTTTCGGCAATTATCACGATCTACTTTTTGTTTATAGTGATGTTTACCGTTATGGAATGTATTTAATTTTGACTTTTATCGCATGAGCGACGCTCACTTTGACGTATTGTGGAGCTTCTATCTTATAGCTTACCTTAATTTGCAAATAAAAAAATGTGCTACAGCTTTTTTAAATTTAAAGTTAATTTATGGTTTGTTTGGTGTGTTGCCATTGTAAGGCGTGTAAATCATATGTGATTTTTGTTTGTATCAGTGAAGGGGCCATTTTTGATAGATAATCTATTGAACGTGCTTATGGTGAGGATGAAACAAGAAAATAGGTGATGTTTAACGTACATTCAAAAAAGGAATTAATCATGAAATTTAACTTGAGTAAGTTGGGTATCTTTTTTCTCGTTACTGTTACGCTAAGTAGTGCAAGCGCGATTGCAAATAATCTTTATGAAAGTGATTCAAAGTTGAGTAGAGAGCTGGACCCCATTGGTTGGACACATAAGCTAACTTTTTAAGTGGTTGATCCAGTCATGCCGCGTATCTTTGCTTACCGAAGTAAACTTCATCAGGTGTTAGTTCGTTTAGCCCT